>JBLHXX010000015.1:0-40833 GCA_047630475.1 Celeribacter sp. | reverse complement strand
CGGCCAATTCAACAAGCGTAAACACAGCTGCCAAAGCAAGGCTTTCCAAAACCCCGACCAACGCCACAAGTGTCAGCATCACACCCAAACCGATCACGGCGTATTCCAGTTTGATGTCAACAAATCCTGTAAGGTACCCTGCACCGCCTCGCAAAACTGCCGCAGCAGACAACGTGCCAGCAATGGTCACGGCAAGTCCCACAAGCACGCCCAACCAGCGCGCGGAAAACCCCGCCTCTACATAGGCGGCTTCGCCTGCGGCCTCGGGAATGCGGGTGGAAAATTCGCAATAGGACAGTGCGGATGGAGCAGCAATCAATCCCGCCAGCAAGAACGCCAAAGGCGCATAAAGGCCCGCTTCAGCGGCCACAGCGCCGACCAAAACGTATATTCCAGCCCCAACCATCACCCCGACACCGTATGCTGTCAAAAGACCAGGACCTATACGGCGCTTCAAAGCGGTGCTCATGGAAAATCTCCTATGGTAAATATAATCGAGCTAGGCTTTGGTCAGGCGATCCGCAAGGCCGTAAGCCCATGTTGAAATGGTCCCTGCCCCAAGGCACACGACCATATCCCCATCGCGGGCTTGCTCGCGCACAAGACGTTCCAAATCTTCCTCGGATGTCACTGCGCGGGCATGGCGGTGTCCGTGACGGATCAAACCCGCGACAAGATCATCACGGCCAGCACCCTCAATCGGATCTTCGCCCGCCGAGAAAATATCAGCGATGCCGACCACATCGGCCTCGTTGAAACAGGTGCAAAAATCCTCAAACAGGGAATGCAAGCGACTGAAACGGTGCGGTTGATGCACGGCGATCACACGGCCTTCTGTGGCTTGACGCGCCGCTTTCAAAACGGCGGCGATTTCCACGGGATGATGGCCGTAATCGTCAATAATCGTCACGCCGTTCACTTCCGCCACGCGGGTAAAGCGACGGTTCACACCACCGAAATTGGCCAAAGCTTCGCGAATTTCATCCGGCTTCATGCCCAAATGACGCGACACGGCGACTGCGGCCAAAGCGTTGGACACATTGTGATCCCCCGGCATTGGCAAAGAACATCCCTCAATCACGATACCGTCTTGCTGCAATGCGATGTCGAAATGCGCCACGCCTTTTTTATAGCTCAAATTGATCGCCCGCACGTCCGCTTGCGCGTTGAACCCGAACGTCACAACACGGCGATCGGTGATCTTGCCCACAAGCGTTTGCACTTCGGGGTGATCGGTACAGCACACGGCCAAACCATAAAACGGAATGTTGGACACGAAATCCAAGAACCCTTGGCGCAATGTGTCGAAATCCCCCCAATGTTCCATGTGTTCGGGGTCGATATTGGTCACAATCGCGATGGTCGCGGGCAAGCGGTTGAACGTGCCATCGCTCTCATCGGCTTCCACCACCATCCAATCGCTGGCGCCAACGCGCGCGTTCGATCCGTAGGCGTGAATGATGCCGCCGTTGATCACGGTCGGGTCGATGCCACCTTGATCCAAAAGTGCTGCAACCATGGTCGTTGTGGTGGTTTTTCCGTGCGTCCCCGCCACGGCAATGTTGGATTTCAACCGCATCAATTCGGCTAGCATTTCGGCACGGCGCACAACAGGCAGCCCCATCAAACGCGCCGCATCCAATTCAAGATTGCCTGGTTTGATCGCACTTGAAATGACCACAACTGCGGCCCCGTCAAGGTTTTCGGCCTTTTGTCCCACAAACACCCGCGCGCCTAATTCCTCTAGACGCTTGGTGATTTTGGAGGCCTTCAAATCCGAGCCCTGAACGCTATAGCCATGATCCAGCAACACTTCTGCGATGCCAGACATGCCGATGCCGCCGATGCCGACAAAGTGGATGGGGCCCATTTCTGTGGGAAGCTTGGTGGCGGATGCGTTCATATCGTGTCTCTTTTCTATCGCGGTACAGCTCAGGTCGTGAGCCGAGAATATTATACGGCCAATGCCTCAACAAGGGCGGCCAATTCGTGCGCAGCCTCAGGTTTGCCAACCGACAACGCAGCCCGGCTCATCGCAGCAGCGCCATCTGCATTGCCCAAAACCAATGTAATTTGCTCGGACAAACTTGCGACTGTCAATTGGCTTTCGGGGATCATAATGGCCGCGCCTGCCGCGACCAAGCCACGCGCATTGGCGGTCTGGTGATCGCCGGTGGCCGCCGCAAAAGGGATCAAAATGCTTGGCCGACCTATGACGGAAATATCCGCCACAGTCGATGCGCCAGAGCGGGCAATCACCAATTGCGCTTCGGCCATGCGATTGGGCACATCATCAAAAAACGTCTTCACGTCTGCCGCCATACCGTGCTGTGCGTAATGTTGCTCAACGCGTTCCACATCTTCGGGGCGGGCTTGTTGGCTCACGCGCAAATGTTTGCGGATGTGTTCGGGCAGGTTCGTGATCGCCTCAGGAACCACATCGGATGTGATGCGTGCGCCTTGGCTGCCGCCTAAAATCAAAATTTCCATCGGATAATCACCGGGCGAAATATAGGACGCACCAGCGCGGTCCAAAACAGCGCCGCGCACGGGATTGCCCACATGCACGCCTGTCGAGCCTTCGGGTAAATCTGTTGGCCAAACACCGCAGGCTACTTGTGCCACTTTGGGAGCGAACACTGTGTTCACACGTCCCAAAACGCCATTTTGTTCATGAATCATCCGTGGCAATTTCATCAATGTGGCAGCGGCCACAGATGGAATGGCCGGATAGCCGCCAAAGCCGATAACAACATTGGGGCGATCTTTGCGAAATTTTCGCATCGCATTGAGAACGCCGCCTGCAATTTTAAACGGCACGCCCAATTTGGCAATGATCCCGCCGCGCGCAAAAGTACCAGAGGTCAAAACCTCAATTTCGACAGCATCGGGAAAGCCGCCAGCATAGCGTGCACCGCGTGGATCGGTGGTGAGTTTCACCCGCCATCCGCGTGACAACAGCACTTCGGCCAAGGATTGCGCAGGAAACATATGCCCGCCCGTGCCGCCAGCGGCGATCACGACAAGTGGGGAATAACCAGACATAACAGTCCCTTTCAAAGCATCAACTCAACGGCCCCGGCGGATCAACAGATCACCGATTTCACCTTGGGGGCGCGTGCGGGTAAACGCCAAAAGCGCACCAAGGGCAATACCCGATGCAATCACGGATGACCCACCATAGGACACAAACGGCAAGGTCATGCCTTTGGCGGGCAAAAGCCGCACAGCGACGCCCATATTGATGAACGCCTGAATGCCAAACGCACAGGCCAACCCCGTGCCAGCAAGACGGATAAACGGATCGCGTTCACGCAGCAGACGCCACAAAGACCGCACCGTGATGGTCGCGTAAAGGGCGATAATAGTGACGACCAAAATCATCCCGTACTCTTCGGCAGCCACAGCAATGATAAAATCTGTATGCGCATCAGGCAGGGACCATTTCACCGTGCCCTCGCCCACACCAACGCCGAAAAAACCGCCCTCGCGGATCGCGTTGGTGGCATAGCCGATCTGCGTTGTGGGGTCGATGTCTGGGTTCAAAAACCCGTCAATGCGCCGCGCAAAGTGCTCTGAGCCGTTATACGCAACGGTCCCGCCCAGCACGACCAAACCCGCCAAACCGATCAGCAACAAAAGCGGCGCGCCGCCCACAAAATACATCACACCCCAGCTGAACAACACCAATGAGGCCTGCCCGAAATCGGGTTGCAGCGCCAACATGACGACAACCACGGACGTCAACATAAAGGAGTAAAGTCGGCCAGGTGGCCCGCCCACTTCCAAAGCGGCGGCAATCAGCCAAGCAGATGTGACCACAAAAGCAGGCTTTAAAAATTCAGAAGGCTGCACAGAGGCAAATCCAAAGGAAAACCACCGCATAGCGCCTTTACCAAAGTCCGTTCCGAAAAAAGGCAACAAAGCCAAGGCGATAAAGGCCCCAACAAATCCAACAACAGCAAAGCGGCGCACTTTATGCGGGTCCATCATGGTCACGAGAACCATAATAACCAGCGCAATACAGCCAAAGAAAACCTGACGTTGCACAAAATAAAAATAGGGCAGATTGTTTTTCTCAGCCAAGGGGGGAGAGGCCGCCAAGCCCAGCAAAATACCGATGCCAAACAACATGAAAACGCACGACAACGTCCATTTGTCGATCGTACGCCACCAACGCGGAAGAACCGGCTCCCCTTCCCGTGCGGGAATTGAACCATAAACCATTTCTGTCATGGGACTGCCTATGCCTTTTACTGCCTTTGTCCGCTTTTGCGGATCTATGTAGACAATGTAGCGGGGTTTGGGGTGTTTTGCTACTACAGATTGCGCCGATGCCCTTTGACGGGCGATGTTCTGCCGACAGGTCTTATGTCCAAATCAGCCCGAGTCTTTGATCGACGTCATTGCGCTGAATTCATGCTCGCGCCATATTTTGATGAACGCATAAAACAGTTGGGACAGTTCGCATGAAAATTGGCATCATCGGCGCCGGTATGGTGGGCTCTGCCGCAGGTTACGCGATCGCCCTCAAAGGCACCGCCAGCGACATCATTTTTGTTGATAAAAACCCAGATCTCGCCCGCGCACAGGCCCAAGACATCGCCCATGCGGTTCCATTTTCATCCGCCACACGCGTGACCTTCGGAACCTCTGCTGACATCACAGACGCGAGTGTCATCATTTTGGCGGCGGGCGTTGGGCAAAAGCCGGGCGAGAGCCGTTTGAATTTACTGTCACGCAACAAGGATGTGTTCCGTGCCATTTTGTCAGACCTTGGCCCGCTGGCCCCGCACACCATTTTGCTCATCGCATCCAATCCCGTCGATATTATGACCCAAATCGCCACCGAACTGAGCGGCTTGCCCCCTGCCCGCGTGATCGGCTCTGGCACCATTTTGGACACAGCGCGGTTTCGTCATTTGCTGGGCTTGCATCTTGGGATCGCGGCCCATTCGGTTCATGCCTATGTGTTGGGTGAACATGGCGACAGCGAAGTTTTGGCATGGCATTCAGCCCGTGTTGGCGCGCTGCCTTTGGCCGATTTTGCCTCGCAACGCGGCGTGCCGCTGACGACAGACATCAAACACGCCATCGATACAGGCGTGCGCGGCGCGGCCGAGACCATCATCAAAGGCAAAGGCGCGACGTGGTACGGGATCGGCGCGGGGTTGGAACGCATCGTGCGCGCCATTGCCACTGACGAACAAGCCGTGTTGTCGGTGTCTTGCGTGACGCCCCATATCGAAAGTGTCGAGACCGTGGCCCTGTCGATACCGCGCATCATCGGCGCAAAGGGCGCAGACACAGAGATCTTTCCGGATTTGAGCCCAGAGGAACATAGCGCTTTGGCCGCATCAGCGCGCGGGTTGAAAGACACCTATGACGCGCTGAAACTGTGACGGGCTACAACAGCGCCTCGACCTGTGCGATGAAATCATCACCGCGTGCTTCAAAGTTTGGATATTGATCAAAAGAGGCCGCAGCAGGGGCCAGCAAAACCGTGTCGCCATTTTGCGCCTCAGCCGCCGCCTTTGCCACAGCAACATCCATCGTGTCGCACAGCTCATAGGGTGTATCCCCCAATTGCAGCGCGAACTCTTTGGCGGAAAATCCGATCAAATAAGCCTTGGTCACGGCACCCAAATGCTCAGACAGTTCTGCAATACCGCCGTCTTTGCCCATGCCGCCCGCAATCCAGCGGATCGACTTGAACGCCTGCAACGCCTTGCCTGCCGCGTCGACATTGGTGGCTTTGCTGTCATTCACAAAACGCACACCGTCTTTTTCGCCCACAACTTGACTGCGATGTGGCAGACCTTGAAAACTGTTCAATGCCTCTGCAATCAGTTTTGGCGAGGTGCCAATCGCACGACAGGCGGCATAAGCGGCACAAGCGTTTTGGTGATTGTGCGCGCCGGGCAATCCGGCAATCTCGCGCAGATCGATCGACCCCGCCTGACGCCCTTTGCGCCATTCAGACAAAAACCCCTTGTGAGCATAAATGTTCCACCCCTCGCTTTTGAGTTTCTGCCCGCTGGAAATGCGGATCAGACGCCCATCGGCGAAACTATCGACCAATTGATTGGCCATATATTGTCCTTCGACCTCATCCACGCCAATGATCGCGCGGTCTGGTCCGCCTTCTGCAAACAACCGCCGCTTGGCCGCGAAATAGCCGCCCATGCCTGCGTGACGATCCAAATGATCGGGGGACAGATTGGTGAAGACAGCAATGTCTGGCGTCATGGAACGTGCCAAATCTGTTTGGTAGGATGAGAGCTCCAAGACAATCACTTCGCCGTCTTCTGGTTCGTCCAAATCCAACACCCCGCGCCCGATATTGCCCGCCAATTGCGCGGGCGTGCCGGTTGCGGTGAGAATGTGGTGGATCAATGCCGAGGTGGTGGATTTGCCGTTCGATCCCGTCACCGCGATGATGCGCGGCGGCGTGTCGTGGTCCATCCAATCGCCCGACCCAAAGGATCGGAAGAACAAGCCGATGTCATTGTCCACGGGCACCCCTGCGGTCCATGCGGCTTGGATGATTTTATTGGGCTCTGGGTAGAGATGCGGAATACCGGGCGACACTATAAGAGCTGCGATGCCGTCAAAGGCCTCGTGCTTGCTCAGATCGCGTAGGGTATAGCCTTCACTCTGGGCCGCCTCGCGCGCCTCGACACTGTCGTCCCAGCAAATCGGCTCCGCCCCGCCTGCGACCAAAGCGCGTGCCGTGGCCATGCCAGAGCGCCCAAGGCCTAAAATGGCCACGTTTTGTCCGTCATACCCATATACTGGAATCATATCCGCATCCTCGCTTAAACTTAAGCGACATTGATCCTATATCGGAGAGGCGGCACAAGGGTTGCCTCGCTTTAAACGCTTTGATTTGGTGAAAAACCGACAAATCCGTAAAGAAAATGATCCACGCCAGACATTCTGTGATGAGGGATTGCGTAAGACCCCCCTCACGAAACGTCGACAACAGTGCACAGCGTTAAGCTGCTGTGCGCAAAATGTCGCCCAACTCTATGGTTAAGTCGTCATTCACATCATCAACCCAGCCAATTGACGCAAAAATATTAGGGTTATCATCATCATCCACCCCGTCAAAATACAGATGCACCCTATCCCAAGCCGCCCCCACCAACGCCATTTTGTAGCGACGTTTACGGGAAAAATCGTCGGTTTGCACGGAAACTGTGTGGCGCTGCGAGCACTCACCGATGCCTTCAAGATAAAACACAAGACGCAAATTTGCCCGCACCTCTCCACGTTCAGGACGTTCTTCAATCTCAACAAACTTGTGGCGAATTTTGGTAACACTCATATCAGTCAACCTCTCACTCAACATCACAATACGGCTCATAACATTGTCGGATGTGGCACATCTGCGCTCCGTGAACCTGACTTAAACATACGGATTTGGATCAAAAACTCTAGCCACGTCAGCGGGGAAAAATCGCCTCAAAAGCCCCCTATGACGCAAGGGAGACTTCTATAAGCCACTGATGTAAAATAATATTTTTATATAAAATTTGTAAAAAATCACTCCCCTTAAGCGGGAAACCGCACAAATGTCGTGATTTTGACCAAAGAAAAAGCCCCCACCCAACGGGTGAAGGCTTTTGTAGAGTGTCGAAACAGAAAAGCCCCTAGCGCAATTTCAGGGTCGCCAGACCGATCAATGCCAGCACCAAAGAGATGATCCAAAAGCGGATGACGATGGTGGATTCGGCCCAGCCTTTTTTCTCGTAATGGTGATGAATAGGCGCCATCAAGAACACGCGCTTACCGGTGCGTTTGAAGTATAGAACTTGGATGATCACAGACAGGGCTTCGACCACGAACAGGCCGCCAACGATGGCCAAAACGATTTCGTGTTTGGTGGCCACAGCGATGGCACCAAGCGCGCCCCCCAAAGCCAAAGACCCTGTATCGCCCATGAACACAGCGGCAGGCGGCGCATTGTACCACAAAAAGCCAAGCCCCCCACCGATCAAAGCAGCGGTAAAGATCAGAATTTCACCGGTGCCCGGCACGTAATGCAGGCCAAGGTATTCGGTGTAGTCCACACGGCCCACCACATAGGCGATCACGCCCAAGGTGCCCGCGGCAATCATCACCGGCATAATGGCAAGCCCATCCAAACCATCGGTGAGGTTCACAGCATTGGCAGAGCCCACGATGACGATCACAGCGAAAGGGACAAAAGCAAAGGACATGTTGAGCAGAACGTCTTTGAAGATCGGCAACGCAAGTTGGTTGGTCAATTGTTCAGGGTGCAAGAATGACGCCCAAAGCCCTGCAATGACAGCGATCACAAGCCCAAGGATCAGGCGAATTCTAGACGAGACGCCTTTGGTATTGGCTTTAGACACTTTGGCAAAATCATCGGCAAATCCAATCGCGCCGTAAGCGAAGGTGACAAACAGAACCAGCCAAACATAGCCGTTGTCCAACCGCGCCCAAAGCAACGTCGAGGTCAACAAAGCCGTTAAAATCAACAGCCCGCCCATGGTTGGCGTGCCCGCTTTGGCGAAATGGCTCTCGGGGCCATCATCGCGAATGGGCTGACCTTTGCCCTGCCTGCGACGCAACAAATCGATCAACGGGCGACCAAAGATAAAGCCAAAAATCAAAGCGGTGAAAAACGCCCCGCCTGCCCGCATGGTGATATAGCGAAACAAGTTGAAAAAATCACCGCCGTCTGACAGTTGGGCCAACCAATATAACATCTGTTCTCGTACCTCTAACTTTGGCCCGCCAGACGTTGGCGTGACCGCTTATAATTCTTGCTGCGGATGCCCCAAGTTTCGGATGCCGTCAACCAATTGGCTGATATTTGATCCCTTAGACCCTTTGAGCAATACCACATCCCCTGCATCAACCAAGTGGCGCAACTGTGGAAATGCGTCGCCAGCCGTCTCAAACCAACGCCCCCGTTTTTGTAACGGCAAAACAGTGTAGAGCGCCAGCATACGCGACCCAACACAATGCACCACATCAATACCTGCAAGCCAAGGCACATCAGCCAAAGCGGCATGTTCGGCCAACTCGTTTGAGCCAAGCTCTAACATATCGCCCAAAAACGCCACCCGACGCCCGCGCATCACCCGTCCGATACCATCGGTGACTTTGGCTGAGGCCAAGACCTCAAGACTGGCGGTGACCGAACTGGGGTTGGCGTTAAAGGCATCATCGATCAACTCAAGCGTTTGATCGATCTCAACGGGATCGAGCAGAATTGTCTCACGCGCGCAGCGCCCCGCACGCGGAACCCACTGCGACAAGGCCCGCGCTGCCAATGTCACATCCGCGCCAAGCGCCTGCACAACGGCCAGACACCCAACGGCATTGGTGGCAAAATGACTCCCAGCCGCGTTCAAACGAAACAGATGATCTATGCCATCGATACGTGCCTCGCCCACGGTCACAGTGTCGATCACAGACACAGACCTGAGCTGCGCGTCAGTGCGTTCTGTGACGCCAAACGCAATCGTTTCGCCGGTCCAAGCCTTGCGCAATAGATGGGCCTGCGGCACATCGCCATGGATCACCGCCACGCCATTGACGCCAAGCCCTTTAAAAATAGCAGCTTTTTCTATGGCAATTGCATCAACACTGCTAAAAGCGGCCATATGCGCCGGTGCCACAGTTGTGATCATCGCCACATCAGGCCTCGCCAGCTTTGACAAAGGCGCGATCTCGCCAGGCTGGCTCATGCCAATTTCGATCACCGCGAAATCTGTGTCTTTTGGCATCCGCGCGAGCGTCAAAGGCACGCCCCAATGATTGTTATAGCTGGCAATCGAGGCATGCACCGCGCCTTGCCCCTGCAAAATCACCTGCAACATATCTTTCGTCGAGGTTTTGCCAACGGATCCTGTTACTCCGATCACTTGACCTGACATGCGCGCCCGTGCAGCACGGCCTAGATTTTGCAGCGCAGTCAACACATCATCGACGAGGATCAAAGGCGCATCAGCCTCCACGCCCTTGGGTACACGGCTGACCAAAGCCGCCACAGCGCCACGTTCAAACGCTTGTGCAACAAAATCATGCCCGTCACGCGTGTCCGTCAAAGCGACAAACAAATCACCGCGCTGCACCGTGCGCGTGTCAATCGAAACACCCAAAATATCGCACTCAACGGTGGATGCCCCACCGGTTGCTTGGACCACATCTGATGAGGTCCAAAGCGGCGTCACAATGCGCCATCCAAAGCCGCTACACTGATCGAGGCCTGTTCAACATCATCAAAGGGATAGACAATATCGCCAACAACCTGCCCGCTTTCATGCCCCTTGCCACAGACGATTAACGCATCGCCAGATTGCAGCGCGTCAACCGCGCGTAAAATTGCCTCGGACCTATCGGCCACCTCGATCGCGTTTGGCGCACCCGCCATAATAGCGGCACGAATGTCTGCGGGGTCTTCTGAGCGCGGATTGTCATCGGTCACAAACACCACATCTGCGGCCTCTGCGGCCGCCTGCCCCATCAAAGGACGCTTGCTGGTATCGCGGTCGCCGCCTGCGCCAATCACCGCAATCACACGGCCCATCACATGGGGGCGCAACGCTTTGATCGCGGTCGCCACAGCGTCTGGCGTGTGAGCATAGTCGACGAAAACAGCCGCGCCATTGCCACGGGTTGCCGCGTGTTGCATGCGCCCGCGCACGCCCGCCAATTCAGGCAAACATGAGAACACTTCTTCTGGATCACCACCACACGCCATCACGAGACCCGCAGCGGCCATGACGTTTTCGGCCTGAAACCCACCGATCAAATCAAGGCGCACTTGGTAGATATTGCCAACAAAATCGACGCGTAAATCTTGACCTGTCGCATCAAAGCGCTGCCCCAAAATGCGCAAATCTGCGGCATCAGAGCGCCCGATACGCATGACATCGATGCCACGCTCGGCACACAGTGTCTCAATTTCCATACCTTTGGCGTCATCAATATTAACCACCGCCACGCCGTCCTCAGTTAAGACACGGGTGAACAGACCAGCTTTGGCCGCGAAATACGCCTCAAAGGTTTCGTGATAATCCAGATGGTCTTGGGTAAAATTGGTGAACCCAGCCGCCATCAGACGCACCCCGTCCAAACGACGTTGCGACAATCCGTGACTCGACGCCTCCATCGCGCCATGGGTCACCCCCGCGACAGCCGCATCATACAACATCTTATGCAAGGTGATCGGCTCAGGCGTGGTGTTTGGGCTTGGGGTTTGCCAATCGCCCTCGACACCTGTGGTGCCGATATTGATCGCGCGCTGGCCCATGAGTTGCCAAATTTGACGGGTGAAATTCGTCACAGATGTTTTGCCGTTGGTGCCCGTCACCGCGACCATTGCCTCGGGTTGGCGCCCATACCAAAGCGCAGCCGTATAAGCCAACGCCTGACGCGGATCTTCGACAATCACCATCGCGGGATCATGTTCGGCAATCTCATCGGCGGCAATCTGCGCGCCCTCAGGGTCGGTCAAAATCGCCGTCGCCCCCATGCGCAACGCATAAGTGATAAAGGCCGCGCCATGCACATTTGCGCCGGGGAGTGCCGCAAACAACATGTTGGCACGCACGTCGCGACTGTCGACGGCCAGCCCGCTGATGGGGACATCACGCCCCCCTTTTGCTGTGAGCCCCAATTCGGAAAGCGTTTTTGCCATGCGCGCAGCTGCCTTTGATAAAACTAATGTTGCTTAGACGTTTACTGCCCCAGCGCGAGGGTTTCAATATCGGGCCGAATGCCCAAAATCGGGGCGACGCGGCGGATCACTTCGGCGGCCACAGGAACAGCCGTCCAACCGGCCGTACGGCGCGGTTTGGGCCCAGAGGTTTCAACCGCTTCGTCCAGCGTCACCACAAGCACATATTTGGGCTCATCCGCGGGGAACACAGACGCAAACGTGGTGATGGTTTTGTCTTTATAATAGCCTCTGCCATTTTCGCGCGGCTTATCGGCCGTGCCGGTTTTACCAGCAACTTTGTATCCACGCACATCGCCAAAGGACGCCGTGCCCTCGGCCACAACAGCGCGCAACATACCTCGTGCAGCGGCGGACACTTCGGGGCGCACGACACGCAGGCCCGGCCGAACAGGACCTTGGTGTTTGAGCAACGTTGGGATCACCCGCGTGCCACCGTTCAAAAGCGACGAATATGCCGTCGCCAGATGCAGCGGAGAGGCAGACAACCCATGACCAAATCCGATGGTGATCGTCGACAACTCAGACCAATTGGGCGGCAAAAGTGGTTTTGCGCCAGAGGCTTCGGTCAATTCCACGGGCGTTGCATCGAAAAAGCCCAACGATTTGAGAAACGCCTTTTGGCGCGCCACACCGATTTGCTGGGCGACATGCGCGGTGGCCACGTTCGAGGATTTGACGATCATATCCGTCAAAGACAACGATGGACCGTAATTGTGCCCCTCAAATTCGCCGATCTTATGCTTGCCCCAGCGAAAGGGCGGCGTGGCAGGCACCATGGTGTTCGGGTTCATGATCCCAAGTTCCATCGCTTGTGCGGCGGCAAAAATTTTAAAAGTCGAGCCCAGCTCATACACGCCCTGCACCGCACGGTTGAACCGTGGGTTGTCAGCGGCGTTTTGGCCCGCAAAAGTTGGCCGTCCATTGGGATCAAAATCAGGCAAAGACACCATCGATACGATTTCGCCGGTGTGCACATCCATCAAAACGGCAGCGGCGCCCTTAGCATTCAGCAAATGCATGCCGCCAAATAACACTTCGCGCATGGTGGATTGCACCGACAGATCCAGCGACAGTTGCAACGGTTTGTCGCCATTGGCCGGATCACGCAGATATTCATCGCGGTAACGTTCAATCCCAGATTGCCCAACGATTTCCGCGCTCATCACACCTTCGCGGCCAAATTTCGTGCCCCCCAAAATGTGACCCGCCAATTTGCCATTGGGGTACAAACGCGATTCCCGTGGGCCAAACAAAAGCCCCGGATCACCAATGTCATGCACCGCTTGCTGTTGCTCTGGCGCGATTTGTTTTTTGATCCACAAAAACTTACGCTTGCCGGTGAAATCACGGATCAAACGCTCTTCGTTGAGGTCTGGAAAAATCTTTGCCAGTTCTTTGGCCGCATGAAGCGGGTCGATCATTTCGTGCGGTTGGGCGTATAGGCTATGAGTGGTGCGATTGGTTGCCAAAATACGGCCGTTGCGATCCACAATATCGCTGCGCTGCGCCAAAATGGATGTGCCGGTTGTGACCGCACGGGGTTCTTCGGGATTTGAGGCCGCCACCTGCCCCATACGCAGACCAACAACGACGAAAGCTGAGACAAAGCACAGCCCTAAAACCAGCAAACGCCCTTCGGCGCGCAAGCGGGTGGAATCGCGCATTTCTTCATGACGCAGCCGCAGGTTCTCGCGCTCGATCGTATCAGGGTTTTCACCTGATGATCTCGCCTTCAAGATACGCGCCAAAGGGCGCAGCGGTGTGCGATTGCTCATTGCGAAATGGCCTCCAAACGACCGACCACGGCAATGGGTTCGTCCAATTCCATCAAGATGTCTTGCTCAACCGGAAAGGCCACATTTTGAACGATACCAAATTGCTCTGGCAACAATGGTAACAATCCCAAACGATCGAAATTCAACTCTGCCAAATCGCGCAACCGCCCCGGACGGTTCAAATAGGCCCATTCGGCGCGCAGCACAGCCAGTTCTTCGCGCTGGTGGCCGATATCGCGTTGAATTTGGCTGACATTGCGCAGCACCTCTTGGGTGGCGTAGTTCTCTTTATAGGCCCAAACGGCAAGCCCCATAACGAACAAAGCGGATAAAACGATGTAAACAGAACGCATTAGCGAGCACCTCGTGACAAAACAGGCTTTGGCAAGCCAAGACCTGCACGCTCAACGCTCGCGGCAGGGGCAGATGTTCTACGGGCAACCCGAAGCCGCGCCGAACGGGCACGCGGGTTGAGTTCAAGTTCGTCCTCATCAGGACCAATCGCTTTGGAGAGCTTTTCAAACGCAGGGATTTTTTCAGCCATCACAGGCGCATAGCGCGACCCGCCGCCGCCCGTGGACGACCGCTCAGCCAAGAAACGTTTGACGACGCGATCCTCAAGCGAATGAAACGTCACAACGGCCAACTGCCCACCGGGCGCAAGCGCGCGTTCAGCCGCCTCAAGACCTTCGATCAACTGACCAAATTCGTCATTGATCGCGATACGGATCGCTTGGAACGTGCGCGTGGCAGGATGGCTTTGACCCGGTTTTTTGCGCGGCAAAATACGCTCAATCAACCCCGCCAATTGCAGTGTGGTTGTGAAGGGTTCTTTTTCGACCCGATCCATAACGATGGCCTTGGCGATCTTGCGTGATTGTTTTTCTTCGCCGTAATGAAACAGCACGGCTGCCAATTCGGCCTCGTCTGCGGTGTTCACGAAATCAGCAGCCGTCTGGCCATCTTGCGACATGCGCATATCCAGCGGACCGTCTTTCATGAATGAAAACCCACGTTCAGCCAAATCAAGCTGCATCGAGGACACGCCGAGATCCAGCACAACACCGTCAAGGTCTTGGGCGTATTCATCCATTTGACCAAAAGTGCCCAGAACCAATTCGATTTTGCCGTTGTACTCGCCGATCCATTTCGACGCCATGTCATGCGCCAAAGGATCGCGGTCCACACCGTAAACCAAATCGGCACCACTCTCGATCAAACCCTTAGTGTAACCGCCAGCGCCAAACGTGCCATCCAACCAACGCCCGGATATAGGCGCACATTGGCGCAACAACGGACGCAGCAATACAGGAACATGTGGTGCTTTTTCAGGGATCGTCTGCTCGGGAGAGGTCATATCTCAGCCCTCCAAATCATTAAGAAGGCTCAAGGGATCGAAATCATCGCCCTGTTCGTCAAGCCATGCATCCGTCACAGAAGCTGTTGTGACCTCAAACGTCTCAGGCTTCCAAATTTCAAAAGTCTCCCCCATGCCGCCAAAATAAGCCGTGCCATCAAGGCCGATCTTATCACGCAAGGCTTGGGGCAACACCAAACGACCATCGCTATCGACCTCAGTCGGACGCGCTTTGTTCAAAATCAGACTTTGCATGATTTTACGACGCTGCGAGCCACGCGGCATTTGCGCAATTTCGGCGGCCAGCGCGCGGTAGTCATTATAAGTGTAAACTTGCAATTGCTTTTGCGCATCGTGACCATAAACGATCACCATACGCGGACGGCCTGTTTGACTGGCAAGGGGATCACCCTCTTCAAGTTCACGACGAAAATCGGCAGGGATCGACACGCGCCCCTTTCCGTCCACCTTAAAGGTGTGTTCGCCAATGAACATGCCGGCCAAAGCGGCGCTCCTTATTCTACGCGTCCAATACGGGACACATTCACCTCACCTCGAACACGAGGCGCTTTACGGAAAACGGCGAACCGAGCTGCTGCCACTGCTCAATTCGCCGCTCTAATCCCGTTTCCGGGCCCCCGATTTTCGGGGTATGTCCAGCTGCGCGCGCCATCTGGGGGGGATGTCTGCTCGCTCGCGCGCCGGATCTCGTTGTACTGATGAAAGCGAGTGCCTGTATGAAGCCTGACTTGGTTTTTAATTATGTTCGCGGTTCTTGATGTGCCGCTCATTCCCGTCTCATCTGATGTACTTAAGATGGCATGGGAATTCATGGTAATCAATGGTTTTATTTAAGTGAGCACAGTCAAAATCCTACACAACACCACACCACAAGCATGAACAAAAAAAGAACATCACGATAAATTTACCACAAATTGATCATATAAATAATATAGCACTACATATAGACATGGGCCTAATTGTCAAAAAAAATGAAAAAAACGTATCAACCCCAAGAGATCAGCCAAAAACTGGAAAATCAGGCAAGAAATAAACAAATTCCCACTCATTCCCATGAATACACCATAAAATGGACTACACCATCACAGGCCCAAACGAAAACGCGCGAGACCTTCGCCTCGCGCGTCTTATAAACTTAACAGTGTCAGTGCCTCTTGCTAGGCAATCCCCCCCTGCACCAAGCGATCCGCAAGGCGCATATAGGGTTCCCCCAGCACATCATCCGTCGCAACGATCGGCGTGCCGCCATCCCCCGCCAGACGCGTCTGCAGGGACAAAGGCAAAGCCGCCAAGAACGGCACGCCAATCTTTTCAGCCTCATCAGACACGCCACCATGACCAAAGATATGCGCCTCATGACCACATTCAGGGCAAACATAGGTCGACATATTTTCAATGAGACCCAACACAGGCACGCCAAGCTTTTCAAACATTGAAATCCCACGGCGCGCATCAAGCAAGGCAACATCTTGTGGTGTCGACACCACGATCGCGCCTGTCAAAGCGGTTTTTTGGCTCAAGGTCAGCTGCACATCCCCGGTGCCGGGCGGAAGGTCGATCAACAAAACATCCAGCTCGCCCCATTTTACCTGGCCCAACATCTGCTGCATCGCGCCCATCAACATAGGCCCACGCCAGACAATCGCCTCACCCTCTTCCACCATCAACCCGATGGACATCATGGTAACCCCATGCGCCTGCAGCGGCTCAATGGTTTCGCCATCAGGGCTAGCCGGTTTTTTCGACACCCCCATCATGCGCGGCTGCGAGGGACCATATATGTCCGCATCCAGCAAACCGACCTTGCGACCCATTTTCGCCAAAGCAACAGCCAAGTTGGACGAGACTGTGGATTTACCGACGCCCCCCTTACCAGACGCAATGGCGATGATGTTTTTCACACCAGGCACACCTTGCTTGCCTTGCTGCGGCGTTGGGTGACGCCCGATTTTCAAACTGGGCGCAGCACCGGATGGTGGTGCGGGTGCAGCGGGCGCTGACGGTGTGCCACTGTGTGCGGTCATCACGATAGACACAGATGTAACACCCTCAAGTGCCTTAAGTGCAATCTCGGCATCCCCACGGGCAGCATCCCAAGCGCGTGCAGCAGATGCGTCGGGCGCCTCAATCACAAAAGACACCGCCCCATCTGTGAGCGTCAGCGCCTTAACCACGCCGCCTTCGGCAAGGTTTTTACCATTAGGCAAAGCGATCCCGCCAAGCGCCTTCATAATTGTGTCATGATCTATCGGCATATCAATGTCCCTTCTGTCAAACTTACCCTCTGAAATAGGACGAAAGTTCCGGCAGCACCACCATCCACCTGCGCTTTTCCCCAAGAAGCCTCAAAGCGCTTAAAAATAGGTCAGCATTTGCTATGCATTTTCTGCATGGCGGCATTGACCATTGAGTGGATTGTGCATCTGCAGCAATCGTCTAAATTCAGTATCAAGAAAGGCAGACAGCGACACACCAACGCAAGACGCCAAGACATAGACATCCGGGCCAACGCCCACGCACTTAAGGTTTACAAACGATGGCATACGCAAACGCAACACACACAGCAGACTTCGGTCTTGCAGGCCGTTTCAACGCAATCAAAAAATCAGTCGCCGAGCGCATGGCGCGCTACCGCGTTTACCGCGAAACACAAGCGGAACTCGAAGGTCTCTCAGACCGCGACTTGACCGATCTGGGCCTCAGCCGCTCTGGCATCAAAGCCATCGCACTCGAAGCAGCCTACGGCAACTAAGTTTCTTATATCAGGCCCCTCCTCCTCCCTTGGGTCTTGATACGACGGCAGCGTTTTCCTCCTCCCTAACGCTGCCGACATTTTCCGGAATTCACGGCTTCTCCTCCTCCCTGAAGCCTTGATGACCTCGCGGTGAAGCTTCCTCCTCCCTGCTTCACCGCAAATATTCGGGCTTAACGCCCACACGGTCTTGGGTCCTTCCTCCTCCTCCCTGAGGGATCTAAAGCAAGGCGGTGATGTCTTCCTCCTCCCTGACATCACCGCAGAAATTCGGGCTTAACGCCCACACCATCTTCGGTCTCTCCTCCTCCTCCCTGAGGGACCCTAGGCAAGGCTGCGGCATCTTCCTCCTCCCTGATGTCGCAGCACTTCATTTTTCGAACCTGATCCTCCCATCTAGGTTCGACATAAAGACACCCGCGCCTTCTCCTCCCTGGCGCGGGTGTTTTTCATTCTAAAGATGCCATGGGTTTGATCCGCGCAAAACGGCGCGTGATATCGTTGATTACAGATTGGCTTTAAAAATGCTGATTTGGCGCAGGGCGCTCAAAACATTAGGATACAGCCTGCAAGTCACTGACCTGAAGTGATGCAAACGCAGGGAGTGCTGTGGTTTCTTCGGACCAATTGTCCAAGCCGTTTTCTGACTTCAAATGATAGGGGCTAAGGCGACTGCGCCCAGGCCCTACAAGCATTTTAGGCTTAGATAGGGGAAGTCCTTTTATTTGGGCAATCAAGCCCATTCCTTCGCGCACGGACAAACAGGGTCTTGCTTGGCGTGCTGACATCCACTCCATCACGGCCTTGAGGCCACTGTCACCTGTATCAGATATCATCTCTTCCGATTCAGCCCGAGACATCCACGCGGCTGTTCCGCGCGAGACCTCGCCAAGGAAAAGGGACTCACAGGCCACGCTTTGCGCCGTTAAAATGTGATGATTTTCCAGTAAAATATGGATATAAACGATACTAGACCGTGGGCGCAGGCGGATGGTTTCGCCATTCACAAAAGCAACAGCAGGCACCAAAACGGCATCCGTACCAAAGGCTGCGTGGGCTTCTGGCGCATGGATCAAAACACGATGTTGCTGCGACAGGACCAATTCCCCCGTGTTGCCGATCGCTTGATCTTCGAACACAATAGGTGCGTATCGCCCCCAAGCACGCAAACTGCGATGCGCAATCCATTTTACGGGTTGCGCCCCCCCATCATGGGTCGTGACGAAATCCCCCACACGGATCGCATCGGCGCAACGCGGCCCTGACGGTGTATCGATGCGCATAGACGCCTCAAAACACATCGCCTGATAGGTCGATCCCGCATCCATATCCGTATTGTAAAATTCAGGCGGCTGGCCACCCACAAAATTGTCGAAATACCATGCCTCAAGATCCATTTCAGGGGTCCACACCACTTGGGTCAGATCGCCATTTTCATCTAAGCCCTCGAAAACAATGGCATGTTCTGGCCCTGCGCCGATGATGTCAGACCGAACAACAGTGGCATCTTGAATAGTGGCGGCGCCATTCCCTGTGAAAGACACAGTATATGTGTCGCCAGGGGAAAAAATAAACGGCGTATCATCCCCCGGCTGAGATTCGATCGTCAGATTACTTGTACTTGTCGGCGGATAGTCGAACTTCGATCGATTAGGGCTGCTATTCACATTGCTTCCAGTGGAGGCAGCAAATTGCGAATCGATTGCATTAATATAGAGAGGCATGTGCGGTACCTTGGCTAGAACAACAGTTCTGAGTTTCGCACATCGACCCTAACGTGAGGTAAATTACTTTTGCGAAGCATGCAGAGCTTGGTTCGCCTCACGACACTCTTTCTCATCGCTCACAAAAACTGAGACCAGACTTTAGAAAGGGGCGTCATCTGCCTGTGCCGCGGGTTTCACGAAACTTGCGACCAGTTTTTTTGACCCAGCGTGATCAAACTCAACAGTCAGTTTATCGCCCTCAATTTCCATCACCTCACCGTAGCCAAATTTGACATGAAAGACGCGATCCCCCGTGGTGAAAGACGTGGTCGCCTTCATATCCAACGTCACAGGTTTGGCCGCAGGAGAGCGATTTTGACGGCTTTGCAACCGCTTCCAGCCCGGAGAATTATACACATCAGCATCGGATACGCGGTCATCGAAAGACGCAGATCCACCGCCAAATCCAGCCCGTGACGTGCCAAACCCGCTGCCCACGGCTTGCGGGGTCAATACATCAATATGATCTGCGGGCATCTCGTCGATGAATCGTGACGGCATCTGCGATTGCCATTGACCAAACACGGGGCGATTGCTGGCAAAGGAAATCGTACACAATTCCTCAGCGCGAGTGATGCCCACATAGGCCAAACGCCGCTCTTCTTCGAGACCGCTCAAACCGCTTTCATCCATAGACCGCTGAGAGGGGAAAAGCCCCTCTTCCCAACCGGGTAAAAACACCACGGGAAACTCAAGCCCCTTGGCCCCATGCAGTGTCATGATGGTGACTTTGGGGTCATATTCATTGGCATCATTGTCGACACTCAAGGCCACGTTTTCCAAAAACCCGCTGAGATTGTCATGCTCATCCAAGCCCTTGACCAGCTCTTTGAGGTTTTCCAAACGGCCTGGAGCCTCAGGCGTTTTGTCGTTTTGCCACATCGTCGTGTAACCGCTCTCATCAAGAATACGTTCGGCCAATTCGACATGGGTGATTTCAGCGGGCACATAATCAACGGATTCGACCAAAGCGTCCTCATCATCCACACCGGGATAGCGGATTTGCTGTTCGGCCAGCGCGGACCACGTATCAAGTTGCATGACCAATTCGGCGACAGCGCCCTTGGCTTTGCCTTTCAGTAGGCCCTCTTGAATGGCCAAACGCGCGCCCTCTTTCAAAGACACCCCGTTTGCGCGCGCCATATTTTGAATATCAAGCAACGCTTTGGGGCCAACACCACGTTTGGGCGTGTTGATGATGCGCTCGAACGCCAAATCGTCCTCGGGCTGAATCACCACGCGGAAATAGGCAATGGCGTCACGACATTCCAAACGCTCGTAAAATTTCGGCCCGCCAATGACGCGATAGGCCAGACCGATTTTGAGGAACCGATCCTCAAAGGCGCGCATTTGATGCGAGGCGCGCACTAAAATGGCCATATCTTCCAGCGAAAATTTACGCAACTTGGCGCGCGATCCAGAGGCCATCGCCTCGATTTCTTCGCCGATCCAACGCGCTTCGTCCTCGTAATCCCAATGGCCGATCAAGCGCACCATTTCGCCCTCGGTCTCAGCCGTCCACAGATCTTTGCCCAGACGGTTTGAGTTGCCAGAAATCACACCAGAGGCTGCCGCCAAAATATGCGGTGTCGAGCGGTAGTTTTGTTCCAAACGCACAACCTTTGCGCCAGGAAAATCCTTTTCAAACCGCAAGATATTGCCCACTTCAGCCCCGCGCCAGCCGTAAATCGACTGATCATCATCGCCGACACAACACACATTTTTATGAGCCGCCCCCAACAGGCGCAGCCACAAATATTGCGCGACGTTGGTATCTTGGTACTCGTCCACCAGAATGTATTTGTACCAGCGTTGGTATTGATCCAACAAATCGGGATGTGTTTGGAAAATCGTCACCATATGCAGCAACAAATCACCGAAATCACAGGCGTTCAGCGCCTTTAGGCGGTCTTGGTATTGGCGATACAGTTTTACGCCATATCCATTGAACGCTTCATCATCGGACGCTGACACTTTGGCAGGTGTCAGGGCACGGTTTTTCCACGCATCAATCACCCCCGCCAGTTGGCGCGCAGGCCAGCGTTTTTCGTCAATGCCTTCGGCTTTGATCAACTGTTTGAGCAGACGCACCACATCGTCGGTGTCCAAAATCGTGAAATTGGATTTCAATCCCACAAGTTCCGCATGACGGCGCAATTGTTTGACACAAACAGAGTGAAAGGTACCAAGCCACGGCATGCCCGCCACAGAGGTGCCCATCAAATCACCCACACGACTTTTCATTTCGCGCGCCGCTTTGTTGGTAAAGGTCACAGCAAGAATTTCATTGGGACGCGCGCGCCCCGTGTTGAGCAAATGCGCAATACGGCACGTCAGCGCCTTGGTTTTGCCCGTGCCCGCACCGGCCAGCATCAAAACGGGACCATCCAAGGTTTCCACCGCTTCGCGTTGCGCAGGGTTCAACCCATCCAAATACGGCATAGGCCGAGCGGCCATCGCGCGCTGCGTCAGGGAGCCACCTTGGGGGGCAACGGCCGCCTCAAAGGCGTCTTCTTCATCAAATCTGCTCATGAAAAGGACGTTAATGCACACAAGCGCCGAGGAAAAGCATGTTCTGCAATTGTTCGCCGCCCGAAGTGGCAAAAAATGCCTCTTTTAAACAGAACACTTTAGCTCTTGCCCCAGATTAAAGGTTGGGATCACGTTGAACGTTGCGTGCCAGACTTGTGACAAACCTTTGAAAAAGATTAGAAAAAACTTCGACATCAGGCTCCTCCCACCCCTCGAACACATCGCTCAACAACGTCCATTTCGCGCGCATAAAGTCATGCAAATATTGAAAGCCTTTGGGGGTCACAGCCAACACCGATTTACGCGCGTCATCTTGGGCGACCGCACGCTGGACATATCCACGCGACACAAGGTCCGCCACGATCCGAGACGCCCGAGAGGGATCGACCTGCATCAAATCGGCCACCAAACCAACGGTGGGTGACATCGGTTCCGGGCGACCAACCCCGTCTTGAATGCGCGCAACACTAATGAGGCCCTGCAACAAAGCGGGCTCCAACACATCACTCAGCCCTTCAAAAACCTTTCCACGAAACTCCTCGCGCTCCCACATCCGACGCCATTGGAAATTTGCGACATCAAACTGTAGCAGCGCAGTGATCGCCTCGGCGGAAAACCCTTTCTGCTCAAGCAGTTCAGGTATGCCACTGAGGACACGCGGATCGCACTGCGGTGCCGTATTTTGTTGTGAGGACATTTCTGTCGATGGTTTTTTTTCAGTCATATCGCTTGGGTGCCACATTTTATATGTTACCGTCAAGTATGTGCGATTGGCATATATATGTCATTGACACATAATGGCCAAAACATTACACGAAACCAGAGCCAAAACCCCAAACGGAATGGCAATAGGATTTCATATGACAAACACATCCCAATCATCTGGCCAATCATCTGGCCAATCATCCGGTGCCCAAAGCACACAAGCACAACACAGCACAGCCACAACATCGGTTGGACTTGTGATTGCCTCTGTCGCGGTGCTGTTGCTTTTGGCAGCACTGGATCAAACCATCGTTTCAACAGCACTGCCCACCATCGTCGCAGACCTCGGCGGACTGAACCACCTGTCATGGGTGGTGACATCCTACATTTTGGCCTCCACCATCGCGGCCCCGCTGTATGGAAAATTCGGAGATCTATATGGGCGCCGCAACGTGGTGTTCATCTCGGTGAGCATCTTTTTGGTCGGATCCGTTTTGTGCGGTCTCGCCTCGTCTATGTTGTTTCTAATTTTAGCACGCGCGGTTCAAGGCCTCGGTGGCGGCGGGTTGTTTGTGTTGGCGCTGTCAATCATCGGCGACGTTCTCCCCCCCAAAGAGCGCGGCAAAATTCAAGGCGTGTTTGCTGGCGTGTTTGGCCTGTCTTCTGTCATAGGGCCCCTTTTGGGCGGCTGGTTTGTCGATGCACTCAGCTGGCACTGGATTTTCTTTATCAACCTGCCGATTGGCGCTTTGGCCTTGGTCGGATTTTTGATCAGCTTTAAACCAACAGGTGTACGCACATCGCCCGCGATCGATTTTGCAGGCGCCATATCTTTGACAATTTCCCTGTCTTCTTTGGTGCTTGTCACTGCTTTGGGCGGCAAAGAAATTGCATGGGCCAGTATAGAATCCATCGGACTGATGGCACTCTTTATTGCCTCCACCGCAGCCTTTATCGTATCAGAGTTACGTGCCGCAGAGCCGATTTTGCCGATGTCTCTGTTCAAGATTAACGTCTTTACAGTCACAACACTTTTGGCGTTGCTCACTGGCGCGGCCATGCTGGGATCGATCACCTTTTTGCCAGTCTTTTTGCAAATGGCCCAAGGCGCAAGTGCGACGACATCCGGCCTGCAACTGATCCCTTTGACAGTTGGTATTTTGTCTGGGTCGACCTTTGCTGGGCGCTATATGGGCAGAACTGGACGGTACCGTATTTTGCCCATCATCGGCACGTTTTTAGCCACCTTCGGCGCGCTTGGACTGACGCAAATATCGCCAGACATGTCGAATGTTGTGTTTTACGCCGCGCTCATCTTGTTCGGCATGGGACTTGGGATGAATTTTCCAGTGATCACCACAGCTGTGCAAAACACCGTGCCCCGCGCCCAGCTTGGGACGGCCACGGCTGCAGGCGTTTTGTTTCGCCAAATTGGTGGATCCGTCGCCGTGGCGCTGTTTGGTGCGATATTTGCCGCAGGCGTCGCGCGCGCCATGGGCGGTATACATATTGAAGGCATGAGTTCAGTCGCAGAGCTTGGCCCTCAACTTTTGTCGAAACTGCCAAATGAGGTTCAAAACCAGATCGCACAATCTGTTACGGCAGCCATCACGCCAATTTATTGGATTGTGGCCACCCTATTGAGCATCGCATTTGTCATTTCCTTGTTTTTAAAGGAAGAGATGCTGCATGGCCGCACTTAGCATATGTGTAATTTGACCCACCCCACTTCTTTAACTGCCTAATCTTTTGAGGCAAATATAGACCAGTTGAGGGCCAACGTGACGCCGCGTTGGCCCTCAACCCTTCCCTTTTGTTTGCGCTAACATTAAAAGACGCGCAACGCCGATATAAATATCAACATATGCGTTGATACAAATAGTGTTTGCTGCGCTGCAGAAAAGAACCTAGCGTATCAACGTCAATAGCTTTAGGGGAAGATAGACTATGGCCGACTTTAAGAAGATTCTCATCGCCAATCGTGGCGAAATCGCGATCCGTGTGATGCGCGCCGCCAACGAGATGGGGAAACGCACGGTCGCTATCTATGCCGAGGAAGACAAGCTATCGTTGCACCGTTTCAAGGCGGATGAAGCGTATAAGATTGGCGAAGGCATGGGGCCGGTTGCTGCGTATTTGTCGATTGAGGAAATCATTCGCGTGGCCAAATTGTCTGGCGCGGATGCGATTCACCCCGGCTATGGCTTGCTGTCTGAAAACCCTGAATTTGTTGACGCCTGCGTTGAGGCGGGCATTACGTTTATCGGCCCCAAAGCGCAAACCATGCGCCAGCTTGGTGACAAAGCCTCAGCGCGCCGCGTGGCGATTGAAGCGGGCGTGCCTGTTATTCCGGCAACCGAAGTGTTGGGCGATGATTTTGACGCCATCCGCAAAGAGGCCGCTGACGTTGGATTTCCCTTGATGCTCAAAGCGTCATGGGGCGGTGGCGGGCGTGGCATGCGCCCTGTTTACAACGCTGAAGAGCTTGAGGAAAAAGTCAAAGAGGGCCGCCGCGAGGCAGAGGCCGCTTTTGGCAATGGTGAGGGCTACTTAGAGAAAATGATCGTGCGCGCGCGTCACGTTGAGGTGCAAATCCTTGGCGATCAGATGGGCAATATTTACCACCTGTACGAGCGCGATTGTTCGGTTCAGCGCCGCAATCAAAAAGTGGTTGAACGTGCGCCGGCCCCCTATTTGTCTGAGGCGCAGCGCGAAGAGATCTGTGCTTTGGGTAAGAAAATCTGTGAGCATGTGAACTACGAGTGCGCAGGCACCGTTGAGTTCCTCATGGATATGGAAACCGGAAAATTCTACTTTATCGAAGTGAACCCACGCGTCCAAGTGGAACACACCATCACCGAGGAAGTCACGGGCATCGACATTGTGCGCGCTCAGATTTTGATCGCGGAAGGCAAATCCTTGATGGCGGCCACAGGTGTGGCCAGCCAATATGACGTGAAACTTGATGGCCACGCGATCCAGTGTCGCGTCACCACAGAAGACCCCACCAACAACTTTATCCCTGACTATGGCCGCATCACCACGTATCGGTCTGCCACAGGCATGGGCATTCGTCTTGACGGCGGCACCGCCTATTCTGGCGCTGTGATCACGCGCTATTATGACAGCCTATTAACCAAGGTGACAGCTTGGGCGCGCACGCCAGAGGCGGCGATTGCCCGCATGGACCGCGCGTTGCGCGAGTTCCGCATTCGCGGCGTCTCAACCAACATCGCCTTTGTGGAAAACCTGCTCAAGCACCCGACATTTGTGTCCAATGAGTATTCCACCACGTTCATCGACAACACACCTGAGCTGTTTGACTTCAAACCGCGCCGAGACCGTGCCACGAAAATTTTGACTTATTTGGCGGACATTTCTGTCAACGGTCACCCCGAGACAGCAGGCCGGCCAATGCCTGCCGCCGATGCGCGAACACCGACCGCACCAAAGCCGCGCACGCAAACCCCAAAAGCCGGCACACGTCAGCTTTTGCAAGAAAAAGGCCCGCAGGCCGTGGCCGATTGGATGCTGGCGCAAAAGCAATTGTTGATCACCGACACCACCATGCGCGACGGTCACCAATCTTTGCTGGCCACCCGCATGCGCTCGATCGATATGATCAACGCGGCGCCCGCCTATGCTGCCAATTTGCCGCAGCTGTTCTCGGTTGAATGCTGGGGCGGGGCGACATTTGATGTGGCGTATCGCTTTTTGCAAGAATGTCCTTGGCAGCGCCTGCGCGACATTCGGGAACGCATGCCAAACATCATGACACAGATGCTATTGCGGGCGTCAAACGGCGTCGGCTACACCAACTATCCTGACAACGTTGTGCAATCTTTCGTCAAACAAGCGGCGGACACCGGCGTTGATGTGTTCCGCGTGTTTGACTCGTTGAACTGGGTTGAAAACATGCGCGTTGCGATGGATGCGGTGATTGAAAGTGGCAAGGTCTGTGAGGGCACGATTTGCTACACGGGCGACTTGCTCGATCCAACACGTCCCAAATACGACCTGCAATACTACGTTAAAATGGGTCAAGATTTGAAAGCCGCAGGCGCGCATATTTTGGGCCTCAAAGACATGGCGGGTCTGTTGAAACCCGACCAAGCGCGGGTTTTGATCAAAGCGCTCAAAGAAGAGGTCGGCCTACCGATCCACTTCCACACCCATGACACATCGGGCATCGCCGCCGCGACCATTTTGGCCGCAAGCGACGCGGGCGTGGATGCGGTTGACGTAGCGATGGACGCCTTTTCTGGCGGCACATCACAGCCGTGTTTGGGCTCGATTGTTGAGGCCACACGTTTTTCCGAGCGCAACACCGGTTTGGACATTGGCGCGATCCGTGAAATATCCAACTACTGGGAAACAGTGCGCGGCCAATATGCGGCGTTCGAGGCCGGCCTTGAGGCCCCCGCCTCTGAAGTCTACCTGCACGAAATGCCCGGCGGTCAATTCACCAACCTCAAAGCCCAAGCCCGCTCGCTTGGCTTAGAGGAACGCTGGCATGAGGTGGCTCAAGCCTACGCCGATGTGAACATGATGTTCGGCGATATTGTCAAAGTGACGCCTTCGTCCAAAGTGGTCGGCGACATGGCGTTGATGATGGTCTCCCAAGGCCTCACCCGCGCCCAAGTCGAGGATCCCAAAACCGAGGTCTCTTTCCCAGATTCTGTGATCGACATGATGCGCGGCAACTTGGGCCAACCGCCTGCAGGCTTTCCTCAAACCATCCTCACAAAGGTCTTGGGCAAAGAAAAACCCAATCTGGAACGCCCCGGCAAACACCTCAAACCTGTTGATTTGGAAGCGACCCGCAAGGACGCGTCTGAGGCCTTGGGGGTCGAGATCGACGATGAGGATCTCAACGGCTACCTCATGTACCCCAAAGTGTTTAGCGACTATCGCGGGCGTCATGAAACCTACGGCCCTGTGCGCACGTTGCCGACCAAAAACTTCTTTTACGGCATGATCCCAAGCGAGCAAATCTCGGTGTCCATCGACCCCGGTGTGACATTGGAAATTCGCTGTTCGGCCCTGTCCGAGCCAAATGAAGAAGGCGAAGTCAAAGTGTTCTTTGAGCTCAACGGCCAACCGCGCACCGTGCGTGTGAAAGACCGCTCTGCCACCGCAAGCGTCATCGCGCGCGCCAAGGCCGAGCTGGGCAACACAGCACACGTCGGCGCGCCTATGCCGGGCGTGGTGGCAAGTGTGCTTGTGACCGTGGGACAAAAAGTGCTCAAAGGTGACGGCTTGCTCACCATCGAGGCGATGAAAATGGAAACATCCATCACCGCCGATCAAGACGGCACGATCAAAGCCATCCACATCACCCCTGGCGCTCAAATCGATGCAAAAGATTTGCTGGTGGAATTCGAATAAGCCACCAAGCTGCTTGACCAGATCAGCCACGCGTAGCACCCTGCTGCGCGTGGTTTTTTATTGGAGTTTTTATGACCCTCACTCACCTGAGTTTACTGGCGATTCTTGTGCCAGACTACGATGCAGGCATTGCGTTCTATTCGGGCGTGCTGGGATTTGATCTCTTGGAAGACACCGACATGGGCGGTGGCAAACGGTGGGTGCGGGTCGCCGCCAAGGGGGCGCAAACCGAATTTTTGCTTGCCCGCGCGGTGGGGGATCAAACCGATGCGATTGGCAATCAAGGTGGCGGGCGCGTGTGGCTGTTTTTACGCTCTGATGATTTCGATGCAGACTACGCGCTGTTGAAATCCAAGGGCGTTCACTTTGAAGAACTTCCCCGCGATGAGCCCTATTGCAAAGTCGTGGTGTTCCGCGACCCTTTTGGCAATCGCTGGGATCTGTTGGGCCCTGCGAAACTTTAACCTGCCAAAGCGTAAATTGACCCAAATGCCTGCGCCGTGCGTATGCACATTATACATCAACAACAAAGAGACACATACCAATGATCTCACTGCCCCTAACATCGATCTTCGCCAGCCTTGCCACCGTGTTTTACTTAATTTTGACTGCGCGCGTGATCACCGTCCGGCGCAGCAAACAGGTGTCACTTGGCGCAGGCGACAGTTCCCAACTTGAAACACGGATGCGGCAACACGGAAACTTTAGCGAATACGCCCCGCTCACATTCATTTTGATGGGCTTGGCTGAAGTGCAAGGCGCGCCAAACGCCCTCTTGTTCTGTGTCGGAATCGCCTTTTTGATCAGCCGCGTGACACATGCTTACGGTCTTGGCCTGATGCGCCGGCCCATCGGATTGAAATTGCGCACGGTTGGTGTGCTCACCTGCTTTGCCATACTGATAATCTTGGTCATCACATTGCTATCATTGGCCTTATTTTAAAGGCTCCGCGCGAAACGATTGGCATGGGCACAAAAAAAATTAAACAGATGCGCAATTTTACCCTTGCGGCCCCAAGTTCATCGGCCTATATCCGCCCTCACCAACGAAGCGGGTGTAGCTCAGGGGTAGAGCATAACCTTGCCAAGGTTAGGGTCGAGCGTTCGAATCGCTTCACCCGCTCCATTGGTTCCTCTCACACCCATGAGAGGATCTGGGTTACCCGCCCAGACGCTGAGAGCAGCGAAAAGCACAGACGACAAGGCCTTTGGTTCAGGTCTAAGGAAGCGGGTGTAGCTCAGGGGTAGAGCATAACCTTGCCAAGGTTAGGGTCGAGCGTTCGAATCGCTTCACCCGCTCCAAACACAAAGAACAGAAAATCAGGTCGCCTTCGGGCGGCCTTTTTTCTTGTGTAAAATCAAATAAATACCAAAGATCACCCCCAGCAGAAAAGCCCCTTAGGCGTGCTGATCCACACCGCTGGGCGGCTCATTATTGTCGACATCCGACCGACGACGATACAGCGTTTCCAAAGCGGCCAACCGAGACCCACCCTCAAACCGCTCGCGGGCCGGTGGATCAGATCGCTGCACCGCAGAGCCTTTTGTCAGCTCTTCGCAAATCGTCACCAGATCACTCACAGGGGTCTCAGAGCCCAAAACGCAGCGCAAGCTGGCCAGACGGGAAAACATGTCGCTTTGCATATCGGGGGCACGATCGGACACCAGAACAGACACGATATGCGGCTGATGAAACTGCGCCAACAGCGCTGTCGACAAACAACTGTGCCCATCCACAAGAAAATCAAACAACAGCAAATCAAAGCGATCTTCGCGCAGCTGTTGCTCTGCGCTATCGATACTGCGCGCACGGCGGACATGATGACCCCGCGCCCCAAAGGCAACCTGCCAGCGGGTCGTGGTTTCAATATCTCCATGCATAATGAGCAGTCTCAAAACGCTCTCCATTCACAATTCGTCAATCGTATTTGACCAAAAGTTAATTAACTTAGTCTTAATTGCTGAAAATTTGACAAGCCTTCCACATGACCTAAGCGAGATTGCGTCCATAGCCTGTAGACATTTTCCATCCGCAGCAGTGCGCCCCTCACCTCACCCGTTGAGGCGCTTTTGTCACCATCTGAGCCACGCCCAGCTCGGGCGACTGCAACAGCGCTTGGCCTGAAGCCAATTGCCGCCTATAAACGCCTTAAATCACAGATTGAGGCCCAAAATGCGTACAGCGACCATCACCCGCGACACAGCCGAGACAAAGATCAGCGTCGAGATCAATCTCGATGGCACTGGCACTTATGACAACCAAACTGGCGTTGGTTTTTTTGACCACATGTTGGATCAATTGTCGCGCCACTCTTTGATCGACATGACCATCCGCGCCGATGGGGACACGCATATCGATGATCACCACACTGTCGAAGACGTGGGCATCGCCATCGGGCAGGCTTTGACAAAAGCTGTGGGCGACAAAAAGGGCATGAACCGTTACGGGCACTTTGCACTTGCGATGGATGACACCCAAGTTGCCACGGCGCTTGATCTGTCTGCGCGGCCCTTTTTGGTGTGGAACGTTGACTTTCCATCCGCAAAAATCGGCACGTTCGACACAGAACTGGTGCGCGAGTTTTTCCAAGCCCTGTCCACCCACGGCGGCATCTCATTGCACATCGATAAAGTGCACGGGATCAACAGCCACCACATCGCCGAGGCCGCATTCAAATCCGTGGCCAAAGCCTTGCGTATGGCTGTGGAACTCGACCCGCGTATGGCCAATGCTTTGCCGTCGACCAAAGGCATGCTCTAAGCGGGCTTTACTATACGACATTTTTGCGCGGGCACACTCTGTGGCCCTGTGCGCCCTTTCCCTTTATTGACTTGAGACCCTCATGCTCACAGCACTTGTAGACTACGACAGCGGCAATCTTCACTCAGCGCAAAAGGCGTTCGAACGCATGGCGCGCGAAGCGGGTGCGGGCGAGGTGATCGTCACATCTGACCCTGATGTTGTCGCGAAAGCTGACCGCATTGTGTTGCCGGGCGACGGGGCCTTTCCGGCCTGCAAAGCGCATCTGTTTGATCACACCGGACTTTTCGAGGCGATTGAGCAACAAGTCACCCACAATGCACGACCATTCATGGGCATTTGCATCGGCATGCAAATGATGGCCACCACGGGACATGAATACAAAGACACCGCAGGTTTCGATTGGATCGGCGGCGATGTGGTGCATATCGATCCTGCGGACAAAGCGCTCAAAGTGCCGCATATGGGCTGGAACGATTTGATCATCGACAACCCGCATCCTGTTCTGGATGGCGTTAGCACCGGCGATCACGCCTATTTCGTGCATTCCTATCATGTGCGCGTGGCCAACCCAGCGCACCGTTTGGCGCATGTGGATTATGCGGGCGACATCACGGCGATCATCGGGCGTGACACGATGATCGGCTGTCAATTTCACCCCGAGAAAAGCCAAGCAGCGGGCCTGCGCATCATCGCCAACTTCCTCGCTTGGAAACCCTAAAACGCGCCCCCCAAGAAACGCAGCCTATGCAGCATTTCTTGATTGAGGGGCGCCTCTTTGAGGGGCAATCTTTGGCGAGATTACTTAATCCGCGCCCATGTTTGCTTTTTACAAATCGGACCGACACAGCCCGACACTTTTAAAACATTGCCGTTCATCGCCAGTTTTGAATTGAATGTTTTGCCTGTAGAGGGCTGAAAAATTTTACCATTTTTATATTTCCCACCGCCAGAAGCATCCATATCCCACACCAGTTTCAAACCAATGTTCGGCGATTTATATTCGCCGCTGTCCTTGAAGGTACGCGAAATATGGCCGCAAATTTTGTCACCACAGGGCGCCATTTTGACATAAGCATAAGCGCCATCATCAACTTCGGTCTGCCAAATCCCCAACACAGGATCCGCCGCCATCGCAGGGGCCGCTAGCCCGCCAATCAGTCCAAAAGCCAAGCTCGCGGCCAGTATGAATTTATTCATGTGTTTAATCCTCCCTTTTGTATGGATGATCCTGAGCGGCCCATGTTTTTCTGGCAAGTCTGACGTTGGGGCACAGTCTTTCACAGCACGTCTTTGCAATCCGCGCCCAATCATGCAAAAGAAAGCCAACGTATTTTCCAACAAGGGCTGCCACCATGATCCTCTACCCCGCGATTGACCTCAAAGACGGCAATGCCGTGCGCCTGTACAAAGGCGAAATGGATCAAGCGACTGTGTTCAATGACAATCCTGCCGCTCAAGCGCTTGAGTTTGTCAACGCGGGCTGTGAGTGGCTGCATTTGGTTGACCTCAATGGCGCTTTTGCGGGTGAACCTGTGAACGCCGCCCCTGTCGAGGAAATCCTGAAACAGTGCAAAGTGCCTGCTCAACTGGGCGGTGGCATTCGCGATATGGCAACGATTGAACGCTGGCTCGACAAAGGTCTTGAGCGGGTGATTCTTGGGACTGTGGCTGTCGAAAACCCTGATCTCGTGCGCGAAGCAGCAAAGGCATTCCCTGGCCACGTGGCCGTGGGCATCGATGCGCGCAATGGCATGGTCGCGACCAAAGGCTGGGCCAACGAGACCACCATCAACGTGACAGATTTGGCAAAATCATTCGAGGACGCGGGCGTCGCCGCGATCATCTACACCGACATCAACCGTGACGGCGCGATGCAGGGCCCAAATGTTGAGGCCACAGCGGCCCTTGGCAATGCGGTGTCGATCCCTGTGATCGCCTCTGGCGGCGTGTCATCGCTTGATGATCTGCGCGCGCTGAAATCCTGCGGCGCGCCTTTGAACGGCGCCATTTCAGGTCGTGCGCTGTACGATGGTGCGATTGATTTGGGCGAGGCCTTGAAGGTTCTCAAGGGCTAACCCCTGACCATCACGCGACAAAATGACATGCGACACCGCTCCCAATGGGGGGCGGTGTTTTTTTATGTAAACTGCGCTCACACGCACATAAGTATGAATTTCAAAATGTCCCAAGTTGTCAAAACACCACTGCCCAAATCCTCTCATCTTTGGCCCATGGTCCAGACGGGCGATTTCATCGATGGCTATGCCGTCCCATCCGATCTGTCCCCCAAAGAGGCCGCCACAATTGGCCTGAGCATGCCCAAATGGGCGGATGCGCTTTTGGCGCTGCGCAACAGACTGGTCAAACCTTTGGGACTGAAAACCGAGACCTCGAACACGGGCCCCGGTGCAATTTTCCCCATCCATTTTGAAAATGACGCCGAGATCATTCTTGGCACAGATGACACCCATCTTAACTTTCGCATTTCAATCCTGCGCGAAGCAGGCAAAATCCACATGGCCACATGGGTTCACCGTAACAATATGCTCGGGCGCGCCTATTTGGCGATCGTTATGCCCTTTCATATCCTGATTGTGCGTGATGCCATGCGCAGGATTGCCAATCACAAACCCGACGCACCAATTGCATCGACGGCCAAGGCGCAGTAAAGACAGGGCAACACCGCACATATGACGGATCTGCCCCATGCTTAAAACCCGCATCATCCCCTGCCTTGATGTCGCCGAAGGGCGCACTGTCAAAGGTGTGAATTTCGTTGATCTGATCGACGCGGGCGACCCCGTTGAGCAAGCGCGCGCCTATGATTTGGCGGGTGCGGATGAACTGTGTTTTCTTGACATCAAAGCCACCCATGAAAATCGCGGCACCATGTTTGATCTGGCCACCCGCACGGCGGAACAATGCTTTATGCCGCTCACGATTGGTGGCGGCGTGCGCTCACCAAATGATGTGCGTGATTTGCTTTTGGCGGGCGCCGACAAAGTCTCGTTCAACTCTGCCGCCGTGGCCGATCCAGATGTGATTGCGCGCTCTGCGGATCGGTTCGGGTCGCAGTGTATTGTTTGCGCGATTGACGCAAAGACGGTTGAGTGGGACGACAATGGGAACGCCACGAAGTGGTCTATTTTCACCCATGGGGGACGCAAAGCAGCACTGGACAAAGATGGTAATCCCATCGATGCGGTTGAATTTGCCAAACTCATCGCCGCCAAAGGCGCTGGTGAAATTCTGCTGACCTCGATGGACCGCGATGGCACGCGCTCTGGATTTAACCTAAAAATGACCCGCGCCATTGCCGATGCAGTCAATGTGCCGGTGATTGCCTCTGGTGGCGTTGGAAATCTCGACCATCTGGTTGAAGGCGTCACGGAAGGCCATGCCTCGGCTGTTTTGGCCGCAAGCATTTTCCACTTTGGCGATTACACCATTCAAGAGGCCAAAGAACACATGGCCGCCGCTGGCATTCCAATGCGGCTCAATTGAGCGCCTGACCTAAGGATTGATGAGATGACACACGCCATAGACCGCCTTGCCGCAACAATCGAAGACCGCAAATCCGCCCCAGCCGACAGTTCTTGGACCGCCAAACTGTTGGCCAAAGGGGCGGATAAATGCGCTGAGAAATTTGGCGAAGAAAGCATTGAAGCGATCATTGCCTGCGCCAAAAATGATCGTGAGAATTTAACATATGAGGCGGCTGACGTGATCTATCATCTTGGCGTCATGTTGGCGGCGCGTGACATCACACTTGGCGACGTTATGGACGAACTTGATCGCCGCGCAGGTGTGTCTGGCATTGCTGAGAAAGCATCACGCGGCGAACGCACTTAAGTCATATTGACCCTGCCAAGCCCCAATCGTGGAATTTCAATCGCGGGACAGCGATCCATCACCACATCGGCACCCTGAGCACGGCCCAAAGCCGCCGCTTTGTCATTGATGATATCAAGCTGCATCCAGATGGTTTTGAGGCCGCGCAGATGCTCAAGTGCCTCTTCGACCACGGGCAACACATCTTCGGACTTTCGAAAAATATCTACCATATCAACAGGTTCGTCGATATCTTTAAGCGAGGCCACACAGGTTTGGCCAAACAACTCTTTGCCTGCCTGCCCCGGATTGACGGGAATCACCTTGTATCCGAGCGAGGCAAGAAACATGCCCACTTTGTGCGACGCGCGCTCAGGGCGCGGCGAGGCCCCCACCAGCGCGATCACACGCGTTGAGGTCAAAATACGCGTGATATCGGGGTCACTTAGACGATCTACATGGCTCATGATTTAAAGATAGCGCTGCTTTTTCAAAAAACACCAGTGGTTTGACAAACCACCGGCTAAATCCCGCGTGCTGCGCATAAAAAAGCCCGAGCCGGGGACGGGCTCGGGCATAGTGTGGAACGAGGGACATAGGGAGGATCGCGCGCGTTCCAAGTGCGCGTCTCCTGATATACTTAGGTCTTAACGGGTCTATTTAAAGAGCATGTAATAGATTCGTGAACACGATGTTAACTGGCGTGAACAAACCTCGGCATCCCTTAGCGTTTGGACGCAGAATACAACGCCACAGCCGCAGCATTTGACACATTCAATGAGCCAAAATCACGTTTGTAGGGGATTTTCACCAAGGCATCGCAGGTCTCGCGTGTCTTTTGACGCAAACCCGGACCTTCGGCCCCCATCACAAGCGCCACAGGCATGCCCGACAAATTGGCCAACGCATCATCCAGTTCGACCTCGGCTTCACCGTCTAGGCCCAAACAAACGAATCCCATATTTTGCAGCTCAGTCATGGTGTCGGCCAAGTTGCGCACCCGCAAATAGGGCTGACGCTCAAGCGCACCTGATGCGGTTTTCGCCAAAGCACCTGTTTCGGGGGCCGCGTGACGCGCGGTGGCGATCACAGCCTCGGCCCCGAACACCTCGGCAGAGCGCAGAATCGCACCTACGTTATGTGGGTCCGTCACCTGATCAAGCAAAACAACCGTTGGCACGCCCTCGCCTTCGCCGAGGCAAATTTCTTCGACAGAGCCCCACGCCAGAGGTTTGACTTCCATCGCGGCCCCTTGGTGCACAGATTGCGCATCAATCGGCACATCAAATTTGCGCGGCTCAACAATATCGGGATCCATGCCAGACTTGGCGATGTCTTCGGCCAATTTGTCATAGGCGTTTTTGGTCACAACAAGCTTGAGCTTTTCGCGATCAGGGTTGCGCAACGCATCGCGCACCGCATGCAATCCAAACAGCCAAACCGTCGTCGCGGCGGCTTTGCGTTTGTGTTGTTCTTTTTCGACGACCCATTGGGGTTTTTTCATGACCAAGTATCCCGTTTTAGCGTGCGCCCCTTCCTTGCCTTGCTGTTTGTTTAGATACAAGCAATTTTCCTGTTGACGCCCCCGCAGTCCACTTGTATCCACCCCGCACACAACGATGCAAACGCATCCGAGTGGGCGACGGGCTGCAAGGTGCGGCAGCGGATTGTAACTCCGCCGGGGAGACCCACGCCTGGTTCGATTCCAGGGTCGCCCACCATTTAATCCCCTTTGATTTATAAATAGTAATGGGCCTTTGGTGGTTGCGTTTGAGATTGCCAAAAGATCAATTGATCTGAACAGCCGACCGCAGATATGCGACCTCTTCGACAGTCTGATCGCCATACGTCACACGCAAATCGATGGTTTCGATCGTATTGGGCGCAAATGATACTAAAATCGCATCTAAACTTTCAGCTTTAAGCGCATTGGGTTGAGCGGCATCACTGTAGCACGGCTCGGCCTCGAATTCAGTCATATCCCCGCCATTGACGCTGAACTCAATCTTAGACACGCCGCAGCGCCACGCCAACAGATTGGTAAAATACAGCAGATCACGCCCTTCATACAACCGCACAGCGATCCAATTCGCTTTGGTCGCCTGTAATATCGGCTTTACCTCAGCCGCAGTTGTAAAATTTGCACCAAAGCTGGGCGAAACAGTGGCCAACGCCAATAGGATAGGCAACAAGCGTCTCATGGAATTATCCTTATACATAAGCTGACATTTGCCATCTTTCGATCAAGAACAATCCAGCTTATAGTTATCCGAAATACGGCCCAGACACGAGAGATGACATAATCAGTATGACAGGTACGTCTAAAAAGCCAAATCCGTTCAATATTGTTGTGATCGGCCAAAATGGGCGTCTTATGTATGAGGCCTTGTTGTTCGCAGCTTCCTTGCGTCAAAATGATCCTGATTTCAAAGGGCGTTTGTTCATCGCCGAGCCTCAACCAGGCCCACTATGGAATGGCGATCCGCGTATAAAACAAGCCGATTTACTGTCTGCACTGGCCCGTCTTGGGGCAGAAATCCTACCTTTTGAGACCGAACACTTTGGCCAATCCTATCCTTACGGCAACAAAATTGAAGCCCTCAAAGCCCTGCCCGAGGGCGAACCATTTGTGTTTTTCGACACTGACACATTGATCACAGGTCCTGTGTCCAGCGTGCCGTTCGATTTTGATCGCCCCTGCGCGTCGCTCAAAGCCGAAGGCACTTGGCCCGAAATCGAACTCTACGGTCCCGGATATGGTGAGATCTGGAAATCACTTTACGACAAATTCGGTTTGGAATTTGAAAGCACGCTGGATCTGACCCAACCCGACGAATATTGGAAACGCTACATGTATTTCAATGCGGGCTTTTTCTTTTACAAATGCCCCAAACTCTTTGGCGAACGTTTCACCCAATACGCCACAGAAATCTTGGCCGATCCGCCCAAAGAAGCCATGTTGCAAAACTTTGATCCTTGGCTTGACCAAGTCGCTTTGCCACTGGTGATCCATTCTTTCGGCGGCGCGCGGCGCACGATCCCCGAGAACACACTGGATGGGGCTATATCATGCCATTACCGCACCTTCCCATTGCTGTTTGCGCGCGAAAGTGACGATGTGGTGGACAAGCTGCGCAAAGCCTCTGAACCCAATTGGATCAAAAAAGTGCTCAAAGAATATGAGCCGATCAAACGCATCGTTTATCAAAACAAAGGCGATCGCGTGCGCGACATGTTTGACCGTGACAACCTGCCCCGCCGCGAAAAAATGATCCGCAATCGCATCAAAAAAGCCAATATGTGGATGCGGTAACGCAAATGGGGGCATAGCCCCAAACAGCCACCATCTCTCAGCCTCCGCGCCCCTGTGAGGGTCCGCGACAAACCGCCAAGTGACAAAGTTCAGTTTTTCTTTGCGCCTGCGGGGTCTTAAGGTAGCGTTACACAACACAGTAACGGGCCGCTGACAGCGCGGCAAAGTCAGGTTATGCGAAAAGAATGAAGCCGAATTTTGCTCTAAATTTCACCCACACTGGCATTATACTGCTGCATCGCGCCTCAAGTGGCTGGCACAGCATGGGCGATGTGTCGTTGGATGACCCCGACCTGACGAACGCGCTTGCGCGCTTGCGCAGCACCGCAACAGCGATCGCCGCCTCGGGGCTATCCACCAAATTGGTGATCCCAAACAGCCAAATTTTATACCGCACCATTCCCGATCCTGGCCACAACAAGTCCAAGCGTAAAAAGACAATCGAAGACGCGCTTATCGGTGCAACGCCTTATGCGCTGGATGATTTGGTCTATGACTGGAACGTTTGTGACGCGGGCCTGCAATTGGCCGTTGTGGCGCGTGAAACCTTGGAAGAAGCCGAAGGCTTTGCCCGCGAGCACCGTTTTAATCCTCTGTGTTTTGTAGCCATGCCTGATGAGGACACCTTTGATGGCGAGCCGTTCTTTGGACGTTCTGAGGCCGCTGATGCGTTGATCGGCAAGGGCACGAACATTGATCGTGACGCCAACGCCATTCAAATTTTGGCAACGCACCACGCGCCACAGATCACTGAGCCTGAGCCTGAGCCTAAAAATACGTCAGAGCCGGTAGATATCGATGCAGATCCGAGTGTGCCCTCCGATCAACAAGACACCAGCACTGAGGACACAAGCGACCAAAATCACGCTGCGGGAAGGGTCACGCCTGACACAAACATCCCCACCACAGTCGCGCCAAGCGATGCAAAGACTGCGCCCTCATCATCGCAAGCAGCAAGCGCCCCTATCGTCCCTGCGCCACTGCAAGAAATCGACGCGACAGTTGTCGAAAACCCGCAAACCACGCCACCAAACGCGGACACAGTCCCCCCGGCAGGATTTCAATCCATGCGGGCGTCTTTTGCCGCAACGCGGTCTGAGGATGCACAAAAAGATGTTGCACATCGCTTGTCTGGTGTGCCCTCTCGCGTCCTGTCTGCGGTTGCCCCCCCACAAGCCCCCACATCTCCAAAACTGCGCGTCACCGCCAAAGATATTCCAGACGCCACGGACACGCGGGCAACAAACGCGCCCAGTGCCTTTGATACGACCTCTCCCCCCCATGCGGGGGGGGCAACAGGCGTTTTGCGTGCTGAGAAAAGCGACATTCAAACACCCGTAAAACCAAACAAATCTGCACCGCTGCCCGAACCGCCCGCGATGCCCGCACCAGCGGCCTCGGCCCGTCGCGTGGACACATTGCCCACAACGCCAGCTCCCAAAAACCAATCCCTTAAAATTGAGGGATCCAAAGCGCCACAAGACGATACAGCCCCTCAAAAGACAAATCTGGATACAGATTCGGTCGTAAGGGATGTCACCGAAAAGTCAGTAAAAACAGCCACTTTTCGGGCAAAGCTCGCTCAGGGTGGCGCCACAGCATTTGCAATCCTCAAAGCGCGCAACGCGAAAAAAGCCGCACAAGCGCAAGCTTCGGCACAAGCCAAAATGCGGCTGGACAGCACGACAGTCTCCGCCAATGTCCTCAGCCAAAACGATGACGCAGGCCCAACACCTTTGTCAGAAGACGCGGCAGGGCTCACAGCGGCACCAGGGACAGACGCTGCCAAATTCAATGTTTTTGGCGCACGCAAAAACACCCAAAAACGTAAAGCCATACCTCTTGGGATCATTTTAACGGTTGGGCTTGTGCTCTTTTTGGCTTTGGTCGCCCTTTGGGCGTCATGGACCACACCGAGCGAAGTCGATACAGCCAACACTCTCGCGCCAGCAGACACCGCAACCATCATCGAGGCAGATGTCACATCAAACAGTGATGACGTCTCTTTGGCGCATTCCGCCGATGAGGTCGAAATCCTTGATGCATCCGACACCGAAGATTTGGCGTTTGAGCCTCAGTTACCATCCACAGACGAACCGATCGATCTGGCACACATCACCCGAAACTATGTCGCCACAGGTGTCTGGCCTCTGGCCCCAGACGCCGGATCGGGAGCGTCTGAGGACACCACCGAAGATCTCTATATTGCGTCCATCGACCCCCAAATTTTGTCGCAAGATGCCGTGGCCCTGCCCAATGCCCAACCGCATCAAATCGATCCGTTGCCTCAAGCCGCAGCGGGACCTGCACCTGCGGGCACCACCTATGATTTTGATGCGCGCGGACTGGTGCGCGCCACGGTTGATGGCGCGATGACCCCCTCAGGGGTGCGCGTTTTCGCAGGCACGCCGCCCATTACACCAGCTGTCCGCCCAGGCGCATCCACATCCACATCCACATCTGAGCCAACCGATCTTATCGACACCGAAGGCGAGGCTTTGCGTACGCTTTTGGCAGCGTTTTCCCCACGGCTGCGCCCCGACGGGTTGGTCGAGCGCAATGAGCAGGCCAATTTAGGCGGCCTAACGCGGGCCGAGCTTGGCGCATTTCGGCCAAAAGCACGCCCACAATCCGAACAACAAACAGCGCAATCAGACGCCGAGGCCGAAGGGGCCACAGCCCCACCACCCACAGCCCCAGTGGTGACCGCATCTTTGATGCCAGAAGCGCGCCCGCAAAACATCGAAAAACTGGCCGCCGCAGCACGTGCGGCCGAAGCTGCCGCCGCGGCCGTGACAGGAAAAACGGGCCCGACAAGCAACAATGCGGCGGCGGCTCGGGTGACGGCCTCTGTGCCGGCCCCTAAACTTCCCAAAGGCCCCACAGCAACATCCGTTGCGCGTGCTG
>JBLHXX010000014.1:0-41068 GCA_047630475.1 Celeribacter sp. | reverse complement strand
AACCTGCCCCTTAGGAGGGGGCTGCTCTATCCAGTTGAGCCACGGGACCACACAATTGTGTTTTACCTGCACGGGCAGCAAAGGCAAGCCTGTCAAATCTGTGATGTACGTGCTTGGAATAGATAAGGGGGAGCGAATTTGGCCCACCACTCCCCCTCTAAATCCGAGACCGCACTGAGAGTTAGAGAGCTTGCAGGACGATTCGGATGTTTTTTTAGGCTCGAACCGTTGATTCCAGCCTGTTAGCGTTAACATAGCAACATAGCTGCGCGTGGACAAGGCTGATTTTCCATGTATGGTCGGGAATATAAAAAGCAGTGGAGCCACCCAGACCATGACGCAAACGCCAGTCAGACCAATTCCCAAACGCCCTTTGACATTACGAGATGTCTCAGAGGCCTCAGGCGTATCTGAAATGACCGTAAGCCGCGTGTTGCGCAATCGGGGGGATGTGTCTGAAACCACCCGTGAAAAAGTGTTGGTGGCCGCGCGCGAGCTTGGCTATGTGCCGAACAAAATCGCAGGGTCTCTGGCCTCGTCACGGGTCAATTTGGTGGCCGTGATCATCCCATCATTGTCAAACATGGTCTTTCCCGAAGTCATGACCGGCATTTCCGAAATTTTGGATGACACCGAACTTCAACCTGTGGTTGGCGTGACCCATTACAAACCTGAACGCGAAGAAGCCGTTTTGTACGAGATGCTGTCATGGCGGCCCTCTGGCGTGATCATCGCGGGACTGGAACACACGGAAGCCGCAAAAGCGATGTTGGGGGCTGCGGGCATTCCGATTGTTGAAATTATGGACACCGACGGCGACGCGATAGATGCGGCTGTTGGCATTTCGCACCGACGTGCGGGGCGCAAAATGGCCCAAGCGATTGTCGATGCTGGATACAAAAGGATCGGGTTTTTGGGGACAAAAATGCCGCTCGACCACCGTGCGCGCAAACGATTTGAAGGCTTTACCGAAGCCCTTGCCAAAGCAGGTTTGGAAGTGGCGGACCAAGAGTTTTATTCTGGTGGGTCAGCTTTAGCCAAGGGACGCGAGATGACAGAAACCATCTTAAACCGCACGCCTGACTTGGATTTTCTCTATTATTCAAACGACATGATTGGCGCTGGCGGTCTGCTCTATTGCCTCGACAACGGCATCGACGTGCCGGGGAAAATCGGTCTGGCAGGCTTTAACGGCATCGAATTTTTGGATGGCTTGCCACGTCAACTTGCGACGATGGATGCTTGCCGTGTTGAAATTGGTCGCGCCGCGGCGCAAATCATTGCAGATCGTGCAGCTGATCCAGATGCGAAAGGCAAAGAGCTGGTGACACTCGAGCCGTCTTTGGATTTTGGTGACACTCTCAAACGGATCAAGAAAACCTAAACACATCTGATGTTGTCCCAAACAGCCAACTTTGATGTGCATATCCTTTGGTGTACCAACTGGAAACACGGGCGCAAACAGCATATATACCTCTAGAATTTTGGGCCATGGGCTCAATCCGACTCACGCGAATACGAAAGTTAGCAAAATGCCACATTACAAATCCCGCCGTTCCACCCATGGCCGCAACATGGCAGGTGCCCGCGGTCTTTGGCGTGCCACAGGTATGAAAGACGGCGACTTCGGCAAGCCAATCATCGCAGTTGTAAACTCATTCACTCAGTTTGTGCCGGGTCACGTGCACCTGAAAGATCTTGGCCAAATGGTGGCCCGCGAGATCGAAGATGCGGGTGGTGTTGCCAAAGAATTCAACACGATTGCTGTCGATGACGGCATTGCGATGGGCCACGATGGAATGCTCTATTCGCTGCCCTCGCGCGAATTGATTGCCGATTCTGTTGAATACATGGTCAACGCGCATTGTGCGGATGCCATGGTGTGTATTTCCAACTGCGATAAAATCACCCCAGGCATGATGATGGCTGCGATGCGCCTGAACATCCCTGTGATTTTCGTCTCTGGCGGTCCGATGGAAGCGGGCAAGGTCACGATTGATGATTTGGAAATGACCAAAGTTGATCTGGTTGACGCGATGGTGGCCGCAGCCGACGACAAATTCACCGATGAGCAAGTGAAGCACATCGAAGAAAACGCCTGCCCGACCTGCGGGTCGTGTTCGGGCATGTTCACTGCCAACTCGATGAACTGTTTGGCCGAAGCCCTTGGTTTGGCTTTGCCGGGCAACGGGTCCACTTTGGCGACGCACATTGATCGCAAGCGCTTGTTCTTGGAAGCGGGTCGCAAGATCGTTGAGATCACCAAAGCCCACTACGAAGACGAAAAACCGGGCCTTTTGCCGCGCGATATCGCGGGCTTTAAAGCCTTTGAAAATGCTATGTCTTTGGACATCGCCATGGGCGGGTCTACAAATACCGTTTTGCACCTTTTGGCCATTGCCCACGAGGGCGGCGTCGATTTCACCATGGCCGACATGGATCGTTTGTCCCGCAAAGTGCCGTGCCTGTGTAAAGTTGCGCCGAACACGATCAACGTGCATATGGAAGACATCCACCGCGCAGGTGGTATTTTCGGCATCTTGGGCGAATTGCATCGTGGCGGATTGCTGCACGGCGATGTGCCGACAGTTCACTCGGATTCAATGGCGCAAGCGATTTCCAAATGGGACATCAAAGTCGCCAACACGCCAGAAACCAATTCGTTCTACCGTGCAGCCCCCGGCGGCGTGCGCACGACACAAGCGTTCTCAACAGACAACCGTTATAAAGCGCTGGATGATGACCGCGAAAACGGCGTTGTACGCTCGGTTGAGCATGCGTTCTCGAAAGACGGTGGCTTGGCTGTTTTGTTCGGCAACATCGCTGAAAACGGCTGTATCGTGAAAACAGCTGGCGTCGATGACAGCAACCTTGTGTTCAACGGCAAAGCCCATGTGTTCGACAGCCAAGACGATGCGGTTCAGGGCATTTTGACCCGCAAGGTGGAAGCAGGCGATGTCGTTGTCATTCGCTTTGAAGGCCCACAAGGCGGCCCGGGCATGCAAGAAATGCTCTACCCCACGTCCTATTTGAAATCCAAAGGCTTGGGCAAAAAATGTGCTTTGCTCACCGATGGACGGTTCTCGGGTGGTACATCTGGGCTGTCCATTGGCCACGTCTCACCTGAGGCCGCTGAAGGCGGGTTGATTGGCTTGGTGCAAAGTGGGGATCCGATTGAAATCGACATTCCGAACCGTTCGATCAAACTTGCGATCAGCGATGCGGAAATCGCCAAACGTCGCGAAGCTGCGGGCCCATTGCCTTGGTCCCCAGCCCAAGAACGCCCACGCTTTGTGTCCACAGCCCTTAAGGCCTATGCCGCCTTTGCCTCATCCGCTGCCACAGGCGCTGTGCGCATTTTGCCTGACGACAAAAAGTAAACGTGACAATAATGATTTTTGTACGCCGCTCCAAATTGGGGCGGCGTTTTTTATGGCAAATCTACAGGTTACGGGCCATCATGAGCGCGACCAATTTATGACAGGTGCCACAGGTGAATTTGGCTTCAAACACTGCAAAAAAAATTACATTTATCACACGCAAATGGCCCCCTGCTATTGGCGGGATGGAAACCTACTCCAAGCGCCTGCATGATGGGCTACAACGTGATTTTGACGTCACATTACTGGCCTGCGAAGGCCAAGCAGACGGATCACCGCCGCGCGTGCCCAAACTCTTAGGGTTTGGATTAAAAAGCTTTTGGCAATTATTTCAAACCCGCACACCGCCCGATGTGGTTCACATCGGTGACATGGCCAGCTGGCCCTTGGCGCTCGGGGTTAAATTTAAACGCTGGCCATCGCAAATCGTGATCTCGGCTCATGGTACAGACGTCAGTTATCCGCGCCGCGGCGGCCTAAAAGGCAAACTTTACGGTGCGTATCTGCACCTTGGACACCGCGTGTTTTCCCGTGGAATTGTTATCGCAAATTCACAAGCAACCGCAGATGCCGTGCGTGATTTTGGCTGGACTCGGGTCGAAATCATACCCTTGGCCTCCGATTTGCGCGGACCAAACATACAGCCCAAAACCACAACATCTTTGCTTTTTGCAGGACGCATTTTGCCGCTCAAAGGGCTGTCGTGGTTCGTCGAAAACGTTCTGCCAAACTTGCCAAATAATATCACATTGCGTGTCGCGGGAACGATCTGGGACGACACGGAAGCCAAATGTTTAGACCATCCACGCGTCACCTATTTGGGGCCACTAGAGCAGTCAAAACTGACCGCAGAATACGCCAATGCTTTGGCTGTGATCATCCCCAATATCCCCGTTGAAAACGGCACATTCGAAGGCTTTGGTTTGGTGGCCACCGAGGCCTCGGCTTGCGGCGCAGTCACGCTTGCCGCAGCCTCAGGCGGATTGTGCGACGCAGTGATTGACGGCACCACCGGATTTTTGCTGCCGCCAATGGACGTTTGCGCGTGGGGAGATAAAATAAATCAGATTTCAAACTGGTCTACCCTCGACAGACAAAACTTTGTCACACAATCCATGCAAGCTTGCCACGCCCACTACAGTTGGGACCGTGTCGTAGGGGAAACAGTTAACATTTATGACCTGTGATAACAGGTCACAAACCCGAAACACCCCAACAATCCTTGCGTTAAACCCAATTTCTTGACTACTATTTTTCAAAACATGAGCGCGCAGCATCCGAACAGACGAGACAATTTCGCAGCGGATGAATACGGAGAAACAGGTTGAAACTCATCATTCAAATACCGGCTTTCAATGAGGTCGGAACACTTGCCGAGACAGTGGCAGACCTGCCGCGCCACATCGATGGTGTCGACATCATTGAGTACCTTGTGATCGATGATGGCAGTCATGATGGCACGTCCGAATTGGCCCATAAGCTTGGGGTGCATCACGTGGTGCGCCACACTGGTAATCGCGGTTTGGCGCGCGGGTTTCAAACGGGCATCGACACCGCGCTGTCGTTAAGCGCCGATATCATCGTCAACACAGACGCCGACAATCAATATGCCGGCCAAGACATTGAAAAACTGGTGCGCCCCATTTTGGATGGCACCGCAGATATCGTGATTGGCGACCGCCAAGTGGGTGACCACGCGCATTTCTCGTGGCTCAAACAACGCCTGCAACAAGTGGGCAGTTTTGTTGTTGGGCGCCTATCCAACACGGACGTACCTGATGCGGTTAGCGGGTTTCGCGCAATCAGTCGCAAAGCCGCCCAACGCATTCATATTTTGTCAGACTTTTCCTATACCACTGAAATGCTGATCCAAGCGGGCCGCAATCGGTTGACGGTTGCCGCCGTACCCATCCGCACCAATAAAGTCGATCGCCCCTCACGCCTGTTTGGGTCTATTCCCGGTTTCATAATGCGCACAGGCACCACGATCGTGCGGGCCTATGCAATGTATTACCCCCTCAGAGTGTTCATGATGATTGGCCTGATTTCAGCGCTGATCGGTGTGGTCCCAATCTTGCGGTTTGTGTACTTTTTCTTTGTCGATGGCGGGCAAGGTCATGTGCAATCGCTTGTGATTGGTGGCACGCTGTTCATGTTGGGGATTGTGGCAATGATGCTTGGGATTTTGGCCGACCTCATCGGGCGTAATCGTCAGTTGAATGAGGCCACATTGGAGCGGATCAAGCGCGTCGAATTTATGTTGGCGCAGCAAGAATTGAATGATCTGGAATTGGCCCCACGCAAGATCACCGCAAAAGATTTAGAGCATGCAAAGTGAGACACGCGCCGACACGCCAACGGGATTTAAGGCAGCCAAACCATCGCGTATCTCGCGCCTGATCACATTCTTTGGTATCTTGGTATCGCTTTTGGCGGCAGGGTTTGTTGTGCGTTCGATCATGGTCAATTGGCAAAGCCTAAGCGACTTTGACTATTCCAACATAAACCTTTGGGGCGCTACAGGATCTGTGGTTTTCTACGCGCTTTGCATTGGTGCAGCCGCGCTCAATTGGACCCAGATTTTAAAAGCACTCGCCCCTCACACAAAACCCTTGGCCGTGTTTTCTGTCTTTGTTGTCGCCCAGTTGGGTCGTTACCTTCCCGGCAATGTGGGGCATTATTTTGGTCGCGTGGTTTTGGGGCGATCGATTGGGATACCGCTCAAGGCCACGGGCATCGGATCACTCATTGAAATTCTGTCCGCACTGGCCGCAGGGGCGCTGATTTTCATCTGCGCCTATCTTTTTGTTCCAAATATTTTTGCACAGGCGTTGGAATTTTTGCCCCCACAGGTCACACCCTTGCGCATGCTTTTGACCATTCTTGTCGGACTGACAGTGGTTGGCCTTGTGGTCAAAAAAATCAATGCCAGCGCACAGATACCCAGTGTTGATTTGGTGGTTTGGAGCCGTGCGATTGGGTTTGCCACGACCAGTTTGATGCTCACCGGTATATCTTTCACACTGTTTTTGCACAGCATGACGCCGATCACTGGGCCTCAATGGGCGCTGACATTGGTCGTATTTTCTATGGCATGGCTGGCTGGCTTTGTCACACCCGGAGCACCGGCTGGGCTGGGCGTACGCGAAGCTGTGATTTTGGCATTCTTGACCCCCGTTTTTGGCCCTGCTGTCGCGTTGGGTGTCAGTATTTTACACCGATTGCTGTGTACAATTGTTGACCTTGTCACCTCCGCTTTGGGCTGGCTCTTGTTTGTTAAGGCAAAGAAAAATCATGTTGAAACGTCTTGATAAACTTGAGCTGGCGCTCATAACTGCGCTTTTTGTGTCACTTTTGGCCAGCTTGCATTTGGTGCTGTTTCAAAAAATCAATTGGGACGAATTTTACTATCTGTCCCAAGTGCATGATTATGCCCGCGGCACATTTTCCACCGCATTGCAGACCATTCACATCCATTTCTGGCAACCTTTGACGCGCACGTCGTTGAACGAAGTGGATCAGGTGATTGTGGGGCGCATGGCGATGTGGCTGTGCTTGGTGGGCACTGTGGGCGCGATTTACGCCATCGCACGCACTTTTTTTACACGTAGTGCCGCGTTGTTTGCAGGGCTTGTCTATCTGTCATTCAATTACACCCTTATTCATGGCACCAGTTTTCGCACCGATCCGCCTGCTGCGTTTTTGATCATGGTCTGCTTGGTCATTGCGCTGCGTGCACGGCTTGGCATAGGTGCTATTTTGGTGTTTTCACTGTGCGCGGCATTCGCTGCGTTGACGACTGTGAAAGTGGTGTTCTACTTGCCTGCATTCTTGGCCGCCATAATTTGGCGTCTCTCAGGCCCTGAAAACCCGCTACAGGTTTTTGCGAAAATCGGCGTGATGCTCGTCTTGTCGCTGCTGTTATGTGTGGGGGTTTATCTATGGCATCAAGGCACGCTTGCCGATGCCGATCTGTCGGGGTCGCAATCAATGCTATCCAATGCGGCCAGCACCACTTTGACCCCTACGAACCTGTTTCCGCGGATGCCCTATCTTTTGGTCAATATGGCAGATTCTTTGGTGCCGACTTTGATCCTATGGGCCAGCCTGCCGATCCTAGCCCTCAAAGGCCCGCAGATCAGTGGCAGCTGGCGCGCCGTTATTGTTGTTCTTGGCCTCGCACTGCCGCTTGCCACTTTTGCCGTCTACCGCAACGCGTTTCCGTATTTTTTTCCGTTTATTTTCCCACCCGCCATGGTTCTTTGCGCCGCCGTGTTTGAGGGGGTCAAAACCCGCAGATCGATTGCGGTGGCCCTAATCATTTTGTGCCTTGCGACCACAACGATGTCTTGGGGCACGCGGTTGGGCAGTGCCAAGACAGATCAACGCGACATCTTGGCGGCGGTGCACACAGCGTTTCCAGACCCCGTCGCATATTTTGATCGCAGCGGCGCCATTGCACGGTTTCCAAAAGCGGGATTTTTCATGAGCACATGGGGCGTTCTCAATTATCGAAACGCCGGCGTGCCTGTGCTAGAACAGGCGCTTGAGGCACAGGTCGTGCCCCTTTTGCTGCTCAACAACCCGCAATTGTCACACGCGGTTGCCACATCAGGCAGCACAATCGTCTCGCCCCTGTTCGAACAAGACCGCAACGCATTGAGCAGCAATTTTATACCACATTGGGGACCGATCTGGGTTGCAGGAAAAACAATTGATCTGACAGGTACAGCGCAAACCATCGATGTTCACATTCCGGGCATTTACACGCTTGAGGCAGGCGGGCCAGTTTTGGTGAATGGCAGTCAAGTGGCCCCAAAAGATCAGGTCATGCTTAAGCGGGGACAGACCACCCTAAATGCCGTCACCCCCCAAAGCGTTACATTGCGCTGGGGCAAACACTTGGCACGCCCAAGCGGGCCTGCCCCTAGCGCGCCGTTTTTCACAGATTTCTAAAATCTAAGCCCCGCGCACGCAACGACACGACATGACAATCCGCACAGGTCCATTGACGCCCACGGCATTTACAGTGCCAATGTAGGCCCAAAGCACAACGTCCCTCAGAGGGCCAAAACCATTTAGGACATTCAGATGTTTCTTTCGGTCTTTGACATTTTTAAGATTGGTATCGGTCCCTCATCATCTCACACGATGGGCCCGATGGTGGCCGCTGTGCGTTTCCTCGACGATCTGCGCGCTGGTATTGATCGCATTCCTGGCGCGGGGGATTTGTACGGTCTCAGCGCCACATTGCACGGATCGCTTGCCTATACAGGCAAAGGTCACGCCACGGATCGCGCGGTGATTTTGGGGTTTTGCGGGTTGCTACCAGAGACGCTTGATCCTGATCAGGCCGAAACATTAGAGGCCGAAGTGCGCCACACCGGCGAGGTTCACCCCGAGGGATTAAAGCCGCTCAAATTTGCACCTGATCGTGACCTCGTGTTTGACTTTGGCCCCCCGCTTGAGGCGCACGCCAATGGATTGGTGCTGCGCGCACATGATGCGGCTGGCAATATATATCACAAACAAACCTATTATTCAGTCGGGGGTGGTTTTGTTGTCACCGCTGCCGAACTTGCAGGGCAATATGCCGTCCGGCCACCGCTTCAGGACGAAAAAATCGCCAATGATTTCCCCTATCCTTTTGGCACCGCTCAAGAGATGTTGCGCATGGGCAAGGCCTCGGGACAAAGCATCGCGGCGATGAAACGCGCCAACGAAATCATGCTGCATGGCGCCGCTTTAGACACCAAAATCGACACGATCCTTGCAACCTTTGATGACTGCATTGACCACGGATTGACCCAAGATGGCATTCTACCCGGTGGTCTTCAGGTCAAGCGGCGGGCAAAATCGATCTATGAGAAACTACTGGCCGAAAAAGGCTATAATCTGGCCCAACCCCATCAAGTCAACGATTGGTTGAGTGTTTACGCCATGGCCGTGAATGAGGAAAACGCAGCCGGCGGGCGCGTCGTGACATCCCCCACCAATGGGGCGGCGGGCGTTGTGCCTGCCGTGCTACGATATTACCGCGACCATTGCATTGGCGCGACCACACAGGGGTGTCGCGATCTGTTGCTGGTGGCCGCTGCTATTGGCGGGTTGATCAAACACAACGCCTCGATATCTGGTGCCGAGGTCGGGTGTCAGGGCGAAGTGGGTTCTGCGGCTGCAATGGCGGCGGCGGGGCTTTGTGCCGCTCTTGGTGGCACCAATGAGCAGATCGAAAACGCGGCCGAGATTGCATTGGAACATCATCTGGGCATGACCTGTGATCCGGCGGCGGGACTGGTGCAGGTCCCGTGCATTGAACGCAACGCACTTGGGGCAATCAAAGCGGTGTCTGCCGCCTCTTTGGCGCTGCGCGGGGATGGCAACCACTTTATGCCACTCGACAATTGCATCCAAGTGATGCTTGAGACAGGCCGCGACATGAACCTGAAATACAAAGAAACCTCGACGGGCGGCATCGCGGTCAATTTACCAGAATGCTGATCGCCACTGATCGTTTATGACGAGAATGCTCTAGCCCTGCCAGTCCACATGTCGGCTGTCGCGTGAAGCAAGGCTTGTTCACAGCACACCAATCAACCTTTGAGCGCCAATTCCTTGAGCACGCTTTCTTGGGTCACTTCGCCAATGACTTCACCATTGCGCGTGACACCAACCGACCCTTCATATTCAACCAGCAACGCAATCAGATCTTTGATCGGCATGTTTGAAGACACCGTTTTGGTATGATCGCCTTTCGACACATTTACGGCGTCCAAAGCCGTCAAAACTCCCAGCGGATTCATGTGGTTGACGAACTCTTGCACATAGTCGTTGGCAGGGTTGGTGAAAATCTCTTTAGGAGAGCCGCATTGCACAATGCGCCCACCTTCCATAATCGCGATCCGGTCACCAAGCTTGAACGCTTCGTCCAAATCATGGCTGACAAAAATGATCGTGCGTTTGAGTTTTTGCTGCAACTCAATCAACTCGTCCTGCAAGTGATTGCGGATCAGCGGATCAAGCGCCGAAAACGGCTCGTCCATCAAAAGAATCGGTGCATCCGTAGCGAAAGCACGCGCCAAACCGACCCGTTGCTGCATCCCGCCTGACAGCTCCGACACCTTGCTATCGGCCCAATCGGACAGGTTCACCAAGTCAAGCTGCGCATCCACTTGGCGATCATATACAGCCTTTGGCACCCCTGCCAGTTCCAGCCCAAGTCCCACATTTTCGCGCACAGTGCGCCACGGCAACAAGCCAAATTGCTGAAACACCATCGCGACACGCGTTTGGCGCAACTTGCGCAATTCAGACGCGCTGGCATGGGTAACGCTGACCATATCCGTGCCATCGCTGATACGCACCTCTCCGCGCACAACAGGATTTAACCCATTGACTGCACGCAACAAAGTTGACTTTCCCGAACCGGACAAGCCCATCAAAACCAAGATTTCGCCCTCTGCGACGTCGATCGAACAGTCATGAACACCCAGCACTTGGTCGGTCGCGTCTTGGACCTCTTTGCGGGTTTTTCCTGCGTCCATAGCAGGCAAAGCAGATGTCGGTTTGTCGCCAAAAACAATAGAAACATTGTCGAACGTAACGGCGGTTTTTGTATGGCTCATTTGGTTTTCACCCGTAGCATACGGTCCAGCATGATTGCGACAGCAACGATGACAAAACCTGATTCAAATCCAAGACCCGGATCATTGCGGCCCAACGCTTGCACAACGGGTTTTCCCAACCCATCGGCCCCAACGTAGGCGGCGATGACGACCATAGACAAAGACAGCATGATGACTTGGTTCAGCCCGGCCATGATTTGCGGAAAGGCATAAGGCAGCTCGATTTTCCACAAAATCTGTGACCGCGTGCCGCCGAACGCCTCTGCCGCTTCAAGCAAATTGACCGGTGTTTTAGACACCCCCAAATAGGTCAACCTGATGGGGGCAGGCAGTACGAAAATCACAGTCGCGAACAATCCAGGCACCATGCCAAGTCCAAAGAACACGATCGCAGGGATCAAATAAACGAAGGTTGGCAATGTTTGCATCAAATCCAACAGCGGACTTATCGCTTGGTACAAACGTGGACGGTGGGCCAAAAAAATACCAATCGGCACCCCCAATCCCATACAGACCACGCAAGACGACAACACCAAAGCAAGGCTATCTGTAGCCTCGTCCCAGTAATCTTGGTTGATGATAAACAACAGACACAAAGCAACCAAAAGGCAGGTTTTCCATGACCGCTGCAACACCCAAGTCAGGGCGATAAACAGCAAAATGATGACGAAAGGGGGCGGCGCTTGGAGTGCCCAAACGATCCCGTCGATCATGGCCTCCAAACCGTCGCTCAGCGTGTCGAAAAAAGGGCGTGCATTGTCTTTCAACCAATCGACGATCATCTCTGATCCATCGCCCATTGGGATCTTAAAATCTGTTAGAAAGTCCATGCCCGTCCTCGTTGTTAAATATGGGGCCACGCGTGCGCGGCCCCGATCTTAGTTTACATGTTCAACGCAGACGTAACAGCCGCGACAGCATCGCCACCATCTTTTGCCGTCACACCAGCCAGCCAAGGCGTCCATGCCTCGGTGTTGGCAGCCAGCCACGCTTTGGCAGCGTCTTCTGGATCAACACCATCATTCAAAATCGCGCCCATGATTTCATTTTCCATGGCAAGCGAAAATTCAAGGTTTTGCAACAACTTGCCTGTGTTCGGACACTCCGCGACAAACCCAGCACGGGTGTTGGTCGCAACCGTCGCGCCACCCAAATCAGGACCGAAGTAATCATCGCCACCTGGCAGGTATGTCATGTCAAATTTGGCGTTCATTGGGTGCGGTTCCCAACCGAGGAATACAACAGCTTCGTCGCGGTCATCCGCACGTTCCACTTGTGCCAACATGCCCTGCTCAGAGCTTTCAACAACTTCAAACCCATCCAATCCAAATGGGCCACTGTCGATCATGTCTTGGATCAAACGGTTGCCATCATTGCCCGCTTCGATACCGTAAATTTTGCCGTCCAATGCTTTCATCGCCGTCGCGATAGATGCAAAGTCAGTAATCCCAGCCGCCACACCAGCCGCATTCGTGGCCAACGTGTATTTCGCGCCTGTCAAGTTTGTGCGCACAGTGTCCACAGTGCCCGCCTCACGGTAGGTGGCAATGTCACCTTCCATCGTTGGCATCCAGTTGCCAAGAAACACATCAATATTGCCTTCCGCCATTGATGCATACGTCACGGGCACAGACAGAATGTCGGTTGTTGTTTCATAGCCCAGCGCGTTCAGCACAGTGGACGTGGCAGCCGTTGTTGCGGTGATGTCGGTCCAGCCAACATCAGAAAAACGAACAACGTCGCATGACGTGTCAGCAAAGGCTTGTCCAGCGGTGACGGAAAGAACCAAAGCAAGTGCAGTTGTGCGGAGCATTTTTAACATCCCTGTGTTTTTGATTGATGAATCAATTAAAATGTGTTTGCTCGTAAATAACAACAGCTGAGAGACAAAATGCCCAAAATAGGAATGCAACCGATCCGAAGCTCTGCCTTGATTGATGCCGTGATTGCGGAAATTGGACAGTCAGGCACAATGGATGTGACGGTCAGTCAGATCGCCAAACGCGCGGGCATGTCCACGGCTTTGGCGCATCACTATTTCGGAAGTAAAAACAGCATGTTCGTGGCTGCTATGCGCCATATCTTAAAGCTTTTTGGGGCTGAAATTCGCCAAAACCTAGACGGCGAAACCGACCCGTTAAAGCGTTTGGAGATCATCATTCAAACCAGTTTCTCTAACGCAAATATGCACCATGAAACTGTCGCTGCGTGGTTGAACTTTTATGTTTTTGCGCAAAAATCCGATGATGTGGCGCGACTGTTAAAGGTCTACCACACGCGATTGCAGTCGAATCTTCGACACGAATTGCGCCAACTTGCGCCTAAAAACGCGGCAACCATTGCCGAAGGCATCGCAGCAATCATCGACGGATCCTACATCCGCTGGGTGTTACGCAACGGCAATGATGCGCCAGAGCACCCTGAACAAACGGCACTGGATTACCTTCACATGAGCCTTGCCGAGCATAGGAAATCCCAATGAGCCAACCGAACATTTTGATCATCATGGTCGACCAACTGAACGGCACGTTGTTTCCGGATGGCCCCGCCGATTGGTTACATGCACCACATCTAAAAGCACTGGCGGCACGATCCACGCGATTTGCCAACAGCTATACAGGATCGCCGTTGTGCGCCCCTGCACGTGCGAGCTTTATGTCCGGTCAACTGCCATCGCACACCCGCGTTTATGACAACGCTGCTGAATTCGCCTCGGACATTCCAACATATGCCCACCACCTGCGGCGCGCGGGGTATCAAACCTGTCTGTCGGGCAAAATGCATTTCGTTGGCCCCGATCAAATGCACGGGTTCGAAGAGCGCCTGACCACAGACATCTATCCCGCCGATTTTGGCTGGACACCAGATTACCGCAAACCCGGCGAGCGGATCGACTGGTGGTACCATAATATGGGGTCTGTCACGGGCGCTGGCGTGGCCGAAATTTCCAATCAAATGGAATATGACGACGAGGTTGCCTACAATGCTGTACGCAAAATTCAGGATCTGTCGCGTGGCAAAGACGCGCGCCCTTGGTGCTTGACCGCCAGCTTTACCCACCCTCACGATCCCTATGTGACACGCCAAAAGTATTGGGATTTGTATGAGGATTGCGCGCATCTTTTGCCCGAAATCCCTGCGATGGATTACGATGATCACGACCCGCATTCGAAACGTATTTTCGATGCAAATGATTGGCGTAATTTCGACATCACCGAAGACGATATTCGCAAATCGCGCCGCGCTTATTTCGCCAACATTTCCTATCTCGACGACAAAGTTGGCGAGATCCTGCACACGCTTGAGGCCACACGCCAAGAAGCGATTGTGTTCTTTGTGTCCGACCACGGTGACATGCTGGGCGAGCGCGGGCTTTGGTTCAAGATGTGTTTCTTTGAAGGCTCTGCACGCGTTCCATTGATGATTGCAGCACCAAGCATGGACGTGGGCCTGATCACCGATCCTGTGTCCACCATCGATGTGACGCCGACGCTTTGTGATCTGTCAGGCATATCCATGGAGGACGTGATGCCATGGACCGATGGTGAAAGCTTAGTGCCGCTCGGCCAAGGCGCAAAACGCACCAGTCCTGTCGCGATGGAATATGCAGCCGAGGCGTCCTATGCGCCCTTGGTCGGCTTGCGCATGGGGGACTATAAATACACCAACTGTGCGCTGGACCCTGAGCAGCTTTTTGATGTCGCAAACGATCCACATGAATTGACCGATTTGGCCGCAGACCCCGCACATGCGGACACGTTAGAACGCTTTCGCGCTATGGCCGCCGAGCGCTGGGATTTGGATCGTTTTGATGCAGCTATCCGCGAAAGTCAGGCCCGCCGTTGGGTCGTCTACGAGGCCCTACGCAACGGCGACTATTACCCATGGGATTTCCAGCCACTGCAAAAGGCGTCTGAGCGCTACATGCGCAATCACATGGACCTCAACACAGTCGAAGATATCGCGCGTTTTCCCCGCGGCGAATAAATCAGGCCCCTGAGCATAAGGATGCACATAAGATGCAAACCCAACCCAAAGCCAGCCACTTTATTGGCGGTCACTATGTCGAAGATACCGCAGGCGCGCCTTTGGTATCCACCTACCCCGCAACGGGCGAAGATATTGCCCAGTTGCACGCGGCAACGCCCGCCATCATCGATCAAGCCCTCAAGGCAGCGGACGATGCGCGCGCTGACTGGGCGGCGATGACCGGCACGGAACGCGGCCGCATCTTGCGCCGCGCCGCTGACATCATCCGCGACCGCAACCGCGAGTTGTCGATTTTGGAAACCATGGACACGGGCAAACCTCTGCAAGAAACGCTTGTGGCAGACGCCGCATCGGGTGCGGACTGCCTTGAATACTTCGGCTCAATTGCCGCCGGTTTGACCGGTGATCACATTCAACTTGGTGCTGACTTTGCCTATACGATCCGCGAACCTTTGGGGCTATGTGTTGGCATTGGCGCATGGAATTATCCGACGCAAATCGCGTGTTGGAAAGCAGCGCCCGCGCTGGCGTGCGGCAATACTATGGTGTTCAAACCCTCTGAAATGACCCCACTTGGGGCCTTGAAACTGGCGGAAATTTTGATCGAAGCGGGCCTGCCTGCGGGTGTGTTCAATGTCGTGCAAGGCTACGGCGATGTTGGCGCGTCACTGGTAACAGACACGCGGGTCAACAAGGTCTCTCTGACTGGTTCTGTGCCAACGGGCCGCAAAGTTTACGCGGCAGCGGCGGAGGGCATGAAACACGTCACGATGGAGCTTGGCGGCAAATCACCGTTGATTATCTTTGATGACGCGAGCTTGGAAGACGCCGTAAGTGCGTCAATCAACGCGAATTTTTACTCATCAGGTCAGATTTGTTCCAATGGCACGCGTGTGTTTGTGCAACGTGGTATTTTGCCCGCTTTTCTTGCGCGCCTCAAAGAGCGCACCGAGACCGCCACCATTGGCGACCCGATGGATGAGGCGACAAATTTCGGTCCGATGGTGTCACAAAACCAGTTGGACATCACACTGGGCTACATTGAAAAAGGTATCAAAGAGGGCGCGACATTGATCACCGGCGGCAAGGCGCATGCGCGTGGTGGATTGTATATCGAACCAACTGTGTTCGCCGATGTCACTGACGATATGACCATTGCCCGCGAAGAGATTTTTGGGCCTGTCATGTCTGTGCTAACATTCGATTCTGAAGACGACGTTTTGGCTCGTGCCAATGACACAGAATTTGGCTTGGCCGCAGGCGTTTTCACCAGTGACCTCACCCGCGCCCATCGTGTCGTGGCCGGTTTTGAAGCGGGCACATGCTGGATCAACACCTACAATCTGACCCCAATTGAGATGCCCTTTGGTGGCGTTAAAGCCTCGGGCGTTGGCCGCGAAAACGCGCAGGCGGCGATCGATCACTATTCCCAACTGAAATCCGTCTACGTGGGCCTTAGCCCCGTCGAAGCCGCATTCTAGAAAGCCCAAACATGGAAGCTGATTTTGTAATCATTGGCGCAGGCAGCGCAGGGTCTGCAATGGCGTATCGTTTGGCTGAATCCGGTGCGTCCGTTTTGGTCATTGAACATGGCGGCACGGACGCAGGCCCCTTTATTCAAATGCCCGCAGCGTTGTCCTATCCGATGAACATGAGCCATTATGACTGGGGCTATCAATCGGAACCCGAGCCCCATTTGGATGGTCGCCGCCTTGCGACACCACGTGGCAAAGTGGTCGGTGGTTCGTCGTCAATCAACGGCATGGTTTATGTGCGCGGACATGCGCGTGACTATGACACTTGGGCCGAAATGGGGGCTGATGGATGGTCCTATGCCGATGTGCTGCCGTACTTCAAACGGATGGAAACATGGCATGATGGCGGCCATGGTGGCGATCCTGATTGGCGCGGCACAGATGGTCCGCTGCATGTCACCCGTGGTCCTCGCAAAAACCCGCTGTTTCAGGCCTTTGTCGATGCAGGCAAACAGGCCGGCTATGAAACAACAGACGATTACAACGGCGAGAAACAAGAGGGCTTTGGCCCGATGGAGCAAACGGTCTATAAAGGCCGCCGTTGGTCTGCGGCCAATGCCTATCTGAAACCTGCGCTTAAACGAGACAATTGCACCCTCATCCGTGGTTTGGTTGATAAGATCGAAATCGAAAACGGACGCGCCACAGGTGTGCGCCTTGCCAATGGCAAAGTGATCAAAGCGCTGCGTGAAGTGGTGTTGTCAGCGGGGTCGATCAACTCGCCCAAAATCCTATTGCAGTCAGGTATTGGGCCTGCTGATGAGTTGAGTGCATTGGGGATCGAGGTCAAAGCAGATCGCGCCGGTGTTGGTAAAAACCTGCAAGATCATTTAGAAATTTATATGCAGATGGCCTCGAAGCAGCCCATCACACTGTATAAATATTGGAACCTGTTGTCCAAGGCTCTGATCGGCGCGCAGTGGTTGTTCACCAAAACTGGGCTTGGGGCCTCAAACCAGTTTGAAAGTGCCGCTTTCATCCGCTCAAAAGCGGGACTTGAATACCCTGATATTCAGTATCATTTCTTACCGATTGCCGTGCGCTATGATGGCAAAGCCGCCGCAGAAGGTCATGGGTTTCAGGCGCACACAGGCCCAATGCGATCCACATCGCGCGGCGAAGTCACGCTAAAATCAACCGACCCGAAAGAGGCCCCGCGTATTTTGTTCAACTACATGTCCAATGAACAAGACTGGGAAGAATTCCGCACCTGTGTCCGCCTCACCCGCGAAATTTTTGCACAGGACGCGTTCAAGCCATTTGTGAAACATGAAATCCAACCGGGCGCTGAGATCGACAGTGATGCTGAAATCGACGCCTTTATCCGCGAACATGCCGAGAGCGCCTATCACCCGTGCGGGACATGCCGGATGGGCAACAAAGACGATCCGATGGCTGTGGTTGACCCGCAAAATCGCGTCATCGGCATTGACGGGTTGCGGTTGGCTGACAGTTCCATTTTTCCGCAAATCCCCAATGGCAACCTGAATGCGCCATCGATCATGACGGGTGAAAAGGCATCGGATCATATCTTGGGAAAAACGCCTCTAAGTGCATCGAATGCCAAACCGTGGGTTCACCCAGATTGGCGCACGGCACAACGCTAAACTTTAGATTTAAAACGCGCACGCAGGCTTTGATCAAACTGCGCCCAAAGAAGCATCATCGTCGCCCGCCGCTCAACGCATTGTGTCTATTGCGGCGATGATGTTAAACGGCCCTAAGTGTGATAAGTTTTAAGATCGGCAACGTTGTTTTTGTTAAAACCTGTGCCAAATTAAATTGTTTCAAAAGGCAAATTCTCGTGTTCCGAAAACTGTTTCCCCGAAAAAATGTTGCACAGCCCACCGTGCGCCACACACGCTTTGATGGTGGCGCGCCCACCCCGCAAGACCCTTTGTGTGTTATCGGAGACATCCACGGGCAAATAGACTGCCTGGATTCACTGCTTGCCCAGATCACCCAAAACTTCGGTTCAAGCCGGTTGGTGTTTGTCGGGGATTACATCGATCGTGGCGACCACAGCGCCCAAGTGCTGTCTCGCTTGTTTGAGCTGTCAAAATCCAAACCTGAAACAATTTTTCTTATGGGCAACCACGAAGAAATGATGTTGTCCTTTTTGAAAGATCCAGTCAGATCGGGCAATCGCTGGATGCGCTATGGCGGCTTGCAAACCATGGCGAGTTTTGGTGCATTTCGTCTGGTTGAACGCAACACGCCCGAAGCCTTAATCGCCGCACGCGACGGTTTGCAAAAGGCCCTGCCCACAGGCTTGGAAAATTGGTTAAGCGGTTTGCCGCGATTGTGGCAAAGCGGAAATGTTGCGGTTGTACATGCGGGTGCTGATCCTGAAAAACCAATTGATGGACAAGATCCAAAAACATTGACTTGGGGCCACACCCATTTTGGAAAACAAGCCCGCACAGACGGGGTTTGGGTTGTGCATGGACACACAATTGTCGACATGCCCCAAGAAACAAATGGCGTCATTTCAATCGATACTGGCGCTTATGCCACCGGCCGATTGACTGGCGCGCATATTTTATCTGGCACTGTTGAATTCGTACAAGGGCTTTCAAAGTAAGGCCTCGCCTGAACACGCTATGGCATGGGATACGTTGCAGCCAAAGGCGCAGGTCGCATCGGTACTGAAATAGGAGAACACGTCAGCCCAAACGAAAACTGGGCTGACGCAGGTTTAAATCAATCGTAGAGCACAGCCTGAATTTCGGCATCGTCGATGTTGGACTTGTCGTAGTAGTAAAATCCCGTATCGATGATCGCTGGCAGTGTCTCACCATTCATGGCCGCGATGGCCGCTTTCACGGTCTCATAACCAATACCAACTGGGTTTTGTGTGATCGCACCAGCCATAAGACCGTCACGGATCGCATCCGTTTGCGCGCGCCCAGAATCGTAGCCAATAACCGTCAGCCCCGTGGTGCCCATTTCGCGCACCGCGTTCACGATCCCAATTGCTGACCCTTCGTTGGTGCCAAACATGCCCACCAAATCAGGGTTCGCCGTCAAGATTGCCTTGGCAACTTCTGTGGACTGCAATTGATCTCCCGCACCATATTGAACGCTCACCACTTTGATGTCGGGATAAGCGCTGGCCATTTGGTTGAGAAACCCGTCACGGCGATCAATACCTGTGCGGCTTGTTTGGTCATGGGCTACGACAGCAACGCTGCCAGTGCCGCCAATCATTTCGGCCATTTTATCAGCCGCAAGAGACGCAGCTGCAACGTTATCTGTGGTGGCCGTTGTGACAGGAATGTCGCTATCGACGCCACTGTCAAAGGCCACGATGGGAATGCCCGCATCAGCCGCCTGTCTGAGCAGTGGAATGGCCGCTTGACTGTCCAATGCAGCAAAGCCGATGGCCGCTGGGTTGTTTGCCAAAGCGGCGGCCAGCATATCGATTTGGCGGTCCACCATGGTCTCGTTATCTGGACCTTCAAATGTGATCCGCACACCGTTTTCTTCTGCGGCTTGGTCAGCGCCGGCTTTTACGGCCTGCCAAAACTGATGCTGAAATCCTTTTGAAATCAGCGGAATGTAAATCTCGTCTGCTGCAAAAGCAGATGGGACTGCCCCTAGGGCAAGTGTGGCGCTCAGTGCGCCAATGAGTACGCGACGTGACAACATGTGGTTTCCTCCCTGGTTGTCGTTTGGCTCGGCCTTTTGTTTGGCCGATTGCCTTGGTAATTTCGGTATCAGTTGGGTTTCTGGCGCCGCATCATATCGGCATAAACGGCCAGAATAATGATCGCGCCTGTGACAACGGTTTGCCATTCTTGCGCGACGGACAAAACGCGCAACCCATTGGTCAGCACAGCCATAATCAGCGCGCCAATCAGCGAGCCAAGGATCGATCCGCGCCCCCCCGACAAAGACGTGCCACCTATGACAACGGCTGCGATGGCTTCAAGTTCGTACCCAAGCCCCAAAGCGGGCTGTGCGGAATTCAAACGCGATGCAATCAACAGGCCTGCAATGCCAACGATCGATCCTGCCAGCGCATAGATCGCAATTTTCCAACGATCCGTATTTACGCCAGACAGGCGCACAGATTCCTCATTCGAGCCAAGTGCAAAACAATAGCGGCCTAGAACCGTGCGATTGAGAATGTATGCCGTGATGCCCGCGACGATGAACAAAATCAAAACACCGTTAGGGATAGGCACGGCGGGGATCACCTCACCAATCAATGATCCGCGCGAAATTTGACTAAATCCAGGCGTGTCATTGAAGTAAATCGGACGCGTTCCTGAAATCACAAGACTGAGCCCTTTGAGGATCAACATCATGCCCAAAGTGGCAATAAAGGGTGGAATTTTCATTTTGGCGATAAAGCTGCCAGAACACAGTCCACACAGCGCACCAGTCACAAGCGCGGCCAGAACACCAAAGATCATCGGCATCCCAGCATAGGTCAAAACCACGCCAGTGATCACCGCACAAAACGTCATCATCGTGCCCACGGACAGATCAATACCACCCGTGATAATCACCAAAGTCACCGCGATGGCCAACACGCCATTCACAGAGGTCGCCTGCAAAATCGCGATCATATTTGAGGTTTGCATAAAGTTGGGCGAGGCGATGGAAAAGCCGATCAACAACACGATCAAACTGGCAAAAGCCAAAACCCGTTGGTGTGTGCCCGCCGCAATGATACGCGATAGTGTTGATTTTTGGCTGTCGCCCGTGGTGACCGTCATAGTGTTTCCTCCGCGCCGACCAACGCAGGTGCGCGTTGTGTGGCCAATTCCATAATATCTTCTTGGGTCGTCTGTGCGCCCCCCGGTAAAATGCCGGTCAGCCGCCCTTCGCACATCACCGCAATCCGGTGGGACAGACGCATGACTTCAGGCAACTCAGATGAGATCACGATGATCGCCTTGCCCTGTGCCGCGAGCTGTTCCAACAAGGCGTAGATTTCTGATTTGGCCCCCACATCAATGCCGCGCGTTGGCTCGTCAAAAATCAAAACATCGCAGTCACGTAAAAGCCATTTGGCGATCACAACCTTTTGCTGATTTCCGCCCGACAACAGCCGAACGTCTTGCATATCTGATGGTGTGCGAACGCCCAATTGGTCGATGTATTCAATCGCGACAGTTTTCATCGCCCCCTCATTCAACACCCCTGTTCTGCTGGTAAATTGGGGCAAGTTGGCCATGGCAATATTAGCTCGCACGGTCATATCAACAGCCAAACCAAAGTGTTTGCGATCTTCGGATAAATATCCAATGCCTGCCTCAACTGCCCTGTGCGGACTGCGAATATCAACAGGTTCTCCGTTGACGATAATCTCGCCACCATCACGCGGATCAGCGCCGAAAACGATGCGCGCAACTTCGGTGCGCCCGGCGCCCATCAAGCCCGCGAACCCAAGTATTTCACCTTTGCGCACATTGAAACTGACATCATGCACGTCATGTTTGCGCGACAGGTTTCGCACCTCAAGCGCCACAGGATTGCGCGATGTGTCGGGAATATCGGGTGCGTTTTGCGTCACTTCGCGCCCCACCATCAATTGGATGATTGTTGACAGCGGCGTCTCAGAGGCATCGACAGTATCGATATAGGCCCCATCGCGCAAAATCGTGACACGATCAGAGATACGTTTTATTTCGTCCATGCGGTGACTGATATAAACGATGCCAACCCCGTCCGCTTTCAGTGTTTCAATCACGCGGAAAAGTTCAGTTATTTCGACATCATTCAGCGCAGCAGTGGGTTCATCCATGATCAGAACGCGTGGATTATAAGACAGTGCCTTCGCAATCTCGATCAACTGTTGGCGTGCAATTGTCTGAGTGCTCACTTGCGTGCGCGGGTCCATTGCCAAATTGAGAGATGCAAAAATTTCGGCTGTTTGGCGATTCAAAGCCGCCTCATCCAGCCGACCAAAACGGCGACGCGGCTCGCGTCCAATCAAAACGTTTTGGGCCGCAGTCAGATCGTTCATCAAGCTCAGCTCTTGATGGATGATTCCGATCCCGAGGTCCTGCGCTGCGCGCGGTCCATCAGGCATCACAGGCAATCCATCAACAAACATTTCACCACCGTCGCGGGCATAAATACCGGACATGATTTTCATCAATGTTGATTTGCCCGCACCGTTCTCGCCCATGAGCGCATGAACTTCACCTGGGCGCAGATCGAATTGCACCGCCTTGAGCGCATGCACGCCAGGAAAGCGCTTTTCGATCCCCTTCATTTCCACCAGAAAAGTCATGTCCCTCGGCCCTCCCAAGCCTGTCCTCCGCCTCAGATCGTCAGTCCGCTCGCCACTCTCGCTTGTCCACGATCACATCACCGCGCCGATCTGCCATGGCACGAATTCAACCCCGCCAAACCCCAACTCTTCACTTTTGGTTTGCTTGCCCGAGGCCACGTCTATGAACATCTCGAAAATGGCGCGTCCTTTGTCCGCGATGGACACCCCTTGGGTGACGATATCACCGCAGTTCACGTCCATGTCGTCGGACATACGTCGATACATTTCGGAATTCGTTGCGATTTTAATGCAAGGCGTCGGCATATAGCCCGACACCGACCCGCGTCCCGTTGTGAAGGCAATCAAGTTTGCACCCGATGCGATTTGCCCGGTGACCGAGCAAGGATCAAACCCAGGGCTGTCCATAAAGACAAAGCCTTTGGTGTCGATTTTCTCACCAAACAAATAGACTTCGCTCAAGGGTGCGCTGCCACTTTTGGCCACAGCACCCAGTGATTTTTCCAAGATTGTGGTCAACCCGCCGCGTTTGTTGCCGGGGCTTGGGTTGTTGTCCATTTCGCCATCATTGCGCGCTGTGTAATCTTCCCACCAGCGCACCCGATCTATAAGTTTTTTGCCAACGGTTTGTGTCACGGCACGGCGCGTCAAAAGGTGCTCGGCCCCATAGATTTCGGATGTCTCAGACAAAATCGTCGTGCCACCGTGGCGCACCAAAAGATCGGACGCCGCGCCCAGCGCTGGGTTCGCCGTGATACCTGAATACCCATCAGAACCACCACATTGCATCCCCACCATCAAGTGGGACACTGGCGCGGGTTTGCGTGCCGTTTGATTGGCCAACTCAGCAATGCCGCGCAGTTCTTGCAGGCCCTTTTTTATCGTCTTACGGGTGCCGCCTTCGTGTTGAATTGTCATATACCGCAACGCACCATCTGCACGGATAGGACGTCCGCCCACAAGCGCAGAGATTTGCATCACCTCGCACCCCAAACCGATCAACAAAATGCCACCGAAATTCGGATGCTGCGCGTAGCCTGCCAAGGTTCTGTGCAGCGTCGCGTAGCCTTCGTTGTCACCGGACATGCCACACCCTGTGCTGTGGCTGATGGGCACAATGCCATCGATGTTTGGGTAGTCGTCAAGAAAGCCCGATTTCTCAGCCGCTTCTGCGATGAATTTTGCCACAGACCCCGAACAGTTTACCGACGTTAAAATCCCAAGGTAATTGCGTGTCCCGACAGTGCTATCTGCACGGTGATAGCCATCAAAGGTCCGTGCCTCACCAGCAGGATCAAGCGCTTTGGCGTCACGGGCATAGGCATAATCGCGGGTGTGTTCGCCCATGCCAAGATTGTGAACATGCACATGCTCGCCACACGCGATGTCACAGGTGGCTTGACCAATGATCTGGCCGTAGCGCAGAACATTTTGCCCAGCAGGAATCGGAAGCACGGCGAACTTGTGACCTTGCTTGACTGATTGGACCAAAATCGGCCCCGCATCGCTGCTCGCTTCACCCGCAGCAAGATCAACCAAGGCGACCGCGATATTATCTTGTGGATGTAAACGTAGCATGCGGGTCGTCGAGATCATTTTGCGCTCTCCTCTGGCCGACCATCGGCGCATTGCGTAACATGTCGTCTAGCTTGACTTGCACCATATGTCAACTAACATGTCAGTTGAAGGAATCACAAATGCCCGACCAAACCCTAGCGCTTGATATAGACGGACTCGAAGGCCCCTTGGGCCAAAGGGTCTACACTGCCTTGCGCAATAGCATTTTGGACATGTCGTTCGAGCCAGGCATGGTTCTGCGCAAAGGTGCATTATGTGAACAACTTGGCGTGTCTCGCTCCCCTGTGGCCGAAGCATTGGGGCGACTGTCGTCAGATGGGTTGGTCGATATTATCCCGCAATCCGCCACGCGCGTGTCGCAGTTTTCGCTATCGGAATTGCGTGAGGAAAGCTTTTTACGCGAAGCCGTCGAAGTCGCGGCCGTTGCCAAAGTCGCCGAAGAGCGCACAGATGAACAGCTCACCAAACTTGCGCGCAATTTACGCCTGCAAGCGTTGCTGATTGAAGATAAAGATTACCAAGGTTTTTTTGAAACCGACGTTGAGTTTCACCAAATGATCCTAGAGTTCACCGGATTTCCCAAAGTCGCTCTTGCTGCGGGGCAAATGTCGCTGCAACTGCGCCGCGCGCGTATGTTGTTGCTGCCCAAACATGGTCGTGCCGCCGAAACTGTCTGTGAACATGACGCCATTTTTGATGCCATAAAGTCCAAAAATCCCGATGCCGCACGATCGGCAATGTCCATACACCTGCGACAATTGATCGACCGTATCGTCCCGTTGGAACGCCAACACCCCACCTATTTTCGTCACACTTAAAAAGAGAACCCCAATGAAACTCACCAAGACACGCGCGCTGAACACCCGATCTGACACGCCGGTTATGCTGACACAATTGGGGTTTGGCGGTGCGCCGCTTGGCAATCTTTATCGTAAAATCGAAGACACCGATGCACAGGCCACAATGCAGGCTGCTTGGAATGCAGGTATTCGCTACTTTGATACAGCCCCGCAATATGGTCTGGGCCGTTCGGAAATGCGGTTTGCCCAAGCATTGGATCAGTTTGACACGAATACCCTGATCCTGTCGACCAAAGTGGGCCGCGTGTTGACGGACTGCGCGCCAGACGAAGTGACCCCTGAGGCCTTTGTCGACGTGCCGCAAAAACGCATCGTGTTTGACTATACATATGACGGAATCATGCGCAGCTTGGATGACAGCGTCAAACGCCTTGGCACAGATCAAATCGACATATTGCTATTGCACGACATTGATGCGGGCACCCATGGCACAGACGGGGTAGAAGATAAGCTGCGCGAATTGTTTACGGGGGGCGGTTATCGTGCGCTAACTGAGCTGCGCGACGCTGGCCGAATTTCGGCCATTGGCGCAGGCGTGAACACATGGCAAATTTGCGAACGTTTGCTGCACGAGGCGGACTTTGACGGCTTTTTATTGGCGGGACGCTATACGCTTTTGGAGCAAGACCCCTTGGATAGTTTTTTGCCCCTTTGCCAAAAGCGCGATGTGGGGATCATTCTGGGCGGGCCCTATAATTCGGGTATTTTGGCCACGGGCGCCATCGAAAGTGCGCGGTATAATTATGCACCTGCCACGCCTGACATTATGGAACGCGTGCGCCGCATCACCGCCGTTTGCGATGCGCATAGAACCCCGCTGATCACCGCAGCGCTGCAATTTCCGTTGGCGCATGAGTGCGTCAAAACGGTGATTCCGGGGGCAGCCACACCTGACGAAGTGCGTCAGAACGTGAACATTTTCGAAGCACATGTGCCGGATGCGTTATGGTCCGATCTTAAATCCCAAGGCTTGATCCGCCAAGACGCCCCCGTTCCACAGGAAAACACTCATGCTCCGTAACATTCCTGCCATCTTGTCACCCGATTTGCTTTGGACCCTGCGCGCGATGGGGCATGGTGACACCATTGCCATCGTCGACGCGAATTTCCCCGCGACCAGTTCTGTCAACCGCTGCCATCGGTTGGATGGTCTCAGTGCGACAGCGGTTCTTGAGGCAATTCTCACCGTCATGCCGCTGGATAATTTTGTCCCTAATCCTGTCCATGTGATGCAAGTCGTGAGCGATCCCACTACAGTGCCGCCCATCGTTGCGGAATTTCAGACGTTGGTTGAAAGCACAGCAGACAATCCAGCCCCCCTTGGCAGCTTGGAACGCTTTGATTTTTATGACCACGCCAAAGCGGCCTTTGCCGTTGTTCAAACGGGCGAAGCACGTCTGTACGGCAATATCATTTTGAAAAAAGGCGTGATTGGTATTTGAGCACGCCAATCTAACGAATTGGCAATCATCGCGCATCAGTGCAGCCTTTTGAATGAGCACCATCGGAAGGCTGTAAAATGAAAGCATTCAACAGACAAAAAAAGAGCGCCCCGAAGGACGCTCTGTTTTTACCACACCTAAAAGAAGAAGTGGTGAGCCCTGATGGGTTCGAACCATCGACCTACTGATTAAAAGTCAGTTGCTCTACCGGCTGAGCTAAGGGCCCACTTCTTAGTGGTGGGGCGGATTTACCGTCACACACTGGGGGCGTCAAGCACAAAACCGAGATTATCTTTTAAAAGATGTCACTAAGGTTTATATGCCCGCGTATGCACAATGAACCAAACCCATCCCGCCCTGCTGAAACAAAGCTTTCTTTCCTTAAAATGCACGGGCTTGGCAATGATTTTGTCATTATCGACTCGCGTGGCCGCGACGCGCAGATTACCCCTGCGCTGGCCAAAGCGATTGGGGATCGCAATCGTGGCGTGGGATTTGATCAGCTTGCCGAGATCAAAGATTCGGATATTTCCGACATTCACTTGGATTTTTGGAACAGTGACGGGTCGCGCGCAGGCGCTTGCGGCAATGCGACTCGCTGTGTTGGACGATTGCTGTTGGACGAAACAGGCAAAGACAGCATCACCATCCAAACAGAACGTGGTACTTTACCGGTCAACCGCGCCGGCGATGAGGTTTCTGTTAATATGGGGCATCCAATTTTAGAATGGGATCAAGTGCCTCTCGCTCGCGCTGTCGATGTGGAACACTTGCCTCTTGCCGGCGATCCTGTGGCAGTGGGTATGGGAAATCCACATGCCGTATTTTTTGTCAACGATATCAGAGACATTGATTTACCCACACAGGGCGCCACGATTGAGCATGATCCACTATTCCCCGAACGCACCAACGTGGAATTCGCCGAAGTACGCAGTCGCACGGAAATACGCATGCGGGTGTGGGAGCGCGGAGCAGGCATTACGTTAGCTTGTGGCTCTGGCGCCTGTGCGACAGTGGTTGCGGCCTCGTTGCGGGGCCTCACAGATAAATCCGTGCGCATGGAAGTCGACGGGGGCTGGTTAACGTTGGATTGGCGCGATGATGGCGTCTGGATGACGGGCCCGACCACGCTTGTATTTGCGGGCGAATTTGATGCCACATTTTTGGAGCAGGTCTGATGTCTGCAAATGCACCCATTTTTGCCACGCTTGGTTGCCGCCTGAACGCCTATGAAACCGAGGCGATGAAAGAACTGGCCGCAAGCGCGGGCGTTCAAGATGCCGTGGTGGTCAACACTTGTGCGGTGACTGCCGAAGCTGTGCGCAAAGCCCGCCAAGAGATTCGCAAATTAAAACGCGAAAACCCTGCGGCGAAAATCATCGTCACGGGCTGTGCAGCACAAACTGAGCCCGCGACCTTTTCCCAAATGGATGAGGTGGACGTGGTGATCGGCAACACTGAGAAAATGCAGGCCGACACATGGAACGCCATGGGCCCGAATTTTATTGGCGATACCGAGCGCGTGCAGGTCGACGACATTATGTCTGTTACCGAAACGGCAGGACATTTGATTGACGGCTTTGGCACACGCAGTCGTGCGTATGTGCAGGTCCAAAACGGCTGCGATCACCGCTGTACCTTTTGCATCATTCCCTATGGTCGCGGCAATTCGCGTTCTGTGCCTGCGGGCGTTGTGGTCGATCAGATCAAGCGCTTGCGCGATAAGGGCTACAATGAGGTCGTGTTGACCGGTGTTGATTTAACCTCTTGGGGCGCTGACCTACCTGCCACACCGCATTTGGGCGATTTGGTGATGCGGATTTTGAAACTGGTACCCGATTTACCGCGTCTGCGCATTTCATCGATTGATTCGATTGAGGCCGATGAAAACTTGATGCAGGCCATCGCCACCGAGCCGCGCTTGATGCCGCATTTGCACCTGTCGTTGCAACACGGAGACGATTTGATTCTCAAGCGTATGGCACGGCGTCATTTACGCGATGATGCGATCAAGTTTTGTGAGGATGCGAAAAAACTGCGGCCTGAGATGACTTTTGGCGCAGATATCATCGCAGGGTTTCCAACAGAAACGGATGCCCATTTCGAGAACTCGATCAGGCTTGTGACTGAGTGCGATCTGACATGGCTTCATGTGTTTCCCTATTCCAAACGCGAGGGGACGCCCGCGGCGAAGATCCCCACCCAAGTGAATGGCACTGTGATCAAAGCCCGCGCAGCGCGTTTACGCGCAGCAGGCGACGCACAGGTGCAAAAGCATCTTCAAGCTCAGGTTGGTCGCACACATCATATATTGATGGAAAATCCCCACATGGGCCGCACAGAGCAATTCACCGAGGTGCATTTTGATACGCCTCAAATCGAGGGATCACTGGTGCGTACCAAAATCATCGGCCTCAAAGACACACAGTTGATCGCATGACCACCACACTCGACGCCCCTATATTGTACAATTTTCGCCGCTGCCCCTATGCGATGCGGGCGCGATTGGCGTTGCTAAGTGCTGAGATCACAGTGGACGTGCGCGAAATCGTGTTGCGTGACAAGCCCGCTCATATGCTTGAGCTATCCCCAAAAGGCACGGTGCCTGTGCTGTGGCTTGGAAATCGTGTGATAGATGAAAGCCGCGACATTATGGACTGGGCCTTGGCCCAAAATGATCCCGAGGGACTTTTGGATATGCCATCCGAAGGCGAAGACTGGATTGCCACAATTGAAGGCCCATTTAAAACCGCGCTGGATCGCTATAAATATGCGACGCGTTATGAGGGGGCTGACCCGCAACACGAACGCACCATCGCGCGTGATGTGTTGATGACTGTTGATGCACAGCTGCGCGATACGCCTTGGTTGTTTGGGGGGAAACCGTGTTTGGCAGATCTCGCGACGATCACTTTTGTGCGCCAATTTGCCAATGTGGACCGCGCTTGGTTCGATGATCAACCTTGGGATGGCGTGCAATCGTGGTTGAATCGCTTTCTCAGCTCCGCACGTTTTGAAACCATGATGCACAAGTTTTCGGTGTGGTCAGACGGCGATACACCTGTATTTTGGCCCGAGACACGACCAAAGCCTTAATATCCGACCCAAAATATCATGAAACCTGTGCCCCCGCGACAACGCGCCCCACTTGCGACGTAATGCACGCTGGACGTGAGACGCGTCCCTCGCTAAAAGCGCCTCAGCAGGGCTACGGGAAACCGTCGCCTTCTTATGCATTGGCCGGATGACCGGCTTGAGACAATGGAGAATTGCTCGTGTCCCACGCAGACGAACACGAAGGCAACCGTCGCGATTTCTTGTACTACGCCACAGCTGGTGCTGGTGCAGTCGCGACAGGCGCCGCAGTATGGCCGCTGGTCAATCAAATGAACCCCTCCGCGGATGTTAAGGCACTTGCCTCGATTCGTGTTGATGTAAGTGACGTCGAAGTTGGCACACAGCTGACTGTTAAATGGCGCGGGAAACCCGTGTTCATTCGTCGTCGCACGCAAGAGGAAATCGACGCCGCACGCGCCGTTGATCTTTCCGTGTTGATTGATGGCAACGCCGAAAACGACAACATCGCCGCTGGCGCTGATGCCGCCGATGAAAACCGCACGCTGGACGAAAACGGCGAATGGTTGGTGATGATGGGCGTTTGTACGCACCTTGGGTGTGTGCCGCTCGGTGACGGCGCTGGCGACTTTGGTGGCTGGTTCTGCCCGTGTCACGGCTCTCACTACGACACCGCTGGCCGCATTCGCAAAGGCCCAGCACCACGCAACTTGCCTGTTCCAGTGGCCGCCTTTGATGGCGACACTGAAATCGTTTTGGGCTGAGGGAGGAACTGATGTCTGGTATTCCGCACGACCACTACGAACCTAAAACAGGTATCGAAAAGTGGATTAATGGCCGCCTTCCTATTATCGGCCTTGTTCACTCGACGCTCACTGCGCCGACTCCTAAAAACCTTAACTGGATGTGGATCTGGGGCATTGTCCTCGCGTTCTGTCTTGTTTTGCAAATCATCACCGGTATCGTTTTGGTGATGCACTACACGCCGCATGTCGACTTGGCCTTTGCCTCGGTCGAGCACATCATGCGTGACGTAAACGGCGGTCATATGTTGCGGTACTTGCACGCAAATGGCGCGTCCTTATTCTTTATCGCTGTGTATCTGCACATCTTCCGTGGTCTTTACTATGGCTCCTACAAAGCCCCCCGCGAGATCACATGGATCATCGGCATGCTCATCTACCTCTTGATGATGGCAACTGGTTTCTTGGGCTACGTTTTGCCTTGGGGTCAAATGTCTTTCTGGGGTGCGACTGTGATCACCGGCCTGTTCGGCGCGATCCCATTCGTTGGTGAAGCGTTGCAAACGTGGCTTTTGGGCGGACCTGCTGTGGACAACTCCACGCTGAACCGGTTCTTCTCATTGCACTACTTGCTGCCCTTCGTGATTGCGGGCCTTGTGATCGTTCACATCTGGGCGTTCCACCACACCGGCAACAACAACCCAACAGGCGTTGAAGTGCGTCGCGGCTCTGTCAAAGAAGCGAAAAAAGACACACTGCCGTTCTGGCCATACTTCGTGATCAAAGATCTCTTTGCGCTCGGTGTTGTCCTTGTGGCGTTCTTTGCTGTGGTTGGCTTTATGCCAAACTACTTGGGTCACCCTGACAACTACATCCCTGCGAACCCTCTCGCGACACCTGCGCACATTGTGCCGGAATGGTACTACTTGCCGTTCTACGCGATCTTGCGTGCTTTCACGGCTGATGTTTGGGCGGTTCAATTCGTTTCCTTCATCACCGCGGGCATCGTTGACGCGAAATTCTTTGGTGTGCTTGCGATGTTTGGTGCGATCTTTGTCATGGCGATCGTGCCATGGACGGACACATCCTCAGTACGCTCAGGCAAATACCGCCCGATGTTCAAATGGTGGTTCGCGTTGCTCTGCGTCGATTTCATGGTTTTGATGTGGGTTGGCGCCCGTGACACAGAGTTCCCGCACGATTGGATCTCTTTGATCGGCGCGACATACTGGTTCGCCTACTTCTTGGTGATCTTGCCACTTTTGGGCGTATTCGAAAAACCACTGCCACTGCCTGCGACCATCGAAGATGACTTCGTGGCTCACTATCCTGGCGCTGCCAAAGACACGGCAGAGTGAGAAAGGACTTAGGAACTATGTTTAAGAAACTTACTCTCTCCGCTCTTACCGCATTGGCGCTCAGCGCTGGTGCGGCTATGGCAGCCGGCGATGCAGGCCACACACACGATGTGGACTTTGTGTTCGAAGGACCATTTGGCAAATTTGACCAAAACCAACTTCAACGCGGCCTTCAGATTTACACTGAAGTGTGTTCCGCTTGTCACGGTCTAAAGCACGTGCCAATTCGCACACTTTCTGATGAAGGCGGGCCACACCTGCCAGAAGATCAAGTGCGCGCATACGCAACGCAATTCGACATCTATGATGCCGAGTTGGAAGACGACCGCCCACGCAAACCATCTGATTTCTTCCCAAGCTCGTCTTTGTCCAACGCACCTGACTTGTCATTGATGGCCAAGGCACGCGCGGGCTTTCACGGTCCAATGGGCACAGGCATCAGCCAGTTCGTAAACGGCATCGGCGGCCCTGAGTACATCGTCTCTATCCTCACTGGATACACTGGCGAAGAAAAAGAACAAGCTGGCACAACCTTCTATGAGAACACTGCCTTTCCTGGTGGCTGGATCGCCATGGCGCCTCCGCTCTACGGTGAAGACGTTGAATTTGCAGACGGCCACTCAAGCGAGTTGCACCACGAATCCGAAGATGTTGCAGCGTTCTTGATGTGGACAGCCGAGCCAAAAATGATGGCCCGCAAACAAGCTGGCTTCGTCGCCGTGACACTCCTATTCTTGCTGACTGTCTTGCTTTACCTCACAAACAAAAAATTGTGGGCACCGCACAAAGGCAAAAAATTCGACCTGTAAACTTATAGGTCTACACCAAATCAAAAGGCGCTCCATTTGGGGCGCCTTTTTTGTCTCTAATCCCCAATGTAATCGATGAACCCTTTCGGCGGCTGATCCAGAAAATCACCCAAAGCTCGCGGCGCGTGACACAGACCGTCCTCCACCCAAATCACATCATCGGCAAAACGCTCAACATCGTTGATGTCATGGCTCACCATCAAAAGCGTCGCCCCCGTGCGCGCACCAATATCACGGGCAAGATCAACCATATCCGAGCGCATCGATGGCCCAAGCGCTGAAAAGGGTTCATCCAACAAAATCAAAGGCCTTTTTTGCACCAACACCCGCGCCAAAGCCACGCGACTTTGCTGCCCTCCTGACAGCGCCGCAGGACGGCGCAGGCGAAAGTCTTTTAACCCGACAACCTCCAGAGCCGCCTGCGCTTGATCTGCCTGCTTTGCATCTAGTTTCAGATTAGACTTGATCCCAAGACCTACATTTTGAAAGGCCGTCATATGCGGGAATAAGTTGTTGTCCTGAAACACAGTCGCAATGGGGCGCTGGCTTGGGGACAGGTCCGTGATATCCGCCCCCTGCCACAACAGGCGGCCGTGAGTGACGGGCACATACCCGCCGAGCACCGACAAAAGCGTGCTTTTGCCCGCACCTGACGGACCAAGAACCGCAACCCGCCGCCCTGCTGGAATGTCAAAATTGGCCTGCAAGGAAAAGCTATCTTGCTGAACAACAATATCTTTAAGACACAGCATGCGTGCGCCCCCATTTGTCAAAAAGGTAAAACAAAACAAGACTCAAAAGCAGCAACAAAAGCGCGGCCCCCATTGCTTGATCCATCCGATACGCGCCCATAAGCCGATAAATTTGCAACGGCAATGTCGCCCCATCGGGGCGTGCAAACAACGTCACAACGCCCAAGTCGCCCATGGACAGGGCTGCCGCCAGCCCCGCAGAAAATCCCATGGGTGCGCGAATCCGCGGCAAGATTACCAACCTCACACGTGACCATCCGACGATACCAAGACTGTCGGACAACGACCCAAACTGCTGCTCGCTTGAGCGGACGGCAGGACCAATAGAGCGCAATACAAACGGCAAGGACATGACCGCATTCACCAGCGCCGTGACCCCCAAGGCGATGCTGGCAGGGTCAATATAGGGGAACACCAAAATGAACAAGCCCGTTCCCATCACCAATGGCGACGCGGCCACGCTCAACATCCCCAGACCTTCAAGCCACCGCCAGCGCAGCGCAGTCAGCGCCAAAGCAAGGGCAAACACAATGGACAAGCCCGCCGATGCTATGGCCGTCAAAACCGACCGCAGCGCGGCAGTCCAAACAGATTCAGGCAACGACATCAAACTCGACCCGCCCTGCACAACGATAGCCAACAAAGGCACGATTAAAAACAACGATGCCGCACCGATCCACCAGATATCAAGCCCCTTGGCCCCGAAGCGATTTACATCAAATCGTTGAACGACGCGGTCCCGCCCGCTCATCTCAATTTTCGGAACATACAGCCACAGCGACGCCATTGCTGCGATGGCGCAGATCACAAACTGAAGCCCCGCCAAAAGCGCAGCCTTGCCAATGTTAAAATCAAATTTGAATGCTTGATAAATCGCCAACTCAACCGTCGTCGCTTTGGGTCCGCCGCCAAAAGTGAGCGCCACCGCGAAGCTTGTTGTGCAAATCAAAAATATGATTGTCAAAATACCAGGGATGAGTGCGCGCAGCATAGGCCATTCAATATGGAAAAACGTATCGCGCGGCCCAAAGTTCAGCGCGCCAGCCAACCGAAACTGCTCGGCTGGGATCGAAACCCATCCATGCAGTACAAGTCTCGTCGCCAACGGTAGATTAAAAAAAACATGCGCCAGCAGCACCCCATGAATTCCGTAGATCGACAGAGGCTCTAATCCAAATAAATTTAAACCATAGGCCACAATACCGGTTCGACCGAACACGGCAGTCAGCCCCAAAATAGCGACAATCACAGGCAAAATGAAAGGTGCACCCAAAAGCGTGATCAAAGCACCTCGTCCCCAAAACGAACGTCGTGCCAATGCCCGCGCCACAGGGACAGCCAATCCGACAGATAGAACAGCCGACCAAAACGCCTGTACCACCGTGAACCGCACAGCGGCAAAATCAAAGCGGTCAAGTGCCCCGAAACTGTCTGCGCGCAGTGCGACAGCCGCCAAAGTGCCGAGGCTAAAAAACGTCACCAATCCAGCGACTATCAGCCCCGGCCAAGGGTTTATTGCGAGAACGCGGCGCGCCATTCGGCGATTGCCTCATCCCGCAATGCTGCGGCTTCATCTTCGTTCAAAAAGATCGCTTTCTCTGGGTAGTTCAATTCTGAGAATGCCTCGGGCCATTGGTCTTTTGGCAAAGCAGCAGGGTAGGACCAGTTTGCTGTCGGGATCAAACTTTGGAATTTCTCATCCATGATGAACGCCATAAATTGATCTGCCAATTCAGGTTGGTCCGTTGTGTTCAACTTCGCGGCCAATTCGACCATAAAGTAGTGCCCCTCATCAAATATAGCCGCTGATTTGGTTTGATCTTCTTCAGCGATAATGTGGTAGGCGGGCGATGTTGTGTAGGACAAAACCATATCAACTTCGCCGTCGGTGAACATACCGTAAGCTTCGGACCACCCCTTGGTTACAGTTGTCACTTTTGGCGCAAGTTTGGCCCATTCAGCCTCGGCTTGGTCGCCAAACACTTGTTTGCCCCAAAGGACCAGTGCCAAACCAGAAATGGATGTGCGCGGGTCTTGGATCGCGATTTTCCAGTCTTCGTCACTGTTCACCAGCTCTGCGAAGCTGGTTGGTGGATTGGTAATCTTTGTGTTGTCGTAAACGAAAGCGGTATAGCTCCAATTGAACGGCAAGAACGTGTCATCGGCCCAATCCAGCGGTAGCGTAAGCGGCGACATATCAACACCGTGCGGCGCAAACAGACCCGAATCCCGCGCTTTTTTGGTCACATCAGAGTTAAACCCAATCGCAATGTCAGCATTTGTACGCTCACCTTCAAGCAACAGACGCGGCAGTAGATCGCCCGTCACATACTCAATTTCGCAATCGCAGGTTTCTTCGAACGCCGCTTTGATCGCGGGACCTGGCCCCCATTCAGAGCCGAAATAATCAGGCGCATAAATTGTCAAAGGGTCCGCAAAAGCGGATGTGGCCAAAAGACTGGCGGTCAATGTTAGGCTATATTTCATAGCTCGCTCCATTCAAAGATGGGCGAAGAAAAAGGTCGCGTCACGTTGAGGCGAATACCTTCCCTCCGCCGGTGTTAGCCGGTTCAGGTTCTACGGGTCCGCTTGATGCATCTCAGCCACATGTGGTGGCACCCCGAGGTAGGTCGCAATTTAGCGTCATTATTACAAAGCACAAGACCAACACGCATCCGCCCCCTTTCACAGACGGTCAACACCCGTTAAACCAAGGGGCGATCAAGGAGCACACCATGAGCATGAACACATTCGGTCACCTTTTCCGTTTCACCACTTGGGGCGAAAGCCACGGGCCCGCGCTAGGCGCGACGGTTGACGGGTGTCCTCCTGGCATCGAGCTAAACGAAGAAATGATCCAAGTTTGGCTTGATAAACGTAAACCAGGCACGTCCAAATACACCACGCAACGCCGTGAACCTGATCAGGTCGAAATCCTGTCTGGTGTGTTCCAAGGCAAAACCACGGGAACCCCAATCCAGTTGATGATTCGCAATACGGATCAACGGTCTAAGGATTACGGCGATATTTCCGAAAAATTTCGCCCCGGACATGCTGACATCACCTATTTCCAAAAATACGGCATTCGCGATTTTCGCGGTGGTGGACGTTCCTCAGCCCGTGAAACGGCAGCCCGCGTGGCCGCAGGTGGCATCGCCCGCGCTGTGCTGGCCCAATTGATGCCCACGCTTGAAATTAAGGGATATATGACCCAAATCGGGCCAAACGGCATTATTGGCGAACGCGACATGGCGGAAATCGACAACAATCCGTTTTGGGTGCCAAGTGAAATCACGGCCAAAAACTGGGCCGCGTATCTTGATGACATTCGGAAATCTGGATCGTCTGTTGGCGCGGTTGTGGAAGTGGTCGCAAAAGGAGCACCCGCAGGCCTTGGTGCGCCGATTTACGCCAAGATCGATACGGATTTGGCCTCTGCCATGATGTCTATCAACGCTGTCAAAGGCGTTGAAATTGGCGAAGGCATGAATGCAGCCAAACTCACCGGCGAAGAGAACGCTGATGAAATCCGCATGGGCGACGATGGCCCTGAGTATATGTCCAACCATGCCGGTGGTATTCTGGGTGGCATTTCCACAGGTCAAGATCTGGTCGTGCGCTTTGCCGTTAAACCCACAAGTTCGATCCTAACCTCGCGCAAAACCATCACCAAATCAGGTCAAGACACGGATTTAATCACCAAAGGACGCCACGATCCTTGCGTCGGCATTCGCGCCGTCCCTGTGGGTGAGGCAATGATGGCCTGTGTGATCTTGGACCACCTGCTGTTGCATCGCGGCCAAAATGGCGAAACGCCTTTGGGCGTGTTTGGGAACTGATCTACGCCTTTGACAGTTGAACCGCCAAAATGCCAATCATGATAGTGACAACGCCAACAAGATCCCAAACGTTCACCTGTTCGCCAAGGATTACAGCTGCAATCGCCACGCCAAAAAATGGGTTCAAAAAGTGAAATGCAGCCCCTTTGATGGTGCCGATGCGTTCAACCAATTTGAACCATAACCACGTGGCCAAAAGCCCGGGTATGAATGTGGTGTAAAGCATTGCAATCACCAACTGTGAGGACATGTTGATCTCATAGGTGTCCACCAGAGGCGACAAAAGCCCAAGCACCACACTGCCGATCAAGCTTTGCAAGCCGACCACCATCAACGCATTCCGCCCTGCCCCAACCGAGCGCACAGCCAGCGTTGCAACAGCCAGCGCAACAGTCCCAACGACACACATCAACACGCCGACAGTATCACTGCCAGCGGACAGGCGTGTGCCCATGATCAGCAACACCCCGAGAAAACCGATAGCCAATCCTAACAGGGCAATAGGTTTGGGAAGTTCGCGCAAAAACAGGATCGAAAGCAACGCAACAACCAACGGCATCGAAGACGCCAGCACGGAGGCCAATGAGGCCTCAACCGATCGCATAGCGAGAAAATACAAGCCGAGGTAAGCCGCATTTTGGCACACACCAAAGATAACAATCGCGCGCCATTGTGGACGCGAAAACGTCCAGCTTTGGCCAAGCGCACGCGCCAAACCGATGCCCACAACCCCAGACATAAAAAATCGCAAGGACAGCGATGCCAAGGCAGGCGCATCTGCAACGATGATCCGTGCCGAGGTAAAGGCCGATGACCACATCAACACAAATGCCACGCCCATCAAAATTGCTTTGAAATCAGTTTTCATTTTATGCCACCTCAAAATGCAAAAGGGTCGCGCAGATGCACGACCCCTTCAAAACACTGCATGCGAACGTTAGCCGTTCACGCTGTCTTTCAATGCTTTGGCAATCGTCATTTTCACAACTTTGTCTGCGTCTTTTTTCATTTGCTCACCCGTCTGTGGGTTGCGCACCATACGCTCAGGACGCTCACGGCAGTAAATTTTACCAACGCCTGGAAGGGTCACAGCGCCGCCGGCAGAAACTTCGCGGGTGATGATCGCTGTTACGGCCTCAAGAGCGGCGCCAGCTGTTTTTTTGTCTGCGCCCAGTTCTTCAGCCAAAGCGGCAACGAGCTGGGTTTTTGTCATTGGTTTCGACATGTCTGTATCTCCTCGTGTCCCCCTTGGATTAGGGGGTATTGGGCATTTCTAAGCGAATATAGTAGGTCCACACAACGGTTAGTGTGTGAAACCCTGCATTTTTCGCACATTTTGCAGCGATTTTCCGCCTTAAAGGAAGGCTGTTTCCTCAAACGAGCGCAATTTGCGACTGTGAATCCGCTCAATGGGCATTTCACGCAAAATTTCCATCGCCCGAATTCCGATCAATAAATGCCGCGATACTTGGCTTTTATAAAAATCTGACGCCATCCCTGGCAACTTTAATTCACCATGCAGGGGCTTATCCGACACGCATAAAAGTGTGCCGTAAGGCACACGAAACCGGAATCCATTCGCGGCGATCGTGGCGCTTTCCATATCCAAACCAACAGCACGCGATTGAGACAACCGTTGCACAGGGCCGGATTGGTCACGCAATTCCCAATTGCGGTTATCAATCGTGGCGACCGTCCCCGTACGCATGATGCGTTTTAAATCGTAGCCTTCAAGTTGGGTGACCTGAGCCACCGCATTTTCAAGCGATGTCTGAATCTCTGCAAGTGCGGGAATTGGCACCCACACTGGCAGGTCCGCATCCAAAACATGGTCTTCGCGTAGATAGGCGTGAGCCAAAACAAAATCACCCAAACGCTGCGAATTTCGTAGCCCTGCACAATGCCCAACCATGATCCAAGCATGAGGGCGCAACACGGCAATATGATCTGTGGCGGTTTTGGCATTCGATGGACCAACGCCTATATTTACCAAAGTGACACCAGATCCGTCAGCCCGTTTAAGGTGATAGGTAGGCATTTGCGGCATCTTGTTTACGGGATCAATTGGCGTCTCGGCATCTGTGATTTCCACATTCCCCGTGCTGACAAAACTTGTGTAGCCGCTGTTGGGGTCTGCCAATTGCGTGCGCGCATACGCTTCGAATTCTGAGACATAGAATTGGTAGTTGGTAAACAAAACATGGTTTTGAAAATGACATGCATCTGTCGCGGTGTAATGCGACAGGCGCGCCAAAGAGTAGTCAATGCGCTGTGCCGTAAACGGTGCCAAAGGCGCGGATCCATCTTCAAAGTAAAAGGCATGACCATTGACGATATCATCGTGGGTCGTCGCCAAATCCGGCACATCAAACACATCGCGCAACGGATAATCCATCACGCCCTCTTGTGGCACAGTGACACTGTCATCGTTGGCAACAGCAAAATGAACTGGCAACGGCGTTTGCGATGGCCCAATTTCAACTTTGATCCCATGATTTTCAATCAACTGCTGAAGTTGAAATGTCAGATAATTTCGAAACAAATCTGGGCGCGTCACGGTTGTCGAATAGACACCAGGTTTGGACACGTGGCCAAAAGACAACCGGCTATCAGGCGACGCATGAGACCGAACCGTGATACGAATTTCTGGATAATACGCACGGAATTTCGCCAACGGTTTAGCGCCGCCTGCGACTTGCGAAAAGCGCTCTGTTAAAAACTGTGTGGCCTCTGTGTAAAGATCTTCCAGCCTCTGAACGGCAGCGCTGGCATCTGAAAACAACTCAGGCATCCGCATCGGCGGTGTTTCAAGTTCTAATCCCTTGTTCGACATCACCACAAAAACTCCGTTCTAAAACTCGATGGACCAAACCGGCCTTGAACTTGACCTTTGGTTGCACAATTGTCACCAACTCTTAGGGTGACGCAAGCCCAGTGCGCAGTGATATTTTCCAAACAGGACGTCAATTCATGTCAGGCCATCTTTTTTCTTATGGGCACGGATATTCCGCTGCCGCACTCACCGAACTGTTACAGCCCAATGGTTGGACCATCACAGGCACAACACGCAACCCTGACAAGGCTCTAATCCTGCGTAAAACTGGTATGAATTGTATTGTAACACCCCATGACACCCTATCCGAGGATATCAAAAAATCCACACATCTGTTGATATCTGCGGCACCGACGGCAGATGGTGATCCATTTTTGCGCGACCACTTACAACACTTAAAAGATGCAAAAAAATTAGAGTGGGTCGGCTATCTTTCAACAACTGGTGTTTATGGCGATCATGAGGGGGGATGGGTTGATGAGACATCTCAACTCACACCAGCCACAGAGCGCGGTAAAGCTAGGGTTGCCGCCGAAGCGCAATGGATAAAAGCGGCAAAAGATCTAGGGCTCAATCTCAAAATTTTCAGATTGGCAGGCATATACGGCCCAGGCCGCGGCCCCTTTGCCAAGGTGCGCAATGGGACAGCGCGGCGCATCATTAAAAAGAACCAAATTTTTTCGCGCATTCACGTAGACGACATCGCTCAAGTGCTCATGGCATCCATAAATAGGCCCAAATCCAGCCAAATCTTTAATGTCTGTGACAACGTCGCAGCCCCACCCGAAGACGTCATCGGCTATGCGGCTCAATTGCTTGGGCTGCCGATGCCGCCAGCGCAGGATTTCGAAACCGCACAAATGACACCGATGGCGCGTAGCTTTTATGCTGAGAGTAAAAAGGTTAAAAATGATCGCATCAAATCGGAATTGGGCGTCGAGCTGATCTACCCCGATTATAAATCGGGGCTAACGGCGCTTTTGGCCTCCGAGGCGTAAC
>JBLHXX010000013.1:0-41118 GCA_047630475.1 Celeribacter sp. | reverse complement strand
CGGCTGTGGACGATTGATAATGGCCTTTCGAAACGAATTGGACGTGACGATGGCTTTGTGTGGGGGTGTGAACACTTCGAATATCGGCGAACATAATCTATATTAGGGTGGCCTGAGCTTATACACTGTATCGTATAATGGCACTAATTGCTCGCATAGTGGTCAAAATCACTTGCTAGTTTTTGCCATGATGCTATTGTATTTTCGTTGCCCTCTGCGGCGCGCTATAATCGTTCCTCGGGAGAAAAAAATGCAATTCGAAGTGACTCATAATGAACTCGGGACGCATCTCGATTGGTCGTTAGAGGGGGTGAATGCCCGCGAAATCGATTGGTTTTGGAGTAACATGGAAAAGTGCTTTATTCTGTGGCACCCAGAGCAGCACGAACATTTGACATGGCCAGTCGCGCCAGTTCAGGGAAACCCGATCGGTGCAATTCATAATGCGCCGCAGACATGGGATGATGGTCGCCGTCAGAATCTGTTTATTCGGTTTGAGGCCATCGAAAGCCTCGCACCCGAATTGCGTGACGTGATTGAGCACGAGCATGTCTTGATCGCTGCAGGTCTTGGGTTTGATGATGAGGCCCTCGCGAATGGGGTTCCGATGGGCTACCGCATGCACCAATGGAGCAAATCCGACAGCGGCGTTGTTGGGAAATCGTCTGCACTTCCGACACGCATTCCTGAAACTGTTGAACAAGGTAAAGTCTGGGCGGCCCATTGCGGACAAGAAATCGGGAACTGGGAAGTTTTCCTACCGCAAATTTATGATCTGTATAAGGTCGTAAAGGATCCTAGGCGCAATCCGTTCACGGACCTGTCGGTCACTGGCCGGGGCCGGGACGCCGTTTATACACATATCAAGTAACTCTGACCAAACAGACAGACCGTTTGAGTACCAAGGCCCGGCATTATGTGGCAAATGGTTGTTTTTTCCTGATTTCTACCCTGATAATTTATGGTGCGCGTAGACTGAAACCGACGGTCTCGGGCACCATTCAGGCCTATCGTAATCCATCACGTCTCAAATCCATGCACGTGTTGGTTCCGATGGTTGGCACCTTTAGACATTGTTCAAAGTCTGTTCACTGAAGCGCAGTGTGCATTCAGCGGTTCCCTCACCAATTTACCATTTTGGTTCTCGTGCCAACTGACGCTCACGTAAAACTCTGACAGAGCGCCATTGGTCCGCATTGTGCCGGTATCAGCTCAATGGAATTGGGCATTTTATATTTCAAATAAATCCGCAACTTTATCGCTCCAGATGCTTAACGCATGTGGGGCAAGGTGGTCTGATTTTGACCTCTGATCGGCGGACGACTCAGTTTCTTTATGAGCGCCCAACACTTCGCAGATCGCTTGGGCGGTGAAATTCATAATTCACGTTGTATCTCGCGTTGGCCTGATAAGCGCTGATGTTAAACACTGACGACCCTTTCAAAACAGTACTTAAAGGTATTGACTGAATCATATCGAGCCTTCATTAAGGCCGAACTGACGATCTGGGAGGAGATTCAAAAATATGACGGGTTCAGAAATATTGCCGTGGAGCCGGAAAAGAAACGTCGCCAACTTATGCGATATTTTTCTTTCAGCGTGTAATAGTGATAAAAAAAGAGCTTTTTGCGTAAGCGGTGATCTTAATTTGTCTTATGAGCAGGCGCTGCATGCTGTCCAAGGCTTTGCTGCGAAGTATGGTGCAGGGCTCAACGGGCAAGATGTTGCTATCTTTATGTCGAATGGTATTCCTGCGCTTATTACATACCTTTCAGTATTGTGGAGTGGTGGAAGGCCAGCACTTTTGAACGCGGCTATGCCAAAGGCGACGGGTAAGAAGCTCATGGATGCGCTAAATCCGGCGATGGTGTTTTCGGACCATCCATTGGATTTTGATTCCCATGCAGTCTGCGTTGAAAATGAACTCATCCTACATTGGGCTAGCCTTAAAGCGGATACAAAATCGGCTTGTGGTGCGGGTGATATGCCTGCGACATATTTTTATTCCGGCGGCACGACGGGTGTGCCTAAACGTGTGCTTTATACGCATGAAAAAATACTCTCGGCAGGCGAGCGGATGCAGTGGGGCTGGCCGATGCGTGATGGCGAAGTGTTTTTGCCAATCGCCCCCTTTAGCCACATTTATGGATATTTGATGGGTATTTGTGTTCCGTTGCAATGTGCTGGAACAACTGTGTTTCCTGATCGGTTTAAGCCCACAGAAGTGCTGGACTTGGTTGAGCGCGAAAAAGTGACTGTTTTGGGTGGCGGACCTCCTGCAATCTATTTGGGGCTGATGTCTGATCCAACACTTTCTAGCCGTGACCTAAGTGCATTGCGCGTTTGCCCAGGTGGCGGGGCGCCTTTCCCATTGGATGTCCATAAGCGTTGGAAAGAAGCGACGGGTCTTACCATTTTCGAAGGCTACGGCATGACGGAAATGGCCCCTATTTGCGTCAACCAAGCTGGGGATGGGTTACGTCCCGGATCGGCTGGTCGCGTTGTTCCCGATTCCGCCGTTTCAATTGTTGATCTGATTACAGGAACGCAGGTCATGCCCGTGGGTGAGGCCGGTGAGATTAGAATCCTCGGACCACATGGGATGGATGGTTACTGCGATAACCCTGAAGAAACGACCATGGTTCTGCGCGACGGTTGGATTCACACGGGCGATATAGGTGTGCTGGATCGTGACGGGTTTCTGACCATCACAGATCGCAAAAAGGATGTGATCCTTCACAAAGGATTCAATGTCTTTCCGCGTGAGGTCGAAGAAGCGCTGATGTCACATAGCTCTATTTCGAATGTGTGCGTGGTCGGCAAGATCGACGCTCGAAATGGCGAAAATATCGTGGCTTTCGTCACATCTACTGCGGTCGAAACGACGACTCAAGAGGAGCTTGTGGAACATTGTCGCCAATATCTGGTTCCATATCGGTTGCCCAATCAAATTATTTTTTGCGAGAGCTTGGACCTGACCCCTGCGGGTAAGGTTGACCGCTTGGCGCTGCGCGAACGAGCGCAAGAACTCACTATCTAAGACGTCATGTAAACGGGAGGATTACACATGAACATTACCATACAGAAAGCTTTTAACGTGCATCTAAAGAGGCTAGCCCTTAGTGCTGTTGCCGCAGTAGGGCTTATGTCGCCTGCATATGCTGAGCAACTGACGTTAAACTACAACCAATGGTTCCCAAGTGGGCATTGGAGCCAAGCACAAGGTCTTTATCCTTGGTTTGAAGCTATTGAAGTTGCAACCGAAGGTCGCGTGGTTATCCAGTCGTCAGCCAAACCGCTTGCGCCACCAAACCGCAATTACCAAGCTGTTGTGGATGGCGTTGCCGATATAGCATGGGGCCCGCACGGTTATACGCCGGGTGTTTTCCCTTTGACCGAAATGGTTGAACTTCCATTCATTACGCAGGACGCTGGAATTTCTTCGACGGCTTACTGGCACCTCTGGACAGAGTTTTTTGAACCGACTGGCATGCAGTCGGATGTTGTCACATTGGCGATGCATGTCACGGCTGGTGGCAATATCAGTATGCGCGAAGAGGCCATCACGGATTTGGCCGGGCTGAATGGTGCGAAGCTACGCGTTCCGACACCCGTTGTTGGCGGTGTCTTGGGAGACGTCGGCGCAGTTCCAGTTTCTGGTTCTCTGGGTGAATTGCGCGAAATGCTGTCGCGTGGAATTGTCGATGGAACGGTGATTTCAGATGAATTGGTCGCTGGGTTTAATCTTCAAGATGACATCGGATATGTGACTCAAGTTCCTGGCGGGATTTTTTCCAACTCTGCCTTTATTATCATGAATCGCGATAAATGGGACATGATCAGTGCTGCCGATCAAGCGGCCATTCTTGCACTTTCAGGTGAAACCCTGAGCCAGAAAATGGGGGCTTTGTGGCATGAGAACGATTTGCGAGCGCGTAAGGATTTTCAAGAACGTCTCGGCGAGAACTATGCCGTTGCATCTGATGAATTCCTCGCTGAGTTGGCCGAAGCCTTTTCGAATGAGCGCCGCAATTGGAAAACCATGGCAGCAGATCTGGACGTTGATGGTGACGCTGCAATCGCATTCTACGAAACGCAAATCGAAGAGCTTACTAAATAATGCGTATGAGCTCTGCATATAATGGTTTCCAGCGCCTTTTTCGCTTAATTGCGATGGCGGCGCTGGCAGGCCTTGTATTGGTCACGGCGGTGGATGTCCTCGGCCGTGTCCTTTTCAACGCACCACTTGGGTTCGCATATGAACTGATCGGTATTTTGCTTGGGCTTGCCGTCTACAGTGGATTGATCGGTGTTAATCAAGACAACCAACATATCCGTATTGATCTGTTTGAAGGTGCCTTTGCCAAATGGCCTAGATTTGATGTTTGGCGCGATCGCTTTTCTTTGATCCTCGAACTGGCATTTTTCGCAGTGCTGGCCGCCTACATTGGACGTCAGGCTCTTGTTCTTATGCGTTGGCAGGAAACATTTTTATTTCTCGATGTTGAAAAATGGGTCCCAGTCAGTGTCTTTTTCGGCCTCACAATCGTGGCTGTATTAAGCGCATTTGCCCGCATTTTTTCAATTGATAGTCGCTTACCAGAGGACGTGAAATGATCCTGACAATTGCATTTATCTCGCTCATGACGCTTTTGTTTTTTCGCGTGCCGATCGCTGTTGCGACGGGGTTGGTTGGCGTCTGTGGGCTTGCGGCGTTTACGTCATGGACTGCTGCCTTTAGCCAAGTGGGTATCATCGCGACAGAAACAGTTCTGAGCTATGAATTTGCGGTTATTCCGCTGTTCATTGTGATGGGGGCCTTCATCGCGCGGTCTGGAATTGCCGAAGAACTCTTTAACGCATGCTATGCGATGGTTGGCCATTGGCGTGGCGGGCTGGCATTATCGACGATCGCAGCGTGTGGTGGGTTTGGCGCAGTTTCCGGTTCCAGCCTTGCGACGGCCGCCACGATGTCACGCATCGCCTATCCGCAAATGAAGCGTTACGGCTACAGTGACAGATTGGCCTCTGGATCAATCGCAGCAGGTGGGACGCTTGGCATTCTTATTCCACCGTCCATTGCGTTGGTATTTTTCGGGATCATCACGGAATCTGATATCGGCGCGTTGTTCTTGGCAGGGATCATTCCAGGAATCCTTGGGATCGCTCTTTATGCTGTCGCGGTCCTATATACGGTTTCCCGTGATCCTGATGCAGGCCCCGCCGGTGAAAAAATGTCTTGGGCGAACCGTCGCAAAGCATTGCTGGGTGTTTGGTCTGTCGTCTTGCTGTTCGGCATTGTGATGGGTGGCATTTATGGGGGGTTTTTCTCACCTACAGAGAGTGCTGGTATTGGGGCCGCGGGTGCATTGTTGATCGCAGTCTTGCGAGGCCGTGCCAATGTGGCAATGATTAGATCTGCATTGACGGACGCACTCTCGACTACAGTGGCGTTGATGATGATCCTGGTCGGAAGCTTTCTTTTTGCCAACTTGGTGAATGTAGCGCGACTCCCACAAGATTTGGTCACCTTCATCGAAGGGCTGTCAATCGCGCCAATGGCGGTCATTTTTATCATCATCGCAATCTATATCATCTTGGGCTGCGTCCTCGAAAGCATTTCGATGATGTTGCTGACAGTACCGGTTTTCTATCCGCTGGTTGTGAGCCTTGGATTCGACTTGGTTTGGTTCGGCATCCTTGTGGTTGTCGTTGTTGAAATCAGTCTGATCACGCCACCAATTGGTCTGAATGTTTTCGTGCTGTCCTCAATCTTACGCGAAGTGAAGCTGAAAGAAATCTTCCGTGGGGTGGTCCCATTTATCGCGGCTGATGTCGTGCGGATGTTGCTCGTGGTTTTCATTCCGTGGCTTTCCCTTGCCCTTCCTCAAATGCTCAACTGACGGAGAATAAAATGTTGGATATTCAATCAACGCAGCAAACAGTGATGGCTGCGGATCACGAAACCAATTTGCATCGCGCAGGTACCGGCGCGCCTGTAGCACTTTTACATGGGTCAGGTGCGGGCGTTTCTGCTTGGGCCAATTGGGGCAAAGTTATTGGTTCTTTGGCCGAGAACTTTGACATCATTGCACCAGATATTGCCGGATTTGGTGCAACAGAACAAAAGCCTGATACCAAATATAACATTATGCTGTGGGTTGAGCACTTCGTCGGAATTCTTGACACCCTCAAGATCGAAAAAATTTCGGTTGTCGGGAATTCGTTTGGTGGTGCCTTGGGGTTGATGACCGCGATCAACCATCCGGATCGTATTGATAAATTGGTTCTTTTGGGAACGCCCTGTGGACAGTTCCCGATCACCGATGGCTTGCGCGCCCAAGGTGAATTTGATGGCACGATGGATGGGATGCGCAAAGCAGTCAGCTATTTCCCATACGATCCAAGCTTTATCAGCGAAGAGTTGATCGCCGCACGTTTTGAGGCGGCCACACGCGATGGAGCACTGGAAGCGTTTCATAAGTTGATGCCCCCGCCAACTGGCGACAACCCAATTGTACGTGGCATTCCCGAAAAAATGTTGATCAATGTCAAACACGAGGCTTTGATTTTGCATGGTCGCGAAGATCGGCTGGTGCCTTATGAACGGGCGCTAGACATGCACCAATGGTTGGAAAATTCGCAACTTCACAGTTTCGGAAAATGTGGCCATTGGGTTCAAATTGAGCGTGAAGCTGAATTCTTGTCTCTCGTTAAAAATTTCCTAGGAGATGAATCATGAGCCGCCACAGCCTTGAAAAAGTTCTGTTCGACCTTTCTACCTCAGGGGCAAATAAAAAGATGTTTGCGGCAGAGCCGGACAAATTTTTAGGTCGCTATCAGTTGAGCGATGAAGAGCAAAATTTGGTGCGCGCGTTTCGCGTTCGCGAGCTTGCCGATCTTGGTGTGAATACGATGCTGACTTGGGGCTTTTGGCTTCAGGCAGGCAAGTCCAACCGCGACTATATGAAAATTATGAAAAGAGAGGACGTCTGAGATGGCTGAGATCGTTGGAGGTTTCGTAGTTCCCCATAACCCCGTTATGTACTTTAATCCCGAGGGTGCTACCAAAGAGCAAAGCGACACCGTCTATGCCGCCTATGCGCAAATGGCCGATCGCATTCGAGAGCTAAAGGCAGACACCGCAATCATCATTGGTTGTGACCACTACATACTTTTTGGTACTGAATGTCTTCCGCCCTATGTTATCTCAACAGGGGAAATCGAAGGGCCAGTGGATCAACTTCCCGGAATCCGGCGCGGGGCAATTGCTTCGCATGCCGAAATGGGAAATCATATTGCGCAGCATGGGTTTGACACTGGTTTTGACTGGACTGTCGGACGGGCCATGGCGGTGGATCACTCGGTCGGTATTCCACATCATTTGATGGTGAAGCCAAATGAAGGCATGAAAACCGTTGCGGTGATGCTTGCGTGTGGTGTTGATCCTTTCCTGCCGATGAAACGTGCGTGGGAAATCGGTGAAAACATCGCCGAGGCCGTGGCTCAGTTTCCCGGAAATGAGCGGATTGTCGTGATCGGATCGGGCGGTATTTCTCACCATGTCGGTGATGAACGCATGGGGGAAGTGAACCCGGTGTTCGATAAAAAGGTGCTTGATGCTGTGGTGTCGGGTGACAAAGCCGCGATGCTTGGGTTTACAGACGACGAAATTCTACGGGATGGCGGGAATGGTGCGATGGAAATTCGCACTTACGCCTGCGCTATGGCTGCGTTGCAAGCATCTGGCGGCAATATTGTGGCTTATGAGCCCGTCGAAGGCTGGGTCACTGGCATGGGCTTTGCTGAGTTGGCGGTGCCGGCATGAGCGGCGCTATCGAACTCTGTGCCAGCTTAGATGTTGTCGAAGGTGAAATTTTTAAAGTCGAACCCGCAGGCGTGCCAGCAGTGGCACTGACCCGACATGAGGGCACGCTTTTTGTGTTTCCAGACACGTGCCCCCATGCGGATGAATCTTTGGCTGAAGGCTGGATCGAGGATGGCCGCGTCGTATGTGGGGTGCATTTTGCCGAATTCGAATTGGGTTCAGGCAAGGCGCATAACGAACCTGTGGGCTGCCCCGGGTTGAAATTTTTCGCGTTCGAAGAACGCGATGGAAAAATTTTTTCCAACGTTAGTGAAGGAATAAAATAGTGTGTGAAGGCATAAAAAAAGGGTGTAGCGTAAGTAGACCAGACATGAAGCCGGTTTATCCCAAAGCTGGCAGCTATCCGGAATTTTCCAAGCTCGTAAATCGCGAGACGGCGCAGGTAGATCGCCGTGTCTTCACGGACGAAGATGTTTACCAAGCAGAACTCAAGCAGATTTTCGCACGGTCTTGGTTGTTTCTGGCGCATGACAGTCAAATCAAAGATCCAGGCGATTTTATTCGGACGTCGATGGGCGAAGATGACGTAATCGTCGTGCGTCAGCGGGACAAGACCGTCAACGCTTATCTCAACTCTTGTCCACACCGAGGCAACCGTGTTTGCATGGTGGATGCCGGCAAAAAGGCGCGCGGGTTCATCTGCAACTACCACGGTTGGTCCTTTGGTATTGATGGCGGTTTGCGGGGCACCGATGGCAAGGTCTATGAGGCTGATGAGCATTTTGAAAAAGCGCAAATCGGCCTGACCCCTGTGGCGCAAATTCAAAGTTATAAGGGTTTGATCTTTGCAACGTTTGATCCGGATGCACCTACGCTTGAAGAGTTTTTGGGCGATTTCACCTTTTATCTCGACATTATGCTCGACAATGACGAAGGCGGAACCGAATTCATCGGTGGCGCAATCAAGTCCGAGATTGACTGTAACTGGAAATTCCCAGCAGAAAATTTCGTGGGTGATATCCTGCATGCATTTTGGACCCACCAGTCTGGCGCACAGGCAATCCTTGGGGGCGCTGTAGATCTGGGTAAACGTTATGACGAACTTGCCTTTCAGGCGAGCGTCTATGGGCACGGGATAGAAACAAATCTCGACAAAGTCGGTAACACGCGCACCTTGGGCTACCCAGAGTTGGTCGATTACATTTTTGATCTATATCCAAAGGCGGTCGAACGCCTTGGTGAAACCCGCGCGCGGGCCATTGGCGCGGTTTCATCGGCGACAGTTTTTCCAAACTTTTCTTTCCTTCCGGGGCAAAACACCTTTCGTGTTTGGCACCCGCGCGGCCCTGGAAAAATCGAACTTGTCTCATGGACAATCGTGAACAAGAACGCGCCGGAACACATCAAAGAAGCCTACCGCAAGGGCGTGATGATGACCTTTTCACCCGGAGGTGTGTTCGAGATGGATGATGGTGAAAACTGGGAATACTCAACGCGGGTCAACGACGGGTTTATGACGCGTCAACAGCCTTTGCACTATTCGTTGGGTATCGGGTCAGAAGACCTGCATCGTGACCTGCCTGGGCATATTCACAAAGGGTCAATGAATGATGCCAATCAACGGCTGTTCTACACGCGTTGGTCCGAGTTCATGGAAATGGACAATTGGACAGACTTGCAAAACGGTGTGACGGCCCCACCCAAAAAATCCACAGAGGCCGCAGAGTGATGGATATGTTAGATATTTCAAAACCCTTTTCCGACTTCACCCGATACGCCCCTGCCGAAATTGAACGTTTGATTGGCCAATTCCTGCATGCAGAGGCCCGTGTTTTGGATCGTGAAGGCTATGATGAATGGTTGACCGATTTTCTGGACAAAGACATCCATTACTGGATGCCGGATATGGAAACACGCCGTCGTGACGATCCCCGCGGTCCTTTTGCCTATGGTGAATCGGCGTATTTCGATGATCAGCTCAACGAACTCACCGTGCGCGTCAAACGCTATAACGAACCTTCGGCTTGGGCAGATAACCCCGCCACACGACATGCCCATTTGATTTCGAACATTGAGGTGTTTGAAACGGATGATCCGTCTCTCTTTGCCGTTTGTTCAACCTTTACCAATGTGCGCAACCGAAATGAAGCAGACCAAGATGTCATTCACGGACGCCGTGAAGATGTTGTGCGCCGCCACGCGGATGGGGTCAAACTTGCGCGTCGTCGTGTCTTTATCGTGCAGAATGTTCTGCTGTCGAAAAACCTGAATACGTTTTTCTGATGGGCCGTTTGCAAGGATATTCCGCTCTTGTCACTGGTGGTGGCAAGGGAATTGGACGCGCGGTTGTCGACCGTTTCATAGCCGAAGGTGCCCGCGTTGGTGTTCTGGTGCGCGCGCAATCAGATGTGGACAGCCTGATTGAACACCATGGCAAAGCTGTTGCGCCTATCTTGGGGGATGTGCGCAATTGGGATGATAACGTAAAAGCCGTACAGGCTGTCGTCGATGCGTTTGGCAAGCTGGATACTTTGGTCCCGAATGCAGGCGTTTATGATTTTTCGGATCGCTTTGAAAGTATCGCGGGCAAAGATCTGACGGAAAAGTACCGCCAGTTGTTTGATGTAAATGTGCTCGGGTATTTACTTGCCGCGCGCGCCAGCATCGACGCCCTACGGGCGAGCAAAGGATCTATCGTCTTCACGCTATCGTCGTCGTCATTTTTCGCCGGCGGAGGAGGCACGCTTTACGTTTCATCCAAACACGGGTTGGCCGGAACGGTAAAGCAATTGGCGTTTGAACTGGCCCCTGAAATTCGGGTGAACGCGGTGGCCCCTGGGGGGACCCGCACAGGATTGGGCGGGTTGCCCGGTGATGAACGTGAACTCGAAGACATCAAGGGGTTCGATGCGATGGTCGCTAAGACCGTGCCTTTGGGCTTTTTGTCCGAGCCGGAAGACCACGCAGGCCTTTATGTAACGCTGGCCTGTCGTGAGGACTCTCGCTTTGTAACCTCTGAAATCATCCGCTCTGACGGCGGCACAGAAGTCCGCGGCGGCGGGCGACGGAAAAAGGAAAGCACATGAATAAGACCGAACGATTGAGCGCGCTCAAATCAAAGATGCGCTTGCCTGCAATTTCTGCTCCGATGTTTTTGGTGTCTGGGCCCGACATGGTTATCCAAGCTTGCAAATCAGGTGTCATGGGATCGCTTCCGGGCCCAAACGCCAGGTCCATTGACGACCTGCGTGGCTTTTTTGAACGGATCAACGCCGAACTTGGTCCAGATGATGCCCCTTGGGCGTTCAATATGATCACGCATAACAGCTATGGCAGGTTCGACGAAGAGATTGCTCTGGTTGAGGAATTCAAACCCGGTTTGGTGATTACGGCATTGGGTGGACCACACCGGGTAACCGATGTGGTGCATGGTTACGGAGGACTGGTTTTCGCCGATGTGAACAACGTGAAATATGCTAAAAAGGCGATTGAAAAGGGCGCAGACGGTTTGGTTCTAGTCTGCGCTGGGGCAGGTGGGCACACTGGCGAATATGCGATGATGCCATTCATTGATGAAGTGCGCCGTTTCTATGATGGTCCATTGATTGTTGGGGGAGGGATCAGCACAGGCCGTGCAATCCGAGCCGTTGAAACTTTGGGCGCTGATTTTTCCTACATTGGCACCCGCTTTCTGGCGGCACCCGAAACATTGATTTCCGACGAATACCGCAAAATGGTGATCGACTGCCACATGGAAGAGTTAATTGCATCGCGTGCTATTACCGGCGCTTTGGGAAACTGGATGCGCGCAAGCGTAGACGCGGCGGGCATCTCGGTTGATGACATGCAAGTTGATGCAAAGATCGATTTTTCTGGAGATATGCACTCAGGTGCAAAGGCGTGGAAATCGGTATGGAGCGCAGGGCAGGGCGTAGGTCAGGTGACGTCATCAGAGAGTATTTCGACCATCGTTGATACGCTTGTATTTGACTATATCGCAACAATTTCCAGCGAACTCCAAAGCCGACGTTTTTATAATTCAACTTCAGGGGAACGCGTATGACTGTTGCAACTATTGCCCAAGCGCTCCGGGATGCAGAGCGGAATGGACAACCGATCGACCCAATTCGTGATCTCATTGCGGGCGCGCAAGATGCCTATGCCGTTCAAGAAACCAATACCAAAATTCGATTGGACAATGGTGGGCGGCTCGTTGGACGTAAGATTGGCCTGACCAACCCCGCTGTACAAAAGCAACTTGGTGTTGATCAGCCGGATTATGGCATGCTTTTCGCGGATATGGATGTGCCGCATGGCGATGTCATTCCATGGAGCGCAGGCGCACAATTCAAGGCAGAGGCCGAGTTGGCGTTTGTCATTGGACGCGACCTAACGGCGCCAGATTGCACCATGGCCGAGGTCATGCGTGCCGTTGAATACGTCGTGCCCAGCATTGAAATTGTCGGATCACGTATTGCCAACTGGGACATTCGTTTTGTTGACACTGTCGCAGACAATGCCTCCTCCGCGTTCTTCACTCTGGGCCCGTCAGCGCGACTGTTGAAAGACGCGGAGCTGCTGAATTGCACGATGGAAACCAAACAAGATGGTGACGTCGTTAGCAAAGGTTCAGGGCGTGCATGCCTTGGCTCACCGTTAAACGCGGTGCTGTGGCTGGCGCGGGTTATGGCGGTTTCTGGCCGTCCGCTTGGCGAAGGTGATGTCGTTCTATCGGGAGCGCTTGGTCCTATGGTTGCGGCGACGCCGGGGGCCCGTTTTATCGCCAATATTGAAGGTTTTGGCGAAACAGCAATTGAATTCGGAGAAGAATAAATGAGTAAAATTCAAGTCGCGATCATCGGATCAGGCAATATCGGCACCGATCTGATGATCAAGGTTATGCGCATGTCAAAGGTCCTTGAAATGGGGGCTATGGTTGGGATCGACCCCGCGAGCGACGGCCTTGCACGGGCCAAACGACTTGGCGTTCCAGTCACCCATGAAGGTCTCGAAGGGCTGCGAAATCTGCCCAATTATAAAGATATTCGCATCGTGTTTGATGCAACATCTGCTGGCGCGCACAAGCATCACAACGCTGTTTTGCAGGCTGACGGCAAACAGGTCATTGACCTCACACCTGCGGCTATTGGGCCTTTTATCATTCCGGCTGTGAATCTTGATGCGAATCTTGAGGAAGGAAATGTCAATATGGTCACGTGTGGTGGTCAGGCCACCATTCCGATGGTGGCCGCCGTAAGCCGCGTATCCAAAGTGCACTGGGGTGAAATCGTCGCGTCCATCGCGTCAAAGTCCGCAGGTCCAGGCACGCGTGCAAATATCGACGAATTTACCGAAACCACCGCCCATGCGATTGAAAAAGTTGGTGGCGCGACGAAAGGTAAGGCGATCATTATCCTGAACCCTGCCGAGCCGCCGCTGATTATGCGCGATACAGTGCATTGCCTTTGTGATGATGCAGATGAAGATGAAATTCGTTCATCCATCGCTGAAATGGTCAAAGACGTCCAAGACTATGTTCCAGGCTATCGGATGAAACAAGACGTTCAGTTCGAACGCATCGGTGACAATGCTCCGCTGTTTGTGCCTGAAATGGGGCGCGAATTTACAGGTCTAAAGGTCTCGGTTTATCTCGAGGTCGAAGGGGCTGCGCATTACCTGCCTGCTTATGCGGGAAACCTCGACATTATGACGTCTGCGGCGATGCGTACCGCTGAACGTCTTTCCATCAAGCGCAATTGGGTAGAGGCCGCTTAATATGACCAAAAAACTTTACATTCAGGACGTGACCTTGCGCGATGGTATGCATGCACTGCGTCACCAATATGACCTTGGACATATTCGCGAAATTGCCGCCGCCCTTGATGAAGCCGGCGTGGACGCCATCGAAGTGGCGCATGGTGATGGTTTGACTGGTTCTACCTTCAATTATGGGTTCGGCAAACATACAGATGCAGCCTGGATCGCAGAAGCGGCCAAGGTTTGTAAAAACGCCAAGCTGACCACGCTTTTGCTGCCTGGAATCGGTACGATTGAAGACCTGAAAAAAGCCCGTGATCTTGGGGTGCAATCGGTGCGCATTGCCACCCATTCCACAGAAGCAGATTGTTCCGCCCAGCACATCGCGGCGGCGGTTGATATGGGAATGGATGTTTCCGGTTTTTTGATGATGGCGCATATGACAGCACCAGATGTTTTGGCCGCCGAAGCCGTCAAGATGGAAAGCTATGGGGCACATTGTGTGTACGTCACCGATTCAGGCGGCGGAATGGTGATGAAAGATGTCACGGAAAGGTTTGCGGCTTATGACAAAGTGCTTAAGCCGCAAACCGAACGTGGCGCGCATATGCATGAAAATCTTTCGATGTCTGTGGCCAACTCAGTCGTTGCCGTTGAGGCGGGCGCAACACGAGTTGATGCTTCATTAGCTGGCATGGGCGCTGGCGCGGGCAATACACCGCTTGAGGCATTTATCGCAGTCGCGGACTTGATGGGGTGGGAACATGGCTGCGACTTGTTCAAGCTTCAGGATGCCGCAGAAGAGCTGGTGCGCCCCTTACAAGACCGGCCTGTGCGCGTTGATCGTGAAACCATGACACTTGGCTATGCTGGCGTCTATTCGAGCTTCCTGCGCCACGCCGAAGTTGCTTCCGCACGGTATGGAATCGACACGCGGGATATTCTTGTTGAGCTTGGAAAGCGTCGGATGATTGGAGGCCAAGAAGACATGATCGTCGATGTGGCCTTGGACCTTGCCGAGGGGAAATAGCGACAGTGGACAGAGCTAAACGGTATCTTCCGTTTGGCTCTTTTCAGTCGGGCGCAGCACCGTTTCCATTGCTATTTTTAGGAAATCATCATGGGGCATTTCAGAAAGAGATTGATGCAGTATCGAATCTCCCATCATCACACAGTAAATGATGTACGCGCGACCTCGCGCGTCGTCACCCTCAAAGCCTGCGTCGTTCAAAAGTTGGACAAAATAATCCATACGGATTTTATCGACTTCGGCCACAGCATCCTTTGGCATTTTGACACGTCGCGCCCAATCGCGAACGCTCATTTCTACCTGTGCAGAAGCAGGCGATTTGGGTTGCCTTGGCAAAGAGATCAGTTTTTGCAGCCGCTCAGTTGGCGAGTTTCCAAAGCTACTAATCTTATGAATAACATCCAATGTCATTCTACGACGCCAACTGCTCAGAACGGCCATAAGAAGATCATTTCGGGTCGCAAAATGCCAGTAAAAGCTGCCTTTCGTAACACCCAATTTTTTGCACAAAACTTCGATGCGGATACCGCGGACGTTCTCGTTTACCAAAATCCCAATCGCGGCATCGACCCAGTCTTGCTCGTTCAGCGGGCTTCCTTTGTGGCGTTGCGTAGGCGTGCGTCGCTTAATGGGGTTTGCGGTTTCTTCCAACGGTGTCGTCTCCATGTCGATCAACAGCATCCTAAGTTACTGAACACCTAAATTGAAGGACAAATCATATGACGTCGAAAACCATAATCGTCGGAGCAGGTCAGGCAGGAGCAGTGGCAGCGGTAAAATTACGTGAGTTTGGGTACGATGGTGAAATCGTCCTAATCGGGGCTGAAGATCATCCACCCTACGAGCGCCCAGAACTTTCTAAAGGGTATGCACTCGGCGCAGTTTCCTTTGAAAAACTTGTTCTACTATCGCCTTCCAAAGCTGATGAACTGGGAATTGATCTTCGCCTGTCGACGCGTGTTGTGTCTATTGATCGAGCTAATCGACGGGTAACAACGGGGCAGGGCACGCTCGACTACGACACCTTGGTCCTTGCCACCGGGGGCAGCGGGCGGCGGTTTCCTTTGCCCGACTGTTTTACCTCAAAGGTCCACGTCCTGCGGTCGCGCGAAGATGCCGACACTTTGGGCACAGCCTTGGCCAACGCACAGACCGCTGCGATTATCGGCGGGGGCTGGTTGGGGCTGGAAGCGGCTGCAACCTGTCGGAAATCGGGTTTGGATGTACATGTGTTCGAAGCAGCGCCGCGTTTATGCGCACGTGTGGCACCTGAATGGTTATCGGATGTGTTGAAAAATCTTCATGTGGCCAACGGGGTCACGTTGCATCTGGGACAAGCGCCTGAAATCACGGATGAGGGACAAATCAAAGGTCAGTCAGTTACTGTCTATCCCGATGTTGTTATTCTTGCGATTGGTATGACAGCCAATGATTCCGTCGCTGAACAGGCAGGCTTGGCTTGCGAGGATGGGATATTGGTTTCTGCTCAGGGGCAAACGTCTGATCCCAATATTTTCGCGATAGGGGATTGTGCGCGTTATCGCCACTTAGGAAACCTGCGTCGAGAATCTTGGCAAAACGCCAATCAATCAGCCGAAGACCTTGCACGGGTAGTAACGTGTCAGTCTGATCGCAAGCCAGAACCCGATTGGTTTTGGTCCAACCAGTTCGACCAAAATATCCAAATGCTTGGTACGTGCACAGATGATCACGAAACTGTTCTGCGCCCCAATACCGAACCAAGCTCAAAAAGCTTATTTTTTCTCAAAAATGGGACGATCACAGGCTGTATTTCGATCAATGCACCTCGAGATATCGGGATGTCTCGATCTTTCGTTTCCAAAGGGCAAAAGATGGATTCGGTCAAATTAGCCGACCCGTCAGTCCCCTTACGAGTCTGTCGGCTCTAAATATGCCCCTGTCAAAAAGATTGAAGTCATGTGGTCACATTGGGTGACAATGCAACAGGTAATTCTCTGCCAATATCACCGCAACTGTGATAAAAGGTGAAGAGCTACCAATGGATATTTTACACGCGAAAGTCGCGGCAGACTCGTATCTTCGATCAGCGTCGACTGAAGACGAATTTTACAATCAATACAGTTGCGAGTGGCTTCACGTTGTTCGGACTGTCGTGAAAAAAATGTGGTCCCCAAAAGCATCAAGGCAACACGGCTTGGTCGCCACTTTACGAGAAAATGAGCCGTAATCACCAATGACGCAATGCGCAAACCATATGACTGAACATGGTGCTTTAATGGATGTGATTGCATGCGAAACTGACATGTTTTTGCGTCAAGATTTTGCAGGTTGGTCCACCTGTTGGGTCCAAGATGATCGTGTGCGCGAAGTTTGCATTTCGTCATCTTTTGGGGCCACTGTTCTTGAAGGATGGGACAAGCTCAGTGAGTACATGCGAAACGTCATGGTGAGTGGATCTGTCTGCAAGATCTCTGAAACTGAGCGCACCAACATAAACATTACGGTGAGCGGAAACATCGCTCACGTTGTGTTTGATGAGCATTCTAAAAACTCAAATGGACAGATTGAAAGTACGTTTGAAACCAGAGTGCTGGAACGATCGGACGGAAAGTGGCGCATTCTATACGCCTCTTTTGTTTTGCGTGGGCACCAACAAATCGACACGGGCAGGCTGGCTGTAAACGCTAACGGTGAAATCCTTTGTGCGCCGGACGAGGCACGTACTCAGCTTGAAAGCCACCCCGGCCTCCAGATCATCAATAACCGACTGCGGGCGACGAAACCTGCATGGGACAAAATTCTTCAAGCCGGTCTCAAATGCGCCGCCGAACAGCACGGATATTTTCAGCACTATAAATATATGGTCGAAAGCGGGCGAAATTTTCGGCTTCCAATCGTTCTGGGCGAAACTGACGCCGGCAACGTTGTGGTGTGCGTCCTCTTTGTCAGAGACGGGTTAACCTTTGTCGAAACGCAAAAAGATGGCGATATTGATGCGCGTTTGAGCGTTGCCAAATTCGTTTTTGGGCTCTCGGAAGGGCAGATGCTATTGGCACAACGATTAGTCTGTGGGGACAACTTGACGGTTGCTTCAGACGCCCTCGGCATTAGCGTCAATACGGCCAGAACGCACCTATCGCGGGCCTACATAAAAACGGGTGTCAATTCTCAAACGGCCCTCGTGCGAACTCTGCTCAGCGTCGGATGAGACTACAGGGATAGTAAGCCTAAACATGTCTGGGCGATCCGTGTCAGGCAGGAATTGACTAAGAACCATCGCGATCTGGCTCTGTTCAATATGACCATCGATTACAACTTGCGCGTCGGTCTGAGCCACCCCCGAAATTCAGACACTGACGTAAGCTACAAATCGCAGTTTGATGCCATGTTAGAAATGGCCAGTGTCCCCCATTTTGATATCGTAGATGCCAAGTTTGATATGTTGCAATGGCACTCTAAGAAGAAAAACTCGCAAAACGTATGCTTTGGACGCGTTTATCATGTCCAAACTCAATCACGACATACCATTCAGCAAAAGCGCCTAAATCCTCTCTCGACACCACATCAGTATCTCGATGCGCTGTGATCTTGAGCATGCGCGCTCGAACCAATGGCGCTGCACAGGCTCAATGTTCAGCGTCGACATGCCGACACCAAGATCATCAGCCACTTGTTCCTTCGTAAGCCTACTGCTCAGTGCAACCCGCACCGCATCTTTGCGGAATTCGTCTGTCCGTTTCAGTCCTATAGTTCATCTCCTTTGTTGCAATAAATGCTATCAAAGGAGCGGCATCCAGCGCGTCTACACAGACGATTTGCAACTCGATGAAACCATGGCCGTGCAAAGCCATGACGTCGTCTGCGACCCCCGCGGCCACCACCCCTGCGGCGCCCCACACGGATTTGAGATGTACTACCTAAACGTCATGGCAGGACCAAAACGCGCATGGCGATTTGTCCCCGCCCCAAACGTCAAACACCTCATGACATAACCCTAAATCAGCGACCTACAAACCGCGGTTTATCTAACGAGAAAAATCGATATGGGAGCCGTTTATACGCAACTGAATATCTCCAAGTGACGCAAAATTCCCTGTTGATGAGATCGGATTTGAAAAAGATGCGGCGCTGTGTATCACATAGGGCTTTGCCAAGAGTTCGGGTGTGGATACTCAATGAAGACTGACAGATGATCCTTGGCTGGCCACATCCGTAAAGTGGTTTCTCACAGTTTGCTTATGGTTTTTGTCGCGCCACGGTCATGACACGTGAATATTGCTTGATCCACTTGGCCTTGTCAGGACTGAGCCATGTAATCAGCTCCATGATTTGGCTGTATTCTTTTGTGATGTTACGATGCAAAATTGGTTCATGATGGAAGACGCGGTTGCGAAATTCTCGGACCGCGTCGCACCGCGTATATAGCGCATCGTAGGTGACGGCGGGCGGTAGATCTACAAATGAGGCATGAAGGTTCGCCCAAAAAACGGGCTCGTGCCGCGCAAGCAACATGTTTACCCAAAATCCAAAATTGAGCTCTGCGGTCATGCCACCCGATGTAACGGCCCCTTTCTTGCGAAGTTTGTCGCGCGCTGTCTTGACGATGCGCTTGCCATTCCCGATTTGCGCGAGAAATGCCGGATCGTCCCACCAAGTGGGGCCGTATAGAGCAATCAACTGGGTGGATATGATGTTGCGCAGGCACACTTCTGATGCGCTCAAAACAGGAAAAAAAGCTTCGCTGATCAAGATGTTCCAGCCATACAAGTCAAGCGCACGTTGCGTATCATGGCCTGCTGCTTTGAGATATTTGGTTAGCCGCTCTTGAGAAATTATATTTGATACCAACGCGTTAATGCTCCGTTCGGTCCCTAATCGGTCTAGACCGTTTCTCTTGACAACAGCGCGAATTTCACCGTATATGGGGTCAATCGAAGACAAAGTTAGGTCTTCAACCTCTTAGATGCCCGCGACAGCCGTAATAGGTCCTCGCGGGTTTTCGCTTTCTAGTCATACCTTTACAGATCATGACCGACAAGGCGGCTACTTTTGAAGTGATCCCAAATTTGAACTGCCAAGTGCAAAGGCGCGCCTCACAGCCCTTGATCCGTTGAAAAACTGTTGGGCTAAGGTTCGAAAAGCGCGATGATCCGGTCGGGCCGCATGCGCAGACTGCCAGAAAACGCGCATTGGCGCTGCATTGTGGTTTCGCGCTTCGCTCAGACAGTAATGAGACGGTGTTGAGCTGATCAGGGCACAGCTCGAACGCATCCAGAAAATCCTCATCAACACTTTCCAGAACACGACTGATCGTTTCATTGCCGCCAGCTTTCCGCGGCAACAGAGGGGTCGCGTCGATGATGAAAAAGCTGCACCAGCGGATGCGATATCGATCAAGATGGCCTTAGGTGTAAGATGCGGGCCTAGAGGAACAGGCTGACTGTGGTGATGTCACCGAGATCGGCAGAGGCATCGCCAATCGTTTTGACGATGTCCTCATGGATGCCAAATATGCTCAACAACACGATGGCCCTGCGCGCGTTTTCCATCAAGACCCTAAACAGGGAAATTTCCCTCGTCAAAAGGATCATCAATCGGATTTTCTGGCGCGCTGTCGGGTTCCGGAATTTCCGAGGGAGGGGGCGTGCCAACCGGATCGGTGCGTTGAGGGTCTTCTGGTGCGGGTGGATCCTGCTTGGGATCCATCGGCATGGGGCTTTCTTGTGGGGGTTCGTTCGAAGGAGGGGACGTATTCGAGTGTGGCATGATCTGTCCTTTGTTTGAGATACCCCCACGGTATGGGACGCAGCGCGAAACAGTATTGATCCGCATCAATTCGTTGGCGCAGATAAAATGTATAATCGATGAAAATATACCACCAACGCATGCATGGAGACCAGAATGTCCGACGCAGAGACACAGGCCAAAAAACACAAAACAACCTATATCAACATCCCCGAAGCTGTTGGGGTGTTTGACTCGTTTGAGGCCCAGCAAGCCGCTTTTTATGATTTGCGCTCTGTCGGTTTTCATCATTCGGACATCAGCCTTTTAGGCAGCCAAGAGGCATTGGAAGAAAAACTTGGAAAAGCGTATTGGCAAGCGCCCGAACTCGCAGACGACCCCAACGCCCCCCGAGCGCATTTCGTGTCTGAAGAGGGGATTGGAGAACTCGAAGGCGCGATCGCAGGCGGGTTTTTCTTTGTCGGGTCTGCCATTGCCATGACCGCATTGTTGACGCCGGCAAGCACCTTGGCCGCGTCGATTGCCGCCGTTGCAATCGGCGGTAGCCCGGGCGCCGTCATCGGCACAGTTCTCGCCAGACGGGTCGGAAAACACCACAAGGCGTACTATGAGAACCAGATTCAACATGGTGGTATTTTGATGTGGGTCCGCACGCGCGACAAAGAACGAGAAGAGCTTGCCGTCAAGATCCTGAAAGGACACTCGGGACATGATGTTCATGTGCACGCTTGGAGTGAATAGTGGCCCTCGGACCATTCTACCCCTTTGGATGCAGGCGTTGTCACTTTTCCAAAGCGCTGACAACGGTGGCGACCCGGTTTCGGCGCACCGTCTGATGTCGCTCATGAATACACATACAGACGACAATGCACATACTGGCGACGAGAGCCGTCAAGACCACCTTTGATGTTGAGGACACCCTATGGACCCCCGAGATTCTGAAACCACCCAAAGCGTGACGATAAACTCTATTCAACACTGGCGACGGCAGCTTTCAGGCACCGGCGTTGTTATGGTTCTACTTGGCATTCTGGCGATTATCATGCCGGTCGTTAGCTCTTATGCTGTGAGTTTTTTGATTGGGGCGGTTTTGATATTTGGCGGTCTGTTTGCAACGTTGTGGGCGTTGGCGTTTCGAGGGACGCGCGCTTTTGTTTGGTTGCTGCTGGCCGGCGTGTTTCCCCTGTGCGCCGGACTGTATCTTTTGGTCTTTCCGGCGTCAGGCTTGGCCACGCTCACATTTATAATTGCTGCCATTTTTCTACTCACCGGCGTTGCACAAAGCCTATCTGCATTCGACATGGGGGGGCTCAAAGGGGCTGGCTGGGTCTTGATATCGGGTCTGATCAGCATCGCGTTGGGTGTTTCTATATTTGCGGTACTGCCCGAGGCCTCCACTGTGGTGTTGGGCATCCTATTGGGAATCGATTTGATCTCTACAGGACTGTCTTTGATATTGTTGAGCAACGCCGTTTCACGCGATTTTTAACTTAAGTGCCGCGCGGCATCGAAGATAACCCGCCTGTCTACATGAGTGATAAGAGATCACCGTTGCTGGTGCGCATAAAAACGTCGACTTTGGACCCTAATTCATAGGTTTGGATTTCGTCGGCGACATTTTCAACCATCCTCAAAATTCGACTGCTGCGTTGCGTAAAATCGAACGCAGCAGCTTCGCAATTTTGAAGCTCAATGCGCAATGAGGCAGAGCTCTTGCTTGCGCCACCACGCAGCCGCAGACACAAGGCATCGAACGCCGCCGTTGATTGCGTCGAATGCCCCAACAGCAAACAGTCATCGGGGTCTAGAACAACCCACTCAAAACACAAAACGCCTGTGAAAGGATCATAGACACTGATGTCTATGCCATCGGTTTCACCATAATCCGTGACCGTCATGCGGACTGCACTGTTATCAAATTCCCCCGTTTGGTCACGGTACAAAAGCTGATGCATAGAAAGGTCTGGCATTGGCGTCATCCTCGGGTTTTGGCGGGTGCTGTTCTTGTGGCCCCTTAAGCTTTAAGGCCCCTCACCTCGAGACACTTGATCAACGTCAATCTTTGACGTCAGATCCTTGCTTTGGTCTGTGACAAGCGCAACCTTGTGGTGAATGGCGCATCATTGAACAGTATATTGAACAGTGTCATGTCGTTTTGGGGCGGCGGGGTGATCGGGGGTCTTTTGCCGTTTTATGAGGGGCATCGCGGCCCGTTTTTAACGCTTCAAACCCGATGATCACATCAAGAAGTTCGGTGGTAATTTCGTTTTGCCGCACTGAGCGTGTCTCGGCCGTCAAACCCTCAAGCCTGTCATCTATGGATTGTTCCGCTTGCTGCATTAACGCGAGGCGGGCGGCGTTTTCGGTCACGAGCGCCTCGGCTGCGGCCCGAAACAGACTGGCAAACAGATGGCTTCGGATCAGGGCCTGAAACAGTTCGGACGGCGGCATAGAAAAAGACGGCAGGCTGCGTGAAACCCAAGGTTTGTCCTGCAACTCATGAACAAAACCCCGATCAAGCGGCAGCAGTTCGATGAGCATGGGGCTTTGTCCTTTGGTTCCGTCACGCGCGAAATAAGCCAGCGTAACAGAAATCTCGGCCAATCCTGTGTCGCGTTGAATGTCATCAAGATGTTGGGTCAAAAGAGTGGCCAGTCGGCCAATGCCATCCACGGAGGCAGGCGGTAAAAACGTCGGCTCAGAAACAATGCTTTGATCCAACAAAGCATCCGCCATTTGCGCCCCGATGCACAAAACGGTGGTCTTTTCCAAGACATCACTGAGTTGTTTTGCGACATGTTCTGCAAGGGCTTCATTGTAATTGCCGCACAACCCGTGATCCGATCCAAACACGATGAGCACCCTGCGCGCGCCCCCTGAGGGCGGGACCTCAAGTGGGCCCATTTGGCTGAGAAAGGCATGAAGACCCTCAAGGACGGTGCTGTGATAGGCTTCAATCGCTTGGGCGGCATGCTCATATGGCGTCGCATTGATGACCGATAACGTCTTCATTGTGTGAACGATGCTGCGGATACTTTGCATGCTGGTTGTGCGGCGAGACAGAGCTTCAAGAGTTTGTGTCACTGTCGCCTCCAATGCCAATCCGAGCGGCCTGCGCCAATGCCACTATTTGGGCGCGATCCGTGTCGCTCACGGGGGCGTTTTCAGTGATCCTATGGGCCAGCCCCCCAAGAGACCTCACCACGGCCGCCCTGAGGTTGGTCATCACCGTCAAGGTCTCAGGCTCGGACAATCCATCAAACTGCCCCTCCATCGCGGCCACGATAACGGCCAGTTGTTCGATGGCGGACATCGGATCACGCTCGGCTTGTCGCAGCGCAGTCCGCACCGCGCCCCCTCGGATCAGCCGCGCGCGCGTCGCGTCGTCCAATCTGGTGCCAAAGCGGGCAAAGCCTTCCAGCTCTTCGAATTGCGACAGGGTCACGCGAAGATTTCCCGCCACGGACCGGAAGGCTTTGGTTTGCGCTTTGCCGCCCACACGGCTGACGGACACACCCAATTCAACGGCAGGAAACTGGTTCTTGCGCACAAGGCGGGGCGACAGATAAATTTGCCCATCGGTGATCGAAATCAGATTTGTCGGAATATATGCGGATAGGTTTTCGGCCTGCGTCTCGACCACGGGCAACACCGTTATGGAACCGCCGCCCGCCACATCGGAAAACTGTCCGGCTCGTTCCAACAATCGTGCATGGATGTAAAATATATCACCGGGAAAGGCCTCTCGACCGGGCGGGCGCCGCAACAACAGCGACAGTTCGCGGTAGGACCGCGCGTGATGGGTCAGATCATCAAGGATCACCAGCACGTCTTTCGCTTGATCGGCAAAATATTCGGCCATGCTCAACGCCGCATAAGGCGCGACATAGGCCAGTCCGGCAGCATCCTCATCCCCTGCGGCGAGAACAATTGTCCGCTGTGTCATGCCGCCGTCGCGGATGGCACCGATGACCTTGGCCACCGCATCGCCGCGTTGCCCTATGGCGCAGTAAATGCAAATAACGCCGGTGTTTTTCTGGTTCAGGATTGTATCCACCGCCAGTGATGTTTTGCCCGTTTGCCTGTCACCGATGATCAATTCGCGTTGGCCCAATCCAACCGGCACCGCCGCATCAATGACCTTAATCCCTGTCGCAAGCGGGCGTGAAATTGCTTGACGGTCAAGGATTTTTGGGGCCTCGGCCTCGACCGGTCGCATGGCTGTCGCCGTGATGGGGCCTTTGGCGTCGCGCGGGTTGCCAAGCGCATCCACCACCCGACCCAACAGGGCCTCGCCGACCTTGGTGCTGACGACCTTACGCGTGCGTATGACGCTCTCGCCAATTGTCATGCGGCCATATGATCCGAGCAGCACCACGCCAAGACGCCCCGGTTCGAGATCAAGCACAATGCCCTGCACACCACTGGCAAATTGCAGCAGCTCGTCGGATAGCGCCTGTTCCAATCCTGCGACAATGGCGATCCCATCGCCGACCTCAGCAACCCTGCCAATCTCGCTGAGATGCGGGGGCGGCGCGGGCGCGTTCAAAAGCATGTTCAAAACCGTCTCGGGGCTTTGCTCTGTGTGGGTGATGTCATGGCTCATGAGCATGTGTCCTCATGTCGTCGCTCTGAGACAATTGTTCTGTGATCAAAGCTTCGAGACCGTCAATGTAGGACGCGACAGTCCACGCCAATTGCGCGCCCCCCACCCGCAAAATAAGTCCAGGGGCCTGAGTGTCATCTGTCTCAAAGCGTAAGGCAATTTGGGGGAACTGATCATGTAAGACCGCAGTCAAATCCTCTCGTACGGCATCGGGTAATGGATCATTTGATGTCACGACAGCCTCAGAGGCCTGTCCCGCTGCGCGGTGCAAATCAGAAAACATCGGTTTGATTTGCTTGGCCAGATGCTGTGCCATCCGCGCTTCCAGCGTTTCATCGGCAAGATCAACAAGCGCTTTACGCGTGAGAGACAAAAGAGCCGTCGCCCCCACGCGGTGTAATTTTTCTGCATATGTTTTGGCCTCTGCGTCCAGATGTGCACCCCAGAGCGCGCGTTCTCGTTCAAGCGACTGGTGCGCTTCGGCCAACAAGACATCGCGCTGTTCCTCTGCTGCCTTGCGGATGGTTTCGGTCATATCCGAATGCTCGAGGTTCAAGGCCTGTTCTTTGTCGTGATAGGCCTGCTCGACGGCCTGTGCCTGTTCTTGCGCGTGAACGGCCTCTTGCATGCGCTTGGTGATTTCCACCTCGCGCGCATCGATACCGTCGAGAATAGGACGGTAGAGAAATCGTTTCAAAAGCCAGACCAGCACAAGAAAGTTGGCGATCTGAGCCGCAACGGTGATCCAGTCAATGGACATGGTTTAACTTCCTGCTGTCTGCGCGACTTCCAAAGCTGCGTTCCAAAATGGATTGGCAAAAATCAAAATCATGGCCACAACAAAACAATAAATTGCGGTCGACTCGATCATCGCAAGACTGACGAACAGAGTGCGCGAAATGTCAGACGAGGCGTCGGGTTGTTGGGCGATGGCGCTCAACGCGGTGGCCGCGGCGCGTCCCTCACCAAGGGCGGGACCAATTGCACCAAACGAGACGGTCAGCCCCGCGGTAAAGATCGAAATTGTCGCGATTATGCCAAGGTCAGTCATTGGGATTCCTTTTTTGAAATTTGGGGGGACGGCGGGGCGGTCGCGCTGGAGATGTACACCGTTGCCAAAATCGCAAAGATATACGCTTGGATCAGACCCGTCAGCAGGCCGAGCACATCCATCACCACCGGAAAGAAAAACGGGGCCACACTGAGCAGAATTGCGGCGATAACGGCCCCGCTCATGATGTTGCCATACAGGCGGATCGCGAGCGATATGCCGCGCGAAAACTCAGAGATGATGTTGAAGGGGAGCATGATGAAGGACGGCTGTAGATAGGTTTTGAGATACCCCCCAAGCCCCTGACTGGTGATGCCGAAAAGCGGCACGGCAATCAGAACCGACAGGGCAAGCGCCGTGGTCGTCGATAACGACGCCGTCGGCGGCTCAAACCCCGGAACAACCAACAGCAGGTTCGACATCGCCACAAAAAGAAAAAGCGTTCCAGCAAAATACAAAAGATGGCGCTCACGGCGGCCCGCCACGTCTTCGATTTGAGATTGAATGCCTTGAACGATCACTTCCAACATGGTGCGCCAGCGGCTTGGCGGGACGTCCGGACGCAGCTTGCGGGTGATCAAAAGCGCAGCGATCGTCAGCAGTGCCATAACCACCCACGTATAAAAGATTGTCGCGCTTATCGGGATGCCCCCAATCTCGAACATGATCGTTTGGTCTGGTGACAGGTTCATTGCACGCCCCCAAGCGGGGCACGAACGCGCGCAACGGTCGTCACCACAAAGCGGATGACAAAGAACGCGGTGACGTACCCTAAAAAGGACCATAGCCCGCCCTGCGCTACGGTCAGCCAGCCGACGCCAAGCAAAGCAGAGATACGAAGGGCGCTGCTCAACATGAGCAAAACAACGGGTTTGGCGGAGCCAAGCGCCATCTGTATCCCCAGTCTCAGGCCGAAAAAGTACACCGCACTGACAGCGGTTCCAATCGCAAGGCCCCAAGCCAATGCCGTCCAATCAAAGGGTATCATGTGTCGCGTCCTTCCTTGTTGATCCACGTCGCTGCGATAATGCCGCCCAACACGACACCCCCGAGGATCAAAGCAATCGTCCACGAGAACTTTTGAGGCGCGATGCGGTCAAGCCACAGCCCAAGAAACGCCCCGCCAACGGTCGGCACGGCAATGGACCACCCGATCATGCCGAAGGTGCCGATGCCGCGCAGGGGACTTGGGCCGGGGTGGTCGCGGTTTGATTTCATGCGTTCGGCTTGGCGCGTGATATCGTCGGCTATTTTGTCGGGGGTTCGGGTCATGATCTTGGCCTTTGCAACGCAGAAAACTGACGCATTATGCCGGCCTCAAGCCGCGACAACGCCGAACGTGCCTGCCGTTCCTCTTCATCCATTTGGACGAATTTGGCATGCACTGTGTCTTTGAGAGAGGACAGATCGTCACCGCACACACCGCGCAATGTCACAACATCAATGGCATGGCCTTTTTTGACCAAAAGCCCCTGATCAATCCCAAAAATTTTCTCAGACCCATCCGCCAAGCGCAGCGTCATAACCGAGGGCGCGAGGGCTGTGACGAAATCTATGTGATTGGGCAATAGCCCAAAGGCACCGTTTTTGCCCACACCGGTTAAGCGTGTCGCGCGCCCTTGGAACAACGTGCTTGTGGGCAGACGCAGTGTCACGGTCATGTCGGCTGCGATGCTCATGCCTCACCTTTCAAATCGTCAAGACCGCCAATCATGTAATAGGCACTTTCGGGCAGATCGAATTGGGTCTGGTTCAAAATGGTCTCACAGCCGTTCAGGGTCTCGGCGATCGGCACCAGTTTGCCGGACATCCCACTAAAGGATTCTGTGGTGACAAAGGGTTGTGTTAAAAATCGTTCCAACCGCCGCGCCCGCGACACAGTCGCCCGATCTGCCGATGACAGTTCTTCCAACCCCAACATCGCAATAATATCGCGCAGCTCTTCGTAATCCGCCAAGGTGCGACGTACGGCGCGCGCGATGTCATAATGGCGCTGGCCAACGACCAACGGCGTCAACATCACCGAGGCCGAGGCCAAGGGATCAACCGCAGGATATAGTCCTTCGCTGGCCCGTTTGCGCGACAAAACCACCGAAGCCGATAGATGCGAGAAAATATGTGCCGCCGCCGGATCCGTGAAATCGTCAGCGGGCACATAGACCGCCTGAATCGAGGTGATCGCCCCCCGTTTGGTCGAGGTGATCCGTTCTTCTAAGCTTGCCAATTCGGTCGCCAGTGTCGGCTGATATCCAACACGCGATGGCATACGCCCCATCAATCCTGAGACCTCGGACCCTGCCTGTACAAAGCGAAAGATGTTGTCGATCAAAAGCAGCACATCTTGACCTTTGTCATCGCGAAAATACTCGGCCATGGTCAAAGCGGTCTTGCCCACCAAAAAGCGCACGCCAGGGGCCTCATTCATTTGGCCAAACAACATGACGGTCTTGTCGCGCACGCCGGCTTCGCCCATCTCGCGGTAAAGTTCTTCGGCCTCACGCGAGCGTTCGCCAATGCCGCAAAACAGGCTCACACCTTTGTGGTGCTGCACCGTGTTGTTGATGAGTTCTGTAATCAAAACCGTCTTTCCGACCCCGGCGCCACCGAAAAGCCCCGTCTTTCCGCCCCGTTCGATGGGCGACAAAAGATCAATCGCTTTGATGCCGGTTTCCAAGATCGCGGGGTGTACAACCCGAGCACTCAGTTTGGGCGGGCTTTGGTGGATCGCGCGGCGCGCCGTTGCGACGGGGGCAGGGCGGCCATCAATCGGCGCGCCGAAAACGTTTAGCATCCGGCCCAGAACGGCCTCGCCCACCGGCACCATGATCGGCCCCCCTGTGGCGCGCACCCGCATCCCAAGACCAAGGCCGCGCACGGGGGCCATCGCCATGGCGCGCACCATGCCACGTCCAATCAGTGACGAGACCTCTAGGGCCACATCGCCCGCATACAACAGATCGTGGATGTGCGGGACTGTTGCGTCAAACATCACATCGACCACCCCGCCACGGATCGCGGCGATGCGCCCATCCATCATGGCATCATGCAGTGGCACGTCATCGTGTATCGGTGCGGTTTTGAGGGTCATAACGCGCCTCGGTTTTCGTGTGAAATGCGCGTCGCGACACGAACAATTGGCCAATACTCATTCATGATTTTCAATCCAATGAGAAAATTCGAAATATGGGTTTGAGCCAAATGTAGCTTGTCGCCCACCTGTGAAGCCTACCATAAAAATGAATTTCCGAATTGATGTGCATCAAGTCGGAATCGTGGCGTTGTCGATAGGGTTTGATAGACTCCACCAGCATGAGAAAGATGCAGGCCATGGCAAAAATCACATCCCTACGCGCGGGGCAAACCCAACCAAGCGCCAAATCAAGCGCCCAACCAAACACGGACAAAGTGCCCACACTCAACCCTGCGCCAATCATGCGGGACATGCCGAAAGACGGCTCCGCGCGACCACAGACCACCATGGAACAGGCGATGGACAAGCGTCTAAATGCTGTGGTGGCGAAATTTACAGCGGGGCTTTCACCAATTGCCTTGGCCGCGGCATATTCAGACTGGGCTCTACATTTGGCCTCGGCCCCCGGTAAACGGTTAGAGTTGTTGGAAAAAGCAGGAAGCAAAGTCCAAAGACTGGCGAATTATGCGACCACCTGTTCAACGATCCCCGCGACGTCAGAGACCTGCATAGCGCCGCTGCCACAAGATCGACGGTTCAAAGCGGACAGTTGGCAAAAATGGCCCTATAACCTCATGTATCAGAGTTTTCTGTTGAACCAGCAGCTTTGGCACAATGCCACAACGGATGTTGTGGGGGTGACGCCACAACATGAAAACGTCGTTGAATTCACGGCGCGCCAGATGCTCGATGTCTTTTCTCCGTCGAATTACGCCCTGACAAACCCAGAAGTTGTGGCGCAAACTCAGCGCCAAGGGGGGATGAATTTCGTACGCGGATGGCAAAACTTGATCGATGATGTCACACGCACGCAAACCGGAAAAGGCCCCGCCGGAGCAGAGGCGTTTGAGGTCGGTCTCAATATGGCGACCACGCCGGGCAAGGTGGTCTATCGTAACCAGCTTATTGAATTGATCCAATATGAACCAACCACGCAAAAGGTGCACCCAGAGCCCATTTTGATCGTGCCTGCATGGATCATGAAATACTATATCCTTGATCTGAGCGAGCAAAACTCACTTGTGCGGTATCTCACGTCTCAGGGGTTCACGGTGTTTATGATCTCATGGAAAAATCCTGATGCGGATGACCGAAACCTTGGAATGGATGACTATATTTCCTCAGGTGTCATGGACGCGATTGATGCGGTCGAGACCATTGGAGGCGGGCAAAAAATCCATGCCGTTGGGTATTGTTTGGGGGGGACATTGCTTTCAATTGCCGCCGCCGCAATGGCGCGTGATCACGATGAGCGCTTGAAAAGCATGACGCTTTTGGCGACGCAAACCGATTTCACCGAAGCGGGCGAATTGATGCTTTTTATCAACGACAGTCAGCTCGCCTTTCTAGACGATTTAATGTGGGACCAAGGATATCTGAACACCACGCAAATGACGGGTGCCTTTCAACTTTTGCGGTCAAACGATTTGATTTGGTCACGTATCGTGCATGATTATCTGATGGGGGAACGGACCCCGATGAACGATCTAATGGCATGGAACGCTGATGCCACCCGAATGCCTTATCGGATGCATTCAGAATACCTGAGGACCCTGTTTTTGAATAATGATCTGGCGGAGGGGCGTTACCGCGTTCGGGATAAATATGTAGCGATCTCTGACATAAAAGTGCCGGTGTTTATTGTCGGCACCGAACGTGACCATGTGGCCCCTTGGCGGTCCGTCTACAAATTCAACCTCATCTCTGATACGGATGTCACATTCATTTTGACAAACGGCGGGCACAACGCTGGCATCGTCTCGGAACCCGGGCACCCTCGGCGTCATTACCGCGTCCGCGATAAGGCCAAGGACGATCCGTATACCGATCCCGACCAATGGGCGGACGCAGCATCGCCCGTCGAGGGATCATGGTGGCCAGCCTTGTCCACGTGGTTGGCTCAAAAATCAGGCGTCATGGTTGCGCCACCAAACATTGGGACGCAGGCAAAAAGCTATGCGCCGCTCTGTGACGCACCTGGAACTTACGTGTATCAAAAATAGCCGCTAGTATTGTCACCGACGCAGCCTTGTCATGGATGATGGTCCATAAGGGGCTAACCCCACAAGAATTGAAATGGGCACTGACGAGAAAAGGCAGCCTACGATGCAATTTATTGAAAACAGAACGTTCGACGAAATCAAACTTGGCGACACCGCAGAGCTTACGCGGACACTCAAACCAGAAGACATCGAATTGTTTGCCGTCATGTCAGGGGATGTGAATCCCGCGCATGTGGATACAGAGTATGCCCAATCAGGCATGTTTCACAAAGTCATCGCCCACGGCATGTGGGGGGGCGCGCTCATTTCTGCAGTTTTGGGAACGGAACTGCCCGGACCCGGCACGATTTATGTGAACCAGAACTTGAATTTTCGCAATGCCGTCGGCTTGGGCGATACGGTGACCGTTCGTATAACGGTGACCGATAAGAGTGCGGAACATCATCATGTGACACTTGAGTGCCTGTGCACCAATCAGCATGGCGACACCGTCATTGAAGGTCAGGCGCGGGTCGTGGCCCCGACTGCCAAGGTCAGGCGTCCACGTGTGTTGATGCCCGAAGTGCATCTGCATGAACAAGGCGCGCGGTTCAATGCGCTCATCAAATCCACGGTCCCGCTTGCGCCTGTGCGCACGGCCGTTGTCCATCCGTGTGATACATTGTCCCTTGAAGGCGCACTTGAGGCGGCTGCAAAAGACATGATCATTCCCGTGTTGATCGGACCCATCGCCAAAATCCAAGCGGCTGCTGAGGCCTGTGAACGCGACTTAACCGGCATCGAAATTGTCGATGTACCGCACAGCCATGCCGCCGCTGAACAGGCCGTGGCACTGGCGCATGCGGGTAAAGTGGACATGTTGATGAAAGGCAAACTTCATACTGATGAATTGCTCAAACCTATCGTGCATAAAACGACTGGCTTGCGCACGGATCGGCGTTTGAGCCATGTTTTTGCGCTGGATGTTCCGCATTATCCCAAGCTGCTTTTTGTGAGTGATGCGGCCATCAATATTTTCCCAGACCTGCAAACCAAACGCGATATCGTCCAAAATGCCATTGACCTCGCGCGGGCTCTTGGCATCGCCATGCCCAAGGTTGCTGTGCTGTCCGCTGTCGAAACCGTCACGCCGACCATCCCGTCCACAGTGGATGCTGCGGGGTTGTGCAAAATGGCGGACCGTGGTCAAATTACTGGCGGACTGTTGGATGGGCCGCTTGCCATTGACAACGCCGTGTCCAAATCCGCCGCTGAGGCCAAGGGGATTGATTCCGATGTTGCGGGCGACGCAGACATCTTGATTGCCCCTGACCTTGAGGCGGGCAACATGATCGCTAAACAACTGATTTATTTAGCCGGTGCCGATGCCGCGGGTCTTGTTCTGGGCGCGCGTATTCCGATTGTGCTGACCAGTCGGGCGGATGGCGTGATGTCACGTTTGGCATCGACGGCACTGGCACAGCTGTTTGTGCACAACAAAGCCAAGGGGGCGCACGTATGACCAGCGCTTTTTTGACGCTGAATGCGGGGTCCTCAAGTATAAAATTTGCGGTTTTTGATCGCAATGCAAGCTCTACAACCGCCGAGATCACGGGCAAATTTACAGGGATTGGGCATGCCCCTGTTTTTTCCGCACAAGACAAAACGGGGGTGCCGTTCGACAAGGCCGGCCTGGAAACGATCGACCCTGCATCTGATCATGAAGCATTGATTTCTAAATTATTCGAATGGCTTGAGCAGCATCTTGGCCAGTGGTCGTTGGAGGCCGTTGGTCACCGTGTTGTGCATGGGGGTCGGTCTTTTACTGCGCCCACTTTGCTCAACGAAAGGGTCATGCAAGAGCTAGAAACGCTTGTGCCGCTCGCGCCTTTGCACCAGCCTCATAACCTTGCCGCCATACGGGCCGTCACGAAATGGCAGCCAAATTTGCCGCAAATCGCCTGTTTCGACACAAGTTTCCATCGGTCCCAACCTAAATTGGCGCAACTGTTTGCCATTCCTCGCGCGCTCACCGACGAGGGCGTCATCCGCTATGGGTTTCACGGCCTATCCTATGATTATATCGCCCGTGTCTTGCCTCATCATCTTGGGGAACAGGCGCAGGGCCGCGTGATCGTTGCCCATCTTGGCAACGGGGCCAGCATGTGCGCCATGACGGATCGCAAAAGTGTGGCAACCAGCATGGGATTTACGGCACTTGATGGGCTTATCATGGGAACCCGTTGTGGCGCACTCGACCCGGGTGTTGTCTTGTATTTGATGCAAGCCAAAGGCATGAGCCCTGCTGATATTGAAACCCTTCTCTATCGCAAATCCGGTCTTTTGGGGGTCTCTGGTCTCAGCAATGATATGCAGGTGCTGTCACAAAGCGATGATCCCCGCGCCTACGAGGCCATCGCCCTGTATTGTTACCACGCTGCTAAAATTCTTGCGGGTCTTATTCCCTCTATTGGTGGGTTGGACGCCTTGGTGTTCACGGCGGGCATCGGCGAAAATTCTGCTCTTGTGCGCCGGTTGATTTGTGACCAGCTGACATGGCTGGGCGTCGTGTTGGATGACACTGCAAACGATGAAAACGCGATCTGTGTCAGCACGCCTCAATCTCGCGTTAAGGTGCTCGTCTTGCCAACAAACGAAGAGGCGATTGTCGCAATGGCGTGCCGGACACTTCTGCCTTAGCAATATTTATTGTGGTGAAATCTTTGGGTCATTATCCGATCCTATTTACACGCAGGATAAACACATAACACTTTATAATAAGTGATAAATTTCTAGATAGTCTCGTAAGGTAAAGATACCTGAGAGATGTCAAATAAAGTTTACCAGAACCCGAAATTGACAAACATCAATCTGGCAAACTTTTACCTTCATACACTGGCTCCAACACAGATTTGAGGAGCAAAGACATGAAAAATTATTCCAAAATTGCGGCTGAGTATCATGAAGGCATGGGACAGTTGGCGCATGATATTCCCGATGCTGTCAAAGCGTTTGGTGACTTGGTCGAGACGACCACTCGGGATGAAGCCTTATCCAAAAAAGTAAAAGAGCTCATCGCCTTTGGCATTGCCATCACCGTGCGCTGTGATGGTTGCATCGCGGCACATGCAAGTGCCGTGCATAGCGCGGGCGCAACACGTCAAGAAGTCGCCGAAATGGTTGGCGTCGCGCTGTTGATGGGGGGCGGGCCCTCGTCTGTTTATGGCGTTGAAGCGATGCGCGCCTATGACGAACTCGCCGGATCTGGGGCGGGCGCAGCTCAGTAAATCAGAACTTTTTATGCACTCTAAACAAAGGGTATTCGACATGAAAATCGACAAAGAACAATTGCTCGAAGCATACCGCATAATGCGGACGATCCGTGAATTCGAAGAACGTGTACATAAGGAATTTATGACAGGTCAAATCCCCGGATTCGTCCATCTGTATGCAGGTGAAGAAGCATCTGCGGCGGGCGTTTGTCTTCAACTGGGCGCGCATGACACAGTTGCTAGCACCCACCGCGGGCATGGTCACGCGATTGCCAAAGGCTGCGATGTCAAAGGCATGATGAAAGAAATCTACGGGCGCGCCGATGGTCTGTGCGGGGGCAAAGGCGGCTCTATGCACATCGCGGATTTGGATGTCGGTATGTTGGGGGCGAACGGGATCGTGGGCGGTGGCCCACCATTGGTTTGCGGCGCCGCGATCACAGCCAAGACACTCAAAACAGGCGGGCTTTCCGTGGCCTTTGTCGGGGACGGAGCGTTCAATCAAGGTACGACAGCGGAATCGATGAATTTCGCTCGCGTCTATGATCTTCCTGTCCTGTTTGTACTTGAGGACAACGGCTATGCGGAATCCACATCCAGTTCATGGTCCATCGGCGGGCACAATCCCGTGCGCCGCGCAGAGGGCTTTGGCATTCCTGGAATTCGCATCGACGGCCATGACTATTTCGCCGTTTATCGCGCCACCCAAGAGGCCATCGCATCCATCCGAAAGGGTGAGGGCCCACGGTTTATTCATATCGAATTTACCCGCTACTACGGCCACTTTGAAGGCGATGCGTCATCCTACAAACCGCTGGATGAAGTCAAGGATGAGCGCCGTTACCTAGATGCGTTGAAATTTTTTCGCGCCCGAACCACGGGCGGAAATATGCTAAAAATTGAGGATCTCGATGCCATCGACGCCGATGTCAAAACGCTGATCGATGAGGCTGTCGTCGAGGCAAAAGCGGCCCCAGTGCCTGACCTCTCGACGCTTACGACGGACGTCTACCTGTCCTACTGACCCCAAAATTTGGAGGAATATCATGTCAGTTAAATCTTTCCGCGACGCTTTGAATGAAGCCATGCGCGATGAAATGCGCCGTGATCCAAAGGTGATCCTTTTGGGTGAAGATATCGCAGGTGGTATGGGATCGGGTGGCGAACAGGATGCATGGGGCGGCGTGCTTGGTGCAACCAAAGGCCTGATGCCCGAATTCGGGCGAGAGCGCGTCTATGACACGCCCATCACTGAAAGCGCCTTTATCGGCGCTGCGGCGGGTGCGGCCCTGACGGGTTTGCGGCCTGTGGCCCAGCTTATGTTTGTTGATTTCTTTGGCGTTTGCGGCGATCAAATCATGAACCAAATGGCAAAGTTCCGGTATATGTTTGGCGGCAAAGCCACGACACCTGTTGTGATCCGCACGCTTTATGGTGCCGGCATCGGTGCCGCCAGTCAGCACAGCCAATGTTTGTATCCGATGTTAACCCACATCCCCGGTTTAAAGGTCGTCATTCCCTCGTCCCCCTATGAGGCAAAAGGCCTGATGACGCAGGCGATCCGCGACGATGATCCGGTCATCTTTTTTGAGCACAACACCATGTTTGATGACAAAGAAGAGGTGCCAGATGAACCATACACGATCCCATTTGGTGAGGCGCGGATCGTTCGTGAGGGCAAAGATGTGACCATTGTCGCGATCGGTCGCATGGTCGGTTTTGCCAAAACCGCGGCTGACAAGCTTGCCGAGGATGGCATCGAATGCACGGTGCTGGATCCGCGGACAACCTCGCCTTTGGATGCGGACGCCATTTTGGCCTCGGTCGAAAAAACGGGCCGATTGGTGGTCGTTGATGAGGCGTCCCCGCGCTGTGGGATGGCATCAGACATTTCCGCCATTGTTGCAGAACACGCGTTTGGCGCGTTGAAAGCCCCGATCAAACGCGTGATGCCACCGCATTCTCCGGTGCCTTTCGCGTCAAATTTGGAAGACGCCTATATTCCCGGAGTTGACGACATTGGTGCGGGTGTTCGCGCTGTGATGGCGGCGACCTGATGGCGGATTCAAACATAACCGCAATCGTCATGCCCAAACTTGGCATGACGATGACCGAGGGCAAGGTTGTCGATTGGCAGGTGAAGGCCGGTGACGATGTGGAAGAGGGCGATGAAATCGTTGGCATCGAGACCGAAAAAATCACGAATGTCTGCGAAGCCCCTGCATCCGGTGTCTTTCGACGCCGCGTGGCGCATGAGGGCACGACGCTGCCTGTGGGGGCGCTGATCGCCGTGATGGCACAGGCTGAAACAGCCGACGCCGATATCGATGCCTTTATCGCAAATTTTGTACCGCAAAAAGAAGTCTGACCTCAGACGACCCTGAACAAGAGAGATCATCATGACCTTGAAAGCAGCCTTTATATTCCTCGATCCCGGCGCAAAATCGGCAACGGATCGAAAGGTGGTGGCCACACCGGGTGTTCATTTGACAGTTATCGGAACGGCCAACTACGCGGACGCAGAACAGGTCGCGCGCGATTTGTTGGCGGATGGCGTGACGGCCTTTGAGCTGTGCGGCGGATTTGGCATGGCTGGCACGGCCCTCATCACCAAAGCGGTCGCAGGCAAAGCCGCCGTTGGCGTGGTTCGGTTTGATTGCCATCCCGGCCTTGAGGGCAAAAGTGGCGACACTATTTTTGCCTAAGCAAAATTCAATTGACCTTGCCAAACTCAAACACGAGGAGGCCAAAATGGGCCACACAAATGACAAGCCGGACATGCGCCTCAGCGTTCCAAGCTATGATTATTCCTTGTTTGGCGCGGTTAAAACAGTCCCCCTAGATCGCATCCGCCAAATCATTGGCGAGCGTATGACGGCAAGCTGGCAAAATGTCCCGCATGTCACCCATCACGAAGAGGTCGACATTACGGCGCTGGAAATCTTGCGGCATCAACGCAATGACGCGGCAGGGGCAGGCGATCAAAAACTGTCGTCACTGGCCTTTATCATCAAAGCGTGCGTTGCGGGCCTGAAAGCGTTTCCAGATGTGAATTCATCACTCGATGTTTCCGGCAACACGCTCCACTTAAAGCAATACTATAATATCGGCATGGCGGTGGACACCCCAGCAGGGTTGATCGTTCCGGTTCTCAAGGGCGCGGGTGACATGGATGTGTCAGAAATTGCGGCTTGCGTCGCACAGCTTGCGGAGAAAGCGCGCACTGGAAAGCTTGGGTTTGCCGATACAGAGGGCGGCACGTTCACAGTCACCAGCCTTGGTAAAATCGGTGGAACCGCCTTTACGCCCATCATCAATGCCCCAGAAGTGGCCATTCTCGGTGTGTCGCGTGCGCGGAAAAAACCCGTTGAATATCAGGGGGAAATCGCGCTGCGCCTCATGCTGCCTTTGTCATTGTCCTATGATCATCGCGTGATCGATGGCGCCAAAGCCGCCCGATTTATGGGCTTTATGCGCGATCAATTGCGCGCCCCAGAACACATGATTTGAACCGGTCTGACACAAATCGGTGGTGTCCCCACGCTGTTTGAGCCGTTCAAAGGTGATGCAAATGTGGTCGATCACGTTGTCCCTTTCGGCGTGCAACCAGACGACCGATAACGCGGCCCCCCCCCTGTATTGTGCGGATTGGCAAATTGACCAACATCAATTTGGACTGATCCGCGGGGTGTAGAATAGGGTCAAATGGGTAAAGGAACAGACAATGAAAAACAGCATGATTTTGGTTGCCATTGGCAAAGACGCGTCTCTGAGCGATCTCGCAAAAAAGCTTGAGGCGATACGCGCCATACCTGCGCACGCAACAATTCTGGTGATTGGCCAAACGCCTCATTTTCCTTACTATGCCATGGGTGTGCCGCCCTATGGGGCAACTGTCGTTCCCGATGAATGGCAAGAGGCCATTTCAGAAAACAAAAGGGATCTAGAGGCGAAAGCCGAAGAGGTTCAAAATCTTCTCAAGCAACATGATGTCTCTGGTGAAGTTGGTATCATTTCAACCGAGCCTTCTTTGCTTGCGGATGCCATCGCACAACGGGCCATGCTATGCGATATGGCTCTTATTGGCGATGATCTGCGCGCGTCTGACACTCAGTTTCAGCAAATCGTTTACGGGGTTTTGTTTCAATCCCCTATCGGTGTCATGCTGAACGACCATCATGCAGACACGCTTTACACACCAAAGAAAGTGTTCTTGGCTTGGAACACGGATCTTCATACCGCGCGGGCCGTCCACCAATCGCTGCCTCTCTTGCGTCAAGCCGACGAAGTGTTGGTCGCGACAATCGATCCTATCATGAGCGAGTTCCGTGACGGCGAAGATCCGGGTGTTGATGTTGCCAAATGGCTGACCCATCATGGCTGCAAAGTCGATGTACAGCAGTATCCAAGTGGGGGGCACGACATCGGCGACTGCATTTTGGACCACTCTAAGGAATACGGTGCGGATTTGATCGTTATGGGATCATACGGTCATTCCAGAACGCGCCAAGCCGTCTTTGGTGGGACAACGCGGACCCTGATCGAACAAACCGACCAAGCCGTTTTTCTCGCGCATTGATTGACCATCGCCTGTGTTATTTGGTGGCGTCACGCGACACGTCTTTGCTGCGTTGAAATCCTTCGGCGTCACCAAACTCTTCAAACTCAGAGTAATGCGCATGTTGCCCCGCCATCCGCTTTGCGTGCTTAATCGGGCACCAATGTTTTTCGGTACGGGCCGTTATTTCGACGGCATAGGCCAGCAACCCATTCCCATATGAACAGTACATGCAGTTCAGTTTTTCCAGCCCGTTCAAATAAGACAGATGTTTGCGATCGAATGTGATGTAATCCGCCCGCTGAACCTTCTCAATTCCATAGACTGGGAAACAAACGACCTGATAGATGCTCACGCATATATCCAGCAAAACAAAAGGAATGATCGCCGAATAAATAAACGGCGCGGTTAACACGACAAGAGGACGCGCCCCGGCAAGATAAGACGAAAGCTTGTGTTTGAGCGCCGCATGACGTTGCCGAACATCCTGCTCAAAAACAACGCGGCCTTGCTCGATACGGTAGCTAAAGTCACTTCGACGGCGCGCGAACTCTATCTCAAGCTCATCTTCCAAGGCGCGAACACGCTTGATAAGGGCTGTAATTTTGTCAGTCATTTTTTCGCTTCCGTGTCTTATCTGAGTGTGGTGTCACGTATGAAACATGGCGTGATCTTTTCCTTTAGGTTCATCTGCACCCTTATTTATCTGTCACAATATTGGCTTGTTTTCTGGTAGAATCTGTACCTCGCAGGCCAACGAATAGCCGACACCGCGCACCGTTTTGATCAACTTTGGATGTGACGGGTCCTGTTCGATCTTTTTGCGCAGACGGGCGATTTGGTTGTCGATGGCGCGGTCCAGCGGGTTCCATTCTTTTCCACCCGTCAGGTCCATCAATTGATCCCGGGACAAGATGCGTTTGGGCCGGTTGAGAAAAACATCGAGCAGTTTGAAATCAGCGCTGGTCAACTCGCATTCAACGCCAGAGCAATCAATCAATTTCATTTGATCCGGGATTGCGATCATGCCCTCAAAAGCAAAGTGAACGCTGCCAGAGGTGTGCGGCTGAGGGTCTGTCACAGTTTCGGCGGTGTCCTGCACAACCTGTGACGTCGTTTCAGCGCGGCGCAGGACGCTTCTGATCCGCGCCAGCACTTCACGGACATGAAAGGGTTTGACAATGTAATCATCTGCCCCAACCTCAAGCCCGACAACCCGATCAATCACATCTTCCTTGCCCGTGACCATAATGATGGGCACTTGAGAAATACGCCGGATCTGACAGGCCAAATCAATACCACTTTCTGACCCTAGATTTAAATCCAGCGTTATCAAATGGATCGCCCGCGATTCAATGATCTGCATAACCTCGGCAGAGGTTTCCGCTTCAATCACTGTGAAGCCATCCCCCTCAAGCACATTGCGCAAAAGGGTCCTGATTTTAGGATCGTCATCGACAACAAGAATAGTTTGATCTGTCATACGGCCTCTTTACTGCACAGCAAAGCCAATCCGACTTGGAATTCAAATGATATTATTCGCCAAGCTTAGGGACAAGGATTACAAAATGATACAAATTCCTGTAGTTTGAAAATAATCCAGATTACATTCAGGACGCAAAGTCACCTCGTATTAGCAAAAAGGTGCCCACGATGTATGTCACGATTCCCACCGAGAATGATATTCAACCCGTATTTTCACCGCTCGTCACAACCTTGCCGCAAGCCGCAGAGACCCGCCTAAAATCAGGAGCCTATTTGTATTATGAAGGCGATGATGTTGACTGGTTGTATCAGGTCAAAAGTGGTGTTTTGCGGTTGACGCGACTGTTGAGCGATGGCCGACGCCAAGTGATCGCCTTTGGATATCCTGGTGATATTATTGGATTTCCTGCCATAGACGTTCATCATACAGATTGCGAAGCGTTGACCGAGGCGCGCTTGCAACCGTTTCGCCGGTCTGCGCTCGAAAGCGGTGACACGGACCCGAAACTTCACAAGGCTCTTTTGGCGGCCACATTGAATGAAATCAGCGGGATGCAGGACCATTTCATGATGCTGGGCCGGAAATCTGCTGGCGAAAAACTGGCATCCTTTTTGTGTGTCCTGATAGAGCG
>JBLHXX010000012.1:0-41216 GCA_047630475.1 Celeribacter sp. | reverse complement strand
CAATTGTCACGCTCCAGCGCGCGCCCGTAAAGGCATGAAGACGGCTGGCAAGGCGTGCCGCCAAATCTTGGGGGGCATCATTGGCGGGTTCAAATTCGATCCGTCCGGGGGCAAATTTGGCCAAACGTACGTGGTTTTCAAGTTCGATCAACAGCTTGGCGTCACGGTGGTGACGGATCAATTCGATCACGTCCTCAAACCGACCATAGCGCGCGAGCGAGTCCTCAGGGGCTTGTGCCAATGCTGTGGCTGCCCCAGTTGCCATCGTGGTGCCGTGCGCGATTTGACCGCCAGACATGGATTGACCAGAGGCCGTCACAGATCCGCCACCGGCGTGTGATCCGCCTCCGCCGCCACCAGATGGCGGGCGAGGGGGCGGGTTTTGGTCGTTCAGTTTGCGTACCAAATCGTCTGGCATGGGTAAATCCGCGACATGCGTCAACCGGATGACGGCCATTTCAGCGGCCATCATCGCATTTGGCGCGGCTGCGATTTCTTCGAGCGCTTTCAAAAGCATTTGCCACATCCGCGACAGCACCCGCATCGGGATTTTCTCGGCCATGGACAGCCCGCGTGTGCGCTCATCGGGGCCAATTGTGGGGTCATCTGCCGCGTTGGGCGTGATTTTGATCACGGACACCCAATGGGTGATATCGGCCAAATCGCGCATCACGGCCAAAGGATCGGCGCCATCGGCATATTGTCCGCCGATTTCTTCCAAAGCGCTCGCAGCATCGCCCCGCATGATCATATCGAACAGGTCTAAAACCCGTCCACGATCGGCAAGGCCCAACATCGCCCGTACCTGTTCCACGGTCGTCTCACCCGCGCCGTGCGAAATCGCTTGGTCCAGTAAAGACTGCGCATCGCGCGCAGAGCCTTCAGAGGCGCGGGTGATCAATGCCAGCGCTTCGTCCGTGATTTCGCCGTTTTCCGCATCCGCAATGCGGCGCAACATGGCGATCATCACTTCGGGTTCAATGCGGCGCAGATCAAAGCGCTGACAACGCGATAGAACCGTCACGGGCACTTTGCGAATTTCGGTGGTGGCAAAGATAAATTTCACATGCGCTGGCGGCTCTTCGAGCGTCTTGAGCAATGCGTTGAACGCACTGGTCGACAGCATGTGAACCTCATCGATGATGTAGATTTTATAGCGTGCAGAGGCCGCACGGTAATGCACGGAATCGATGATTTCACGGATGTCGCCCACGCCGGTGCGTGATGCCGCATCCATTTCCATCACATCCACATGGCGGCCTTCGGTGATCGCCACGCAGTGTTCACATTTGCCACAAGGGTCCGTGGTGGGCTTGCCAGTTCCATCTTCACCGATGCAGTTCATGCCTTTGGCAATGATCCGCGCGGTGGTGGTTTTGCCAGTGCCGCGAATGCCCGTCATGATAAAGGCCTGCGCAATACGGTCGGCGGCAAACGCGTTTTTCAGCGTGCGTACCATCGCGTCTTGGCCAACAAGGTCGGCAAAGGTTTCGGGGCGGTATTTGCGCGCCAGAACCTTATAGCCTGTGTCTGTTTCGGTCATGTGGTGATCCCTCGCTAACTTGGACACAAAGTAGAGGGGCGGGGGCTTGCCCGCAACCCGCGTTTACTCGATCTCGCCGCGCCGCACACGTTTTGCTTTGAAAGCTGTGCGTTTGACTTTGCTAAACTTGCGCCCACGTTCTTTGGCTGTGGCGATGCTACCGGTGTTTTCGGCATCCTCATCACGCAGTTTTTGCCAACGATCAACGCGGTCTTGTGTCAATGCGCCACTGTCCACGGCCGCGCGAATGGCGCAACCGGGTTCCGTGATGTGCTTGCAGTCAGAAAACTTACACTCCGCCACCAAATCGGTGATGTCCTCAAACAGGGTCGCGATGCCCGCGGCCGCATCATGCAGCGCCAGTTCGCGCATGCCCGGTGTGTCAATCATCCAGCCGCCAGCGTGCATCAAATGCATCGAGCGCGCGGTGGTGGTGTGGCGGCCCTTGGCGTCATCTTCGCGAATGTCAGCGGTCAACAGGTTTTCACCCGTGAGCGTGCGCCCGATGGTGGATTTGCCCACGCCGGACGACCCCACAAGCGCCACGGTTTGCCCCGCACCGCACCAATGATTCATCCGTGCCACGTCGCTTGCGTCTTTGGAATTGATCGCCAGCGCATCCACGCGGTTTGAAATTGCGCGGGCGCGGTCAACGTAACTTTGCGGATCGCCCAAGGGCATATCTGCCTTGGTCATAACGATCACGGGGTTGGTTTCGGCCTCGATGGCTAAGGCGACATAGCGCTCAAGACGCGCCTCGTTGAAATCTGCGTTGCACGAGGTGACGATGAACAGCGTATCTATATTGGCGGCGATCAATTGCGCTTGTGAGGTGTGCCCCGCGGCTTTGCGCGAAATCACAGATTTGCGGGTCAAAACACGCACAAGGCGTTGACCATCGCTGAGCACAAAATCGCCAACAGCCATATCGGTGGCGACATTGTCACCGGACAAGGCCAAATCGACCCGTTCGTTTTGCGCATCCAAGCCGATCACACGATTGCGGCGCACTTCGGTCAAGCGCACGGGCGTCAAATCGGACTGCTCTGTGTCACTCATTTGATCGGAAAAGTGGTCGGACCAGCCGAGAGCGGTGAAAAACGGGGTCATGTGAGTTTGCCTATAAACATGGCTGTATAATGCCCACGGGCGCGGGCGCGGCAAGCGATAACGCACCCCAAAGGGCAAAGCTTTGCTGGGCGTGTCATATGTACAGTGACATTTGCTCTACAGGGGGATTTTGAAAATGGGGGATAAGGTGAGAGGCTGGACAGCGACCCAAACGGGACTCGTTGCGGCTGCTTCCTTCCGGATCTGACCGGGTTGGCGAGGCGCTCGCCCGCGCCAACCTCTCAAGGCATCACATAAGTCACACGTACCGGATTCGCAAGAGGGCCTGATAAAATCTGTTGACGGGCTCGCGGCCCCGTTTGCCCATGTGGTCGGCTTAATGTTGGGGAATCCAACGTCTCAGACTAAAGCGAAATGCGAAACTGCGAAAATCCATCTGCGCCGTCTCCAGCAGGTTCGACTTGAATACTGGTCAAATCTTGGATGTGATCGATGGCTTTGGGGCCTGTCTCGAACACAACCGTGGTGTCGGGTAAGGGCGCAAAGGTCCAGTTGTTGTCGGCCTTGGGGTCCACCGTGCCTTGATCCACGATATAGCGCACAATGATGTCACGATTGGTGTCTGGCCCTTCAAAAATGATCGTCGATCCGTCTGCGCCGGGAAAATCGCCACCACCGCCTGCGCGGTAATTGTTGGTGGCGACGATGAATTCCATATCATCGGTGACGGGCACGCCCTCAAGTTCCAGATCGATAATACGCGTCGCATTGGCGTCCACCATCTCGCCTTTCGAGGCATATCGCGGCGGTTGGCTGACATCTATTTTATAGGTGACGCCGTCGATGACATCAAAGTTATAGGATGGAAATTCTGGGTTCAGCAGGGGCTGATTTTTACCGCCAGCTTGGACTTGTAAAAACATACCGGCGGAGCGTTCAAGCCAGCCTTTAAGCTGCGCGCCATTGATGCGCACAGCGCGAATGGTGTTTGGGTAAAGATACAAGTCGGCCACGTTTTTGATCGCGACATTTCCAGGGGCAACATCTGTGAAATATTCCGGCCCTGCGCGCCCGCCCGCCTTAAAGGGGGCGGCGGCTGACAGCATCGGCAATCCTTCGTGCTGAGTGCCTTTGAACATGTCTTTGAGGTACCAAAGCTGTGCGTTGGACACGATTTGAACGCTGGGGTCGTCTGCGACCAATGCGAAATACGAATGCAACGGCGTGGCCGTTTTACCGACAGCGCGGCGGGTGTATCGCAATGTTTCATCATGGACATCAGTCACAGAATTCAAAACGGTTTGATCGCTGTCGACCAAAGGTGTGATTTTACGATCTTCGCCGCGGATCGCGATGGAGCGCGTTTCAACGGCCGAAGTCACCACGCGCCATGCATTGCCATCGCGTTCAATCATCAGGTCGATCAGTCCAAGGTGCGACCCCCAAAAGCCCCCCATAACGGTTGGTTTGCCATGCACCAAACCGTTTTTGGCATCCACGGCGTCAAGACCGTCAAACGCAGGTGAGGGAAAAACCAGATGAGAGTGCCCCGTCACCAGCGCATCAATGCCGTCAAGCGCTGCCAGTGGTACCGTCGCGTTTTCCATCCCATCGGTGTGTTTGGCCGATCCAATCCCGGAATGGTTGAGCGCGATGATCAGGTCCGCGCCTTTTTCTTTCATCTCGGGAATATAGGCGCGGGCGGTGTCGACGATATCGCGCACCTCGACATTGCCTTCTAGGTGGCGGCGATCCCATGTCATGATTTGCGGTGGCACAAATCCGATAAGGCCGATTTTGATCGGGTGTTTTTGCCCCGCGCCATCTGTGATCTCGCGGTCCAAAATCACATAAGGCTTGATCAATGTTTTGTCGTTGCGTGGATTGTGGCCCATTTGGGTGACGACATTGGCCGACACAACAGGGAAATCCGCGCCTTGGAGGGACTTGAGTAAAAAATCCAAACCGTAGTTGAATTCGTGGTTGCCCAAAGTGGATGCGTCAAACCCAAGCGTATTCATTGCGGTGATGATCGGGTGCATGTCGCCGTCTTTCATGCCGCGCTCATAGGCGATGTAGTCGCCCATCGGGTTGCCCTGCAATAAATCGCCATTGTCGACCAAGATTGCGTTATGCGCCTCAGATCGAATGCCGTTGATATGCGCGGCTGTGCGTGCCAGTCCAACGGTGTCGCTGGGGCGATCCGCGTAGTAGTCATAGGGGAACACATGGACGTGCAAATCCGTTGTTTCCATGATGCGCAGATGGGCCTGGTTGGCACTGGCGCGGGCAGAAAAAGGATGAAGTGCGATCAAGGCGGAGCCTGCAAGCGTTTGGGACATAAATGCCCTGCGGGTTATATTGGCGTGCTGTGTCATGGCGCTCTCGATCATTGTGATGTTCGTAGCGATGGTGATTGAAAAGCACGACAACTTGGTGACAGAAGAAATATTAACTATGTTTTCAGTGCTTCCAATATTTTAGAGCTGTTTTACAGGTGTGAAATACAACTTTTGGTTGAGTAGGGGTTTAAGTGTTACACATCCGCCACGGATGACGTTACGCAGCTTAGTAGAAATGACACCAAACAGATTCGGCGGCAGGTAAGGGCAAAACGATGAAATCAGAATCAGTTGCCTTTTCGGCGGGGCTTTTGAACCGCAGGGAAGACCTAAGAAAAACCTCAGATGCTTTGCGCACCGCGGCCAATGCGCGCTTTTTGCCACTTTGGATGTTCAAGCCTTTGATTGATGATGCCGGCGGTCTTGCGATGCTACAGGGCACGCACTCTTTGCTAAAGCACGCGGACACAACTATTTTTATGGGTCTTGATGATGTCGGGGCCCCTTTGTTTGCTGTCGATGTCTCTGGGGCCACACTGGAAGACGAAGCACCGTCACAAGACGGGTTTTTTGACACGACAGCGCAACGCCACGCCAGCACGCCGTCTATGAGTTTTCGTGACCTGAAAACGCTGATGACGGACCTCAGCCCGCAAGATGCAGAAATCGCCGCCACGGCGCGGGCGGTTCTTGGCTGGCACAAATCGCACAAGTTTTGTGCCGCCTGTGGCACACAAAGCGCGTCTGCGATGGGCGGCTGGCAACGCAATTGCAATGCTTGCGGCACACCGCATTTTCCACGGACCGATCCTGTGGTGATTATGTTGATCACCCATGGCAATTCGGTGCTTTTGGGGCGCAGTGCGCATTTTCCCACGGGCATGTATTCGCTTTTGGCCGGTTTTGTGGAACCCGGCGAACCGATAGAAGGTGCTGTGCGTCGCGAAGTGATGGAAGAGGCCAGCATTCCAGTGGGCGAGGTGTCTTATGTGGCCAGTCAACCGTGGCCATTCCCGTCCTCTTTGATGATCGGTTGTCGTGGTGCGGCGCTATCGCGCGACATCACCATTGACGAAAATGAACTGGACGATGCGCTTTGGTTGACCAAAGAAGAATGCGCTGAGGTCATGGCGGGCACGCATCTTGATATTTTGCCGGCCCGTAAAGGGACGATTGCGCATTTTCTGCTGACGAAGTGGCTTGCGGATGAGTAGCTTTGCACAGATAACAAATGCACCAAGTGATACAGGTGAGGCCATATGAAGTTTTCGACCCGACAAGACATTGAAGCGCCCGCGGCCTATGTTTTTGAACAACTCACCGATTTTGATGGGCTTGAACGGCAAGCGATGCGACGAGGTATTGAAGTGCGGCGCAAAAACCCGACGCAGCCGCGCGGTGTTGGGGCGGCTTGGATCGTGCGGGCCCCGTTTCGGGGCAAGCTGCGCGATATTGATGCGTATATTTCAAAATTTGATTCGCCGAACACATTGATCGTGGATGCCAAATCCGGTGGCCTTGATATGACGGTGAATGTTGAATTGGTTCCACTGTCGCCGAAGCGTACACGTGTCACATTAGGGTACGAAGTCCGCCCGCAAACGTTGTCAGCGCGCATTTTGGTGCAATCGGTGAAGTTCGCAAAATCGTCCTTGCAACGTCGTTTTAACAAACGTGTTGGAAAATACTGCACAAGCATGTCCGATAAATATGAGATCGAACAGCGCGCTTAAAAGGCTTGTACTGCTTTGAGGCAGATACACTTTATTTTTTTATCTTACAAAAAAACGCGCTGATCTGGGCGCGTTTTTGTTTGTGTGATGCGCTTATGTCCGCCTTGGGTGGGCAGGGTAGACACCTAAAATTTCAACCATTTCAGTGAAGTATCCCAATTCATCCATGGCCAATTTGACGTTGGCATCGTCGGGATGGCCTTCGATGTCGGCGTAAAACTGTGTCGCGGTGAACACGCCATCAATCATGTAGCTTTCCAGTTTGGTCATGTTCACACCATTGGTCGCAAACCCGCCCATGGCTTTGTAAAGCGCCGCTGGAATGTTGCGCACGCGGAACATAAACGCGGTGACCATTTTATCGGACCGACGCGAATGGTCTGGGTCCCGCGACATCACCAAAAAGCGTGTGGTGTTGAGTTTGTGATCTTCGATGTGTGGTGCGATGACATCAAGCCCGTAAAGTTTTGCGGCCAATTCAGAGGCCAATGCGGCTTGGGTTTTATCACCCCCAGCGGCCACATCGCGTGCGGCGCGGGCGTTGTCTGAACTGGACACCCCTTTGATGTTGTGATCGCGCAGGAATTTTCCACATTGGGGAAGTATCACTGGGTGCCCATGGGCGTGTGTGATGTCTGACAGTTTGGCGCCGGGCAGCCCCAAAAGGTTTACATGCACCCGCACAAAAGTCTCGTCGATGATGTGAAGTCCTGCTTTGGGCAGCAAGTGATAGACGTCTTGCACGCGGCCATAGGTCGAATTTTCAACCGCGATCATTCCCAAATCAGCCTCGCCCGAACGCACGGCTTCGAGGGCGTCTTCAAAGGTTGGGCAAGGCAAGGGATCAAAATCTGGGCGAGTCTCTACACAGGCCTGATGCGAATAAGCACCAAGTTCTCCTTGAAAAGCGATACGTGCGGCCATTTGCGCCCCCATTTTACCTAAGTTTGTGAAGTAAGTCGTTTGGTCGCGGGTCTTATACCTTGAAATGTAGTGAGGGAAACGGGTAGATACCCTCAACTGATGTACATACACGGAACGCGACATGTTCGACACTATGACCCTGACCAAAGGCGTTGCAGCGATTTGCGGCACCTTCTTGTTTTTCCTCTTCGGCTCTTGGGCTGCTGAGTCAATTTATCACACTGGCGGTGGCCACGGTGGCGAACAAGCCTACGTGATCGAAGTCGAAGACGCCGATTCAGGCGCTGAAGAAGTTGCCGAAGTCGTTGACTTTGCGCCTATCCTTGCCGCAGCTGACCCTGCATCTGGCGAAAAGATTTTTGGCAAAAAATGCGCGTCTTGTCACAAAGTTGACGGATCAAACGCAACTGGCCCCCATTTGGATGGTTCTTTTGATCGCGACATTGGTGCTGTTGATGGGTTTGGATACTCAGGTATCTTGACTGAACTTGACGGCAACTGGACCGCTGATGCGCTCAACCACTTCTTGGAAAAGCCAAAAGGCTTTGCGCCTGGCACAAAAATGACATTTGCGGGCTTTAAGAAAATTGGCGACCGTGCAGATGTGATTGCCTACCTGCAATCTATCGGCGGCTAAATCTCGCGAAGACTTTGGGCGTCAATCGAGGCCCGTTGAAATAGACCCCATCGGTGCGCCGGTGGGGTTTTCTTTTGGGCAAACGCTGTTGGTCCATTCGGCTATTGATGTCACGTTTCGTCACGCTTTCTTCACAGTTGTGCAATTTGGGTGTTGGAACCCGTGCAAAACCAGACCAGATTGTGGATAAAGGTTTTAAGACCCACATCCCAACGGAGGTTCTGCATGTTCCACTTGTCTCACCGATCATTTCTATTGGCCGCTGCGTCGTGTTTGACGATCGCCACCTCAGGTGGGGTCCATGCCGCAGAAGGTGACACGGTGGTGGCAACATGGTTCTCGGACTGGGGATCAGCCAAATATTCCGAACCCTTTGATCATTTGGACTATGTGAACCCCGATGCCCCCAAAGGCGGGCGTGTTGTGCAAGGAACTGTCGGGGATTTCGACAGCTTCAATCCTTACTCTACTTTGTCTGGGTCTCCTGCCGCGCTGTCATCCATCGTTTATGAACGGTTGATGGCCAGTAACGGATCCACGTCACGACCTCGTATTGCCGATGAATTTCAATCCAGTTCCTATTGTTTCTTGTGCGAGACCATCGAATACCCCGAGAGCAAAGACTGGGTGATTTTCAATCTCAGAAAAGATGTCACATTTTCTGACGGCACCCCTATGACGGCAGAAGACGTCGCTTTTACCCACAACAAATTTATCGCCGAAGGCACGCCATCTTGGCGCTCTGGTGTGAGCCTTATGATCGAAAAGGTTGAAGTGCTTGACCCATACACTGTCAAATTCACGTTCAATCCCGATGTTCCACGCAAAGGCTTGATCGGACAAGCTGGTGCGACGATCGTGATGAGCAAAGCATGGTTTGAAAAAACGGGTGCGAAATTAGATGAAAAACGGGTCGAGGTGTCGCCTGGCACTGGTGAATATGTCTTGTCCGGCTTTGAGGTTGGCGAATGGGTCGAATACGAACGCAACCCGCAGTACTGGGGCGATACGCACCCCATCATGCTTGGGCAGGGTAATGTTGATACTGTTCGCATCGAATATTTCGGCGATTCAACGTCACAGTTCGAAGCGTTCAAGTCTGGCGAAATCACATATCGGGCGGAAAATTCATCACTCAAGTGGGCGACCGGCTATGACTTCCCTGCGATTGAAAACGGATGGGTCGTCAAAGAAACCATACCAAGCGGCACGATGCGTGGCCCCGTTGGGTTCTTGTTCAACCTGCGTAAAGAAAAATTCCAAGATCGTCGGGTGCGCGAAGCCATTGGGTTGATGTATAATTTCACATGGACCAACGGAGTTTTGCAATATGGCCTGTTTGCGCAACGCGAGGCCTTTTGGAATGCACCGGGCTATCAGGCCGAAGGCTTGCCGACAGGCAAAGAGTTAGAGGTTCTTGAGCAAGTCCGTGATCTCTTGCCCGAGGAAACCTTTACACAGGCGCCGCGTATGCCACATGCGTCAGGTGATCGTCTGTTGGACCGGCGTAACCTGCGCAAAGCGCTCGCTTTGATGGACGAGGCTGGTTGGACGCCGGGTGACGATGGTAAATTGCGCAACGCAGCTGGTGAGACGCTTGAAGTCGAAATCCTACATTATTCAGCATCTTGGGATCGCATCATCAACCCATACGTGGAAAACCTGACTGCGCTGGGCGTGGATATCACGTACAATCGTGTGGACCCCAACGAATACCAAGCAAGATCGCAAAGCTTTGATTACGATATCATTTACAGCGGGTATGTCAGTGCCTTTGAAGAGGACACAGATTTTTCCCAAAAGTACAGCTGCGAAGATAGCAATGATATCTTTAATCCTGCGGGATATTGCGGCGAAGCGATTGACGAGATCGGTGATATCCTTCTGACGGCCGAAACCTTTGAAGATATGCAAGCCACCTTGCGGGCGGCCGATCGCATCTTGCGCAATGAGTATTTCATTGTGCTGGCCCATATGAATGATACAGCTTGGGTTTCATATTACGATATGTACGAACACCCGTCTGCCGATAAACTGCCCCCCCTTGGGACGGGCATTTTGGACACTTGGTGGGTGAACGAGGACAAAGCTGAGGCTTTGAAAGCGGCAGGCGCAATTAAATAAAACCAAACGTAATTTGGTGGAGGCAGCCCCCAATGGGTGCATATATTCTTCGGCGGCTTTTGCTGATCATCCCGACATTGTTGGGGATTATGATCGTGAATTTCACGCTGACCCAATTTGTCCCAGGTGGGCCGATTGAACAGGTTTTGGCCGATATAAAAGGCGAGGGCGATGTGTTTGCGTCGATTTCGGGCGGTGGCGGCGATGCCGCTATCGAGATCGAAGAGGGCGGGGCCTCGTCGGAATACTTGGGCGCACGCGGGTTGCCACCTGAATTTATCAAGGAACTTGAGGTCCAGTTCGGACTAGATAAACCGCCTTTGGAACAATTCTTACACATGATGTGGAATTACGTGCGGTTTGATTTTGGCGAAAGCTATTTCAAATCCGAGGGTGTGTTGGATCTGGTTTGGGACCGCCTGCCTGTGTCCATCTCTTTGGGGCTTTGGGCGACGCTGATTTCCTATCTGATTTCGATCCCGTTGGGCATTCGCAAGGCTGTGCATGATGGGTCAAAATTCGACACGTGGACCTCTGCCATCATCATTGTAGCCTATGCGATCCCAAGTTTTCTATTCGCGATCATGTTGGTCGTGGTGTTCGCTGGCGGGTCTTATTGGCAAATATTCCCACTGCGTGGTCTGACATCTGCCAACTTTGATGAGCTTACCCTGTGGGGCAAAGTGGTCGATTACGCGTGGCACATCACCTTGCCCGTTTTAGCGATGTTGATTTCGTCTTTTGCCACGCTCACGCTTTTGACCAAGAATTCGTTTTTGGATGAAATTCGCAAACAATATGTGGTCACAGCCCGCGCCAAAGGCCTGTCCGAGGGGCGCGTCATGTACGGGCATGTGTTTCGCAACGCGATGCTGATCGTGATTTCGGGGTTTCCTGCGCTGTTCTTGGGCGTGTTCTTTTCGGGGTCTTTGATCATCGAAACCATTTTTTCACTTGATGGCATCGGGCGTCTGGGGTTTGAGGCTGTGCTCAAACGCGACTATCCGGTGATCTTTGGCACGATGTTTTTCTTTGGTCTGATTGGCCTTGTTGTCGGGATTTTGTCTGACTTGATGTATATTTTTGTGGATCCGCGGATCGACTTTGAAAAGAGGGATTCATGAAACTGTCTCCACTCAACCAGCGCCGTTTGCGCAACTTTAAATCCAACCGCCGCGCCTTGTGGGCCTTTTGGATTTTCACCACGTTGTTCGTGTTGTCCCTGTTCGCCGAATTTATCGCCAACGACAAACCAATCTTGGTGCAATATCGTGGCAGCTATTACACGCCGATTTTCAATTTCTACCCTGAAACAGAGTTCGGCGGTGATTTTCGCACCGAGGCTGTGTACCGCTATGCTGAGGTGGAATGCTTGATCAAATCGGGCGGATTGGTCGAGTGTTTTGACGACCCTGAGGGCATCATCGCAGACGCTAAAGACGGTGTTGTCAACGACACGCCGATCGAAAAAGGCTGGATGATCTGGCCGATTATTCCCTATTCCTACAACACCCAAGTCGAGGGCCCTGGCGCGGCCCCATCCCCGCCAACGCTACAAAATTGGCTTGGCACAGATGACACCAAACGCGATGTTACGGCACGGGTGATTTACGGCTTTCGAATTTCGATTCTGTTTGCGTTGGTTGTGACGGCTGTGTCCTCGGCGATTGGCATTATCGCGGGTGCCATTCAGGGCTACTTCGGTGGACGCACCGATTTGATTTTTCAACGTGTTTTGGAAATCTGGAGTTCAACGCCACAGTTGTATGTGATCATCATTGTCTTTGCCATTTTGGGCAGGTCTTTTTGGTTGCTGGTGTTCGTGACCATTTTGTTTGGTTGGCCCGCGTTGACGGGCGTGGTGCGGGCGGAATTTTTGCGGGCACGCAATTTCGAATACATCCGTGCCGCACGCGCGCTGGGCGTCTCAAACTGGACCATCATGTTTCGTCACATGTTGCCCAACGCGATGGTCGCCACCGTGACCATGGTGCCGTTCATCATGACAGGGGCAATTGGCACGCTGGCCAGCCTCGATTTCTTGGGCTTTGGTTTGCCGACGTCTTTGCCGTCTTTGGGCGAAATGACATCGCAAGCGAAACAAAACTTACAAGCGCCGTGGTTGGGCTTTACCGCCTTTTTCACCTACGCGATCATGCTGTCCTTGTTGGTGTTTGTTTTTGAAGGCATCCGCGACGCATTTGACCCCAGAAAGACCTTCCAATGAGCCTGTTGTCATTTGAAAACCTACGCGTGTCGTTCAAACAAGACGGCGGTTTGAGCGCTGCCGTCAAAGGCATTTCTTTTGATGTGAAAAAGGGCGAAACGGTCGCGCTTGTGGGGGAATCTGGCTCTGGGAAATCCGTCACGGCCTTGTCATCGGTCAGCTTGCTGCCCGACAGCGCTGTCATCGAGGGATCTATCACCTACAACGGCCAAGAGCTATGCGGCGCACCCGAGTCTGCGTTGCGCAAGCTGCGCGGCAACGACATCAGCTTTATCTTTCAAGAGCCGATGACCTCGCTCAATCCGTTGCACACCATTGAAAAACAACTGTCTGAAATCTTGCTCGTACACCAAGGGTTGCGCGGCCAAGAGGCGCAAACCCGCGTGATTGAATTGCTGACCCAAGTGGGCATCCACGAACCCGCTGGGCGTCTCAAAGACTATCCGCACCAACTGTCGGGCGGTCAACGCCAGCGGGTGATGATCGCCATGGCATTGGCCAACGGGCCAGATTTGTTGATTGCAGATGAGCCGACAACCGCGCTTGACGTGACCATCCAAGCGCAGATTTTGACGCTGTTGCGCGAATTGCAGGCGTCGATGGGCATGTCGATGTTGTTCATCACCCATGATTTGGGCATCGTGCGCAAACTTGCGGACCGTGTCTGCGTGATGAAAGACGGCGAAATTGTTGAAGCCGGCGTGACCAAAGACATCTTTGACGCGCCTGCGCACCCCTATACAAAAATGCTGCTTGATGCGGAAACGGTCGGCTATCCTGCGCCAGTGCCCGACACTGCCCCAGTGATTGCCGAGACCAAAGACTTGCGTGTTTGGTTTCCGATTCAGCGTGGTTTGATGCGGCGCACGGTTGGTTATGTCAAAGCGGTGAATGCCGCTGAATTTTCAGTGCGTGCAGGCGAAACCGTGGGCGTTGTCGGCGAAAGCGGGTCGGGTAAAACCACGCTGGCACTGGCGATGATGCGGTTGATCGACTCCGAAGGCCCCGTTGTGGTGATGGGCCAAGACGTGCAGGGCTGGTCCCAAAAACAAGTGCGCGCTTTGCGTGCAGATATGCAAATCGTGTTCCAAGATCCGTTCGGGTCACTGTCTCCGCGTATGACTGTCGCAGAAATCATTTCCGAGGGTTTGGGCGTGCATGGTCTGGGCGAATATACCTCTACGCAGGCCGCCGTCATTGAGATCATGACCGAGGTCGGGATCGATCCAGAGACACGTAATCGCTATCCGCATGAGTTTTCAGGCGGGCAACGCCAACGGATCGCGATTGCGCGGGCGATGGTGCTGCGGCCCAAGTTGTTGGTGCTGGACGAACCCACATCGGCTTTGGATAAAACAGTTCAGGTGCAAATTGTGCAGCTGCTTCGCGATCTGCAAGTGAAACACAAATTGGCGTATTTGTTCATCTCACATGACCTGCAAGTGGTCCGCGCGCTCAGTCACAAAGTGATCGTGATGAAACGAGGCGATATCGTTGAGGCGGGCGAGGCGGCACAAGTGTTTGAGGCGCCACGTGAGCCCTATACTCAAAGCTTGATTGCCGCAGCCTTTGATTTGGTCGTGAAAGAGGGCGCAGAGGTTTAACCTCGCGCCCTCGACTTTAACGTTTCAATTTGAATATCTTATGGGCATTCAAGGACCGTTTTAGGATGGCCCCATCGTTTTGCAATCATTGCCACGCGCCGCCAGTTTACGACATGTGAGTGCGGCCACCTCTTGGGACAGACCCAAGAAATTCGCGTCATAGCCGCGTTTGCTGCGCGTGACTTTGCGCAAAGCCCCATCCAAGTTCTCCAATTCAGCCAACGCCGTCTTTAACAAAACTTTGCGCGCCTCATATTCAGACCCATAGGTGCCAATGTTGACGCCCCAATGACGACTGCCCGATGTGGACATCCGCGTGACCACTTCGGGGGCTGCAACGGCAGCAATGAGTTGCGCGGACACAGGTTCGACGGCCGCCAGTTGCAACCGGCTTGGACGCGGTGTCGGTTTTATGCCTGCCAAATTGCTGGGAACCGTCACAGGTTGACTGTCGCTTTGTGCGTCTTTCAAAAGGTCCACGGCTTCACTGGTTGCGGCGTTTGCTGCGGCCAAAACAGCATCCGCTTGGGTCGCTTCGGCAACCACGTCAAAAATATTGTCAGACATTGCCAGCAATACGCTTTCCTGCTCCGGCGCTAGCGCCAGCAATGGGCGTATTTTTGGCATTGGGCTTGTGTTCATCGTGATCCGTGCGCGCACAATTTTTGACGCTGTCTTGGGCGTCCGTCCAGAGTCCGCAACCATCACAGCGCCCGTTGACGCCTTGCCCATGTAAGGGGGGCGTTGGGGTTTGTGTACGGCCACGCGGGTGGCAGCACGTTTGAACCCGAGGTCCATCAATTCGGTGACGCGCGCATTGCGGGTGATGGTGGAACGGCCTCCAAAAACAGTTGTGATAATGCGTTCTTTGCCGTGTTGGGCTGAGGCCACGAGGTTGAACCCCGCAGCCGAAGTGTAGCCCGTCTTGATTCCATCGGCACCTTTATAGCTGTTGAGGAATCTCGAATTGGTGTGCGTGACTGTGCGTACGCCGGCATCAACAGTTTTGCGCGAAAACAGGTTGTAATAATCTGGGTAGTCGTAAAACACGTGACGGCCCAAAACGCTCATATCGCGCGCTGTGGACAGGTGCCCACTTTCGGTCAGGCCGTGGGCATTTTTAAACGTGGTGCGTGACATGCCAAGGGCCTTGGCCGTGCGGTTCATGCGGCGTGCAAAGGCAGCTTCCGAGCCTTCAATCGCCTCGCCGATGGCTGTGGCTGAATCATTGGCAGATTTCACAGCAGCGGCGCGGATCAGGTAGCGCAGTTTGATTTTTTGACCAGCTTTCAACCCCAAACGTGAGGGCGGCTCACTGGCGGCTTTGCGTGAAACCGTCACCAATGTGTCCAATGAAATCTCGCCGTTCTCGATGGCTTCGAATGCGATGTAGAGCGTCATCATTTTTGTCAATGAGGCGGGGTGCAACCGCGTGTCGGCATTGCTGGCGTGTAGGACTTTTCCATTGCGCGCATCCATGACAAGTGCTGCATATTCGGCTGCGATTATCGGCTTAATCGGGGCAAGCGCCATGATCAATGCGATAAGCAAAACGGAAAAAACGCTCTTGGAACGGGCGCACGTTTTCACGCGTGCTTGCACGTTGCTTGCCATAATAAATCTGCCTCATTTTATCGGATCGTTTCGCCCGACTTATTGAGGTGAGCGTAGCACAGGGTTTGAATTGAGAAAACTATCAATTTTCAAAGGGTTTCAGACTGTGCATCGGTGCAACGCTATATTTAGTATGGGGTCGACGTATGGCCGCTATATACCCATTTTTATGGCTGCGCCTCTTTTTAGACCGGTAAAATTTTACTGTGGGATCGACTATTCTTTCGCCTTAGAGGGTCTCAATGAGGTCTGAAAGATCACGCAAACTGTCCAGCTTGCGGTACTTTGGATGGCGTGTTGGCGGTTCTGCGTGCTCGATTGCCCAAGTCAAATTGTGAGGAACGAAAACGCCCCATGCGCCGGCTTCAAGGGGGGCGATGACGTCGGATTTCATCGAATTCCCAACCATCATGGTCGCGGCAGGATCAGCATTGCGTGTTTTGAAAATTTGTTCATAAACGCTAGGGATTTTGGCGGACACAATCTCGATGCCGTCGAACAAGTCCCCCAAACCCGATTGCGCCAATTTGCGTTCTTGGTCCAAAAGATCGCCTTTGGTGATCAGCAAAATATCATGGGTGTGAGCAAGATCTGCCACCGTGTCTGCGGCACCATCCAGCAAGTGAATAGGGTGATGCAACATGTCTTGGCCTGCGGCTATCAGCTCTTTGATGACGCTGGCGGGCACACGTTCTTCGGTCACCTCGATGGCGGTTTCAATCATCGACAGCACGAATCCTTTGATGCCGAACCCGTATTGGCCAAGGTTGCGACGCTCTGCGGCCAGCAGGCGCTCTGCCAAGTGATCGGGCTGTGTGAAATCGGCCAAAAGGTCTGCAAACCGCTCTTGTGTCATGCGAAAAAACTGCTCGTTTTCCCACAGCGTATCGTCCGCATCAAAGGCAATTGTCGACAATTTGGTTGGCATTTTGTGCGTCTCCTTAACCTCTAAAGCCATAACCCTCTTTATTCGTGTGAAAAAGGGTCTATATAAAGCGCCCGAACCCTAAATTTTTTGCTTGTATCGAATTGGAGCGCCCCGCGTGATCCACTTGCCTTTAAAAATGTCCGACAAAGACGATCATTTTGACGATGGTGATCTTGGCTTGGCTTTGAAAACAAAGCCGAAAACCCAACGCCCACCCATGTACAAGGTGATGTTGTTGAATGATGACTACACACCGATGGAATTCGTCATTGAGGTGCTTGAGCGTTTTTTCGGAATCGGCAGCAGCCAAGCGACTGAGATTATGTTGACGGTTCACAAAAAGGGTCTGGCGGTTGTCGGGGTCTTTGCCTTCGAAATTGCTGAGACAAAGGTGGCGCAAGTGATGGATTTTGCGCGTCGTCACCAACACCCGCTTCAATGCACAATGGAAAAGGAATAGGCGTTCGCGCCGGACCTGCCAATGGTATCCCCAAGACTTTCCCTCGTCCTAGATGGACAAGACCAGCCCAATCGGGTCGTGGTCTATCGCCCGCGTTCCGATGCCGATTACAACGGTTTCGGTGATGCGTATGTGCAAATCGTGCAAGGCTTCAAACCTGATTTCATAGCCTTTCAATCGCAAGGGTTCGACACCCGTACGGCGCCTGAGGGCGACTTTGATCTGGCGATTGTTGCCGTGCCGCGTGCCAAACGCGAAGCCCGCGCGCTGATTGCGGATGCCGCGACGCGTGCGACGCGCGTGATTGTTGACGGTCAAAAAACCGATGGCATCGATAGTTTGCTCAAAGATGTGCGCAAACGTGCCGATGTGACGACCTTGGTGTCCAAGGCGCATGGCAAAGCGTTTTTGTTCGAAGGCGGTGATTTCGCCGATTGGACAGACCCCGGTGCGTTGAACGCCGTTGAGGGGTTTGAAACCCGTTTGGGTGTTTTCTCAGCGGATCATGTGGACAAAGCCTCTGCTGCCTTGGTCGCGGCACTGCCGGATAAATTGCCCTCAAAGATTGCCGATTTTGGCGCAGGCTGGGGATATTTGTCGCGGCACATTTTGGCCATTGAGGGTGTGAAAAAGCTTCATATCATCGAGGCCGAAGCCACAGCATTAGAATGCGCGCGAGCCAATATCGATGATGAGCGGGCCGTGTTTCATTGGGCCGATATCACGACGCATGAGGCCAAGCCTGCCTATGATGGCATCATCATGAACCCGCCGTTTCACACTACACGCGCGGCAGACCCCGGATTGGGGCAAGCCTTTATCGCAGCCGCTGCGCGCTGTTTGGCGCCGCATGGGCACCTGTGGATGGTGGCCAATCGTCATCTGCCCTATGAGGCAACGCTTGGTGAGCATTTTGGCGAGGTTGCTGAAATTGGCGGCACGCCCGCGTTTAAAATCCTACAGGCGTCTAAACCCCTTCGCACACGCAAAAGAACATCGTAGCTTGGCGCGACCCTATTCGGAGAATGTGACATGAGTTTCTCGATTGCAGGAAAGACAGCGATTGTAACCGGTGCTGCAAATGGCATCGGGCTTGCGATTGCACGCCATTTTGCGGACCAAGGCGCGAACGTGATGTTTGCGGATATGGACGAAAGCAAACTGGCCGCAGAAATCGGCGATGCAGCCCAAGACGACACCTCCAAAATTCGTTATTTTGCAGGCGATCTTAGAAAAAAACTGACCATTGCCAATCTGTTGTCAGCGACCATCGACGCGTTTGATGGCGTCGATATTTTGGTCAATGCCTCGCGTCAAATCACGCCCTGTGATCCGACCATCGCGAAAGAGGACAAGGTTGAGTATTTGCTTGAGCAAAACTTGATGACAAGCCTGCGCATGACGCAACAGGTGGCCAAATGGATGCGCAGCCATGCCAAGCGCGATGAAAATCCAAACGCTCCCGTTGGGTCCATCGTGAACCTGTCGTCGATTGCCGCACGGCGCACACATCCGTCGTTGATGGCCTTCTCGATTTCCAGTGCCGCAGTCGATCAAATGACCCGGTCGATGGCTGTGGCGTTGGCGCCGCATGGCATTCGTGTGAATGCAGTGGCCTTCGGGTCGGTGATGAGTGCCAGCTTGCAAGATATTTTGGCGCACAACGCAGAGTACCGTGACGAGATCATCGAAAAAACCCCGCTTGGGCGTATTGCCTCGGCGACCGAAGTCGCTGAGACGGTGCAATATCTGGCGTCTGAAGGATCAGGGTTTATGACGGGGCAAATCTTGACCGTTGATGGTGGACGCACTTTGGTTGATCCTGTGCGTACGCCCGCGCATTGATCTCGTTTCAGTCGGGATAGGCCTGTTTGCAGGCCAGAATTTGGGCCTCTGCTTTGAGGGCCAGCGCGGCTTCCTTTTCGCGCAGCACGGCAAGTTTTGCGGCCTCGCCATCCAAATCGATTGATTTGCGTTCAATCACGGTTTCTTCGACGGGCACGCGGCAATAGGCCGTCTCGCCGTTGGGTTTTTGTCCGCAGGCGCGACGTTCAAAGTCGATGACTTGGGTTTCCACCAAGGCATAGCCGCGCGCCAAATTGCCCTCGGCCTCATTCACGAAACTGCGCACCGTACGCAAATCATGCGTTGCACGTGAAATGCACATTTGCTGCTCTGAGCAGGCGGCTAAAATTAAAAACGCGGGCAGGGCAATAAGTTGTCGCATGAAAAACTCCTGTGTTATCGTATCATAGCGCTTATTTGCCACGCTATAACCGCCCTTGGCAGGGTCGGCGTAATCCTGCTAACACGGGGCGCGACATATGCCAAAAAGGACAGCTCATGACCGATGATCTTTTAGATGAAAAAGCCCGCGCCTCTGCATGGTTTCGCAGCTTGCGTGACGATATTGTCACCGCGTTTGAAGCTTTGGAAGACACGCAAGTGAGTGGGCCTTTTGCGGATCAACCCGCTGGACGGTTCGAGGTGTCCCAGACAAAACGCACATCCGATGACGGCTCTGACGCGGGGGGTGGTTTGATGTCTGTGATGCGTGGCGGGCGCGTGTTTGAAAAGGTTGGCGTGAATATTTCGACCGTTTACGGCACACTTGGAGATCGTGCCCAAAACGCTATGGCAGCCCGCAAAGGTTTGCCCGGAATGAAAGACGATCCGCGGTTTTGGGCCGCGGGCATTTCATTGGTCGCACATATGCAAAACCCCCATGCGCCTGCTGTTCACATGAACACGCGGATGTTTTGGACCCCCCATGCGTGGTGGTTTGGCGGCGGATCTGATTTGAACCCTTGCATTGAATATGAAGACGATACATCGGCGTTTCATGGCGTGCAAAAAGAGCACTGCGATCGCCATGACGCGTCGTATTATCCGCGTTTTAAAGCGTGGGCGGATGAGTATTTTTATATTCCACACCGCAATCGCGCACGCGGTGTGGGTGGCATTTTCTTTGACGATCACTGTACGGATGATTGGGAGGCTGATTTTGCCTTTACCCAAGACGTCGGCCGCGCCTTTTTGCCTGCGTTTTTGGGGGCGACCGAAAAGCGCCGCAACACGCCATGGACCGAGGCCGACAAAGACGCGCAGCTCGTGCATCGAGGGCTCTATGCGGAATACAATTTGGTTTATGATCGGGGGACGAAATTTGGTCTGGAAACCGGCCATGATGCCAATGCTGTGTTGATGTCTTTGCCGCCTTTGGCCAAGTGGGTCTAGCGTGATTAGTGACACGTCTTGGTTGGCGTTTGTTCTCACATGCGCCGTTATTGAGCTGACACCTGGGCCCAACATGGCCTATCTGGCCGTTTTGTCCGCCACCGAAGGTCGGCGCGCGGGGCTTGCCGCTGTCGCAGGGGTGGCGCTTGGGTTGTTGACCGTGGGGCTTTTGGCTGCCTTTGGATTGGCCGCATTGATCGCGGCCTCGCCGGTGTTGTTTCAAGCTCTCCGGTGGGCGGGGGTTGCGTATTTGCTTTGGCTGGCATGGGATGCATGGCGCGAAGAAACCCCTGAGGACAGCGAATTTGCCGATGATGCCGCACGGTATTTTCGCCGTGGTTTGATCGTCAATTTACTCAACCCGAAAGCGGGTGTGTTTTATGTTGTGATGCTGCCACAATTTGTCGATCAAACGGGGGATTTGGTGCCGCAAACCGTGACCCTGTCTGTGACATTCGTCGTGATCGCCACGCTGATCCACACGTCTATCGTGATCCTATCTGATCTTGCGCGTGGTGTCATCGGCACGCAATCGCGCCGCCAAACACTGCGTCGGTTTATGGCTGTGGTCCTTGTAATCATTGCGGTTTGGTTTGCGTTTGAGACCTGACAGGCGACCTTGGCGAGGTCTTAGTGTCCTGCCAAAGCCTGTAAATCGAACCATGTTACGGGATAGGTTTTCACCGGTTCTCCGTAAAGTTTTTCATTTTGCACAGGGCCACGCATCCCCCGCATTTTGTCATAAAACGCAACCGCAGGCGTATTGTCTGTGATCACTGTTAGCGACACGGCGCTGTGCCCAAGGGCAATCAGGCGCGTGGCGGCGGTCCGCATCAAAGCCGCGCCAATGCCGCCCCGTTTTCGGCTGGGTGAGACATGCAAATTGTCGATATAGGTGGGGTTTTTACCGCACATCACATAGATGAATCCATCGACGTCGCCGTCGGTTTCGGACACCAACAACACATCGCCCGCAGGCACATCCATGCCGACCCATTTCGCGCGCAGATCATCCTCGACCGGTTGGCCGAGGTACGCGTCCGACAACAGCCCGCGATAGGCCCCGCGCCAGCTGGCAATTTGCAGCGCGGCGATGCGTTCCATATCGGCGGGTGTTGCGTCCCTAATCATGCGTTTTCGCGCAGGGTTTCGATCATCAACGCCACATTGTCAGGATCGGCATCGGGTGTGATCCCGTGGCCGAGGTTGAAAATATGCGGGCCTTGCGCAAAGGTGTCGCGCACGTGGCGCACGTCGTCGATCAACGCTTGGCCGCCTGTGACCATATGCGATGATTTCAGATTGCCTTGAACACAGCCGTCGACCTGCACATATCTGGCACCCCATTCGGGCGTCACGGAATTATCAAGCGCCACACAGTCCACGCCGGTCTTTTTGGCAAAGCCGATATAACCGTCGCCCGCCTCGCGTGGAAACCCGATGATAGGCACATGCGGGTGGCGTTTTTTCAGCTCTTGCGTGATGATACGGGCAGGGGCAACAGCGTATTTCTCAAACGCCTCGCCTTTGAGCGATCCCGCCCAGCTGTCAAAGATTTTGACCACTTCCGCACCCGCTTGGATTTGCATATCAAGGTATTCAATCGTGCTGACAGTGAGCAAATCGATGATTTTCTCAAACAGCTCATTGTTCCCCTCACGCAAAGCATGTGCAGGGCCTTGATCCGGCGTGCCGCGCCCTGCGATCATGTAGGTGGCAACGGTCCACGGCGCGCCGGCAAAGCCGATCAACGTGGTCTCTTTTGGCAGTTCGCTTGAGAGAATTTTCACGGTCTCATAGATCGGGTTCAACACTTTGTGGATGTCGTCTTTGCCCTTCATCGGGGCGAAATCAGCGTCCTTGGTGATGGTGGACAGGCGTGGGCCCTCGCCGGTGACAAACCAAAGATCAGCGCCCAAAGCTTGGGGCAGCAACAAAATGTCAGCAAACAAAATCGCCGCATCAAAGCCAAAGCGGCGGATAGGTTGAAGCGTCACTTCAGCGGCCAGATCAGGATTGTAGCACAGTTTTAAAAAATCGCCGGCCTCGGCGCGGGTGGCGCGGTATTCTGGCAGGTAACGCCCCGCTTGGCGCATCATCCAAATGGGAGGCACGCTTTGCGTTTCGCCGCGCAGTGCCTTGAGGATTGTTTTGTCTGCCATGATCTGCCCTTCCAAAATTGCTTGGACGTTGGTCACGCGCCTGCGCGGTTTTGTCAAGCATTCCATGGCTTGTCAGGCGCTCGTGTCGCAGGTATTTCATAGCTATGACAGTCACACTTCCAACCCCCGCCCGCACCTTGAAAATTGGCACCCGTGGTTCTCCGCTGGCGCTGGCTCAGGCCCATGAAACCCGCGCGCGGCTGATGGCGGCCTTTGATCTGCCGGTTGAGGCGTTTGAAGTGGTGGTGATTTCCACCCAAGGCGACCGCGTGCAAGATCGCGCGCTGAAAGACATCGGTGGCAAAGGCTTGTTCACCCGCGAAATCGAAGATCAACTTTTGGCAGGCGACATCGATATCGCGGTGCATTCAATGAAAGATATGCCCGTTGATCAACCGGATGGTTTGACGTTGGATTGTTATCTGCCGCGTGAAAATCCGTGTGATGCTTTTATTCAATTGAATGGTGGTACGTTGAAAGACCTGCCGGCGGGCGCGGTTGTCGGCACCTCGTCTTTGCGCCGCAAAGCGCAGCTTTTGCACCGCCGTCCTGATCTCGTTATCGTGGAATTTCGCGGCAATGTGCAGACACGTTTGAAAAAACTCAAAGACGGTGTGGCCGAGGCGACATTCTTGGCTATGGCGGGTCTCAACCGTTTGAACGCTGCCGATGTGCCGCGCACTGAAATTTCGCCTGACGACATGCTGCCGGCTGTGGCCCAAGGTGCTATCGGGATCGAGCGTCGTCTGGATGATGTGAATACGGCGACGCTTTTGTCGGCACTTCACGACGTGCCAACGGGGCAACGTTTGGCCGCCGAACGTGCCTTTTTAGCCGCCCTTGACGGGTCCTGCGAAACGCCCATTGCGGGGCTTGCCACGTTGCACGGCGATACGTTGCGCCTGCGCGGTGAAATTCTGCGCACCGATGGATCAGAGGCTCTGAGCGATGACATCAGCGGACCGATCACGCAGGGGGCCGCGCTGGGGGAAACGCTGGCCAAGCGCCTTTTGGCGCGCGCAGGGGATGGTTTCTTCGACTGGAAATAAAGTTTAGGCGCCGAAACGCAGGCTCATACGGCAGACGAGTGTTGAGCCTGCGACACCGCATAGGCATCAAAATGCCGTGCGATCATACGGGCCAGGGGGCGCGCGTGATTGCGGATTTCAATCGCGGCCTCTGAGACTTTGAGCATTTCGGGAAAGGCCGTGTCCACCGAAGCGGCAAACGCGTTGAACTCGGATTGCGTTAACGAGAAACGCGTCGCAAGATCGTCAAACGTCACCAGAAAATCACACATCAACGCTTCAATAATACGGCCCCGCAGGTGGTCTTCGGCCGTAAACGCATGGCCTTTGGTGATGGGCAGGTCCCCCGCCCGCACACGTTTTTGATAGTCGGATGTCGAAGGCGCGTTTTGCGCATAACCATCGGCAAATTTCGCAATAGACGACGCACCAACGCCGACCATGGTCTGGCACTTGTCGTCTGTGTAGCCTTGAAAGTTGCGGCGCAGCTTACCGGATCTGGCCGCCAGCTCTAGGCCATCCCCGCGACGGGCAAAGTGGTCAATTCCGATTTCTGTATAGCCATCCATCGTAAACAGATCGCGGGCCACGTTGAACAGGTCGAGCCGCTCTTCTGGCGTGGGCAATTTGTCCGTGGGGATCATCGATTGACGGCGCGCAACCCATGGGACATGGGCATAGCCAAACAGGGCGACACGGTCGGGGGACAGGGTTAAAAGCTTTTGAACACTGTCAGCAATGCGTTCGCGAGTTTGCCCCGGTAGCCCATATAAAATATCAGCGTTGAGTGATTTGATGCCACGTGCGCGCAATCCGTCCACAGCAGATTTTGTAATCTCGTAGGACTGGATGCGACCAATGGTTTCTTGGATTTCGGGATCAAAATCCTGCACCCCAATCGACGCACGAGTCATGCCAGCAAACGCCAAAGCATCAAGGCGGGCGTCATCGATTTCATTGGGATCGATTTCGACGGAAAATTCATAGGATTTGGCAAAAGGGGCCACATCGGCAATGGCCGAAGTGAGATCTTTGATCATGGCTGCGTCCATCAAGGTTGGCGTGCCGCCGCCCCAATGCAAATGGCCAATTTCGATACCATCAGGCAATCGTTGTTTTATCAAAGCCAACTCAAGTTTGAGCGTCTCTATATAGGCCGCCACTGGGCTTAGGGTGCTGGTGCCTTGGGTGCGGCAGGCACAAAACCAACACAGGCGCCTACAAAACGGCACATGGACATACAGCGATATAGGCACGCTTGGGTCCAGATCCGCGAGCCAACTGCTCACTTGTGTCGCAGTTAGGTCGGTTGAAAAATGTGGCGCGGTTGGATAGCTCGTGTAACGCGGTACACGCGCATCAAAGAGGCCCAGATTGCGGAGTTGTGTATGGATCGTCATAAGAGTACGATTTACAGGCACATATTTTTCGCGCTTTGACCCAGATCAAAATGCACAGATTAGCGGGACAGTTATGACATTTGATTCAAAAGACTGTGGCACATGCCCAATTCGTCACCGTGCCGTTTGCGCACGCTGTGAGACCGATGAATTGGAAACGTTGGATGCGATCAAATTTTACCGGTCTTTCGAGGCCGGTCAGCCTGTTATTTGGTCCGGCGACAACATGGATTTTGTGGCCTCTGTTGTGACCGGCGTGGCCTCTTTGAGCCAAGCGATGGAAGACGGGCGCACGCAAATGGTTGGGCTGTTGTTACCGTCTGATTTTTTAGGCAGACCGGGACGTGAATTTGCAGCCTATGATGTGGTGGCTGTAAGCAATTTGACCCTATGCTGTTTTCGCAGAAAACCCTTTGAAAAGATGATGATAAACACGCCACACATTGGCCAACGCTTGTTGGAAATGACGCTGGATGAATTGGATGCGGCACGCGAATGGATGTTGATTTTAGGGCGCAAAACAGCGCGTGAAAAAATTGCGTCTTTGTTGACCATTTTGGCACGACGCGAAGCGTCTTTGGCCTTGCAAACTGCCGAGAATGGCACGTCATTTGAGCTGCCTTTGACACGTGAAGCGATGGCAGACTATTTGGGGCTCACACTGGAAACAGTGTCGCGGCAAATTTCCGCCCTTAAGCGCGAAGGCATTGTTCAGCTGGAAGGCAAACGCAAGATTATCATCCCTGATTTTGAGGCGCTTTTGGCCGAAACCGGAGACGATTCCGACGGTGGAGTGATGGTTTAGAGCCCCTCGATTTGACCGTTTCTATGAGGCGCCGCGCCGAATCCTTTTGAACAAAAACGTCTCGGTGGCCAAAACTGACAATTTTCATGGATGCCCCGCGGCCACCTTTGATGTGTGGCGCGGGGCATCCGTGGCGTTTAAAAACAAGCGCTGTTTTGACGTGTTTAGTGCGCCATGAACACGGGCAGCTCTGCCAGTTCTAGCATGTTGCGTGTGGCGCCGCCCATAATGGATTCGCGAAAACGCGAGTGGCCATAGGCCCCCATAACCAACAGTTCAGCATCTTGATCGCGCACATGCCGACACAAAACATCCGAAATACGCGGCATGGTTTTGGCCAGCACCGAAACTTCGGCTTGCACATCATGACGGTTGAGCATTTGACACAGTGCCCCACCGGGGTCTGAGCGATCAGGGCCGTGCTGGGGCGGATCGATCACTGTGATGTTCACAAGATCCGCGTTGGCCAAAATAGGCAAGGCAGAGCGTACAGCCCCAAGCGCCTCGGTGCTTTCATTCCAAGCCACGACAACACGTGTGATATGCTCAGGTAGGGTCGCATTGTCGGGCATCACCAAAACAGGCACACGGCATGAAAACAGCGCGGCCTCTAGAATTTCTTCGTGCTCGTGACCACGTCCCGGGCCATAGGGGCGCGGCAGGACGACAAGATCCGAGAATCGCAAGATTTGTGACAACTGCGGCGTCAGGCCTGCCATTTGTGCCGTGATCGGGCGGGCGCTCCAGCTGATGTCTTCGACACGTAAATGGTCTTTGACGGCCGCTTCGATTTTTTCACTTTCTTGCTGGGCAACCAACATATTGTCCTGCAACACCATCGCATTGGTGCCTGCATAGTAAAAGCCGGGTTGCGTGCGATCCAAGCCAAGGCAGAGGACATCCAAATGGGCTTGTTCGCGCCGCGCCAAGGCGATCGCTGCGTTGAGAGCATGCATGTCGGTTTTTTCGTCACACATGATGGTTGTGATGGTTTTGAAGGGCATGGTGTGCCTCCGGTTTGAGTTATACATTGACCTCACTGTGCGCCCATGTGCGAGGCTCGGCTTTGATTGAGATCAAAGTGGATTTGTCGGGGAGCGACAGTACAAAAGCCGCAAAGATGTCGCTATTTCCCATTTCCTTGACACAGATCAATGTTTTCGCAAGGGATGTCGTTCAAACCCAACCCTATCATGGCCCGTAGTCTCATCTGCGGGCCCACTATGCCCTCAAAGAAGGGTAGTTGGTCGAAGGGACGCAAAAGATGTGGAACTATATTAAGTTGGCAGTGCTGGGGGTTGTTATGATCCTTGCCGGTCTTGCCGCAAACTACGGGCGCGATTTGGGGTACCAAGTCCATGCGCTTATTTTCATGGCCGCAACGGCTGTGACATTTCTTTACACGCTGCGCACAACGGGCGATATACGTGCAAAACCAACGGGGTATTTGGACGGTCCGGTGCGTTTCGGCGTGATCGCGACCGCCGGTTGGGGTGTTGTCGGATTTTTGGTCGGGACGTTTATCGCGTTTCAATTGGCTTTTCCGCAACTGAACTTTGATTTTCTGCAAGGCTACGGCAACTTTGGCCGTTTGCGTCCCTTGCACACCTCAGCCGTTATTTTCGCGTTCGGTGGCAATGCTTTGATCGCGTCCTCATTCTACGTGGTTCAACGCACATCTGCGTCACGCCTTTGGGGCGGCAATCTGGCGTGGTTCGTGTTTTGGGGCTACAATCTATTCATCGTTTTGGCGGCCACTGGATATTTGTTCGGTATCACCCAGTCGAAAGAATACGCAGAACCTGAATGGTACGTTGATATTTGGCTGACCATCGTTTGGGTCGCCTATCTTTTGGTGTTCCTTGGCACGTTGATGACCCGCAAAGAAAAGCACATCTATGTTGCGAACTGGTTTTACCTGTCGTTTATCGTGACCATCGCGATGCTGCACATCGTCAACAACCTGTCCATTCCGGTGTCGATCTTTGGGTCTAAATCGGTGCAACTGTTCTCAGGCGTGCAAGACGCGATGACGCAGTGGTGGTACGGTCATAACGCTGTTGGGTTCTTCCTCACCGCGGGCTTTCTCGGCATGATGTACTACTTCGTGCCCAAGCAAGCCGAGCGTCCTGTGTTTTCGTACAAATTGTCCATCATTCACTTTTGGGCACTGATTTTCTTGTACATCTGGGCCGGTCCGCACCATTTGCATTACACCGCTTTGCCAGATTGGGCATCGACCCTTGGGATGGTGTTCTCCATCGTGCTTTGGATGCCGTCATGGGGCGGGATGATCAACGGGTTGATGACGCTGTCTGGCGCATGGGACAAGTTGCGCACCGACCCTGTTATTCGCATGATGGTGATCTCTATCGGGTTCTACGGCATGTCCACATTCGAGGGTCCGATGATGTCGATCCGCGCTGTGAACTCGCTGTCGCATTACACTGACTGGACCATCGGCCACGTGCATTCTGGCGCTTTGGGCTGGAACGGCATGATCACATTCGGTGTGCTGTACTTCCTTGTGCCGAAACTTTGGAACAAACAACGTTTGTATTCTTTGTCTCTCGTGTCTTGGCACTTTTGGTTGGCCACAATCGGCATCGTTTTGTACGCGGCCTCAATGTGGGTCACCGGAATTATGGAAGGCTTGATGTGGCGCGAAGTGGACAGCCAAGGGTTCTTGGTCAACGCATTCGCCGACACAGTGGCCGCCAAACATCCGATGTATGTCGTGCGGGCTTTGGGTGGAACACTGTTCCTGATCGGGTCTCTCATCATGGTCTATAACCTTTGGATGACTGTGCGTCGCGCACCTGCAATTGCAGATGCTGCGGCCATGGCTCCGGCAGAATAGGGGGCGCTCAGATATGGGACTTCTAGACAAACACTCGTTCATTGAAACCAACGCGACCATTCTTTTGGTTGGATCGCTCTTGGTTGTGTCCATCGGTGGGATCGTCGAAATCGCACCTTTGTTCTACCTTGAGAACACCATCGAAGATGTGGAAGGTATGCGGCCTTATTCTCCACTCGAACTCACAGGGCGTGATGTCTATGTGCGTGAGGGGTGCTACACCTGTCACTCACAAATGATCCGGCCTATGCGTGACGAAGTGGAACGCTACGGTCACTATTCGTTGGCCGCAGAGTCGCAATATGATCACCCTTTTCAGTGGGGCTCCAAACGCACAGGTCCAGATTTGGCCCGTGTCGGTGGGCGCTATTCTGATGAGTGGCATGTCGATCACCTGACAGATCCTCAATCTGTTGTGCCTGAATCCGTGATGCCAAAATACGGTTATCTGACACAGGCGATGATCGAACCTGAGTACATCGAAGACCTGCTCAAAACCCATAAATTCGTAGGCGTGCCTTATACTTCTGAGATGATTGAGGTGGCGCAGGATGACTTTGTGGCACAGGCCGACCCTGACTCTGATTACGATGGGTTGATCGAGCGTTACCCAGGCGCGCAGGTGCGCAACTTTGATGGTGAACCGGGCATTTCCGAAATGGATGCTTTGATCGCCTATATGCAAATGCTGGGGACTTTGGTTGATTTCTCGACCTTCACTCCAGACGCGTCACGCTAGGGGGATTTGGACATGAATTATCACATTTTCCGCGAAATCGCAGACAGCTGGGTGCTTTTGGCCATGTTTGTGTTCTTTGTCAGCGCTGTTGTTTGGTCGTTCCGACCTGGCAACCGCAAGCGTCACGAAGACATCGCGAACATTCCGTTCCGCCATGAAGACGCCCCCCTTGATACTGAGGAGTCTCAGTCATGAGTAAGAAACAAGACAAGACCGAGGTCGAGACCACAGGCCACTCTTGGGACGGGATTGAAGAGTACAACAATCCTTTGCCGCGCTGGTGGCTTTGGACCTTTTATTTGTGCATCATCTGGGCGATTGGATATTCCATCGCCTACCCAGCTTGGCCGATGGTCAAGGGGGCCACGGCGGGGCTTTTGGGTTTTTCCACACGCGCTGAAGTGGCCAAGGACATCAAATCCTTTGATGAAATGAACGCGGCTATCGATACCGAATTGGCGGCGGCCAATGTGGCTGACATTTTGCCAAACACCCCTCTTGGCGATTACGCGACCAATGCGGGTGCTGCGGTGTTTCGCGCCAACTGTTCACAGTGTCACGGCTCTGGGGCTGCTGGCAACGTGGGCTACCCGAACCTTTTGGACAACGATTGGCTTTGGGGCGGCTCTGTCGATGAAATTGCCTATACCATTCAACACGGTATCCGCAACGAAACCGATGATGCGCACTACTCTGAAATGCCACGGTTTGGCGTGGATGAACTGCTGGAACCTGAACAAATCGATCAGGTCGTGGAATTTGTTTTGCAACTTTCAGGATCTGAGTTCGACGCCGTCATGGCCACCGAGGGCGCTGTTGTATTCGAAGACAACTGTGCCGCCTGTCATGCTGAAGATGGCACCGGCGACCGTGACCAAGGTGCGCCGAATTTGGCGGATGCGATCTGGCTTTACGGCGGGGATCGCGCCACATTGCACGAAACTGTGTCTGAGGCGCGTTTTGGTGTGATGCCAGCATGGGGTCAACGTTTGACCCAAGCCGAGGTGAATGCCGCAGCGGTCTATGTCCACACGCGTGGCGGTGGCGAATAACCGCATTGATCTTGCGTGAAACCATCAAGCTGGCCGCGTTATGTGGCCAGCTTTTTTATGAATTTATGACAAAAGGCGCTTCACGAACACTTTGCATGGCAGCGTTAAGACATTTTTAACTATAAATCCGTTACCTTCCCTGAACATTGTTGGGAGACGCCAAGTTGCAAATTCAATCGGCTTTGCCAAACGTACACACGACCCCAACACTGCTCAGTGACCTCGGCCTCGTGGATACCGTCGCATCCGAAGCTTTCGATGCAATAACGCGGCTGGCAATCCAAATATTTCAAACACCTGTGGCGCTTGTCTCTATTGTCGAAGAGGAACTGGATCGACAGTTTTTCACCAGTCAGGTGGGTTTGCCTGAGCCATGGGCCAGCACGCGCCAAACACCCCTTTCACATTCATTTTGCCAACATGTTAAACGCGAAGGACGCCCGCTCATCGTGCGCGATGCACGGAACCACGATTTGGTGAAAGACAACTTGGCCATTCCGGTGCTCGGTGTGATCGCCTATCTCGGTGTGCCGGTTATTGGACCTGACAACACGCCGATTGGGGCCTTGTGTGTCATCGAAAGTAAACCGCGTGACTGGACCGAGCATGAGTGTGAACTTTTAAAGGATCTCGCCCTGTGTGTCCGTGATGAAATCAAGTTGCGTTTGCATATTTTGCACGAAAAAGCGGAACACAAATCTGCCCTGAACCGTCAGCGTATGACTGTTGCGATGACACAGGCATTTTCCGCGCGGGGATTGTCCCCTGAGCAAAGATTTACAGAAATGCTTCACGCAGGATGTGATCTCTTTGGCATGACGTCTTCGACGCTCGCGCGGACTGATTTCAGTGAATTTGTGTCCATATACGCGTATCGCGCCTCACGCGACGCCGATAGCTTTCCTGTTGAAAAAGTGACTTCGGCGGCCAAACACGTGGCCGCGTTACAAGATTGTATCGCCGTACATGACACCGAACTTTGGCCCGAACACTCAGACCCAGATATAGGATGCTACCTTGGGCATCCGCTTATTATGAATGGGGTGTTTTTTGGGGTGCTTGAATTCCATTCCGTCGCTCGAAAGAGCAAACCTTGGACCGTTCATGAGTTGTCTTTGCTGGGGATGATGGCGTCTTTGGCCTGTGCAGAACTGAGTGCTTTTGATCAAATAGAAACCCTGAAGCGCACTGAGGATGCACTGATCCGCCAAGTTTACGGCACCAGTGACACCACCAAGCCGCAATAGTCCTATGACGCACTCATTTTGCTAATCATGAACTGCCGTACCGGTTTTTGTGGGATGCTTGTTTGTGAAATGGGTGCAAAGAGGTTTTGACGTTGCGATCAACCTAAGCCTGCCCTATCAATTGGTCCAAGACATTTCGGGTCTGACCTCAAAGGGCAGAGCCGCTTACATATTTATCCGTCGGGGGGCCCATTGGGGCTGAGAGGTGCATCGCATCGACCCGTCGAACCTGATCCGGGTTATGCCGGCGTAGGGAACGGGTACTTTGTGCATCGACCGCACAGACTCATTCTCGCGCCTGGCTGCCCGTCATATTGGAGACGTGCTCGTGAGTTTGAAAACCCCAATCGCTTTGACAATTGCTGGGTCCGACAGCGGCGGCGGTGCAGGCGTGCAAGCCGATCTCAAAACAATGTCCGCCAATGGCACCTATGGCGCGAGCGTGATCACAGCGGTCACAGCCCAAAACACAACGGCGGTGAGTGCGGTTCATGAGGTGCCGCCTGCGGTGGTTGCCGCTCAGATCGACGCCGTTTTGGCCGATCTTGAGGTGGATGCGATCAAGCTTGGGATGTTGTTTTGTACACCGATCATCGACGTGACAGCCAACCGTTTGGCGGCCTTCGGTGGCCCGATTGTGGTCGACCCTGTGATGATCGCAAAGTCCGGCGATGCGCTTTTACAAGAGGCCGCTGTCGATGCGCTTATCCAAAAGATTTTGCCACGCGCCTCTTTGCTGACCCCAAACCTGCCAGAGGCCGCCCGCCTGTTAAATGAACCCGAGGTGACACATCCGGCAGACATGGCAGCACAGGCCCAGCGTTTGCAGGCGTTGGGGCCAAGGGCGGTTTTGATCAAGGGCGGGCATGCATCTGGTTCCATCTGTATCGATGTTTTGATCGATGCGCAGGGCCGTATCAGCACGTTTGAAGCGCCTCGTATCAACACCCGCAACACCCATGGCACGGGCTGCACGTATTCTGCGGCCATCGCGGCACATCTGGCCCATGGGCGCGATTTGAAAGATGCCGTCACCGCGGCGCATCACTACCTACAGGCCGCGATCAAGGCGGCAGACCAATTGCATATCGGCAAGGGGCATGGCCCTGTTCATCATTTTCACGGCCAGTGGACATGAGCGATATAACCATCATCGGGGCGGGGGTTGCGGGGCTCTGTGTGGCGCGCACTTTATTGGATAGGGGCGCACAGGTTACAATTGTGGATCGGCACATCGAGGCTGGGCCTCACGCGTGTTCGTGGTGGGCAGGCGGAATGCTCGCGCCCTATTGCGAAGGTGAAAGTGCCGAGGAACCCGTCGTGCGTTTGGGGCTTGAGGCGGCCGATTGGTGGGCCGCCCACACCCAAGCCGTGCACCGATGCGGATCGCTTGTGGTGTCGCCAGCACGCGACAAAGCAGACCTTGCACGGTTCGCGCGGCGCACGCGCGGACACCGCGAGCTGTGCGGTGATGAGATCACGGCGCTGGAACCCGATCTGGGAACGCGCTTTGCCCGAGGCCTGTTTTTCCAGGCCGAAGCCCATCTGGCCCCCCGCGCAGCTCTGGCACAGTTGCGCCAAAACCTGGTGGCTGGGGGGGCTGTGTTTGTCCAAGATGATGCGGATCCACAGGCCTATGCGGGGCGGGGTTTGACAATCGATTGTCGCGGATTTCAGGCCAAGCACCAGATATCTGATCTGCGTGGCGTAAAGGGCGAAATGTTGGTTTTGTCCTGTCCTGATGTCGCTTTGACGCGCCCCATTCGCATGCTGCACCCGCGTGTGCCGCTGTACATTGTGCCGCGTGGCGATGGCATTTTTATGTTGGGGGCGACGATGATTGAGGGACGTGCAGGCAAACATATCACCGCACGTGCTTTGCTGGAATTGCTCAGTGCGGCCTATGCGCTCAACCCTGCATTTGGTCAAGCTGAGGTGCTTGAAATCGGCGTTGATAGCCGCCCCGCCTTTGCTGACAATCTGCCGCGTATTCGGCGGGACGGCAATTTGATCCGTGCCAATGGATTGTTTCGACACGGTTTTTTGCTGGCACCTGCGCTGGGGCGGATGGTGTCTGAATTGATTTTTGACAATATAAGACCAGAGGTGATGGATGAAACTGCAGCTTAACGGCGCGCCGATTGAGGTGCGCGATACCATGCTGGCCCAAGTGCTATTGACGCAAGGATTTGGCGGGGCCAAGGTTGCGACAGCTGTGAACGGTGTGTTTGTGCCCGTCTCGCAGCGCGCGGATCACGCCTTGGCTGAGGGGGACAGCATCGAAGTGCTGGCCCCGATGCAAGGGGGGTAGGATATGTGCAATTCGAATGGTCGTAATTTTTACGGCACCACGCTGCCAAATGGTTTGATGCTGGGCACTGCTCAATATCCATCGCCTGCGGTTTTGGCCGATGCGTTCAAACGCAGTGGGGCGAGCGTTGCGACGGTGTCGCTGCGACGTGAAAGCGGGCAAGACCGCGCCGGACAGGATTTTTGGCATCTGATCCGTGACTTGGGTGTACATATTTTGCCCAATACCGCAGGGTGTCACAGCGTCAAAGAGGCGGTGACAACGGCCCATATGGCGCGCGAAATTTTTGACACAAAGTGGATCAAGCTTGAGGTCATCGGTGAAGAAGACACGTTGCAACCCGATGTTTTTGGCTTGGTGGAGGCCGCGCGTATCCTTACTGAGGATGGGTTTCAGGTCTTTCCTTATACGACCGAAGATTTGGTCGTCGCCGACAAATTATTGCATGCAGGCTGCGAGGTCTTGATGCCTTGGGGGGCGCCGATTGGATCGGGCTTGGGTTTGAACAACGTCTTTGGATTGCGCGCCATGCGGGCGCATTTTCCCGATGTCCCCTTGGTTATCGATGCAGGGCTGGGCCTGCCATCACAGGCCGCTGCGGCGATGGAAATGGGATTTGACGCCATTTTACTGAACACAGCTGTGGCAAAAGCGGGCGATCCGGCGGCCATGGCGACGGCGTTTGCCGCGGCACTCAAGGCGGGCCAATTGGCCTATGGCGCAGACCCGATGGAGCCACGCGATATGGCTGCACCATCGACCCCTGTGATTGGAAAGGCGTTTTTGGCATGACTTTAGACCGTTTTTATCCGATTTTTGACAGTGCTGACTGGATTGATCGGCTTGTCCCGCTTGGGATCAAACTGGTGCAATTGCGGATCAAAGAGGCCCCGATAGAGGTCGTGCGCGATCATATACGGCGTGCAAAAGCGACCTGTGCGCGCTATGACTGCACGCTGGTTGTCAACGATCATTGGCAGGCCGCGATTGAGCAAGAATGTACGTATATCCACCTTGGCCAAGAAGACCTTGAGCAGGCGGACATCACAGCCATTCGCGACGCAGGTTTGCGGCTTGGGATCAGCACACATGACAAATCCGAACTGGCCCGTGCGATGGCGCTGTCACCGGATTACATCGCTTTGGGGCCTATTTATCCAACGATTTTGAAAAAGATGAAATGGCACGAACAAGGTCTGGACCGTCTGACCACGTGGCGCGATCTTGTGGGGGAAACGCCGTTGATTGCCATTGGCGGCATGTCGATTGATCGCGCATCGGGCGCGTTTGCGGCGGGGGCCGATGTGGTTTCTGCGGTGACGGATATCACATTTAACGCCAGCCCTGAGGACCGTGTGCGCGCATGGATCGAGGCCACACGATGAACCGATACGCACGCCAAATATGTCTGCCTCAGGTGGGCGAGACGGGGCAGAGTGCGATTGGCCGCGCCCATGTTTTGATCGTCGGGGCAGGCGGGCTGGGCGCGCCGGTTTTACAATATCTTGTGGGGGCAGGCGTCAGGCATCTGACCTTGGTGGATGGGGATGTGGTGTCGTTGTCAAACCTGCACCGACAAACCCTATTTCGTGAGACAGATATAGGCCGGCTTAAAGTGGAGGCTGCGGCGGGCGCATTGCGCGCTTTGAACACGGAGTGTGACATCACAGCCCATCCGGTACCGCTTGATCCGATCAATGCACAGGCGCTTGTCGCCCAAAGCACGCTGGTGTTGGATTGCGCTGACAGTTTTGCGGTCAGCTATATTTTGTCGGATGCCTGCTGCGCGGCGGGTGTCGCGTTGATCAGCGCCTCGGCTCTTGGGGTTTCGGGCTACGTGGGTGGGTTTTGCGCCTCTGCCCCATCGTTGCGGGCGGTCTTTCCAGAGCTGCCAAATCGCGCAGCAACCTGTGACAGCGCAGGGGTCATGGGGCCAGTCGTGGGCATGATCGGGGCGGCCCAAGCGCAAATGGCCTTGGGGTATTTGATCGGGCAAACGCCGTCGCCGCTTGGACAATTGATCAGCTTTGATATGCAAAATTTTCGCACAACAAGCTTTCGCTTCGACGCGGCCCCAGAGCCTGTCACGGATTTAAAATTCATCGCAGCACGTGATATCGCAGCGTCTGATTTTGTCGTGGAATTGCGCAGCACCTTTGAGGCCCCCTTAGCCGTCGCGGCAAACGCGCATCGCCTGAGTATCGCGGAATTCATCGAGCGAACCCCAACGCTTGCCGCCGGACAACGTGCTGTTTTTGCATGCACTTCGGGGTTGCGCGCATGGAGGGCCGCCACAAATTTGAGGGCGCGCTGGGACGGTGATATTGCGTTGGTTGCCACAGGGACCACTCCGCCAAGCACAGGCCTCCAGTGATCATAGACCCAGCGAGGTCACGCGGTTTAGAGGCTCAGATGTATTTAGGGTGCGACAAAAGCTGCACCCTAAATACATCTTTTGCAAAAGCTTGATCCACATCAAGGTTATCGAAAGATGTCGCGCGCATTAAGGTGCAAACGCGAACAGTCGAAAAGGCCGCTGGCATGAGCACATCAGACGACACTCCAAAGTTATACAAAGCGCGCGAACCTATTTTCCCGCGCCGTGTGTCAGGTGTATTTCGCAACCTCAAGTGGATCATCATGATCTTGACGCTGGGTGTGTACTACATCTCGCCTTGGTTGCGGTTTGATCGTGGGCCTAAATTGCCCGATCAAGCGATTTTGGTGGATATGGCCAACAGACGTTTCTTTTTCTTTTGGATCGAAATTTGGCCACATGAATTTTACTTTATCGCTGGTCTTTTGATCATGGCGGGGCTTGGCCTGTTTTTGTTCACATCCGCCGCGGGGCGCGTGTGGTGTGGCTATGCCTGTCCGCAAACGGTTTGGACCGATTTGTATATTTTGGTAGAACGTTGGATTGAGGGGGATCGCAATGCGCGTCTGCGCCTGCACCGTCAGAAAAAGCTTGATTTTCGCAAGGTCCGTCTGCGTGTGACCAAATGGATTGTTTGGCTGTTGATCGGTTTGGCAACAGGCGGCGCGTGGGTGTTTTACTTTACGGATGCGCCCACTTTGTTGGTCGATCTTGTTACGGGCGACGCTCATCCCGTGGCTTACGGCACGATGGCTGTTTTGACCGCGACGACGTTTTTCTTTGGCGGGTTCGCGCGTGAGCAAATCTGTACCTACGCTTGTCCGTGGCCACGTATCCAAGCCGCGATGATGGATGAAGACACACTTGTGGTTGGCTATCGTCATTGGCGGGGCGAGCCGCGTGGTAAGATGCGCAAGGGGGCACTGGATCCCAATCAAGGTGATTGCATCGATTGTATGGCCTGCGTGAATGTGTGCCCCGTGGGCATCGATATTCGCGATGGGCAGCAGTTGGAATGCATCACATGTGCGCTGTGTATTGATGCATGCGATGAGGTGATGGATAAAATCGGTAAACCACGTGGTTTGATTGACTACATGGCGCTCAAAGACGAGCCTTTGGAAATCGCAGGACAAGCCCCACGGCCGATTTGGAAACATATTTTACGCCCCCGCACCATCTTGTACACTGTGCTGTGGTCCGCGATAGGATTTGCTTTGGTGTTCGCTTTGTTCATTCAATCCGACATCGACATGACCGTGGCGCCTGTGCGCAATCCGACCTATGTCACCCTGTCTGATGGATCTATTCGCAATATTTATGACGTGCGTTTGCGCAACAAACATGGCGATGATCGCCCGTTCCAAGTCTCTATCACAGGGTCTGATGCTTTGCTGGTGGACATCGAAGGCGGAGACAATCAAACTGTCGTTGTTCCCGCAGATGGCACCAAATTGCAGCGTGTTTATGTGATCGCCCCTGCAAAATCAGACCCCGCAACATCTGACAGAACACCGTTTACAATGTGGGTCACAGATACAACCAACGATGAACGTGCCTCAGTGAGCACAGTGTTCAACGGAAAGGGCAACTAAAATGGTTCGTGAAATTACAGGCAAACATGTCTTGATTGGCACCGTTTCTGCGTTTGCCGTTATCATCGGGGTGAATGTATTTATGGCCTATAGTGCCATCAAAACCTTTCCCGGTCTTGAGGTGAAAAATTCATACGTGGCCTCGCAATCGTTCAACGCCGACAAGGCCTCGCAAGAAGCATTGGGCTGGACGATTGATGCCACGGATCGCGACGAAAAGTTGTACGTCACCATCACGGGCAAAGATGGCCAGCCCGTGCAGGTGAAATCGATCACCGGCACCTTGGGACGCGCCACAAATGTGACCCAAGATCAAACGCCCGAGTTCACGTTCGATGGCACATCGTATGTGGCCGACACAGGCGCGTTGGATGCGGGCAACTGGAATTACCGCATGGTGGCTGTGGCACGGGATGGCACGCCGTTTAAGCAACGCGTCATCATCCATGTGAAACGCTAATCGAGGCGCGCATAATGTCCGACGTTCAAATGTCTGCTTGCCCTGCTTGCCTTGCGGCCCCCGCGGCCAAAGATGCAGCACAGGCCCGTGATGTGCACAAGGCGTCCATCGTTTTGTCACTGCCCGCCATTCATTGCGCCGCGTGTATTTCAGGGGTTGAACGGGCACTGCTGCGCCAACCCGGCGTGCGTGCCGCGCGGGTCAATTTGACCTTGAAACGTGCACAGGTCGAAGCCGGCGTTGACATAAACGCCCAAGACTTGGCCGATGCGCTGACCCAAATTGGCTATGAGGCCTATGAATTGGACGCAGGTGCGCTGGCCGCCACGCAAACCGACCGTGCGGGCCGCGCCATTCTCACGCGCATTGCCGTGTCGGGGTTTGCGATGATGAATGTCATGTTGCTGTCGGTGGCCGTGTGGTCTGGCGCCACAGATGCCACCCGCGACATGTTTCATTGGATCTCGGCGGCCATTGCGGTGCCTGCCATCGCCTATGCCGCCCAGCCGTTTTTCATCTCGGCGTGGACGGCGTTGCGCAACAGACGGCTGAACATGGATGTGCCGATTTCGTTGGCCATCATTTTGGCGGCTGGCATGTCGATTTACGAGACGTCTTTGTCGGGGTCTCATGTCTATTTTGACGCGGCTTTGTCGCTGACGTTTTTCCTGCTTGCGGGGCGGTATCTTGATTACCGCACGCGGTCCATCGCGCGCTCTGCCGCCGAAGAACTGGCCGCACTCGAAGTGCCCCGCGCCACTCTTGCCGATGGCACAATTCTGCCCATCGGTGAATTGACCACAGATCACATCGTGCGGGTTGTCCCCGGCGCGCGCGTGCCGGTGGATGGCATTGTGACCGAGGGTGCTTCCGAATTGGATCGCGCTTTGTTGACGGGCGAAACCCTGCCTGTGGAAGCGGCCATCGGCACGCTTGTCAGCGCAGGCGAGGTCAATTTGACAGGGCCGCTGTTGGTGCAAGTGACCGCCGCAGGCGAAGACAGTTCCTTGCATTTGCTGGCAGATTTGGTTGCCATGGCTGAAACATCGCGTAATCGGTATACGTCTTTGGCAGACCGCGCCGCGCGTATCTATGCGCCTTTGGTGCACCTGCTGGCGTTGTTTGCTTTCACCGGTTGGGTGATTGCCACGGGCGATGTGCGTCATGCGTTGAATGTGGCCGTGGCTGTGTTGATCATCACCTGTCCTTGTGCGCTCGGATTGGCCGTGCCTGCCGTAACCACGGCCGCCTCTGGTCGGTTGTTTCGCGCCGGTATGTTGATCAAATCATCCACGGCGCTGGAACGTTTGGCCGAGGTCGATACCGTTGTGTTTGACAAAACAGGCACCTTGACCGAAGGCCGCCCTCAGCCCTCAAATTGGGATGATATCACGCCTGAGGTCCGCGCCATTGTGATGGCTATGGCTGCAGGATCAGCGCACCCATTGTCTGCCTCGCTGTATGGCGCGGCGCAGAAATCAAACTGTGTGCCTGCCGATATCTCCGAGGTCGTTGAAGTGCCCGGGCAGGGGATCGAAGCCCAATGGAACGGGCAGCGTCTGCGCCTTGGCCGCGCGGCATGGCTTGGCGCTGACAGCTTGGCGCAAACCGCGACCTATTTGCAAATCGGCACTGCGCCTGTGATCGCATTCACCTTTGTCGATCATTTACGTGACGGGGCAGAGCAGGCGGTCAAAGCGCTCGTTGCACAGGGCAAAGATGTGGTGTTGCTGTCAGGGGATGCCCCTGCTGCCGTGGCCGATATCGCCGCGCGTGTTGGCATTGACGCATGGGAGGCCGAGTGCCTGCCGATGGGCAAAGCGCAGCGTGTCAAAGATCTGTCCCGCAGCGGCCATAAGGTTTTGATGGTCGGGGACGGGTTGAATGATACGGCAGCTTTGGCGGCCGCTCATGTGTCGATTTCGCCAGCCTCTGCGTTAGAGGCAACCCGCGTTGTGTCCGACATTGTTTTGCTCGGAAATTCACTGGCACCCATTGGGGTCTCCACCAAAGTGGCCGTATCCGCCACGCGCCGGATCAAAGAAAACTTTGCTATCGCTGCGGGCTATAACATGATCGCCATTCCCATTGCCTTGGCAGGTTTTGCCACGCCTTTGGCTGCCGCCTTGGCGATGTCGGCCTCGTCCATTACAGTGTCATTGAATGCGCTGCGTTTGAGAGGCTCTAAATGAACGTTCTTGTCTTTTTAATTCCGATTTCACTGCTGCTGGGCGGCATTGGATTGGCCGCATTTTTCTGGTCCATAAAATCACGCCAATTCGATGACCCACAAGGAGACGCAGAGCGCATTTTGACCACAGATTACGACGACCATCCGCGTGAAGATTAAACACTATTGCGCCATTTGATCGCGGGCTCTTTGCGCCAAATCCGCAACCATTGGACCTATGGCCTCGACGATGATGCTCACGCCCGTCGCGTTGGGGTGAATACCGTCGGGTTGAAAATAGGCTTCCAAAATGTCGGTCATGGACCCCAAAGTTGTCAGTGGTCCTAGAAAACTCTCACTATATAACGTGTTATATTTGTTTGCTAAATCTGGATATATCTCAAAAAACTGCGCCTTGTAGTCTGCGCCATAATTTTCGGGCACATCGATGCCAATCAACAAAACCGGAATATGCCGCGCCGTCGCCATCGACAAAATACCATCAAGGTTCGCGCGCGCCACCTCAGGTGCCGTGCCGCGCAACACATCATTGCCGCCAAGCGCCA
>JBLHXX010000011.1:0-42381 GCA_047630475.1 Celeribacter sp. | reverse complement strand
ACATAAATGGCTTCTATAACGCCCGCAGAAAACACTCAGCACTCGGCTGGAAAAGTCCCTTGGCTTTCGAACGAAAGGCCGCATAAATGAGTAATCGGAGCGGCACGATAGCGGGACAGGTCCAATAAGATTCGCACCGAGGCCGTCGTCACGCTCTTCAACAGACAGATTCAGTACATCTTCATCATGTGCATACACACGCACGAAACTGAGGGTATCTTCTGCGGTTTCGAAATCTGTAATGATCGACACGGGCTCAGTAGTTTGCGTATCAAGCTCCAGCTGAAAGTTGGAATGCCCATTTACGGAAGTTTCTGTGATACGATCATCCGCTTCAATGTCGTCGTCATTGGCAACATCGTCAGGTTCTTGAGTGCTCTCATCCGTCAAATCTGCAACGTCACCATCAGTGTCATCCTCGTCAGAAGAGTCCAGCAGGTCAGTAGTGCCGTCTGATGCGTCCTGCGCCTCGGCATCACTGTCATCCGTTGAAGTTGTATTCTCGTCAGAGCTCTCATCAAAAATATCGGCCACGGCCGCAATGCCAACGGCACCAACCAAACTCAAGAATATCAAACCAAACATTACGACCTCAAAAAAAACATAGGGATTATACACTTAGTATTACGTAACGAGGAGATCAAAGATTGTCTTAATCATTGGCCTTGTCGCGGTTTAGTCTAAGCGTTGTCTCACTTCCCAAAACTCCACGGCAATAGCTGTTCGACAGCTAATTTGTAGGTGCAGCGAACGTCTCCTTCCCGCCTTTTGTGCCGATCGACGCGAACGGACCGAAGCCGCCGCTCGTGTGAAATGTGTCAAATGGCCGCTGTCAGCCATCAGAGCGCGAAGGTTGCTCACGCAGGTCGGGGCAGAAATATTGCCCCGACCATTTTTTAACGAAATTGATTGCTTGACGTTAAAAGACTGGCCTATGGTTGGGCAACCGTCAGGCTATGGACACAGTTTTCGAAGTCCCAAATGGATAGCCCCTAGATTTGTTAACCGCATTCTCAGGTGTATCCCCTCTGAATTCTTCATCAAACGGGCCTTTCAGAGAGTGCGGTTCAAATGCTCCAATAGCACGTTTATCCGCTTGGGATTTCTGGGTTTGCTTCAAACTGCCTGAAAGTGAATGGTTGGACACACGTTCAGCTTCTGCCTTTCGCGCATTCTTAGAAAAATTATCTATGGCCCAATCCACCAAGGCCGGCCGCTCAATCTGTTTGCGCAAGACGCGCCGTCCAGCCAGATCAAAACCAACTATATGAAATGTGTCTATTCCAATATCGATGCCGACCGACATCAGGTCATCAAAGTTGAGATCAACTGCCGCAATACCGACCTTCGCTCGATCAGCAGGAAGAGCATGAAGATACTCTTCAAGGCGCCCGCGAGAATGCCAAGACCAAACAATACTTCATTTTACTGCGAGCAGAGCGTTGCCTCGTGCTCGGAAGGTCCGTAGACTTCAATTCATGAAACTGCAGAACGCCATAGCAATCCTGATCGCGACCACCTCCTCAGCATTAACGCAACAACTGCCACCGCCTGTAGGTGACAGTTTTTATGAGATGATCGACCTGCAGGAAGCGATGCTCGGGCAGCTCTTGTTTTATGACCCGATCTTGTCGGGCAACCGCGAAATCGCATGTGCGACCTGCCACCATCCAGCCTTCGGAACATCCGACGGCGTGTCTTTGTCCTTCGGGGATGGCGGCATCGGTTTGGGGCCCACGCGCATAGCTGCCCCTGATAATATCCCAGAAGAGCGGATTCCGCGAAATTCGCCTGCCCTATTCAATCTTGGCGCTTCAGAATTTCACGTGCTGTTTCACGATGGCCGACTTGAAGCAGATGAAACCCGCCCCGCTGGTATCCGCACACCGATGGCAGATGATATGGCGGTTGGATTCAATTCTGTCCTATCAGCACAAACCATGTTTCCTGTTCTCAGTCGCGATGAGATGGCTGGATCATATGACGAAAACGAAATTGGCCGCCTGATTCGCCAAGGCATTATTACGGGCGATGGCGGAGCGTGGGACGTTTTGGCGCGTCGCGTTGCAGAAATCCCCGAATACAGAGACGCCTTCATTGACACTTACCCCCACATCGAAGCGCCCGATGACATCGAATTCACCGATTTGTCGAACGCCATCGCAGTGTTTATAGCGCACGAATGGCGATCTGATACGAGCCCGTTCGATGCGGTCTTGCGGGGGCAGCAGCAGTTTAGCGGCTTAGCACAAGACGGGCTTGATCTGTTCTACGGGAGCGGTGGGTGTGTTTCCTGCCACACCGGTCCATTTCTTACGGATCATCAGTTTCATGCCATGGGTGCGCCCCAAATAGGTCCTGGAAAATCAGCGACGTTTGAAGATCACGCGCGCGACGACGGTCGGTTTCGCGTAACGGGGCGCGAAGAAGATCGCTTTGCGTTCCGCACGCCATCCCTGCGCAATGTCGCGCTGACAGCGCCTTATGGGCACGCCGGTGCACATACCGACCTCACAGCTTTTATCGCTTCTCACGCTGATCCTCGCGAAAGCCTGCTAACCTACGAAAGCACGCAGGCGCTTTTGCCTCCATTTGAGGGGAATGACTTTTCTGTCATGGAAGACGCAGTTCAAGTTAAGGCGATCCGCGACGCGATAACAACTCCCGCAGTCGAGCTTTCCCAAAATGACATCGCCGCAATCGTTGAGTTCCTACACAACCTTACCGACCCAATCAGCTTAACTGGTCGTCTGGGGATCCCAGACGCAGTGCCAAGCGGTCTGGTAATCCCAAATCCAGACTAAGGTTTGGTGATGATCAAACGGTCCCCTGCGACAGCATCCACCTGTGTGATTGATCCTTCGGGCCATGTGACCTGCACCAGTGCCGCGTCGTTCTGACCCAAGCCAAAATGCAGCGGCAGCATCTGCCCACCGGCATGTCCGCCACCGATGGTTTGCTGAATAGTTTGCGATAGGCCACTGGCGCTGACAGTCACAACAGCGCCGATCGCCGCGCGGTTCCCAGTTCGCTGCTGAACACTAATCGTAACCCAATTGCCTGTCCGCTCGGTGACATTTCGATAAATCTCAAGCGGGGCGCGCCGGTTCGCAACGATCAAATCCAAACGGCCATCCTGATCAAAATCCGCCAACGCCGCGCCGCGTGACCGTTCTATCGTTGCGACACCCGCCTCTGCGGCAACCTCTTCAAAGGTGCCGTCGGCCATCTGCATCAATAGATTGTTGGGGTCGGCCATAGCCATCCCCGGCATCTGATCAACGTTGCCCTTAGCAATGAACAGATCCGCGCGTCCGTCGTTATCGATGTCCCCGAACTGCGCATGCCAGCCCGTCGATGGCCGACCGTCGTCACCGACGTGTGGACGCTGCGCATACGTTCCGATGCTGTAATCCGCCGCAACATACATCCCCTCCGGACTGGCGAACTGCAAAACCTGATCGCCCATCGATGTAAGCATTACATCATCCCGTCCGTCGCCGTTCAGGTCCCGACTGGCAATCCCCATCCCCCAAAGCGACACGGTGTCCCATCCATCATCCCGCCCAAGAAAACGGCGATCAATGATGTCCCACATTTGTTCATACCCACCGCGTACATAGTAATGGCGATCATTAGACAATCGAAGCGTGGCGCGGCCCCGCGCATCATTCGCGGCAAGAATCGACAATGCACAAAAGCCCGGCGCCAGAATTTCAGAGGTATAGCCAATCGCACTGGGGCGCAGAATTTCATTGTCGTCGCAGGCCTCGAATGGGCCATCGGGATCATTCCGATCCACATAGTTCCCAATTGCGAGCGTTGGGCGTGCATCACCCGCTTCCCACCAGGCAGTAAATGCTGTGCTCCACTGGTCTTTGGGTGGAATTCCGAGCATATCAGTGGCATCGACAAACCCACAATCACCCGTGCCCTTCAGTACAACATTCGGGCCAACGCGCAGCACAAACAGGTCCAACAGACCGTCGCCATCAAGATCAATGGGGTAGACCCCGGTGGCGTCGGTCACCTCGGGCACATCAATTGACGAAAATGCGAAACCGCCGTCATTACGAATCAACGTGGCAGTGTTTTCACCTCCAATCGCGAAAATGTCGGGCAGCGCATCGCCATTGCAATCGAACACGGCGATCCCGCCGCCAACGAAGTGTTCCCAACCACCTCCATAGACGTGGCGCGGCAAATTCGCTGAGAAATTCTCAAACTTGGGGTCCGCTTGTGCAAAACCTGAACTAAAAGCTAAGGCCACTGCTATGGCGCTTGTTCGTTTCATAGATGCTGAACTTCAAGTCCGCCGACCATCATGTCCGTTAGAGCAGACAGGGCCGGAACTGTTGCACCACGTGCCCAGACGAGATCGTTCCAGGGGTGGATCTCAATCGCACATGGTTGACGCCCATGAGATAGGGTCAGCTTTTGCATTTCCGCCAGAACCTCATCTGCATACAAGTAGTCATATCGCATCCTGTCACCGGATAAGATGATAAGCGGCGGATCGAAGAGTTGGACAACGTTGGACAGCCCAACTGATAAAAAACGTCCGGCACGGCGAAAAATGGTCTCAGAGATAGCGTTGCCAGTCTTGGCTTTCTTGAAAAGGAGATCAAGCATTCCTTCACGATCGTTCGGGTCAAAATCTTCGTGAGTCAGTGCCGTTTCTGCTTCGCGTATAAGGGCATAATCACCCAAATACGCTTCCAAACAGCCTCGCTGCCCACACCGGCACAATGCGCCATCAAGCTGAACTTTCGTGTGTCCAAGTTCCAAACCGATTCCATGTGTGCCGCGGTAGAGCCGGTTGTTCACCACAAGCCCCATACCAACACCATCTTCAATCGTCACAACGGCAAAATCGGTCTTGTCACGCCCAACCCCAAACCAAAGCTCTGCCAAGGTTAGCATGTTGGTGTCGTTGTCGAGGAATAGAGGTGCAGAACAGCGCTTCGAGAAGCCTGACTTCATATCCACATTGCGATCTTGCAGCAAAGAGCACCATCGGATCATACCGCTCTCTTGATCTACGATACCCGGCAACCCGACCCCAACAGCGCCAATGTCTTCAACCGACTTTCCCGCCTGTTGTGTAATGAGCTTTATCAATTCGTAAAGCTCATTAAGTAGCTCTTCTCGGCTGCGACGTTTGTCTATCGCATCCAGTGTCGCTGTAGCGATAACATTACCTGCGAAATCACACAGAACAGCCGAGTGGAGTTTAAATGACAGCTTAACGCCGATGACGAATGCCGCTTCTGGCACCACTTCTAGTGCGACGCGCGGGCGGCCACGACCCAATTCGCGCGAAGGCGTTTCTTTGGGTTCGGTAACCTCACGCAGAATGCCTGATGCAATCAGATCTGCGGTTAGCGTCGTAGCGCTGCCCGCACTAATGCCGAGCCCGTGCGTGACATCCGCGCGCGCGGCCTTCCCTCGCGATCGGACATGTTGAAAGACTTGTTGGCGCATCGGGGTCGCCGAAGCATTCTTGCCGCCACCCTCCAAGTAAGGGCCGCACCCAGTGGCATCTTGATGGTCAGCTATATAATTTATCATATAAATAAATTAACAATATTTTCCTAAATTTCAAGCGCTAATTGGAGGTGTCTCGAGCGAATATCAACCTTAGGTCCGCGATTTATGCGCTACTTTTGGTTTTTTAATTTGCAAACTAAAATTAATATGAGCATAGTGCTGGCCATGCGAGTCGTCTGACTCGTCCTCAGGCACGTTCTGAGGTAACATTCCAGGGAGGAATATCATGAACAAATATATTATTGCCGCTGCTGTTGCGGCGGCTGGCTTTGGCACTGCAGCGTTTGCCGATGATCACGGTCTCACAGTCGGCGTAAGCTGGTCTAACTTTCAAGAGGAGCGTTGGAAGACAGACGAAGCAGCTATCGTTGCAGTACTTGAAGCAGCCGGTGCAACGTATATCTCGGCCGATGCGCAGGCGTCTTCTTCTAAGCAGCTGTCTGACGTCGAAAGCTTGATCGCTCAAGGTGCCGACGCTCTGATTATCTTGGCGCAAGACTCCGCAGCTATTGGGCCGGCCGTTGATGCAGCAGACGCTGAAGGCATCCCTGTTGTTGGTTACGATCGCCTGATCGAAGACAGTCGTGCATTTTACCTGACTTTCGACAACATCGAAGTAGGTCGTATGCAGGCGCGCGCTGTTTTCGCAGCGCAACCGACTGGTAATTACGTCATGATCAAAGGTTCGCCAACAGATCCAAACGCAGACTTCCTACGCGGCGGTCAGCAAGAGATTCTGCAAGAAGCCATCGATTCAGGCGCGATCACAATCGTTGACGAGGCCTACACAGACGGTTGGTTGCCTGCCAATGCCCAGCGCAATATGGAGCAAATCCTGACAGTAAACGACAACATGGTCGACGCGGTTGTGGCATCCAATGACGGTACTGCTGGCGGTGTTGTTGCAGCTTTGACAGCCCAAGGTATGGAAGGCCTCCCGGTTTCCGGCCAAGACGGCGATCATGCTGCGCTGAACCGCGTCGCACTTGGAACACAGACGGTGTCTGTCTGGAAGGACGCACGTGAACTGGGTCGCGCGGCTGGTGAAATTGCTATTGCTTTAGCTGGCGACGATATGGCTATGGTCGATGGCTCCTCTACTTGGACATCTCCAGGTGGCACAGAGCTGAACTCTATGTTCCTTGCACCTGTACCTATCACAGCTGACAACCTGTCCGTCGTTACAGATGCAGGCTGGATCACGGTTGAGAGCCTGTGCCAAGGCGTGACCGACGGTCCTGCACCTTGTAACTAAGAGATTGGTCGGTTTACTGATCCTATTGTGCCCGGCCGAATGGCCGGGCACATCAACCTCATCACAAATTTTACATCAACTGGACTTGCCCCGTAACATTGGCGGGATGTGAACAGTCGTATTTCGAATGGAGACAGACGAATGTCTGACCAAACCACCGCAGCGCCGGAGCCTAGGCGCACATTCTTGCAATCACTCGAAGTAGATTTGCGCCTTTTAGGGATGGTAGGTGCATTTTTAGCCGTTTGCATCGTGTTTAACACTCTGACCGACGGACGCTTCCTGACCCCGCGCAACATCTTCAATTTGACAATTCAAACTGTTTCTGTCGCCATCATGGCAACGGGCATGGTGTTCGTGATTGTCACCCGTCATATCGATTTGTCCGTCGGGGCCTTGCTTGCCACCTGTACAGCTGTGATGGGCATGTCCCAAACACAATGGCTGCCTGAATTGTTCGGGCTTGAGCTGGGCCACCCGATGATTGCATGGATTACTATTGCTATCGGCCTTTTGGTCGGGGCCATGATCGGCTGCGCACAGGGATGGCTGATCGGCTATCACGGTATCCCCGCCTTTATTGTGACCCTTGGTGGCTTGCTGGTCTGGCGTAACGTTGGCTGGTGGCTGACGGACGGTGCCACTATTGGGCCGCTCGACAGCACGTACACACTTTTTGGCGGCATCACAGGGACCCTAGGCGCAGGCCCAAGTTGGGTCGTTGGTATCATTGCCTCGATCATCAGTTTAGTGGCGATGTGGTCGGCACGGCGCGCGAAAATGGGTCATGGATTCCCCGTAAAACCGATGTGGGCCGAAGGGTTGATCATGGCGATTGTTACACTTGCAATCCTTGGTTTTGTTGCAATTTTGAATGCCTACACTGTTCCAGAACGTGTGGTTGCACGCGATCCGTCTATTTTTGGCTGTGAAGTCGCCGAAGGCTGCGTCGCCGCGTACGGTATCCCCTACTCTGTGTTGGTTCTGATCGCCGTCGCTATCGTCATGACGGTTATCGCACGCAAAACCCGTCTTGGGCGCTACATCTTTGCAACCGGTGGCAACCCTAATGCTGCGGAACTATCCGGAATCAACACACGCCTCTTGACGGTCAAGATTTTCGCTATGGTAGGTGTTTTGTCAGCGCTGGCGGGCATCGTTGCCTCTGCGCGCCTTGGCTATCACACCAATGACATCGGCACACTCGATGAGCTACGCGTCATCGCTGCGGCGGTTATTGGCGGCACTGCATTATCAGGCGGCATTGGTACAATTTACGGCGCCATCATCGGAGCGCTGATCATGCAATCGCTACAATCCGGCATGGCCATGGTTGGGGTCGATGCGCCCTACCAAAACATCGTTGTCGGTGCGGTCCTCGTGCTCGCAGTGTGGATCGACATTCAATATCGCAAGCGCGTAGGAGCAAAATAATGACAACTCCTCTGGTTAAAATGAACAACGTCTCGATTGCCTTTGGTGGCGTGCGGGCCGTGGATGATGTCAGCATTGAATTGCATGCAGGCGAAGTTGTCGGTCTGTTGGGTCATAATGGTGCAGGCAAATCGACGCTCATCAAGATGCTCTCTGGTGCATACAAAATGGACTCTGGCGAAATTTATATCGAGGGCAACAAGGCCACGATCAACTCGCCACGCGACAGCCGCGACTATAACATCGAAACCATCTATCAGACGCTTGCGCTTGCGGATAATTTGGATGCGGCAAGCAACCTGTTTTTGGGTCGGGAACTGACGACGCCGTTCGGCTTTGTGAATGACGATAAGATGGAGGCCGAAACCCGCAAGATCATGGCGCGATTGAACCCGAACTTCAAAAAGTTGAAGGAACCGGTTTCAGCATTGTCTGGTGGTCAACGACAGTCAGTTGCAATCGCGCGGGCGGTCTATTTTAACGCCAAAATCTTGATCATGGACGAACCTACCGCGGCGTTGGGTGTGCATGAAACAGAAATGGTCGCCGATCTGATCAAAGAACTGAAAGCCCAAGGGCTAGGCATCTTTCTGATTAGCCACGACACACGCGAAATGATGGACCTGTGTGACCGTGTCAGCGTCATGAAAAACGGTAAGATGGTTGGCTCGGAACGGGTCGAGGATGTGACCGAAGATGACATCTTGTCGATGATCATTCTCGGCAAAAAACCGAACGATCCTGCATCATGACGTATCTAGGGCTAGATCTTGGGACGTCGTCCTTAAAGGTCATCTTGATAGATGACGACCAAAATGTGCTTGCGGAACATGTCGTTGCTTTGACTGTGACGCGCCCACATGAGGGGTGGTCCGAACAAGACCCGCACCAGTGGTTTGCAGCCACTGGTGACGCGATCAAGGCGATTGCGCAAAAGGCGGATGTATCCGGCGTGCGTGGGATTGGGTTGTCCGGCCATATGCACGGCGCAACATTGGTCGATTCATCTGACAAGGTTTTGCGTCCCTGCATGTTGTGGAACGACACGCGGTCCTCTGCCGAAGCGACGGCGTTTGACAACGATCCACAGTTCCGCGATCTCTCAGGCAATATCGTCTTCGCAGGCTTTACAGCGCCAAAGGTCGCATGGGTTAAACACAACGAACCGGACATTTTTGGAAAGATTGCCAAAGTTCTCCTCCCCAAAGACTATCTGCGCCTAATATTGATCGGTGATCATGTCTCTGAAATGTCAGACGCGGCTGGGACAAGCTGGCTGGATGTCGCGAAACGCGACTGGTCTGATGATTTGCTGGCAGCGACCGACCTTGATCGAAGCCAAATGCCACGCCTTGTCGAAGGGTCCGAAAGTTCTGGAAAGTTACGCGATGCTCTTGCCCTTGAGTGGGGTCTCCCCAAGGGTGTCGTCGTTGCCGGCGGAGGCGGCGATAACGCGGCCTCCGCAATCGGCGCGGGCGTCGTGACGCGAGGTGACGCGTTTGTATCGCTTGGGACGTCCGGCGTGCTGTTTGCGGCGTCTGACGTGTATCAACCCGATGCTGCCAGCGCCGTTCATACTTTTTGTCATGCCGTTCCGGACACATGGCACCAGATGGGTGTGATCTTGGCGGCGACGGATGCGCTGCAATGGTTGTCACGCCTGACAGGTCAATCTGCGGCAGATTTGACTGGCGATCTTGGTGATCTCCAAGCGCCATCGCGAACGTTATTCCTGCCATATTTGGGCGGGGAACGTACGCCACACAATGACACCGCAATCCGTGGTCAGTTCCTCCATCTGGACCACGCCACAGACGCAAAAGAAGCCGCACGCGCCGTTGTCGAGGGCGTCACGTTTGCCTTCGCTGATTGCCACGCTGCTTTGAAATCCACAGGCACGACAATCGAACGTGCCCTCGCGATGGGAGGCGGTGCAAAGTCGGACTATTGGCTCAAGGCAATCGCGACCACATTAAGCATCCCCTTGATGCTGCCAAAGTCGGGTGACTTTGGCGCTGCTTTGGGGGCAGCCCGACTTGCCCAGATGGCTGTGACCGGCGCAGGAGTCGAAATAGCGACAATGCCACCGATTGCTAAGATCGTTGATCCAGACATCACACTTCAATCCGCTTTCTCAGATACATATGCCCGCTACCGTGCGGCCTACACGACCTTAAAGGACCTCTAGACATGACTGATTTTTTCCAAGGTATTCCGGCAATCAAATACGAGGGCCCGGACAGCACCAACGACTTTGCGTTCCGCCACTACAATCCCGACGAAATCGTTATGGGGAAGTCTTTGAAGGAACATTTGCGGTTCGCAGCGGCCTATTGGCATTCGTTCGCATGGCCAGGCAGTGACCCGTTCGGCGCAGCCACGCTAGAACGTCCGTGGTTCGGCGACACAATGGCCGATGCGAAACTAAAGGCCGACGTCGCGTTTGAGATGTTCCAAATCCTGGGCGTCCCGTATTTCGCGTTTCACGACGAAGACGTGCGCCCGCAGGGTGCGACTTTCGCCGAAACGACCAAGAACCTCGAAGAAATCGTCGACTATTTCGCTGAAAAGATGGACGAAACTGGGGTGAAGCTGCTTTGGGGCACCGCAAACCTGTTTTCGCACCGCCGCTTTATGTCTGGTTCCGCGACGAACCCTGATCCCGATGTGTTTGCGTATTCCGCTGCGACAATCAAATCCTGCATGGATGCAACCATCAAACTGGGCGGCGAAAACTACGTTCTTTGGGGCGGGCGTGAAGGCTATGAAACCCTGTTGAACACCGACATGGGCCGCGAACGCCAGCAGGCGGGCCGGATGCTTGAAATGGTCGTCGAGTACAAACACAAGATGGGATACAAAGGCGCGATCCTGATTGAGCCTAAGCCACAAGAACCGACAAAACATCAGTATGACTTCGATGTCGCGACGGTTTATGGCTTCTTGAAAGACTTCGGGCTTGAGGGCGAAGTTCAAATGAATGTCGAACAAGGCCACGCGATTTTGGCAGGCCATTCGTTCGAACATGAACTCGCCATGGCGCGCGAATTGGGCATCTTCGGATCAATCGATATGAACCGGAATGATTACCAATCCGGCTGGGACACAGACCAATTCCCGAACAATGTGCCAGAGATGGCCTTGGCATTTTATGAGGTTCTGCGCGCGGGTGGGTTCACCACGGGCGGCACAAACTTTGACGCCAAGTTGCGCCGTCAATCGCTAGACGCCGAGGATCTGATCCTTGCACACGTTGGCGGCATGGACGCATGTGCTGCCGGATTGAAAGCGGCGGCAGCGATGCTGAGCGATGGTAAGCTCGAGGCCGCGCGTGACGAACGCTACGCGGGCTGGGACACGGACGGCGGTAAACAGTTAATGAGCAGTAACTTGACGGCAATTCATGATGCCGTGTTAAGAGACGGTCTCGATCCACAGCCTAAATCTGGTCGTCAGGAGCGACTTGAAAACCTTGTGAACAGATACCTATAGCGCGCGGAGCGTTGTGACACGGCGGCCTCCTGTTCAGGTCTCGCAAGGCGAGGCTAGGTTTAAAAGACTGCCGATATGCCGAACCTAACGTGACCTTCGCCGCCGCGGCGAAGGTCACGTTTCCAGAACCGCTCTGCTACCGAACTTTGGTGGCGCTCATGACACTCATACCCATGACCGGTTTTCTTTTTTCGCCAACGGCGAAGGATCTTGAAAGTGGCCCTTACACCTACCGGTGTTGGTGCCGATAAACTTGCACGGCTCCAAAGGCGACCCAGCTCTCGAATCCCAATCAAAAACTTCACCCCGAGGAAGATATGAAACTTGAGAATACAGAATTAGCACCCCTTGCGAATGCAATCCGCGGCCTTGCGATTGATGCCGTTGAAACAGCAGGACATGGGCATCCTGGTGCAGCGATGGGGATGGCCGATTTTGCAACGGTTCTGTACGCAAATCACCTCCGGTTTGATGCGCGTAACCCCGAATGGCCTGATCGCGACCGAGTCGTCTTGTCAAACGGGCACGCATCGATCTTGCTGTACGCCTTGCTGCATCTGACCGGCGTTCCTGGTGTTGCGTTGGATGATCTCAAAGCCTTTCGAAAAGCAGGGTCAAAGACACCGGGCCACCCCGAGGTTGGACATACGCCTGGCGTCGAGACCACCACCGGCCCACTTGGCCAAGGGATTGCCACCGCGGTTGGTATGGCGATCGCGGAACGCCGTCTGCGTGACGAATTCGGTGCGGATCTTTGCCGTCACCGCACGTGGGTGTTTGCAGGGGACGGATGCTTGATGGAAGGCGTCGGTCAGGAGGCCGCGTCGCTTGCAGGCCACCTTGGTCTCGGTCATCTGAACGTTCTATACGACATGAATGCGATCACGATCGATGGCAGTACAGACCTCTCTTTTACCGACGACACCGCCGCAAAATTCAAAGCAATGGGTTGGCATGTCCTTGAGGCATGCGGCCATACGCATGACGAAATCGACGACGCCTTAACAGTGGCGAAACGCGAAACGGACCGACCAACCATTATCATGTTCCGTACGACGATCGGATTTGGCGCTCCAACAAAGGCAGGTACTTCGAGCATCCACGGCTCCAAATTGGGCACAGAAGAAGCGGCCGGCGCAAAGAACGCCCTCGGTCTTCCCCCCGCGCCGTTCGACATTCCTCAAGAGATAACAGACGCATGGTTGGCCATCGGTTCGCGTGGCGCATACGAACGTGTGGATTGGGTCAAGCGCAGTGAACGTTTGCCTGCCTCCGAATTGGCGGAGTTCAATCGCCGTGTCGAAGGGCGTCGGCCAAGCTCATTTCCATCCACCACGGATGCCGAGAAAGTCTGCTGGATAGATGCGCCAACATCTAAGTCAACTCGCCAAGCCAGCCAAATGGCACTTGAAGTATTGACCGATCAGTTGCCTGAACTGATCGGCGGTTCGGCAGATTTATCCGGTTCCAATCTGACCAAGACCAAAGCGACGAACACAACATTTACAGCGGCGTCTTCAGGCCGCTACATCAACTACGGCGTCCGCGAGTTCGCGATGGCCGCTGCGATGAATGGCCTCGCATTGCATGGTGGCTTTGTGCCGTATGGCGGCACATTCCTCGTGTTCTCAGATTACATGCGCAATGCGATCCGGCTGTCTGCCCTTATGGGTACTCGGGTCCTGTACATTATGACTCATGATAGCATCGGCTTGGGCGAAGACGGCCCAACCCATCAGCCCGTTGAACACTTGGCCAGCCTTCGCGCGATCCCGGGGTTGAACGTGTTCCGACCCGCCGACGCCATCGAAACAATGGAAGCCTATGAAGTTGCACTCGCCGGTCCCTCCGTACCGTCGCTGTTTGCGTTCTCACGCCAAGGCTTGCCGCAAGTCAGGCTGCAGGCCAGCTCTAAGAACCTGACTGCAAAAGGCGGCTATGTGATCCGTGACATAAACACTCGCGACATCACCCTCATTGCCACGGGCTCAGAGGTTAGCCTCGCAATTGCAGCCGCCGAACTGCTCGCCAAGGATGGTGTGTCCGCTGCGGTGGTGTCCATGCCCTGTTGGGAGCTGTTTGACGCCCAACCACAAGCCTACCGTGATGCCACCTTGGGCGAAGCTCCCCGTTTGGCCATCGAAGCCGCCAGCCCGTTTGGGTGGGGCCGCTATGTCGGCAGCGAGGACAACATGATTGGTGTGCCGACCTTTGGCGCCTCTGCGAGTGCCGAGCAATTATACGCGCAGTTCGGCCTGACCCCAGAGAACATTGCGGCGACGGCTAAAGCGCGCCTCGCTGCCTCCTAAACCTAGAAAAGGATATCCCTTGAAATTTTTCGTAGACACCGCAGACGTCACAGCCATCCGCCGCCTGAACGAGATCGGCCTGATTGATGGCGTGACGACCAACCCAAGCATCATCGCCAAAAGCGGGCGCGACATCATGGAGGTCACCAAAGAGATCTGCGCATTGGTCGCGGGCCCCGTATCCGCCGAAGTCACCGCGTTGGACTATGACGGCATGATGAAGGAGGCAGCAGAATTGGCCAAAATCGCCGACAACGTCTGTATCAAACTCCCGCTCACGATGAACGGGTTGCAGGCTTGCAAGGCGCTCACATCCGACGGCCACAAGACCAACGTGACGCTTTGTTTCTCAGTCAATCAGGCCTTACTGGCCGCCAAATGCGGAGCTACCTATGTGTCACCCTTTGTGGGCCGTCTTGACGACATCAACCTTGATGGGATGCAGTTGATCCGCGACATCCGAACCATGTTCGACAACTACGATGATTTGAACACTCAGATCCTTGCCGCGTCGCTGCGCAACGCCAACCATGTTTCCGGTGCGGCTTTAGCTGGTGCTGATGTCGGGACAATCCCGCCCAACGTTATCGAAGGCCTCGCAGAGCACTCGCTCACCAAGAACGGCCTCGCGACCTTTATGAATGACTGGGCGAAAACAGGGCAAAAGATCATATAGGGCAAACACAAAGATCACATTCTTTGTGTCTCCCTTGGCTAAAAATGGCGGTGTCGTCCGACCGGATGACACACGTTTTGCGAGACATCGATGATTTGTTTTATCGTCAATACATTTGAGGAGGGCGGAGCCGCTATGTAACCACACAAGGCACTGAACCCAGCATATCTGACCAAGCTTCGCAACGGAATAACAGTTTTATGCAGCTCAATGAATGAGTCAAAAGATGATAGCCTAGGCATCGAAGACTATGTGGTTGTGAACGGCGCTCAGAGCTTGACTTCATTGCTAAATGCGAAGGCCAGCAGACCTGCGAGTACTCGTGAAGGTTGTGGCATTTGGTGATGATGCAGAACTCTCGGAGGAAATCACCCACAATAGCAATAACCAAAACGCTATTAAGGCACACGATCAGAAGTCGAACAACCCGATACAACAGCGCCTAAAGAAGGAAGTGGCGCTTCTCAATTATGATAGATTAGTGCTTGAAGTTAAGCAAGGAGAGCTGAATTCAAAGAAAAATGTCTTAAAGAATGAAAACGCTGGTCTTGCGTTACTTGCAACTGATCTAGGCGAACCTTGGAGCTGTCACCAAAAATATAAGGTAATGGATGAGTCGCATGCAAAAATATTTGGACACGCAGATGTCACCGGCGCAAAACTTGTTTTCTGTCACCTGCTTGTAGAAAATATGTGCCGGGTTCTCGATGGGTTCGATGATCATGTATTCGGTCACTACAACCTCACAAAGTTTTTCATGGCACATGCCGTGAGCCAGATTGTTCGAGAAGATGCTGATGTTAAGGCGATTTTTAACGACCCAAAGGCACTTTTTTAACGGCAAAATCGGTCAGTTTATTGAGCCTGTAAGGTGCTGTTGCTCTTGAGACATCCAATTTGCTGATTATAGCTTTTCTCTGAGGGCCTCAAAAGCTGTCTTTCCATTGTGCGCGCCGCGCCGGCAGAGCAGCTCAAACGCCGCCCCTGCCTGGCGCTCGACGCCTTCGACCTCAACGGCACCACATTCGTCGAACTTGCCTACGGCACCTCGGCCCCGACAGAGGCCATTCAAACTGCGCCTCAAAGAGTTAGAAGCTGATCTCGAAGCAACGCGCGCCAAACGCGAGGCCATCAAACCTGAACCAGTCACGCTCCCAGCGGACCTCCCTGCCCTCTACAGAGCGCACATAGATGATCTTGCGGCAACCCTGTCAAATGAGGCCATAGCGGGCCGCGCGAGCGACGAGTTGCACGAGATCATCGATCCAGTTGTCGTGAACTTGAGCTGCGCGGTAAGTTATTGGAGATGCTGAACAAAACAAAACCCGCCGGAGGGGCGGGTTTGGGTAAAGTAGAAAGTTCGCTAAAGTTGTTTGCGGGAGTAGGATTTGCAGCTACGATCCCGAGCGTATGCTTTCGCATGTGCGTGGCTCTGCGTTAGCAGAGTTCAGTCTGTATTTTGAGTGTATTGATATTGGTTGCGGGAGCTCGATTTGGACATTGTTTTAGAAAACTTCACCTGACACGCATCTATCGGTAAGTGGGCGGAAACCGGACTTTCGCTGCGGGCGCGATCTAAATCGCGCAACTTGAAGAAAGCGGACATTCGGGGCTGCTTCTCAGTTTCTTTCGATGTGCAAACGCAGCGAATGTCGGCTAAGCGATGTGGTGTCATTTTTGGGAGCGTCTATCCACCCAAATTTAGCCTTCATTGGACCTGTCGCGGTTTGATGCCGCTTGGCTCAATCATATTGCGCCTCACTTGCCGGCCCAAGGTTTGAACGCATCGGCCAAAGCAAATTATTTCGAGCCCAATTTAAGCTAACCACACACGACATCGGCGTCCCACACAAACATCAAAGCGCTTAGAAAATGGTGGAGCCGCACCAAAGGCATGACCCTTAAGCTGAGGCCCGTCGCACGATTTCAAATCCGATGTCATTGATCGCAGCAGGTTTCCCCGTCTCGTCGATGCGCGCAAGCAATGCTTCCGCCGCCTCATAGCCAAGGCGCGTGCGGTCGATCGCAACCGTTGTCAGCGCTGGCTCCAAATCTCGAGCGTATTCTTGATCGCCAAATCCCATGATCGCCAATTCATTCGGCACCAAAATGCCCCGGGCCTGGGCCTCGATCAACGCGCCTTGTGCCAATAAATCCGAACTGCAAAAAACAGCGCCCCTTGTCAGACCTTTGTGTTCAATCAATTGCGTCAAAGCCAAACGCCCTGCACGAATGCTGGCGGCACCACCGGTGTTTGCATCAACCACGGGCTGGCCTGAGCGGCGCGTAAATTGCTCTGCGAATGCAGACTGACGCCGGCGCGCACGTTCATCTTGGGCGGTGATTGTCGCCGCACAGGCATTGCCTTGGTCGAACAAAAAATCTGCGGCACGTTGGCCTGCATCGACATGATCAAATCCGACACACATTTCCACTGGGCTGTCCGTGATGTCCCAAACTTCAACGATGGGAATACCCGCGCCCAAAAGCATACGGCGCGCTTGGGCGCTGTGATGGATACCCGTCAACAAAATCGCATCGGGGCGCCGCGAAAGGTGTGTGGATATCAACGCCTCTTCGTCTGACTGTTCGAACCCAGTTTCAGACAGCAAAATCTGATAGCCATGTTCGCGCAGTTTTTCGGAAAAAGAGGTGATAAACGACGAATAAACCACATTGGTCAAAGACGGGATCAACGCCGAAATCAATCGCGATTTTTTCGACGCAAGCGCCCCTGCCAGCGCATTGGGCACAAAACCCGTCACCTTTATGGCTTCGTTGATCCGCCGCAACGCTTCAGGCGATACCTTATCAGGGTGTGAGAGCGCGCGCGACACCGTGACCTGCGACACGCCAGCCATACGACCAACCGCCGCCATCGTCACTTGGCCTTTGCCTGCTTTTGTTGTGTCACTTTTAGTCATGGGCCATAATTGAAAATCGCGCGCGCTCATGCAAGGGCTATTTGGCCATATCTTGGTCCCGTTTTTTGCGGTTCAAAAGCATCGATCCAAGCAAAGACCCAAAGATCAAAACCCAAAGAACGCCTGCAATCCAACTTTTGGTAAAGAAAATCGTCAGATCACCAAAGGACTCAAGGCTTTTAACGAAATAGACCTCTGCCGATGGCCCCAAGATAAAGCCGATGATAAAGGGGGCAACTTCGAGGCGCAGCTTGGTTGCGAGCCAACCAAACAGTCCAAAAATCAGCAAAGTCCAGACGTCAAACATAATGCCGTAGTTGATCGTAAACGCGCCGATAACGCACATCATCAAAATGATCGGAAACAAGAAATGTTTGGGCACGGTGACGACAAGCGCAAAGTAGCGAATGGCGAAATACATCAAGACAAACATCGCGATGTTGGCGATCAGCATCGCGAAAATAATCGCATTCCATGTGTCTGGGCTGTTGCCGATAAACAAGGGACCAACTTGAATGCCTTGCAACGTAAACGCGCCGATCAACAATGCCGTTGTGCTGTCGCCAGGAATGCCAAGCGAAAGCAATGGCACAAGCGCCCCCCCGGTCAAACCGTTGTTACCGCTTTCCGATGCGATGATGCCCGCAGGCTCACCTTTGCCAAAGTTGTCAGGATTTTTTGAAAACGTTTTGGCGTTGGAATAGGCCAAAATCGACGCCGCTGATCCGCCCACACCCGGCAAGATACCAACGAATGTTCCGATCAAAGACGAGCGCACCAGATTGGTGCTTTGGCCTTTGAACACCGAAAATCGGAACTTAGAACGTTTACCAACTTTCAACTCGTCAGCTGAATGCCCTTTTGGCACCCCCAATTCGGCTTGACCCAAAATAGCCGCCAGGCCAAACAAACCAATGAGAACAGGTAAAAGTGAAAACCCGCCGTCCAACCAATAGTCCATACCAGGCGGGATTAAACGATGTTTTCCGTTGCCACCATCCGAGATGTCATAGACGCCGATGAGCGCGATAAACACGCCCAGCATGCCAGAAAAAATGCCCAACAACAGGTCGGTCGACAGCGCGGCCATAACCGTCAAGGCAAACAAGATGATCAGAAACTTTTCAACATAGGAAAATTTGATCGCGAAATCCGCCAAAGTCGGCGCAAACAAGTATAGGACAAACAGCGAAATCAACCCACCGATCAGCGAGGAGATGATCCCAATACGCAAAGCCGCTTCGCCTTCGCCGCGCTTGGCCATCGGAAACCCGTCAAAAGTGGTGGTTATCGAACTGGGCGTGCCCGGAATGCCAAGCAAGATTGCAGGGACCAGCCCGCCAGAAATCCCGCCGACATAAAGCCCCAGCAACAATGCCAAGCCATTTTCGAGACCAAGCGAATAGGTTAATGGCAAACAAATTGCCACCGCCATCGTCGCCGTCATGCCCGGAATGGCACCAAAAATGATGCCAACCGTGGTTCCGCCCACGATGAGCAACAAGAACATAGGTGTAATAAATTCAATCATGATACGACCTCAAGGCAGAGTGAGGAAAAAGGGATAGGTGAACAGCCACCACACGAAAGAAGGCCCGCACACCGCGATGAGCGCCAAGGTGAGCAAAGCGCGTTTTGGCCGTTCATGCATGAACAAAAAACCCGTGCCAAAAACGAAAGGAATGGAGCAAATCAAAAAGCCCATTCCTGTGTTCGGCCAGATATTTCCGACCGGAACCATCAAAGAAAAGTACAGCAGTGTCAGCACAAGCGCGCCGAAAAAGCGGAGCTTATCCATGTAAAAAAACGTGTTTCGCCACGTTTTCCCCGCGTTCAAAATACGTTTCCGATCCCGTACGACAATGGCCAAAAACAACAGCCCAAGAACCACGGCCACCAATTTAGGAAAGAGCAAATGCGACTGCTCAAAATCGATCGTAACTTTTGTCAAATCACCCATGGTGCCCCTCATTTCAACAGTGCCCACCCAAACGTACGAGCCCACCTCACCAAGTGATGAGGCGGGCCCGCTGGACAGAAAATTTTTATTTTCCGGTAATATCCGCGATGACTTTTGCGTATGTATCTCGCTTTGCCGTTAGGTGAGCGTTCGCTGCATCTGATGGCAAAAAGTTTGGAATGAAGAAGGATTCCTTTTGGCGCATTTGAATGTCGCCGGCAGCATATACTTCGGTCAAAGCCGCATCAATTTGCGAGATGATGGCTGGGTCCATATCTTTGTTAAAGAGAAAGAAAAATTCCTTATCAAAGGTGAAATCGTTGCTGCCATCCAACGTAACAGAGGTCGCAGGCGATGCGAATCCCAACATGTCGTCACGCGTTGTGCTGCCAAGGCCGGCTTCTGGGGCTTGCTGCAAGGTCGCCTCACGTGCTGTAATCCACACAAACTTCATGCCTTTGTCGTCGTCTGCCTCAAGTTGCGTGAATTGTTCGTTGGCTTGAATGGAGCCATTGATCACATCCGCAAGGTCGTCCCACATGGCTTGGTTTTTGTCGGACTGCGACCCTGTATTGACGGCAACAAGATTGTCCTCGGACCCAGGCGCACGCACTTTCGCCGCGTTTTTCATTGCAGAGAAGCCAATTTCGGATACGCCACCAGGCTGGATCGCAACACGCACGCGCTCACCATTTTCAGCCGCAGACAAAATATCGTCCATCGATTGGTAAGGGCTATTTGACGGCACGAGGTAGGCATTGCCTGGGTTGATCGCGACCGTTGGGCCAACCACGTAATTGGCAAATGGATCATCGTACCCTTCGCGACCGTACAAATTGCCAAGATAGGCTTGATCATGGAAAATCATGATGGTGGAGCCACGGCTATCGCGGTTCAGCGCTTTAAAAGCTTCGGTCGATCCAACAGCATCGACTTTGATATTGATACCAAGGTGCTCGGACAATGCGTCCGCAACAATGGCGGAGTTTTGGTATGTGTCGCCCCCTGTTGATGTCGATCCGATCACCATCCGGACATTGCGGGGCAATTCTTGCGCCAAAGACGAAACTGGAGCCGCCAAAGCAACAGCGGCCGTGGCCGCCGCCAAAAGAGTTCTGCGTGTAAACTTCATGATATTCCTCCCTATGACCTCACAACAATCGATGGGATCGTTGCAAAATCCATCCTATTTTAGCGCGATGTATGCGCATACTTACATAGACATCACAGAGTCTAGATTCTGTCAAGATGAAGTTAAAATAAGAATTTTATGGGAACTATTGCAACAAAATCCGTTGACGCGCCTAAATGATTACGCATACAAATGCATTCAGCACGTCACATAGACGCGACCTTTGTTAGGAGACAAAACATGCCCAAGGGTGACCGCATCACACCACAACAGCTTCGCAGCGCCCGTTGGTTTGAACCGGATGATTTGCGCAGCTTTGGGCATCGCTCACGGATGATGCAGCTTGGGTATTCAGACGAGGAATATCGGGGGCGACCGATCATCGGCATTCTCAACACGTGGTCCGGCCTCAATGCCTGCCACAGTCATTTTCCCGAACGCGTTCAAGACGTAAGGCGTGGTATTTTGCAGGCGGGCGGTTTCCCGGTGGAAATGCCTGCTCTGTCGGTAGACGAAAGCTTTAACAAACCCACATCCATGCTCTACCGCAACATGCTGGCGATGGAGACCGAAGAACAAATTCGGTCGCATCCGCTTGATGGCGTGGTGCTGATGGGCGGTTGTGACAAGACGACCCCCGCGCTGGTGATGGGGGCGATTACGGCGGCGGTGCCGATGATCTTTTTACCCGCAGGCCCGATGCTGCACGGACATTACGCGGGCAAGATTTTGGGGTCTGGATCAGACGCTTGGAAGTACTGGGATGAACGTCGCGCAGGCAACATCAGCGACGAAGAATGGCTTGGTGTTCAAGGTGGTATCGCCCGGTCGGCGGGCACTTGTATGACCATGGGAACCGCGTCGACCATGACCGCAATCACCGACGCAATGGGGCTAACATTGCCTGGCGCATCCTCCATTCCGGCGGCAGACAGCAGCCACCAACGCATGGGGGCTGAATGCGGCCGCCGCATTGTTGAAATGGTATGGGAAGATCTCACGCCCGCAAAAATCATATCACCGGCGTCTGTGTCCAATGCCGCAAAGGTCGCGATGGCTACAGGGTGTTCAACCAACGCCGTGATTCACTTGATCGCAATGGCGCGCCGCGCGGGTGTTGATTTGACGCTTGATCATTTGGATGCTTTGGGCCGCACAACGCCGCTTATCGCCAATGTGCGCCCCTCGGGCAAAGATTACCTGATGGAAGATTTCTATTACGCGGGCGGCCTGCGCGCGTTGATGAAACAGATGGAAGCCTCGCTGGACACAACCTGCATCACGGTCACGGGTAAAACGCTTGGGGAATGCCTTGAAGGCGCACAAGTTTACAACGACGATGTAATCCGCCCGCTTGATAACCCAGTGTACGCCGAAGGGTCTTTGGCGCTTTTGCGGGGCAACCTATGTCCCGATGGCGCGGTGATCAAACCCGCCGCCTGTGATCCCAAATATTACGAACACGAAGGCCCTGCGCTTGTCTTTGACAGCTACCCTGAAATGAAGGCAGCGATCGATGACGAAGATCTTGATGTGACCCCGGACACGGTTTTGGTGTTGCGCAATGCAGGCCCCCAAGGCGGCCCAGGCATGCCAGAATGGGGCATGTTGCCCATTCCAAAGGCCCTGATCAAACAAGGTCACCGCGATATGTTGCGGATCTCAGACTCGCGTATGTCTGGCACGTCTTATGGCGCATGTGTGCTGCATGTGGCCCCAGAAAGCTTTATCGGCGGGCCACTTGCTTTGCTGAAAACCGGCGATATCGTCAAACTAGATGTCCCGAACCGAACCCTTGATATGCTGGTCAGCGCAGAAGAAATCGCCAAACGCAAAGCCGAATGGACAGCACCAGAACCACGCTATGAACGCGGCTACGGCTACATGTTCTCACGCCATGTCACACAGGCCGACAAAGGCTGTGACTTTGATTACCTCGAACGTGATTTTGGTGCGCCCGCTGGCGAACCTGACATTTTTTAAGAAAGCACCGCGATGACTTTGACCCTCGAAAACGCACTTACGGGCATTTCTGGAATTCTCGTAACCCCCTATGATGATGCCGGCGACATTGCCCCAAAACACCTTGCGCCGATCGTTGATCGCGCGCTGAACGCAGGGATGCATATGCCCGTTGTTAACGGCAACACGGGTGAATTTTACGCGCTCACCACGGATGAAGCCTGTCAAATGGCGAAAGAGGTTGTGGAGATGGTCGATGGCCGTGCGCCCGTTTTGGCGGGCGTTGGTCGCGGTATTCGCGACGCGGTCCAACTGGCCAAAGCCTCTGCGCAGGCAGGAGCCACAGCCTTGATGGTTCATCAGCCACCGGACCCGTTCGTGGCCCCGCGCGGCGTGGTCGATTATCTCAAAGCCATCGCGGATGCCTCCGGCGGATTGCCGATGATGATCTATTTGCGTAACGACACAATCGGCACCCAAGCCATCGCAGACCTATGTGGGGTTGAAGGCGTCAAAGGCGTCAAATGGGCCACGCCAAACCCCATGAAACTCGCCGCAGCAAAGGCCGCCTGTGATCCGTCCATCGTTTGGGTCGGTGGCTTGGCCGAAGTCTGGGCCCCCTCATTTTATGCAGTGGGCGCACGTGGCTTCACCTCTGGGCTCATCAATATTTGGCCCGAACATTCCATGGCCATTCATGCAGCCCTTGAGGGTGGCGATTACGCCAAAGCCAACGCGCTCATCGCAAATATGGAACCCTTTGAAGACATACGCGCGCAAGAAATGAACGGTACAAATGTCACGGGCGTCAAAGCAGCTTTGCAAGCCATCGGCCAAGATTGTGGACCAACGCGCCCCCCATCAGCTTGGCCCCTCACCCCAAGTCAAAAGTCGACAATGGAAGGCTTTTTAAAAGCCAATTACTTGGTTTAACAAAGGATTTGACAATGACATTTATCCCCCACGGTAAACATTTAGTAGCTGGCGAATGGCTCGGTACAGACGCCACATTTGCTTCCGAACCCGCAACGGGACCCTCCCATGCCTTTTCAGTCGGCACACCAAGCTTGGTCGATCAAGCCGCCCAAGCGGCCGAAGAGGCTTTTTGGTCCTTTGGCTATTCAACACAGGCTGAACGCGCGGCGTTTTTAAATGCCATCGCAGATGAAATAGAAGCCCGCGCAGAGGCTATTACACAGATCGGCAGCCAAGAAACAGGGCTGCCCGAAGCACGGCTTCAAGGCGAACGAGGTCGTACCACGGGTCAGCTACGTTTATTTGCAGATCATATTTTGGCGGGGGATTACCTTGATCGCCGTCATGATGAGGCTCTACCTGAGCGCACCCCCATGGCCCGTCCAGACATCCGCCTGATGCAGCGCCCCATCGGCCCTGTTGCCGTCTTTGGCGCATCTAATTTTCCGCTCGCGTTTTCCACTGCCGGCAGCGACACAGCATCGGCTTTGGCCGCAGGTTGCCCTGTTGTGGTCAAAGGCCACTCGGCTCATCCGGGCACGGCAGAAATCATCGCCGAAGCGATTGCAGCCGCCATCACATCTTGTGGCATCCACCCCGGCGTGTTCTCTTTAATCCAAGGCGGTAAACGCGATGTGGGGACTGCACTTGTGCAACACCCATTGATCAAGGCTGTTGGGTTCACCGGATCTCTTGGCGGCGGCCGGGCCTTATTCGACTTATGCGCACAACGCCCTGAGCCGATTCCGTTTTTCGGTGAACTCGGATCGGTCAACCCGATGTTCTTTATGCCCGAAGCGCTCAAAGCACGCGGCACAGATATTGCAGCCGGATGGGCCGCATCTCTCACTATGGGCGCTGGCCAATTTTGTACCAACCCAGGCCTAAGTGTCATCATCGATGGGCCAGATGCCGATGCCTTTACCGATGCGGCAAAAAACGCCCTTGCCCCCATAGGAGCGCAAGTCATGTTGACCGACGGCATCGCGGCGGCCTATCGCGATGGTCGCGACAAAATCGCCGCCACCGCAGGCGTACAAGAGCTGCTGACCACCAGCTGCGATCTGCGCAATGCCACACCGTATTTGTTTGCAACCACAGGCAAAGAATGGCTCGACAACCATGTTCTTGGCGAAGAAGTCTTTGGACCGTTGGGTTTGATTGTGCGTGTGGCGGACATGGATGAAATGCGCGCTTTAGCCAAATCATTGCAAGGCCAGCTGACCTGCACCTTGCACCTTGACCCTGGCGATACCGAAGCCGCGAAAACGCTGATGCCCATCCTTGAACGCAAAGCGGGGCGTGTGTTGGCCAATGGGTTTCCGACAGGTGTCGAGGTCTGTGACGCCATGGTTCATGGCGGGCCATACCCTGCCTCAACCAACTTTGGTGCGACCTCTGTGGGCACGATGGCCATTCGCCGTTTTGTTCGCCCTGTGAGCTACCAAAATATTCCCACGGGCATTTTACCCGATGATTTGACCTAAGGATAACTCGATGAAAGACGCAACCCGCACAAAGTTAAAATCCGTGTCTGTCGCGACCTTGGCTACGGCTGTTTTCAAGCGCGGCCTGCGCCATCAGGTCATTCAGGGCGTACATGCTGTGGGCTGGGACGGCGAAAATATGGTAGGCCCTGCGTTCACGTTGCGCTACATGCCAGCCCGCGAGGACCGCAACCAACTCTCGGAGTTTAGAGACCCCAAGCACCCGCAACGCGTGGCAATTGAAACTTGTCCTGCGGGATCTGTTTTGGTGATGGACAGTCGGAAACAAGCGGACGCGGCCTCCGCTGGTGATATTTTGATTACACGCTTGATGGTCCGCGGCGGTGCAGGCGTGGTAACCGATGGCGGATTTCGCGATGCGGCGACCATCGCCAAGCTTGATATCCCCGCCTACCACACGCGCCCGTCAAGCCCGACAAACCTGACCAACAACGAAGCCATCGCCATCAACGAACCCATAGGCTGCGGCGACGCTCCGGTGTTCCCTGGTGACATAATTGTGGGCGACGCTGACTGCGTGATCGTCCTTCCTGCCGACATCGCAGATGAACTTGCGGACGAGGCCGTAGAAATGACTGCCTATGAAGATTTCGTGTTGGAAAAAGTCAAAGCTGGCGCGGCTATTATCGGCCTTTACCCAAACACCAAAGAGAAGTACGTCGCAGAGTTTGCCCAATGGCGTACGGACAATAACCGCTAAAATAAGACCTAACATTTGCAGCGGCCATGGGCCTGTGTGTTTTGAAAGAAGTATCGTCGCAGGATCTATTATTCAACTGAACAGCGTGCCGAGATCTGGGTTCCCTCTCGGCGATGGATGCATCGCCTGCCTGCAATGGATGGCAACGCGGAGAAACGATGAGTTCGATTGGGCGTGTCTTTGGTCGAATGATTTCTCTGGCCAATAGCTTTAAAATCTATGTCGCAAACTCGCCTGTTGATTTCCGAAAAGGGATGGATTGGCGGCCATTGTTGTCAACGAATTCGACCTTGATCCGTTTGATGGCGCGATTTTTGTATTCAGATCCAAACGGGCTGACCGCCTTAAAATCATCGTTTGGGATGGGACCGGTCTTGTGTTGGTACATATACCACGCTGCGTTCTAGGTTTTGACCTAGGTGACCTGTGCCTGACCTGCGCCCCTAAAACTCCTCCAAATTAGTGTAGAGTCCGCCCAACAAAAGGACGGACAATTGAAGGCACGATTTACGGACGAACAGATCATATCGATGATCAAGGAACAGGAAGCTGGTGAGAAGACTGCGGACGTGTGTCACGGTTGATAAAATTGGAGCGTTGCGCCGCTCCACCACGCTATGGATGAGAGTTTTGTTGGGGACACCCCACACCCCAATCAATGACAAAAGAGCCATGGAAAACGAGAACATGAAGAGCAGCCGCAATAAAGGAAAAACTAGGAAGCGTCCGCCTGATTTATTGGAAGGCAGACCCAAAAATTTGCAAAGATTTTGGTCACCCGAGATATAGTTAAACGATCATCAGAAATTGTTTAACGATCAGGCAAGGGGCCTTGGCCCCGCGCAGTTGTTTTGCTTGCAAAACGACGGAGCGCCCCCACGGCGTAAGTGGCAGACAGGTAGCTCTTAAAGCTACCTAAAGTCTGTCTCTGTAAGAAGCTATTCCGGCTCAATATTTTGGTTATCCACATAAAGCGGCTCATCTTGCGCTGAAAAACCGAATTCCAGTTTTGAACTTTCATGAAGCCCGCCGAGCCTTTCTGTAGCCCAACAGAAAGGAAGGCATATGGCTTATCAATTTTTGCACATAGAAACATATTCCGAGGCCAGCAAGAAAGTCCACGGCACTGAAGATCATTACAACTGTGCGGCGCAGGTTCTCGGCGAAGCGATGCGTCTGCCTGAGTATTGCAAACACGTCGAGAACCCACGCAAGGTCATCCACCTCGGCGGCACAATGTCAGTGCGCCAGCTTCAAGAAAAACGCTCGGCAATTTTGGCAAACCTGCGTGAAACCGTTACCCGAAAAGATGGCACCACGTACACCCGCAAGCTGCGCAGGGATGCTGCAACACTGTATACAGAAATCCATTCGCACCCCCTGCCCGCCGATGCGTTGTTGAAAGACAAACAAGCTCATGCACCCGCGATAAAGGAATGGATCAGCCGAGCCCTTAGCGATTTTAAAATCCGCATGCCCGACGGCGTCGATTGGTCTGCAGTCATGCATTTGGACGAAGGGTTTGTGCATTTCCATATCATTGCGATCAACACGAAAGATCCAAAACTAGACGCCAACAAGCTTCATGCCGGCAAAGCGGCCGCTGCAAAGTTGAGGTCAGATTTGGAGACACCTACGGCCGTCCCTGCTCTTCCGAAACCCACCCTAGAAAAGCGTCCTAACAAACCTAAACAGCCCCGACCTTCGAAAAACTGGGAAACGCAGAAAAAGAACAAAGCAAAGCGTAAGGTACAGCTAGAGGACTGGGAAAAGGCCTGCGCAGATGTGGCTGCCCGCAACGATGCATTGATGGCGCAATGGGACGCCGAAAACGGTGAGCATCTTCAAGTCGCCCGTAAGGCGCGCGGTGCCATACCGGAAAAGCAAGCTTACACCAAAGCGCTAAAACGGCTCCAAGATCGATACTATGAAACGGTCGGAAGACCCTGTGGTCTCCTGCGCGATGGACCGCGTCGACAGAGATTATCGACAAAACAATATGACGCCCAGAAAGCCACAGCAAAGAAAATCAAATCGGATTTAGATCGCATCGAACATACTGCAAAACGTGTGGACGAGGACGCTGGAACTGCTCTCGATGCCAAAGAGCGCTACTTGCAAAAAGAAGCCGAATTGGACGCAGGGATTGAGGCGATGGATATACTGGTGACCCAAATGGCCAGTGGTGAAGCGGAAATTACCGAGGATGGTGTTGCAATGACAAACACGCCGCCCTTCTTTAAGCGCCTGTTCGGCCCAAAGCCGCCGCAAAGTAAAGTCAGCCAACTGTTTCGGAAAATCGTCGCACTTCTTGGTCGAATGGATGCAAGCCAACACACAGCGCCAGACCAAGGCCACAGCCCCGAACCATGATTCACCCACTTCTAAGACTGAGAAACTTACCGCCCAAAACCCCTAAAAATTTAAGTGAAATGGTCAGTTTGCTTGAATGAAACGGCAGAGATCATGAGAGTTGGCGCACCACAACGCGCCCAGTTTTCGGCACTTCGATTTTGAAGTGATCAGCCTGAACCACATTCTGAACAAAGGACGGTCGAAAGCAGACCCAGTTCTCATAACCCTTGCGCCGTACACTCTCGTAACGAATGCCGGCCTGGGTACCTTGATCACGGAGACGTCTCCCGAAAGCTTGTGCTACGGGATAGCTCGCGTCCTCTGGATCGTGATACTCGGGATGCTTGTCAAAAATGTCGACGAAATCCCCTGCAAGGTTCGCCTTATATTGGCGGTAACTCTCTGATTTTTGTGTCAACGCACTGAGAGCAATTTCCTTACGCAAGCCATTGGCGACCTCCAGAATTGCGGTTGTGAGATCGGTCGATGCATACCACGCTCCAAGTGCTGGATCTGAAAATCGCAACCCACTGGGCGATCCATGAAGAAATGCAGCCATGACCACACTGGCATTCGGGCGGCCGTACACCCATTCGGCCCGCGGGAGCCGAGACAGGCGCGGTGCGACAAGACGGTCATTCGTCCAACCCTCTAAATCCATGACAGCTGCAAGATCATCATGGGACGTCACGGCATCAAAAGCAGGGACCGGTGGAAACCGCGAGGGTATAAGGCGTGTGGTACCCGCGGGAGCGGATACCATGTCGCAATCGGAAATCTTCATGCAAAGACAAGATCATCTTCGGTGACAGCCTCAAAGCTGCCTTCTGGCGCATCGAAGCCCATACTGCCGCCGCGCCAGGCATCAAGATAGCGGCGCACGGACATCAGGCCGTCGTGCCCACCTTCCAGCATGTAGGCCATAGGTGAGGCTCCAGCAAAGAGTGTTCCTTGGTGGGCGCCCTTCAACCAGACCAGTGCCTGGTTCTCATCCTCAAAGAGAATGGTCATCGCCTTGTAGATCCCGAGCACTGCTGAAATCCGCAAAAGCGTATCGAGAGGCAAAGTCAGAGGCTGTTTGTCGCGCGCCTTTTTAATCCATTGGTGATAGGTGGATCGACCCGGCTCTCCAAGGATAGCGATACGCTCAGCTTCACTCAGATCAAACCGGTCTGCGATCTCACGAAAGGCGCGCAGACCCGGAGCACTTGTCCGGCTTCGATCTTCTTTGGTGATAGTGTGGAACTGCATACCACCTCTATGAGCCGGCGCGCTCGGGAAATGGGCAATTTGCATTTCACTCTCCTTTGTCTACTTGTAGATATATAGTCTATATGTGGACAAGTCAATAATCGTCAGTGCAATGTGTTCTAATGGGTCAATTCTCAGTAACAATTTGAAGGGCTACAGGGTCAGCTCTCAATGACATTCAACACCAGTAGGGTCATCGCAAACGGCCTAAAGCTGCCATTGGTTGACGTTCAATACGCTGCGGCGTAACCCGACGAAAACGTCATATAGGTCAAAGCTAAAACCGAAACATTTGGCTCAATGAACCGGAGTCCGACCCTGTACTCCAGTTTGGCCTCAGCCTTCACGTTCAGCTTTTTTTCGTGCCAGCTTGCGCTGACGGCTTATGGCTTCTTTGTTCTCGCGCGCTTTCCGAACAGACGGTTTTTCAAAATGTTCTTTGAGCCTCATTTCGCGGAACACGCCTTCACGCTGTAGCTTTTTCTTGAGCGCACGAAGCGCCTGATCAACGTTATTTTCACGAACACTTACTTGCATTTGAGTTCCACTATTTTACAGGAAATATTTTGTGCTATTTGCCAGCATATATTGGCAAAATCAAACAAAATCTTTTCAGACATAATTAGATCTACGTGTGTCTGACGTCAGCGCATGGTTGACAGATTTGAGTATTTGGAAAGCGAGGGTTTCTGGGGCACCTCATTAATAAGGGGAGCGGCATGACGAAGCAGAAAGTCAGCAATTCGCCCCCAGTGTCGATCGACGCAAACGGCCCTAAGCCGCCATTCAACGATCAGCCCAAATTCTGCATTCGCGCCCGCATAGCCGACATTCGCCGCGATGCCGAAAATCACAGTAGGTTGAACTCACCATTTGCCTACGGAGCGAACTTTTGCCACGCTTCGCATAATTGTTGCTTTAGATTGCGGCTCGCTCAAAACTCTTCCTGAGCACGTCGGTAGTCTGGAAGCACTGTGTTCACAATCAAAGCGTTGTCTTTCCGATCTCGACGCTTCTGCATCTCCTCCTCATGCATCGCGAGCGAGAGCAAGATCAGTGCCTCATGGGCAAGTTCGAGCATCCGCTCCGTGTTGTGCTGGAAAGCAGCAATGCTCTCGCGTTGGATACCGTCGTTGTCGAGCGCACAAAAAGTTTCGTTCGTCAGCACGAGGCACCGATGTTCCAGAGCGTTGCGAAGGGCGTTCAAATGGGTGGCCTCTGGTGCGAGTACGTCGTCCGGTCCGTTCTTTGCTTCACCGAGGATGTCGAAAGACAGCCAATAAAGGCCCCTTAGCGCGAGGTTAGGGCGATCCGCGACCTTGGGATGCAGAGTGTTCCGCTTGCGCAGGTTTTCATACCAAACACCGCGCAGATCGACCTGGTTTGGATTGTGCCCAAGGTCAAAATACGCATTCACGAACCCCGCAACCTTGTCCAACAGGCTGTAGGCTGTGCGGAACGCGAGACGCAGCTTTTCCGCGCCGATCGAAAGGGCTGGATAATCGAGCGTGTCGTAGAGACGGACGTCGTCGTCTGCGAAATGTGGCGGGCGGTCATCCAGCGGTTCCGATTCCATCGCCTCGTGATAGAGCAGGCGCGCACCGATTAATTCCTGCTTCATTTGGTTGTACCACCCGACAAGGGGTGGAACGGTTCCTGACGAGAACGTGTGGCTTGGTAAGTGGAGTGGGTCGGCAGCCGCGATCGAATGTGCGCCAAGCATTACAAGAGGGTTCAGGAACAGTTGCCGGTCGAGCATACGTAGGCGGTAGGACTTTTCATCCCCCTCTCCGAGCGGCCATCCGTCAAGGTCAGTTCGGGCGAGCACGGTATCGACATCAACGGCGGCCCGTATCTCTTCTGCCTTCGCTTTGACGATATGAATGATGTTTGACGGGGCGCTGTCCCATTCAAGCTTTGGATCAACGACATGTTCAAGATCACGGCATGCATAAGCTGCCAGAACCGCACGATGTCCGTCATCGTGGACCATGCGGGCGAAGCAGAAGCGTACGAGGCCGCGGTTCGCTAGGGCCATCGCAAACCGCGGCCTGGTGCGAAGCACGCCCTCGTAGAGGCGTAAGGCTTCGACAGGACGTCCCAACGCGTTCATCTGGTTGGCCAAGTTGGTGACTATTTGAGCAAAACGAGAGGGATCGAGACTCGTGGCTAAGAAAGCGTCGCGAGCCTTGCGAAGATAAAGAATCTGCTTCTCTTTGTGGGGCTGGCGCCACGCCCACTCATGGGGGTTCAGCGCAGACTGCAATCCGTCTTGGACGTTCGAGCGGAAGTAATGGAGCAAAGCGTCAGGAGGGCCTGTGGGTCCGAGAAGGCCAGCGCATTCGGCGTCCAGGCTTTCGAGTGCAGCAGTGTTGCCATTATCAGATGCGGTATCAATGCGCTGAGCCAAGTTATCAATTTGCATATCAGAATCCTTAAGGTCCATCGCTTTTCGCCCCCTCATTTCGCTGCTGTGCGAGGTCTGAATAAGTCAGTTTATCATTTTTACATTAACGTCCTCGCCGGCTTTAAGAACGCCCGTTGCTGCGCGGCTAAAGCCTCGTCCATTGAATGTTGGTCACGGCCCTTACCGGTCGTTGAGGTTCCGCGCAGCGAATGACCGCTTTATTGGATGGTGACACCTAATATTGTTTTGCGCCACCTCACACGTCAGTTTACGAAATTTTCCAACCTAAGGTCATAAGTCAATGACCGACAGAAAGCTTTGAACCAATCTTAGGTCGTGTTTATTTTTAGGAACAACAACACAGCTTTTGTAAGTTTCGGGCATTTCATCGATAGGGATGCTGACCAATGCATCTGTGTCTGCGGTGCTATTTTCCAAAAATATTCCGACCCCTGCACCTTGCAAAATAGCTTCTTTCATCACTGGGAATGTGGTGGTTTTCATGGTGCGTCGCGGAGTCAAATTATGTCGCTCCAAGGCTTTGCTGACCACTCTTTGGGTCATCGATCCTTGTTCTGGCAAAAGTAGCATTTGATCTGACAACTCCCTCAAGCTGACCCTGCTGCGTGAGGCAAATGGATGATTGGCTGGCACATATAGAACATAGCACTCTTGGCCGATCTGATGGATCGTCCAGTCTGCCGATGGGGTCGGTTCGAAAATGAGCGCGATATCAACCTGATGGGTCCGTAACATTTCGATCGCTGTGGTCCAGTCGTAGAGGGTGAAATCGACCTGAACGTTGGGCCATTGCCTATTGAAACGCGCGATCAGGCTGAGAGCTGGCACAGGGGCATTGGCGATAATCGTCAGATGCCCGCTATCCAGCGCTGCATATCCGGCCAGACGTTCAGCTATGAGACGCTCCAACGATACATGTCGCTCGGCCAGCGCAAATATGTCTTGCCCTGTGCGGGTCAAGGCCTGCCCATCTCTGTTGCGGGTGATAAGTTTCGCGCCGACTGATGCTTCTAGTTTCTGTAGGTGTTGGGTGACAGCCGACTGCGAAACACCGAGTTTTCGGGCGGCCTCTGTGACGTTGCCCTCACGCACAACATATGAAAAGGCCGTCAATTGAAATGGGGTAGATCTACGCATGCTGCCTCCTTAATCTCACGGAGACTCTAGGCTGCATAAGTAACACTTATATAGCGTCACAGAATCGATATCTGTACTGATTAACCTTTCCCCAAAGAGACAACACCTTGGGGACACAAATGTCATCGATTTCACTGCGCCAGATTACCAAATCCTTTGGCCCAACGACGATCTTGCAGGGTGTGACGCTCGACATTCAAGATGGTGAGTTCGTGACCCTTGTCGGCCCGTCGGGGTGTGGCAAATCAACATTATTGCGTATTCTCGCGGGGCTTGAGACGGCCGATTCTGGCACAGTGAGCATTGGCGATACCGATGTGACCTCGACGCGCCCCGCACTGCGCAATCTGGCGATGGTGTTTCAATCCTACGCGCTTTATCCGCATCTGAGCGTGGCGCAAAATATGCTGACGCCCTTGTTGCTGCGTGATCTGAGCAAGCTTGAGCGTCTCCCACTTTTGGGTCCATTGCTCTCGCGCGCCAAGCGCCGCGCCTTGATGGACCAAGTGCAAGACACCGCGCAGACGTTGAAAATCACCAATCTTTTGGGGCGCAAACCCGGTCAGCTGTCAGGCGGGCAACGTCAACGCGTGGCTTTGGGCCGCGCCATGGTGCGCAATCCAGTCGCGTTTTTGATGGATGAGCCGCTGTCCAATCTTGATGCCGCTCTGCGCGTGCATATGCGCAGCGAGTTGGCGGGCCTGCACCGTCGGTTGAAAACAACATTCATCTACGTGACCCATGATCAGGCCGAAGCCTTGACCATGTCGGACCGTATGGCGGTGATGATGGGCGGGAAAATCCTGCAATTGGGCAAGCCTGATGATGTTTACGCCAACCCCAATTGTTTGGCCGTGGCGCGCTTTGTCGGCTCGCCCGCGATCAACACCATCCCGGGCGAAGTGGATGCGTCGGGGGGATTGAATGTTTTGGGGCAAAAGGTCACCGATGTGGCTGGCCTGCAAAAGCAACCTGTCACAGTTGGCATCCGGCCTGAGCATTTGGTTTTGCTATCCACGGGGGCGTATCAAGGTGTGGTCAAACATCGCGAGAACCTTGGCTCTGACGTATTTTTGCACATTGGTGTTGAGGGGCATGCGGACCCGATCGTATTGCGCAGCACGCCGACGGTTGCGGCGCAATTGGGCGAGACTGTGCGCTTTGCTTTGCAGCCTGACGACATTTTGCTGTTTGACGCGGAAGGTCAGCGCGTGAGGCCGCAGGTGGCTACGATGAAGGTGCCGGCCTGATGCAACACAATCGCACCTATCTATGGTTCATCGCCCCCGCTTTGATTTTGATGTTTGTGATCTTGCTGCTGCCGATCTTGATCGCGGCGGGGATGAGCTTGACGGATTATTCCCTTGGCAATTCCGGTGCGGAATTTGTCGGGCTTGAAAACTACGAGAAGATTTTCACCCGCTCCACCTATGCCAAAATGTTTGGTGCCACGTTCCGATATGTTTTTGTCGTGGTGCCTATGACGGTGGGTTTGGGGCTTGGAGCCGCCTTGCTGATCAACTCGCTCAAGCGGTTTGGGGATCTGTATAAGACGATCTATTTCCTGCCGGTGATGGCGGCCTTGATCGCCATGGCCATCGTTTGGGAATTTGCCTTTCATCCCACCATCGGCATCATCAACGCCACCTTGGAGCGGGGCTGCGGCACGTTTTTAGAGGGCTGGTCGTGGTACGCAAAAGGTTGCGCGCGGACCTTCCCCTTGTGGCTGACAGACCGCAACTATGCCATCTGGACCGTGAGTTTCATCGGCATCTGGCAAGGCTTTGGCTTTAACATGGTGCTGTATTTGGCTGGGCTCACATCCATTCCCCGCGATCTGTACAACGCGGCAGAAATGGATGGCGCGCAGACCAGTTGGGATCGGTTTCGATTGGTCACATGGCCGATGCTTGGGCCCACCACCGTGTTTGTCATCACCATCAGCATGATCCGATCCTTTCAGGTGTTCGACACTGTCGAGGCCTTTTACCCCCAAGGCGGCGGGCCGTCTAAATCGGTCTATGTGATGATGTTTGCGATTTATGAAAAAGCGATCCAGCAGAACCTCATGGGCATAGGCGCTGCCATCACCATGGTGTTCCTTGGCTTTGTTTTGGTCCTGACCTTGCTGCAACGCTGGCTGGTCGAACGGAGAACTCACTATGCTTAATCGCTTTTCCACCACCGAGACGATCAAACATGTGATCCTGATTTTAGGGGCCATTGTTGTTCTGCTGCCTTTCTATGCGATGCTGACCTACAGTTTCAAAAGCCCGCACGAAATCATGACCAACACCGGCGGATTTTTTGGCGCGCAAGAGCTGTTTCTTGATGAGTACTGTGTGGCACGCGGCGGGGCTGCCGCGGATTGCATGGTCACGCCATGGATCTACAATTACACCACCGCCTTTAGCAAAGCGCCGCTGCTGCGGTATTTGCTGAACGGGCTTGTGGTCACGGGCGCGATTTTTGTCATTCAGGTGATCGTGGCTTTGCCCTGCGCCTATGCGCTGGCCAAGATGAAGTTCTGGGGCCGGGATGCGGTCTTTGCGCTGGTGTTGTTTTGTTTGCTGATCCCTGTGCATGCCATCGCGCTGCCGCTCTATATCATGCTGGCCAAATTGGGGCTGACCAACACCTATGCGGCGCTGGTGATCCCTTGGACGATCTCTGTCTTTGGCATCTTTTTGATGCGGCAGTTTTTCATGACCGTGCCCGACGATTTGATCGATGCGGCGCGGATGGATGGGATGACCGAGTTTTCCATTATCTGGAAAGTCATGCTGCCCACCGCCATTCCGGCGCTGATGGCTTTCGCGATCTTTAGCGTCGTGGCGCATTGGAATGACTATTTCTGGCCACGCATTGTGATCACCGGCAACCGTGATTTGTTCACGCCGCCTTTGGGGTTACGTGAATTCAAAGGCGATGCGGATGGCAGCAACTTTGGCCCGATGATGGCCTCTGCTGTGGTCATCGTCATGCCGTTGATCGTCGCATTCATGCTGGCGCAACGCCGGTTCATTGAGGGGATCACGCTGTCAGGCATGAAGTAGGGCGTGCCTTTGAAGCACGCAGCAACAGAGCAATTAAAGCGGGCGTCCCGTTTCAGAGACGCCCAAGCAACCGAATTCCCACATGGGAAAAATAGGGTCCAACCAATCGCCAAACCAACCGGACCCAAGGCAACTGGAGATAACGTAATGCAAAAACTAACAACTGCAATAGCGCTTGTACTTTGCGCCGGATCGGCCATGGCCGAGGACAAAGTGACAATCGAATTCGCCTACCCTTACAGCCACCTGTTTGATGTGACCTATGAGAACATCTTGCCAAAGTTCTATGAGGCGCACCCAGACATCGAAGTAAAATTCCGCGCGACTTATGAAAACTACGAAGACGCGAACAACACAATCCTGCGCGAAGCAGTGGCAAACGAATTGCCAGACGTGACCATGCAGGGCCTCAACCGCCAAGCTATTCTTGTAGATAAAGGCATCGCGAAATCCCTTGAGCCTTTCATCGCCAAAGAAGCCGATTTCGCCAAAGAGGGTTACCACCAAGCGATGCTCGATTTGGGCACATTCAACGACGCCGTCTACGGCCTGCCGTTCTCAATCTCTTTGCCTGTTGGCTATTACAACATGGAAGTGATGGCCAAAGCGGGTATCACATCCGAAGACCAGCTGCCCAAAACATGGGACGAAGTTATCGGCACCTGTCAAAAACTCACAGAAGCCGGCGTCGACAACCCCATGTTCTGGGGCTGGAACATCACGGGCAACTGGTTCTTGCAGGCTTTGATGTGGTCGCAAGACACGCCAACAGTCATCGGCAATGATTTCAACCTCGACAGCCCTGAAGGCCTCAAATCCCTTGAGACCATGAAAGCGCTATTCGATGGCTGCGATATGCAAAACATCGAATGGAAAGCGGCTTTGTCGTCTTTCTCTGCGGGCGAAATTGGCATGATGTTCTGGTCGACATCTGCTGTGGGCGCTGTGGAACGCTCTATGGGTGACTTCACTTTGGTCACGCATGAATTCCCTGGCATCGTTGCTTCAGGTCCAATGGGTCTGCCAGCGGGCGGCAACGCTGCGATGTTGACCTCTACATCTGAAAATCCTGCGGTGCAGGCTGCAGCTTGGGAATGGCTCAAGTTTATCACATCAGGTGAAGGCGCTGCCGAAGTGGCACGCACAACCGGCTACATGCCACCAAACCAAGCGGCCAATGAAATCATCCTCAAAGATTTCTACGCTGAAAACCCAGCCAAAGCGACTGCTGTGCGTCAATTGCCATTGCTGCGCGACTGGCAGGCGTATCCTGGCGACAACGGCTTGGCTGCCACACAAGTTATCTATGACGGCTTGGAAGGCATCGTAACGCATGAGTACGAGGATATGCCTGCGTTGCAAGAGCAGCTCACCGAAGAAGTTCAAGACCTTCTTGACTAAACCAACACGCGGTCACCGGAATTTTCGGTGGCCGCATTTTCTAAGGAATAGATAATGAAGCTGTTGCAACTCACCGACATTCACCTGACTGCGCCTGGCAAAACCATTGGGGGCCGCGACCCCAATGCAAACTTCAAGCGTGCGCTGGATCACGCCATCAGCCACCATCCAGATGCCGAGGCGATGATCATCACCGGCGATCTGTCCGATTGGGGTGAGGCTGCGGATTATGAGCGTTTGAAGGCTTTGATTTCTAAAGTCGACATGCCCGTGCATCTTTGCATCGGTAACCATGACGACCGCTCTGTGTTTGTGTCCACGTTTCCAGACTTGGCTGGCGTAGATGGCTTTGTGCAAAAGGTTGTTCCGCTGTCCCTTGGGCACGCCATTTTGTTGGACACATGGGGACCAGAATCTCATGCAGGCCATTTTTGTGAACAGCGCGCTGCGTGGTTGTCTGAACAGTTGGAAACGTTAGACGGACCTGTCTGGATTTTCATGCACCATAATCCTGTGCCGACCGACGTCACACCGATGGATAAAATCATGCTGCTGGACGCGGATCGCTTTGGGGCAACCGTTGCGCCACACGCACAGAACATTCGCCATATTTTCCACGGTCACTGCCATATGCATTTGTCAGGATCCTTCCACGGCATCCCGTTTTCAGCCCCACGCGGCACAAACCATGCAGGTTGGCCTGATTTCTCAGCAAGCACGATGCTATCGGCTGCGGATTTGACCGAAAGCTACAGCGTCATTTTCGCTTCAGATCACAGCACAATGGTGCATATGGTCGAGTATGGCTACATCGGTGAAATCCGCTGCGAAGGCTCCCCCGACTATGCAGATTGGGATCAGCTGACGATGGCCAGATAGTCTGATTTTTCTAGCCAAAATACGAAAACGTCTGAAGGAAAGGCCGCCGAGTTGACGACCGTGAATAAGGTCCTAGTAAACGCTGAAGAGTCGCATACCAGCCATCCGTTCAAAGTGCAGCGAAGGTCTGGTTTCCGCCCAAAGTACCAATCATCTTGCCGCATGAGTTGGTCACGCCGGCAACCTAAATCTGTTTGAGAGCTAATCACTCAGATTGAGATGCTGATCTATTATGCGGCGTATCATCTCGGGACGGCTCGGAAGGTCTTTTTCCGTTTTTCGCAAATCATCAATCCGCTCAATGACGGTTCGTTCCAGCCGTAGTGATAGCTGTTCGGTATCTTTTTTGGGCCGTCCTGTTTTCATCGCCATCCGCACTTGACTTTTTAACTTTATAAACCTATTTATTATTTGTAACACGCAGGCTTCAAAGCTCCAACTTTGTTGCCCGCGCTAATCACAACGATCGTTAGGAGATCTTTATGACTACGTCACCCGATAGCACACCCTCCAAGTCTGGGAAACTTTATTTCTTAAATCCGCAAAGCGTTGCTTTTCAAGCAGTGCTTGATCTTTTCGATCGCGCAATGCGTGCCGACAGCATGAGGCATTTGTCGGGGGCGTCTATTCACACAGCGATCGGCGCTGAGCTTGGCCACGTTTCAGCCAAGGCATGGGCTGACTGCGATACAGCGATTAAAACGCTGCTGATGATGCCTGATCTCGACAAGCGGGCGCGAATTACTGCAGAGTTTCTTTTGCTTTTGCTGCCTGAGCGCCTTGAAGACGACTTGGATTTTCAAGGGTACTTTTCAAAGCTGTCAAAGGCCTCAAAAGCGTTGCGCAAACGCGACCACTTGCTGGCCGACCAGCTCATGGACGCCGCTCTGATCTTTCACGTCTTTGAAGCGAACTTGAAGCTGGCAAAGCTGCAACGGGTCCTCGTGACCCCTTAAGCGCGCCCTACTGAGAACCGTATTCGTAACTTTGCCGCGCCCAAAGCGGCAGAGTTACGCCTGCACACCCCCTTCCCATTTCGTGTCGCCGCACGCAACTGATGTGCGGTTGTCTCATATGCGAGGAGCACGCATGCCTTACGCAAACGCTTTCTACCCTTTTAAAATACGTGGTGAGTATCAGCGTGTATTCATTACCGAGATCAAACCAAAAGTTGTTGCCGCGGCCGACAGCAAGGGCTTTACCGTGCTTTGTCGCGGCGGGCCAGATAGACATATGTACATTTTGGGTTGCCGCACCTGCGGCTCGCCAATTTACCGCCGAGACAGAGTCATCTTGCAAAACAACATCGACTGCGAAGGTTGTAGTAACAAAAAGGATACAGTAGCCGCAGCAACTATCGACGGCGAACTGGTTAGCACAAGGCCGATTGGACATCGCCACCGGCGAGAATGGCGGCTCAAGTGCGGTCACGTTGTTATTCGCCAGAGAGGCAACATGCGCAAAGCTGCGCGCGGCAAAAACAAAGCTGGCTGCGAGGAGTGTAGAGAAGAACGTTACGCAGCGGAGGCTCAAAAATACGGCTGGACACTGCTCGGACACGTTCCAAATAAACCCGGATATAGAAGCTACAAGCACACGTGCGGTACAGTCCAAAACGTTTCAGTTGGCAATATGCTGTGGGGCGATGCTGCTTGCCATAAGTGCAGCAAAGGTGCGTCTGCGAGGCCATCTTTCATTTACATCTTCCAAATCGACTTGCCGCAGCAAACAGTGATTAAGTTGGGATACAGTCGAAAGCCGCACAAGCGCCTTCGTCATCAACTTGGTATTGATTTGAATGTGCCTACCAAGGTTCTAAGAACAATTCCGATGCCGTCCGGCTTTGTCGCCCGTGTGGAAGAGACCGCAGCCCACCATACACTTGCAAGGGATCATCCCGACTGGATTGTTCCAAAAGAGGCTTATGGCGATCAGATCAACACAGCAGGCGAGATATACCTCCTCGCCGCATTGGGCAAAATTCACGAGCTGGTGGACGAGATCGCCGCCCGATTTCCACCACCCAATTCTGCTTAGGGATACAGTGTCCTGTTGCTCTCTGGAGGGCCGCATTTTTTCGCGGCCCTTAGATTGGACCTGCCCTTTTCACCTTCCATAGGCCCTTTTCATGCCACCATTTTCACTGAACCCGCGCGCTGGCGCGCCCTCTTACCCTGCGTTATCTCCGCATTCTCTCAAGCTTCTACGCCCTCTTCTACGCAGCTGCGCAATGTGGCACCGAGGCCGGACACCTATGGTGCCTTTTGATCAGGAACTCGACTTTGACGACATCGAAGCTGAGGAGACACCGGATCCTACTGTGCCAGCACGTGACGAGCTACAGCGCGCTTTGAATGAACCATACGCATCGGTTCCTGCCGCGTCAGCAATGACGCCCGGCGAGATCAAGATCGCCATTGACAAAGGCCGAGATCCATTCGCCGAAGCAATCGACGCAAAACCGGGCAAGCACAATTTTCTGGCGCGGCCGCCAGTCCCAACAATGATTATGGCCACACGTTTCGCAGCCCTCTTGAGAAGCGCAGGCGCACAAAGTGAGATCACTGCGCCCCGCGCATTCACAATGCTCACAATCGCGGACAACCAAGAGCGCGAAGCGGTGTGGAAAGACATCGACAACGTCCTGCGCCGGTTGGCGGATCTATGCGATGAGGCTGACCACACATGGCGCGGCTTCGCGACACCTTGCCTGCACGCAACACCGGACAACAAACACAGGTCTCGGTCGTTGAGCGATCACGCAGCCTTCGATGCATCGATCGCGATAGCCGTACGCAAAGGCTACAAACTCATTGTCCTCGCGCCGGACACTACCTCGAAGTCAGACGTCACACGCGCCCTGTGTCAACGCACAGTCCAACTGCCGCCACTCACCGGACAAATGCTCATTGAGATCTTGCGCGCAACGCACACGGCAACCGGTGAGCTGTCCGAGGATGCATTGACCAAGCTTATGCCACAGGACAACGATATCGCTGCGCTTCCCCTTCCGTCCATCGAAAGCGCGTTCTTAGAAGAGACAACTCTCAAGGTGGCTCAGGCCCTAGCAACCGCCGCCAAACGTTTCCGGACAGTGCCCACTGCCACGACAACACTGGAGGATATCGTCCTCAACGCAAATACACGCGCGCCGATTGAACGACTGGTGGCGGATATCGCGTCGTGGAAGACCGGACAAGTGCAGTGGGCCGAGGTCTCATCTTCGGTGCTTTTTCACGGCCCTCCCGGCAACGGCAAAACGCTCCTCGCCGCTGCGCTGGCGGGATCGCTTCAAATCCCATTGATCGCAACGAGCTACTCCGATTGCCAGAAGCACGGACATCAAAGCGACATGCTTAAGGCTTTGTCCGATAAAGTCGAGCATGCCATTCGATCATCACCCTGTGTGTTCTTTCTCGATGAACTCGACGGTTTCACCCATCGCAATCGGAAAGGTCGCAACTCCGACTACATTGTAGGCGTGGTCAACGGCTTGCTCGAGCACCTCACGCGCTTGAACGAGACCCCAGGCGTGATTGTTCTCGGCGCGACCAATTACCCGGACATGATCGATCCGGCCATTACGCGCCCAGGTAGATTTGATCTTAAGCTTGATCTCTCAACTCCGGACAGGACTTCAGTTCTGCAGATCCTCACACACGCCTTGGGCTCTGACGCCAATGCCATGCAACTTGATCCAATCGCAGACCAAATTCTTGGATCATCGGGCGCGCTAATCACTGCCCTTGTCCGCGAAGCGCGGGGCCTCGCCCGCACGGAGCAATGCCCACTGAAGCAAATCCATTTGGAGGCTGCCGCCTCCAACATTTGTCCGGTTTTAGATACTAACATTCTCTGGCGCATCGCCATCCACGATGGACCTGTCCCGCTATCGTGCCGCTCCGATTACTCATTTATGCGGCCTTTCGTTCGAAAGCCAAGGGACTTTTCCAGCCGAGTGCTGAGTGTTTTCTGCGGGCGTTATAGAAGCCATTTA
>JBLHXX010000010.1:0-51643 GCA_047630475.1 Celeribacter sp. | reverse complement strand
AGCGACGCCCCATTTCTTGGCCGCCGCCCAAAATCTGTGCTTTGACATCCAAGCCTTGTTTGAGCACCAAAGCGCCCACACCTTTTGGGCCGCCCACTTTATGCGCCGAAATCAACGCCATATCGCAACCCATCCAATTGAACGCCACAGGCAGTTTACCAAAGCCTTGAGTCGCGTCCACGACCGCCAATCCGTCAGGTAGGGTTTGAACAATACCCGTTTCTGAATTGGCCAATTGCAATGCATTTTCGGCCGGATTTTCGCAGGTTACAGCCCCTTGTGCATCAACAGCCAAGCCCGCCACGCACCACGATGACACGGCCTCATGTTCCACGTCAGCACAGTGTACGCCCCGCCCCGACAATGCCAAAGCGGCCGCTTCGGTTGCCCCAGACGTAAATACGATATCGGCCGAACTGGCGCCAAACGCGTCTGAGATTTGCCCGCGGGCTTTCTCGATCAAACCTTTGGCTATGCGCCCCTCACCGTGCACAGATGACGGATTGCCGACAGCATCCATAGCCGCAATCATTGCGGCGCGGGCCGCTGCATTGAGGGGGGCAGTGGCGTTATAATCCAAATATGTGCGCGGCACGCGGGTCATGTTCAGGCCAATTCCGCATTATCATCGGGTTTGCTGTCATCAACCACCTCAACAAAACTGGGCACAGCAGGACAGGGCCGCAATTCATTTTCGGTGATGTCCGATAGGCGTGTTTGGTGCAAAAACACATAGACATGCGCAGACAAGCCTTCCCACAACCGATTGGTCATAGACTGTGCACGACTGCCCGACACACCACCAGACGCCCCTGCCCCTGTGTGCATTGCCGATACGGTTTCATCCACGGCGCCCAAAATATCAGAGACACGAATATCAGACGGGGATTTCGCCAGTTTATATCCGCCACCGGGACCGCGCACAGAGATCACCAATTCAGCGCGGCGCAGTTTGACAAACAGCTGCTCAAGATAGGGCAAGGATATATCTTGGCGTTTGGAAATTTCGGACAAAGACAGCAGCGCTCCATCTTTTTGAAGCGCAAGATCCGCCAAAGCGACCATCGCGTAGCGTCCTTTTGTCGATAACTTCATGTGCCGATCTCCCAATCCTTGGCGACGTAAATCACGTTTGAGGCGCCTGAGCCCCTATTCTTGTCCCGTATTTGCGATGATTCCCCCGCAAAACGGGTAATTCTTGAGCAAAATCATTGACGTTAGCGCTTTGGAGCCTTAACTCCATTGCAACTCGTATGCCCCAAAAGAGCAGTAAGTTTAGAATGCTTCTAAAGTTCCTGATCTTATTCGTCAACTATAGCCGGACAGGGCACCTAACACGAGCAGAAAACGACACCCCATAATGGGCGTTCTCAGCCAGCTCCGCACCCTGCGGTAGCATCCGTTGACAGGACACCTAAGGAGACAGGGACCTCAATGCCCGAAGTGATTTTTCCCGGCCCAGAAGGCCGCCTCGAAGGCCGCTACCACCCACAACGCGCCAAAGATGCGCCGATCGCAATCATTTTGCATCCGCATCCGCAATTTGGCGGCACGATGAACAACCGTGTTGTTTACAACATGCACTACGCCTTTCACAAAATGGGCTTTACGGTGCTGCGGTTTAACTTTCGTGGTGTTGGGCGCTCACAAGGCGAATATGATCAAGGCATTGGCGAATTGTCGGATGCGGCCTCTGCGCTGGATTACTTGCAGTCATTGAATCCGAACGCGAAACATTGCTGGGTTGCTGGCTTTAGCTTTGGCGCATGGATCGGCATGCAATTGTTGATGCGTCGCCCTGAAATCACTGGCTTTATCTCGGTATCACCGCCCGCCAACATGTATGATTTCTCGTTCTTGGCGCCATGTCCGGCCTCTGGTTTGATCATCAACGGCACGGCTGACCGCGTCGCACCGCCAAAAGACACCCATGCGCTTGTGAACAAATTGCATGAGCAAAAAGGCATCACCATCACCCATCAAGAACTTGAAGGGGCTGGCCACTTCTTTGAAGATCCGCATATGGAACAGATGATCGGCAACGTTGACACCTACGTGCGTCGTCGTCTCACCGAAAATACACGCTAAGGAGCGCGCCTCATGGGGATCATGGACGATCTGTCAGACGATCTGGCAAAAGACGCGATCAAAGCGATGGATGCCATCGGCGATGAACAGTTTATCCAACAAGTGTCCCAAGTGATTGGCGCGACATCGACCACCACGCAGGAGGCGTTTAACACCGCCGCCCGCGTGCGTTTGGCCGAACGTCGCGCCCGTGACTATATTTTGCAGCGTGTGAAAGAACACAAAGCAGGGCTATCCCCAACAGCACCGCCCCCAAGTGCGGAAGATGATCTTGAAGTCTGATCCAAAAGACGTGGCGCGTCTCACTGCGCAATTCTCGTTTCTTTTGGAAGCTGACAAACTTAAAACCGTAGATCGCGCCAACCAAGTGATGGATCGCGCGCGCTTTGAAAATTCAGCGGAACATTCGTGGCATGCCGCCCTTTTGGCCGTGCTCTGCGCACCGATGGCTGGTCCAGACGTGGATATGGCGCTGGCGCTTGAGATGTTGATCTTGCACGATATTGTTGAAATCGATGCGGGCGACCATCCCATTCATATCACCCATAATCCAAAAGACATCGAGCTGGCTGAGGCGGCCGCTGCGGTCCGTATTTATGGTCTTTTGCCACAAGACCTGGGGATCAAATACACGGCCATTTGGCAAGAATTTGAAGCGATGCAAAGCCCCACTGCGCGCTTTGCCAAAGCCATCGATTTTCTCGCCCCTGCGCTGCAATGTCTTGGGGCACCTGTGCAATTGGGGGATGAACGCGATATTATCGCGCGTAATTTGCTTCATGGCCGCGCTTTGAGAACCAAAGCGATTTTGCCAGACCTTTATGAATTCACCTTGGCGAAATTTGAAGGCCGAGACACCGATCCTGTGCTGGACCAGCGCTACGCATTTTGGTGTGAGGCAGACCGGTTGAAATCTATTTTACGCGCCACGCCGATTATGGATGGAACGCGGCCTGAAAATTCCGGTGAACATTCTTGGCATGTGATGCTGTATGCTTTTGTTCTGGCCGATTACGCAAAAGACCCCATCGATGTCTACCGCGCGATTTTGATGATGCTGCTGCATGATATTGTCGAAGTGGACGCTGGCGACACCCCCATTCATGGCGCGGTCACGGTTGCGGCCCAAAAAGCCCAAGAAGAGGCCGAAATTAAAGCCGCAGATCGGTTGTTTGGACTGTTGCCTCTTGATCAAGGCCAAAATCTGCGCCGGATTTGGGACGAATTCGAAACCGCAGCGACGCCAACAGCGCTTTACGCCAAATCCATCGATCGTGCGCAGCCCGTTTTGCACAATTTAGCCAACGATGGCGGATCTTGGCGCACTTACGATGTGAAATTGCACCAACTAGACACCCGTGTTGGCGCAAAAATCAGCCGCGGATGCCCTGCCCTTTGGCCGTTTATCCGCGCCCGTGTTGAACCTTGGTTCATTCAATACGCAGCACTTTAAAACGGATTTGGGTCAATCGCGTTTTGGCGGAATAGCAAAGGTCATTGAGGCCTGCGCCAAGACATCGTCACAATCAGGATTGCGCATCAACACCTGCCCCACAGCCAGCGTGCGGCCCAATTTATGCACTGTGGCGGTCCCCAAAACCGGCAAATGCCCCTCGGGTTTGCGCATAAAATCAATCGAAGCATTGGTGGTCACGGCCATTTCCACAGGGCCAAGCCGCGCCAATATCGCGAAATAAAACGCCACATCAGCCAATAAAAACAGACTGGGGCCAGACACAGTGCCCCCCAAACGAACGTGGCCCGCATGTGGGGTCAGCCGCAAAGTGAGACTGGTCTCAGTCACAGTCTCAATGCCTAAATCGGCACCAATTGGGCCAAAATCGCGTTCCAAATGGGCAGAAAGCGCCTCTTTACTCATGGCAAGTGTCATACGTTATAGCCCATAAATGCCGCTGAATTTATCTTCGAGATAGTCCAAAAGGGGCACTTCGTTTGGCTCGAAACCACAGGCATGCGTGATGGTGTCATGCGGTGTGCGCAAGCCGCCATATTGTTGTAGGTTTTCGCGTAACCAATCCGTCGCGGACGCCGTGTTCCCGCTGCGCAAAGCCACATCAATGCCAGAGACATCCCGGCGCATCGCTTGGTTCAAACAGCCTGCATAGACATTGCCCAAAGAATAGGTCGGAAAGTATCCGAACAACCCCACAGGCCAATGCACATCTTGCAAACAGCCGTTGGACACTTTGTCGACTTTGATCCCGAAATCGGCCTCAAAACGTGCATTCCACGCCTCAGGCAGATCTGCAATTTCAAGTGCACCACTGATGATCTGTTGTTCCAAATCAAATCGCAAAAGCACATGCAGGTTGTACTGAATTTCATCGCTTTCCGTGCGGATATAGCCTTGGGTCACGCGGTTCACGGCCGCGTAGAACCCTTCGGCACTGTCGATGCCAAAATCGCCAAAGCTGTCGCGCATTTTACCGTAAAGATATTCCGTATAGGCGCGCGAGCGGCCCAGTTGGTTCTCATAGATGCGCGATTGGCTTTCATGTACGCCCATCGACACGCCCGCGCCAAGCGGTGTGAACATGTGTTGATCATCGATGCCCAGCTCGTAACAGGCATGGCCGACCTCATGGATGGTGGAATACAGGCAATTGAACGGATCGGAGTCAGAGGTGCGCGTGGTGATGCGCACATCGGCACCAGAGCCGCTTGAAAACGGATGCACCGCCTTGTCGATCCGCCCGCGATTGAAATCATAGCCAAAGCTTTTGGCCACCTCGCGGGTCAGCGCCATCTGAGCCTCGGCATCAAATGTACCGCTGACACCTTTGGGCTGATCCGCGCCCATAACCTTGTCGCGCAACGCGGTCAAACGTGGACGCAACGCGCCGAACATCGCCGACAGTTCTGCGGCGGATGATCCTGGTTCGTAATCTTGCAACATCGCATCATAAAGATCGCCACCATTTGCCAAGGCCGATGCCTCTTCGCGTTTTAGGGCCACGACCTGTTCAAATGTTGGGGCAAAATGAGCGAAATCATCAGTGCTGCGGGCCTCGGCCCAGACACCTTGGGCCATAGATGTCACTTTGGCAATTTCAGCGGCCAGTTTGGCGGGCACCTTGGTGTTGCGCTCATATGAGCGTTTGATGTGACGCAGATTGGCTTGGCCGACTGTGTCCAAGCTCTGCGTATCAATCGCGGCCAACCAATCGCCCACACGGGGGTCCGTGCGCCGCGCATGCAGCACCGTTTCCATCGCGGACAATTCGTCGCCGCGCTGTGCGCCAGCGCCCTCAGGCATAATCGTTTCTTGGTCCCAATTGAGACGCCCTGCGACAGACCCCAAAGCTTCGGTGGTTTTTTGAAACTCCATCAAATCAGTATAAGCGCTCATTTAGATGATCCTCGTACGGATTGCGTTTTGGGGTACTGGCTGAGAAACCGTGCACGCAAAATAGAGACGAACAGCGCCACGGCGCCGATTTGATGCGCCAAACCAAGATGCATCGGCGCGCCATTGAGCACCGTTACGATGCCGAGCACCACCTGTAAAAACAGAATCGCAGCCATCATATTAAACGCGGCTTGCGTGGTGCGATTGGCGGATTTGCGACCACGGTTCCACACCACAAGACCAAAGATAAACAACAGATAACCCGCCATACGGTGCATGAATTGCACAAGGCCTGCGTCTTCGAAAAAGTTACGCCAAAGCGGCGTGATGCCAAAGGGATCGGGTGGAAAAACCTGCCCGCCCATCAGTGGCCAATCGGTAAACCCACGCCCCGCATCAATGCCCGCGACCAAAGCGCCGAGCAAGATTTGCAAGAACGCGAAATGCAGCAATCCCGTGGACAGGCCAAACAATTTGGCGTCCCGCGCGCGGCGGGCTTGCATCAATTCCGCCTCGGACCGGCTGAGTAGGAACACGTACCACGCGATAAATCCTAAGATCACAAAGGCCAGTCCCAGATGGGTGGCCAAGCGATAAGAGGCCACATCAAGCCTGTCCCCCGTCAGACCAGAGGACACCATCCACCATCCAATCGCGCCCTGTAAACCGCCTAAAAGACCTACAAACAGTAGTTTTTTGGTCCACCCCGTTGGAATTTTACGCGCAACGGCGAAACCAGCAAAGCCCAAGAACCAAACAAGACCAATGGTGCGGCCCAGTTGGCGATGGCCCCATTCCCACCAATAGATTGCTTTGAATTCAGACAAAGACATGCCGTCATTTTGCAATTTATATTCAGGAATTTGTTGGTATTTCTCAAACTCAGAGGCCCAAGTGTCCGCATCCATCGGCGGCATCGCCCCCGTGACGGGCTTCCATTCTGTGATCGACAGACCCGAATCCGTGAGACGCGTCATGCCCCCCACCGCGATCATCACCATCACCATGGCAAACAACATGAGCAACCAAATGCGGATGCCTTTGCGTGCGCCTGTGCGCCCTGTGTCAATCAGCCCGCCCTTGGGGGCTGCGGGGACTTTGGTGTCCGTGCCGACCTCTTGGAAAATGCTGCGTTTCGATGTTGGTTTCTGAGCCATGCGATGTGCCCCTCATAGTGCGATATCGTGCGGTGTTTGCAGGGGAACCTAGGCAGCACCCCGCCCAAGGGCAAGCGTTCACACTGTCTCAGGGCGATTTGGCGCGGGAAAAATGTGAAAACCTTGCGAAACTTAGACCTTAATGGTCCGAACCGCGTTCTTTCCAACGTTTCATTTGCCGCATAATGCCGTGCATCATCTGCACATCCATTTTGGTCATCGGCATCCGCGACCACATGTTGCGCAGGTTCAGTTTCATGCTGGCCCCTTTGGCGACAGGATAAAAGAATCCAGCCACATCCAGCGCCTCTTCGTAATGATCGCCGAGTTTTTCCATCTCGACATGTCCGGCCCAATCCGTGCCTGCCATTTCCACCACTTCAGGGATGATGTCAGCGGTTTGGCGGCGCCATTCATAGGCGGTGAGCAACACACATTGCGCAAGGTTCAAAGACGGGAACTCAGGGTTGATCGGCACAGTGATCAGCGCATTGGCATGCACCACGTCTTCATTTTCAAGCCCCGCACGCTCAGGCCCGAACATCACACCAACCTTGCCGCCTTTGGCAATGATCGCACGGGCATGTTCCATCGCGCGCTCAGGCGACATGACGGGTTTGGTGATGTCGCGCATCCGCGCGGTGGTGGCGAAAACGAAATCGCAATCGGCCAGCGCATCCGGCACGGTGTCATACATGCCTGCCTCGTCCAACAAGCGCCCCGCACCTGATGCCATGGCAATCGCGCGTTGATTGGGCCAGCCATCCCGCGGGTCAACGATGCGCATCCGGTCGAGGCCAAAATTCCACATCGCACGCGCGGCACCACCGATGTTTTCGCCCATTTGCGGGCGCACCAAGATAAACGTGGGCGTTGGCCCCTTGAGGTCAAAGTCTTGGTTGTCATCGGACATGAGTTTGCACCTTTGTTCATTGCGCGCGCGGTCTGATGCGCGTGATAGGGCCAGTTGGGTCAAATCGCAAGCGGGGCAAGCGATATGGGACGCGTGCAAACCCTTTTAAGTGCATTGTAAAACCGCTATATCGAGCCAAACGCCAAAGGAGTCGTCCATGTCCGATCACACAGATCAATCTGAAGTGCCCCAAATTTATCTGCTGACTCCAGCCGCTTTTGATGTCGAAACCTTTCCCGCCCAATTGGCGCAGGTGTTAGACGATCATGATGTCGCTTGTGTGCGCTTGGCTTTGGCCAGCAAAGATGAGGTCGAACTGGGTCGTGCCGCCGATGCTGTGCGTGAGGTGTGCCATGACCGTGATGTGGCCGTGGTGATTGATTCCCACGTTGCCTTGGCCGAAAAACACGGACTTGATGGCGTGCATTTACTTGATGGGGCCCGCTCTGTGCGCGATGTCCGCAAAACCCTTGGGGCGGATGCCGTTGTCGGTGCCTTTTGTGGCACAACGCGTCATGATGGTATGACCGCGGGTGAAATCGGCGCGGATTACGTGTCCTTTGGGCCTGCGGGGGCCACGGGTTTGGGCACGGGCACACAGGCCGAAAAAGAGCTGTTCGAATGGTGGTCTTTGATGATCGAAGTGCCTGTGGTCGCCGAAGGCGCCTTGGACATTGAAACAATTAAGTCTTTGACGCCACATACAGATTTCTTTGCCATTGGCGATGAAATTTGGTCCAAAGACGATCCAAGTGCGGCCTTGGGCGACTTGATCGCCGCTATGAACTAAGATCCAAAATTACATTTATTCATGAAATTGAGGGGCCTCTTTTCGTCATTTAAGGGCCCCTTTTTCGTGTCGATTGTTTATATGGTTCAGAAATCGTATTTTTCAGGGATCGCAGGCAAAGCAGAGCGCACAGCCTGTTCGCACAACGCGGCCATATTTTTGCGGTTGGGTACATCTTTCACCGCCACAGGTGGGTGAAAGACAACCGTGATTGTGCCTTGTCTGCGTGCTTTCAAAAACTTGATCAGGGATGGCGCAAAATCCATATCGCCCCACCATCCATAAAACCGTGGCTCGGCCCCTTTGGGCGCGATGTAATGCACCGTAACGGGTTGGATCGCGACCTCATCGCGCAGCTCTGGGGTGAAAAAAGCCGCGAATAATGTAGGTTTAAATGGCAAAACCCGCAGACCGTCTGTTGATGTGCCCTCGGGGAAAAACAACAATTTGTGCCCCATATGCAACCGCGCCTCGAACAACGTCTTTTGCCGTCCTGCCTCTTTGCGGTCACGCGCGATAAACACCGTCCCCGTTGCGCGTGCCAAGGGGCCGATGCCGGGCCAATTGGCCACTTCGGCTTTGGACACGAAAAACACATTTTGACAGGCGTTGAGTGAAAAAATATCCAACCAAGACGAGTGGTTCGCCACCACAGCCCCATGTTCTCTCATTGGCACACCCACCGTGCGCAGTGGAATGCCCATAATGTGCAAAGCGGTGCGTGACACAAAACGTGGAAAAAACGATGACCAAGGCCTACGCGCGCCCACGCACAGCCGCTCAACGCCCCGTGTGAGCATCATCAACGGCAAACACACCAAAATCAGCAGCACAACCGGCACGCCACGCAACACAACACGGACCCCGTCAAACCGTTCCCACGGCTGTTCGGACGGGGGCACCGAGCTGTCCCAAAGAGGCAAACTCATCTGATACGCTCGCGTGTGTACATTTCTTTTTGGCGTGGCGACACTTGCGCGATGTCCAAGATCAAACACACATCAATGGTGTTGAACGCGTGATCGACAAAAGCGCCCTCGCCCACGGTGCCGCCCAAGCGCAGGTACGCTTTGATCAAAGCTGGCACAGACAGCATGGCAGAACGGCGGTCAATTTGATCTTCGGGGATCAGGTCCATATTTTGAAATTTATCATCCACAGCCCGCACCCGCAGCGCTTGTGGCGCGAGGTGACGATGATGTAGCAACGACAAGGGTTCCGCCAGTTTCGTCATATCGGTGCCATGAAACGACGCGACCCCGAACAAAACATCAAACCCACCTTCAAAGACGTATTTCGCCAGCCCCGCCCACATATGATACAGGGCGGTCCCACCACGATATTCAGGGGCCACACAAGACCGCCCAAGTTCCAAAAGCCGTTTTCCCGAGGCCTTGAGCACACTCAGATCGTATTCGTCTTCGGTGTAGAACCCGCCAATTTCGGCAGCTTTTTCGCCAGTCAAAAGACGATAAACGCCAACACATTGTTCAAGTGGATCTGTTGAACGCGCCTTATCGATCAACATCAAATGATCATAAGCCGGATCAAATGCGTCGGCTTCCAATTCGGCCTCGTGATCAACCATTTCCCCGTCAGAGCCGAGCTCTTCGACAAAAACCCTATAACGAAGCCGTTGTGCCGCACGTAAATCTTGTGCGCTCTCAGCGAAACGCAGTTCGAACTTAGGATCGAGGTCACTCATGTGGGGTCTTTTTTACAAGGATGCGGTGGACGGGTTCTACGGCGTTCGCGGTATCAATGCAACACAACACACTTAAGGAACATAGCAAACACACCTATAGGTTGAAAAATGTTTTTAATTAACGCCGAATAAGTGTAAGAAATATCAACGCAAGCCTAACCAAAGTCAGATAATTCAAACACAGGCCAAATCACTCAAACACAGGAAGAAGCGCGACACGACGACTATCGATGACAACCTTGCCCACCTGTTCAAACATCACCGTCAATTTGCCGTTGATATTGGACTGGACCTGACCTTTGCCCCAATCCGCACACACAGGGTGGCGCACGATCTGGCCGGGCTCAAGCATCGCATTTAAATCGTCCATTGCAGTATTTTCCCATGTTAGCCCCACTTCAGGAGACGAAATGACCAAAGAATTGACACGCGACATCGCCGCCATGATCGGTTCTCGCATTTGCCACGACCTGATCAGCCCCGTCGGCGCGATTTCCAATGGCGTTGAATTGCTTGGCATGTCCAGCGGAGACACCAGTCCCGAGCTCAGCCTTATCGCGGAAAGCGTGGACAATGCAAACGCACGCGTTAAATTTTTTCGCATTGCCTTTGGCATGGCCTCCGCAGGTCAAATGACGGGACGTCACGAAATGGTCACCATCCTAAAGGCGTTGGGAACCGCAAGGCTGACATATGAATGGCACCCCGAAACGGATATGCTGCGTGAAGAGGTTAAACTCGCGTGCTTGATGATGATGTGCATCGAAACCGCTATGCCCCGTGGTGGTGTGGTTCGCGTGTGCAATGACAACGGTCAATGGACCATTTGCGCCCGCTCGGATCGGTTGGAACCCTCCCCCGATCTTTGGGCGCGTTTGGGGGCGACAGCCTCGGCTGATGGGCTCAAACCCTCAGAGGTTCAATTTATTCTCGCCCCTTTGCAAGCAGAAATGCTCAATCGTCGCATCACGGCCCAAACCGGTGACGGCGTTTTACGCCTGATGGCATAGTTATTTTGAGACACGTGACCTGACCCTCCCTGAAGGTCACAAAAAAAGGCGCGTCCCTTTCGGGCGCGCCTTTTAAATTTAGACCATGTCTGGTTATGGATCAGCTGCGCGTCGCGCCATTCGATGTCACAAGATACTTGAATGAGGTCAATTGCTCGGCTCCGACAGGCCCACGCGCATGCATTTTACCCGTCGCGATACCAATTTCGCCGCCCATACCAAATTCACCACCGTCCGCGAACTGCGTCGATGAATTGTGCATCAAAATCGCGCTGTCAACACGTTCAAAGAACCGCGCCACGTTGTCTGGCGTCTCGGAAATAATGCAATCGGTATGCGATGAAGAATATTGGTGGATATGCGCAATGGCGCCGTCAATATCGTCAACAACCTTAGCCGCAAGAATGCTATCAAGATACTCGCAGCCCCAATCATCCTCTGTCGCAGGCACAACCCCGTCGATAGATTGCAACGTTTCATCGCCGCGCACTTCAATGCCCGCTTTGATCAATGCGGTGATCACATCCTTGCCAATGGTATCAGCTAAGTCTTTGTGAATAAGCAAACATTCCGCTGCACCACAAATCCCAGTACGGCGCGTTTTGGCATTGATCACCACGTCCATCGCCATTTTTGGATCACACGAGGCATCAAGGAAAATATGAACAATGCCTTCAAGATGGGCAAAAACAGGCACGCGGGCCTCGCGTTGAACCAGCCCCACAAGGCCCTTGCCGCCACGTGGCACAATGACATCAATATAGTCGGTCATCGTCAACATTTCTTTGACTGCCGCACGATCACGGGTGGGCACGCGTTGAATGGCATCGGCAGGCAAGCCCGCTTTGACAAGCCCATCCACAAGGCACTCATGGATCAAGCCAGAGGAATGAAAGCTTTCAGATCCGCCACGTAATATCACCGCATTGCCAGCTTTCAAACACAAAGCGCCCGCATCAGCGGTCACATTGGGACGCGATTCATAAATCACGCCAATGACCCCCAATGGCGTGCGCGTGCGTTTGATGTGCAAGCCAGAGGGCATATCCCATTCGGCCATCACATCGCCAACAGGATCTTTTTGCTCTGCAACAGTGCGCAAAGCATCCATAATCCCACGAACACGGTCCTCGTCCAGCATAAGCCGGTCCAACATCGCGTCAGTCAGCCCTTTGTCGCGACCAAACGCCATATCTTTTTCATTGGCGGCAATGATGTCTGCGCGCCGCGCCCAAATGGCGTCGGCGGCCCCAATCAAAGCGGCATGTTTACGCTCAGCTGAGGCATAAGCCAATTCAGCAGCGGCAGCTTTGGCACGTTTGCCAATATCTTGCATCAGTTCGGAAATGTTCACATCGCTCATTATAGCACCATATCATCCCTGTGGATCATCGCGGCTCGGCCTGAATACCCGAGGATCGCTTGAATATCTTGTGTTTGGGCCCCTTGAATCGCACTTGCCTCAACGGCGGTATAGCGAATGAGCCCCAGTCCAACGCGGACCTTATCCGGTCCAAGGATTTCCACCGGATCACCACGGCCAAATGTGCCTGATACCCCCGTGACCCCTGCAGGCAACAATGAATTGCCCTGATGCAACGCATGCACAGCGCCTGCGTCGACACGCACTGAGCCTTTGGGTTTCATCGCACCGATCCAGTTTTTGCGAGCCCCTTTTGGGTCCACAAATGGCAAAAACCACGTAACTTTTGCACCGTCTTCCAACGCTTTAAGCGGACGATCAACCGCCCCTTGCGTGATGGCCATCGCACAGCCACCGGCCATGGCTGTTTTGGCCGCCAACAGTTTGGTTTTCATGCCGCCTTTGGACAGGCCAGACACGGGATCTCCCGCCATATCTTCGATTTCTGGCGTAATATCCGTGACTTGGGGTATATGTTTAGCCTTGGGGTCTGTGTTCGGATTTGATGTGTACAACCCATCAATATCTGACAGTAACACCAATTGATCGGCCCCAACCGTCACAGCAATTTGAGCCGCCAACCGGTCATTGTCGCCGTAACGGATTTCGTCTGTGGCGACTGTGTCGTTCTCGTTCACGATGGGCACAACCCCAAGCGCCAAAAGCGCCTCGAGCGTGGCACGAGAGTTCAGATAGCGCCTGCGATCAGCCGTATCCTCAAGCGTCAAAAGCACCTGTGCCGTGGTGATCCCATAAGGCTCAAGCACCTCTTGATAAGCACGCGCAAGGCGAATTTGACCGACAGAGGCACAGGCCTGCGACTGTTCAAGCGGCAATTCAATGGCGGGCAATTTCAAAATGCCGCGCCCCAAAGCGATCGACCCAGACGACACAAGAATGACGTCCGTGCCGCGGGCTTTGAGCATGGCCACGTCTTCGGCCAAGGCTGCCAACCACGCCGCACGCAACCCACCGGATTCGACCAAAAGGGCCGATCCGATTTTTACGACAACACGTTTTGCATCTCTTAAGGTCGCCACGATGTTTCTTCCTCATCGCCTCCGTCGGCTTTTTTGGTCCGCAAACGGTCCATCGAAATTTCAGCTTTCAACGCGCGCAAAACAGTATCGACACCATCGCGGCTGACGCCAGACATGGTATAGACACGCCCGCCGCTCGCCTGTTCCAAGGCGGCTTTTTTCTCGGAAATTTCGTCTTCGGTCAGGCTATCAACTTTATTGAGCACCGTGATACGAGGCTTGTCGCCAAGCTCGTCGGTGTAATTTGAAATTTCACCAATGATCACGTTGTAATCATGAACCACATCCTCGGACGTGCCATCCACAAGGTGCAACAACACCGCGCAGCGTTCCACGTGGCCCAAGAACAAATCGCCAAGACCACGTCCCTCGGATGCGCCCTCAATAAGGCCCGGAATATCCGCGACCACAAATTCGGTGTTATCAATCCCGACAACGCCCAAGTTCGGGTGCATCGTTGTAAACGGGTAATCGGCCACTTTGGGACGCGCATTGGATGTCACGGATAAGAACGTGGATTTACCTGCATTTGGCATACCCAAAAGACCCGCATCAGCGATCAATTTCAGACGCAGCCAAATGGTGCGATCGATGCCTTCTTGCCCTGGATTGGCTGTGCGTGGTGCTTGGTTGGTGGACGATTTAAAGTGCAAGTTGCCCCAACCGCCGTTGCCGCCTTTGACCAAAACGATTTTTTGACCCACTTCAGTGATGTCATACAAAACCGTTTCTTGGTCTTCATCCATAATCTCGGTGCCCGCAGGCACGCGTAGATAGATGTCTTTGCCATCTTTGCCGGTGCGGTTGCTGCCCATGCCGCCCTGCCCGTTTTGGGCAAAAAAGTGCTGCTGGTAGCGAAAGTCGATCAAGGTGTTCAGGCCATCTACGGCCTCGATAATCACACTGCCGCCGCGCCCGCCGTCACCACCGTTTGGACCACCATATTCGATGTATTTCTCACGGCGAAACGATACACAGCCGTTGCCGCCTGAGCCGGATCGAATGTAAACTTTGCAAAGATCGAGAAATTTCATGTGGTGATCCTTTCAGATCGCAGACTTAGCGTGCATTTCCAGCAAATTCAATGCGCCTTATGCGCGTGAAACTGTTTGGGCGTAAGGGTTAAAATGCGGATTTGACCCTCTTTTCCCTGAGATTTTGCGTATTTATGGGGCATGACACGTCTCAAAGCCTAAGGGCCCATGCGCAGCCGCGACCATATAGCTTAGACGCCAATACCTTTGCCCAACTGATTGCAAAATTCACAGCATCATGGATGGGGGAGCAAGCACGCTATAAACGGTGTGCTGTGAGAGCTTGCATAGGGGATCATCGGGGTCATCCTAAAGTTTGGCGACCCCGATTCATCAAAGGGATCAGTTGAGTTTGCAAACATAAGTCCATGTCGGGACCCGTGCGCCGCGCGCCACGCTAAAGGTTTCTGCGTCGCCCAAGTATTCAAAACCGGCATTGGTCACAACACGCGCTGAGGCTGCGTTGTCTTGGAAAATTTCAGCGAACATCGTTTTGTCGCCCAATGGATTGGCCGCAACCAAGGCATTGAGTGCAGTAGATGCAATGCCCGTCCCCCAAAAAGAGGGCGCAACCCAAAAGCTGACCTCGGATTGGTCGCGCTCAAGCGGTTTGAGTTGCATCACACCCAAAACTTCGGACAGCCCAGCCGCAGCACCATCGATGATATAGGTGTACAATGGCACTTTCGGATCCAGCGAGCGTGCGATAAAGGCCTCAGTCGACCCAGGGGGTAAAGGATGCGGCAGTGATCGAGAGGCCTCTGCCACACGTTTATCACTGGCGTAAAGAGACAAGAGCCCCACATCCGAAGACCGTGGCGCACGTAATGTGAAACGTTCAGCTTCAATGGCAGTCTGCGTCACGCATTTATCGCGCTCGATCGTGTGATCTAATTTCATATCTCTCCTCCTCGAAGAGTAGCCAAACAGCGCCACCCCTCCCAAGGGGCGCAAGGTGCAATCTGGCCCTAGGCCGGCTGCATACCAAAACACTCTTAAAATACATTTAGTAGGATCGTGTGACTGGGGGATGAAACATTGCCCGCACAACGAAAAAGGGACCGACCCGAAGGCCGATCCCTTGGATTTTATATCATCAAGGTCGGCTTATTCAGCGGCCTCTGCCACTGGAAGCACAGAGATGAATGTACGTTTTTTCAAACCCTTGTGGAATTTCACATTGCCTTCGACAGTCGCGAAGATTGTGTGATCCTTGCCAAGGCCTACGCCTTCGCCTGGGTAGAATTTTGTACCGCGCTGACGCACGATGATGTTGCCTGCGATTGCAGCCTGACCACCGTAGAGTTTAACGCCAAGACGACGACCAGCTGAGTCGCGTCCGTTACGGGATGAACCGCCTGCTTTTTTATGTGCCATGGTGTGCTCTCCTTAACTCTACTTACTTCGCCAAAGCTTTGGCTTGATCAACCCAATCCGCTTTCACTTTGACAGCGTCAAAAGTGTCCACGTCAACAGCTGCGAGAGCTGCGAAAGATGTGATGCCAGCGTCTACCAATTTCTTAGCAGCAGCAGGACCAACACCGTTGATTGTTGTCAAATCGTCTGAACCCGCAGCCGCAGCTTTAGGCGCAGATTTTTTCGCCGCAGCCGCTTTTGGAGCTGCAGGAGCACCAGAACCGTGGGCTTCTTTGCGTGCAAGGCTTGCACCGATTGCAGCTTTTACGCCAGATGCGTCTGCACCTTTTTCAAGGATGTCAGTGATACGCAGCAATGTAAGTTGCTGACGGTGACCCTTGGTGCGCTTGGAAGAGTGCTTACGACGACGCTTAACGAAGTTGATAAGCTTTTCGCCTTTGATCTGGTCGATCACTTCGGCTTGAACGGCAGCGCCTTCAACCAAAGGGGCACCAACAGTGGAGCCCACCATGAGAATCTCGTTGAACTGGATTGTTTCACCAGCTGCAACGGCAAGCTTTTCCACGCGCAAAACGTCACCGCTTTGTACTTTGTATTGCTTACCGCCAGTTTTCAGAACTGCGAACATGCAGTCGTCCTTTCAATATACCCGCGTTTTTTGGTCCTTTTGCCAATCAGTTGCCCGAAAAGCGCCAGTGTTTGGTACCTCAAACAGCGCGTCCCTCTCTGTGGGGACGAGATTATCTAAACCTAGTGATTTGGGGCCTATCTTGAGACAGAGTTTTTCCAAAACAATAGCGCTCGGCCGTACCGATGGCACGCCAAGTGGCGCGTATATCAAGAATCCAGAGCGATAAGTCAAGCAAGGATTGACTGTGTGGGCATCTTACAGGGCATGACAACGCGTAAATTTGACTTGATCAAAGATCCTGCCCGTCGAATGTTTGCATGAGTAAAGCTGTTCCGGCCCCGAGCCCGCGTGCCAAGTCGGCGTAGACATTGTCAAACGCTGTAAACATCGCAGCGTTCAGCGCGCGCCCCGCATCTGACTTTCCAAACTCGATGTAGGCGTCAAATTCGGCCTCATCCAACGGTTGGTAGGCCAAGGCAGAAAACCCGTAAACCCATTCGGTCACCCGCGCCCGCGCGTCAGCTTCGCCAGCCCACACTTCGCGCATGATATCGGTGTCATCCAACCCCATGCCGTCTTTCGCGCCCGCACTGAACCCACGGTAATAGGCAATATCAGAATTCATCGAGCCGACGATGTTCATTTCGATCAGATCATTGGCCGTCACGTACTCTTCGATCAACTTTGCCCGCTTGCTTTGCGGATCAAGCTCGGCCCAAAGATCGCCAGCCGCAGCCAAAACAGCCTCATCCGTGATTGCTTTGCGTGCGATCAATTCAAGTTCTGCGATTTCGCGCCCAAGATCATCTTCATAAAACGCAACAATCGGTGACAAATCTGTCGCGCCAAACGCGGAGATCAAGGCCTCACGAAACGCCTGCGTCATCGTTGCCTCGTCATACAGCTTGGTGATCATCTCATCCCAAACATACCGCGGCACACCAAGCTCATCATCGGGGGTATCATCAGCCATGCTGCGGCCTTCGTCTGCGAGCACTTCGATCACGTCTTGGAATTTCATCAAGTCCATCAAGTCATCAATGGGGGCAGCCGACACCGGCGCGCCCATCAAACACATAAGTGAAAGAGCCCCACCAAAGGACCGCCAAGACATATTGCCCGTATTAAGTGTGAAGAGATTGAGCATTGCCGCCCCTTCTAAAATGAATTTATGTCCAACAGGTAAGCAAAGACGTGGCATTTTCCAAGTGGAACGATAATTTTCTTGTGGTTAATCCAAATGAGTTTGGTTCATCGTTTCACAGACACGCCAATGCGGGAGGAAAATACGCAACAGCTTGCAATGACATTTATGTTCAACTCTGCTCAACACATCGCAAAACCCCTTGCACATCCCCAATTGCGCCATTATTTCGGCCGCCACCACACCACCGCGGAGAGGTGCCGGAGTGGTCGAACGGGCCGGTTTCGAAAGCCGTTGTGCCTTTACGGGCACCCAGGGTTCGAATCCCTGTCTCTCCGCCATTTTCATGATCTCACGTACGCCTAGGCGTTCAATTTTGACTTTATTGACTTTCACCTCAGCCTACACCCGCTCAGGCGCTACAGTCGCGCCAAGCGTTTCAAGTAGTCTTTCAGCGTTTTTTGTTCTTCACTCGAAAATTCATCCGTGAGGCGTGCGTCATAGGTTTGGGCCTCTTGGCACATGTCCTCAAAGGCTTTGCGGCCTTGTCGTGTGAGACTTAACATCTCATGCCGACGATCCTGTTCCATCTCTGTGCGTTTGATGAATTTCTTGGCCTCAAGCGCCGTCACCGCGCGCGACACTTTGGTTTTGTGTAATCGCGCGCGATCACAAACGTCTTTGGCCGTCAAATCGCCGTAGCGTCCAAGATGAAACAGCAGCCGCCATTCTGTGCGCAGCATGCCGTAGCGGTCTTTGTAGATGCGATGAAACCCCAAACTGGCTTCTTCGGCTGAGAGCGCCAAAAGGTAAGGCAGAAAGTCGCGAATATCGAAGGTTGTTTTTTGTGTCATATCGTAAAACTATAGCTTGTTAGTTACATTTTCAACTAATATCCAATCCTCAACACAAAATCGAGGACGCAGCATGACATCGCAAACCCATCCGATCACGCAAACCCATCCGATCACAATGACCCAAGCCCCAAGTTTAGACGGACCGCACGCGGGCTACATGTCAGGGTTTGGCAATGATTTTGAAACCGAATGCCTGCCTGACGCCCTGCCCCAAGGCATGAACAGCCCGCAAAAATGCAACTACGGATTATATGGCGAACAGCTGTCAGGCACAGCGTTTACAGCACCCAGCCATCAAAACGAGCGGACGTGGTGTTACCGTATTCGGCCCTCTGTGAAACACACGCATAGGTTTGAAAAAATCGATATGCCCTATTGGGTGTCCGCGCCGCATGTAGACCCTGATGTGATCAGTTTGGGCCAATATCGTTGGGATCCTGTGCCCCACACAGATCAACCGCTCAACTGGATCACGGGCATGCGTACGATGACCACAGCGGGTGATGTGAACACCCAAGTTGGCATGGCGACACATGTGTATTTGGTCACAGACTCTATGGTGGACAGCTATTTTTACAGCGCTGATTCCGAGCTTTTGGTGGTGCCGCAAGAAGGCCGCCTGCGGTTTTGCACCGAACTGGGTGTGATTGACATTGAGCCGCAAGAAATCGCGATTTTACCCCGCGGCCTTGTGTACCGCGTTGAGGTGCTTGAAGGCCCTGCCCGTGGGTTTGTCTGTGAAAATTACGGACAGAAATTTGAGCTGCCGGGCCGTGGCCCGATTGGGGCCAACTGCATGGCGAACCCGCGTGATTTCAAGACGCCAGTGGCTGCTTTTGAGGATCGTGAAGTGCCCAGCACCGTGACGGTCAAGTGGTGTGGACAATTCCATGAAACCCATATCGGTCACAGCCCGCTGGATGTCGTCGCGTGGCATGGCAATTACGCGCCCGTCAAATACGACCTGCGCAGCTATTGTCCTGTCGGCTCGATCCTGTTCGATCACCCTGACCCCTCCATTTTCACAGTTCTGACTGCGGCGTCTGGCCAAGCGGGCACGGCCAACATCGATTTCGTTTTGTTCCGCGATCGCTGGATGGTGGCCGAAGATACGTTTCGCCCGCCGTGGTACCATAAAAACGTGATGTCAGAATTGATGGGCAATATTTACGGAATTTATGATGCGAAACCCAAAGGGTTCATTCCTGGAGGCATCAGCCTGCACAATATGATGTTGCCACACGGTCCTGATAAAAACGCTTTTGAGGGCGCATCCAATGCCGATTTGGGGCCTGAGAAACTCGACAATACGATGTCGTTTATGTTCGAGACACGTTTCCCGCAACACCTAACCGCCTTTGCCGCGACGCAAGCCCCCTTGCAAGACGACTATATCGATTGTTGGTCTGATATCGACAAGAAATTCGACGGCACACCGGGCAAAAAATAGAAAAATCACCTTAGGTTAAATGCCTATCGCACTGATTTATATGAAAGATGCACATGACACTTATGAAAAGCTGGGTCACCTCAGCCAACACGGCACATCACCCTTTCCCCCTCAACAACCTGCCTTATGGCGTGTTTTCAAAAGGGGATGACGACCCGCGGTGTGGCGTTGCCATCGGCGATATGATCTTTGATATACAAGCCGCACAAGACGCAGGGCTGATCGGCTTTGGTGATATTTTTGATGTGCCATACTGGAACGATTTGATGGATATGGGACCCGTTGCGTGGACCACATTTCGCACACGTCTGATTGAAATTTTGGCCCAAGGATCAAAGGATCAAAGCGCAGCAGAGCCATTTATAATCCCTCAGTCAAACACCACACTGCACATGCCGCTGGCCGTGTCGGAATACACCGATTTCTACGCAGGTATGCAGCACGCTAAAAACATGGGCGCCATTCTGCGCGGCTCGCCGGATCTACCAGCCAACTGGCTGCATATCCCCGTGGGCTACAACGGGCGCGCCTCAAGTGTTGTCGTGTCTGGCACCGACATTCACCGCCCCAATGGCCAGATGAAAGCCCCGGACGCGGATATGCCCAGCTTTGGCCCCAGCAAACGGTTGGATATCGAATTGGAGTTGGGCGCCATCGTTGGCACAGGTTGTGAGATGGGCACGCCGATCACCGTGGATCAAGCCGATGAAATGATCTTTGGCTATGTGCTGCTCAACGATTGGTCCGCCCGTGACATCCAAGGCTGGGAATACCAACCATTGGGACCGTTCCAAGGCAAAGCGTTTGGCACCACGATCAGCCCGTGGATCGTCACAGCCGAGGCACTTGAGCCGTTCCGTGCGCCCACACCTGCACGCGAAAAAGCGCTTTTGCCCTATCTCGATGGCACCAAAGACGGACTTTATGACATCGAACTTGAGGTGTTGATGCAGCCTGCTGGCGCCAACACGGCCACGTCTTTGTCCAAAACCAACTACAATCGCATGTATTATTCCGCCTCTGAACAGTTGTGCCACCATGCTGTAGGGGGCTGCGGCATGTCGTCGGGCGATTTGTTGGGCTCTGGCACCATCTCTGGCCCGACCCCTGATGAATACGGATCTTTGATGGAAAAAAGTTGGGCTGGGCGCGAACCGTTTACGCTCGACACAGGCGAGACCCGCACATTCATTGAGGACGGCGATACATTGACCTTGCGCGGCGCGGCCAAGGGCGATGGGTTCACCATTGGTTTTGGTAACTGCACCGGCACCATCCGTCCTGCACATAAATTCCCCCTATAAAATTCCCTGATTAAAATCACCAATAAGAAAAGGCCCAAGCACATGGCAAAAGCATTCGCATCCCAAGGCGACATGGTTGAGAAAAAAATCACCTTTGATGAAGTTGGCAAAGGCTTGTACGCCTTTACGGCTGAGGGCGACCCCAATTCCGGCGTGATCATCGGCGACGAAAGCGTGATGATTGTCGAAGCCCAAGCCACACCGCGTTTGGCGCAAAAAGTTATCGACTGCGTGCGCACAGTCACCGACAAACCGATCAGCCACGTCGTGTTGACCCATTACCACGCGGTGCGCGTGTTGGGCGCATCGGCATACGGCGCGGATCAGATCATCATGGGCGACACAGCGCGCGCCATGGTGGTGGAACGCGGCCAAGAGGATTGGGATTCCGAATTCCAACGCTTTCCCCGCCTGTTCGAAGGCTATGAATCCATCCCCGGTCTCACCTATCCCACCACAACATTTTCTGATGATATGACCATCTATCTGGGCAATCGCCGCGTGGATTTGATGCACTTGGGGCGCGCGCACACCGCAGGCGATATCGTCATCCATGTGCCCGATGAAAACGTCATGTTCACCGGCGATATCGTCGAAGATCATTCTGCTTGCTACTGCGGCGATGGCCACTTTGGCAATTGGGGTCAGACGCTTGATAACATTGCAAGTTTCGATCTGGATGCGATTGCACCTGGACGTGGTGATGCACTGATTGGCAAAGAATCCGTGGCCCGCGCGATTGAAAGCACCCGCGATTTTGTTGACAGCACCTATGCGCCTGCGGCCCGTGTGGCGGCCCGTGGCGGATCGCTCAAAGAGGCATGGGATGCTGTGCGTGCGGCCTGTGATCCCAAATTCAAAGACTACGCCATTTATGAGCATTGCCTGCCCTTCAACGTTGCGCGCGCCTATGATGAGGCCCGTGGTATCGACACCCCCCGCGTTTGGACCGCCGAACGTGATCTGGCTATGTGGGCAGACCTTCAAGGGTAAGCAAACACGGTCAAGACCAACGGAGGAGGAGCTGTTTTATGGTCGATATCAGATACGATTTGGCGTTCAAACTATACCCATACGAAAAAGTGCCCGCCCAAGATCAGCCCCCTGCCCGCCACCCTGTTGTGGTGGTCGGTGGTGGGCCGATTGGGATGGCGATGGCGCTGGATTTAGGTCAGCGCGGCACCCCTGTTTTGGTGTTGGACGATCACGAAGGCGTCGGCAAAGGGTCTCGTGCGATTTGTTTTGCCAAGCGCACGCTGGAAATTGCGGATCGTTTGGGGTTTGGCAAAGCGCTCAATGACAAAGGCGTCGTGTGGAATGTCGGTCGCGTGTTTCATGGCGATACGCCTGTGTTCGATTTCAATCTGCAACCCGATGCAGGGCATAAATTTCCAGCCTTTATCAATCTGCAACAGCCCTATTTTGAAAAGTTCGCTGTCGACGCCGTGCGTGCGGCTCAAAAACACGGTGCGCCGATTGAAATCCGTGGCCGCAATCGCGTAACGGGCCTCACCCAACATGGTGAGTATTCTGTACTGGATGTGGACACGCCAGACGGCCCCTATCAGATCGAGGCCGATTGGGTGATCGCCTGTGACGGCGCTCGGTCTCCCATGCGCGACATGATGGGACTTGGGTTTGAGGGGCGCGTGTTCGAGGACAATTTCCTGATTGCCGATGTCAAAATGACCGCCGATTTTCCAACAGAACGTTGGTTTTGGTTCGAGCCACCTTTTGAAGGTGCTGGACAATCAGCTTTGCTGCACAAACAACCCGATAACATTTGGCGGATCGACTTTCAACTGGGCTGGGACATTGATCGCGCAGCGGAACTTGACCCTGCGCGCATTCGCAAACGTGTGGATGCGATGCTGTCGCGCCAAACAGGCACCGTGCCAGAGTACGAATTGGAATGGACGTCAATCTATACGTTTCAGTGTCGCCGTATGGACAAATTTCGTCATGGGCAGGTGCTTTTTGCCGGTGATGCGGCGCATCAAGTATCGCCTTTTGGTGCACGCGGTGCAAACTCTGGCGTGCAAGACACCGACAATTTGGCATGGAAACTGGATTTGGTCCTCAAAGGTCTGGCCGATACGCGCCTGATCGACAGCTATGATACCGAGCGGTCGCATGGCGCCGACGAAAACATTCTCAATTCCACCCGCTCCACCGATTTCATGACCCCGAAATCAGACATCAGCAAAGTGTTTCGCAACGCGGTTTTAACCTTGGCACAAAACCATGCATTCGCGCGACCTTTGGTCAATTCAGGGCGCCTATCTGTGCCTTGTGTTTATGATGATTTGCCTTTGAATGGACCGGATGAATTGGATGGGCCAGACGCAACCCGTGTGGGCGCAAGCTGCCCCGATGCGCCTTTGAAGGACGGATATTTGCTTGACGAATTGTCCGGAAAATTCACCATTTTGGCGATCAACACCCCCGTGCCAACGGGCATATTTGAGTCTGATATCGAGGTGAAAACCCTGTCTATTGCGCGGCCATCACAAGCGCTGACAGACCGCTACCTTGGGTCACAGCCCACCGGTGTCTATTTGATCAGACCCGATCAACATATTGCGGCGCGTTGGGCGACATTTAATGACGCTGCAATGCGCGCGGCCCTTCACACAGCACTTGCAAAGGATCCGTCATGACATTGACTTTAAACCCCAATATCCAAAATGCAGACGGGTTTTATGATGACCTTTTGGGCGCCCATGCCGATTTGAGCAAAGATCAAAGCGATGCGTTCAATGCGCGGTTGATTTTAATTTTGGCCAATCATATTGGCGACCGGAAAGTTTTAACCCAAGCCCTCAAGGCAGCAATTGCATGACGCATGTATCCGACAGCGTCACCTTGTTTGATTACTGGCGATCCTCTGCCAGCTATCGGGTGCGGATTGCCTTGAACTTGGCCCAAATAGACCACCGATCCGTGTCGGTGAACCTCATCGAGATGGACCATAAATCCTCTGAGCACCTGACCCGCAATCCACAAGGGCTTGTGCCCGTTTTGGACATTGACGGACACAGGTTCACACAATCTTTGGCCATTATCGAATATCTGGATGAAACGCGGCATTTGGGGCTGTTACCGCAAGACCCGGTTGAGCGCGCCAAACACAGAGCCTTAGCCTATGCCATTGCAATAGATTTGCATCCGGTGTGCAATTTGTCAGTCTTGGCCTATGCAACCGAAGGCGGCGAACATGTCAGAAGCGACTGGATGAAACATTTCATCCAACCAGCCTTGGCAGGATTTGAAACCATGCTTGGCGGGTTTCAGCAAGCGCCATTTTGTGATGGTGCGACACCCCGCTTGGCCGATTTGTGTTTGATTCCACAACTTTACAACGCGGATCGATGGGGCGTGGACTATTCAAACCGCACGCGCATCATGGCTGTACGCGATGCCTGTTTGCCCCATCCAGCCTTTAGTGCGGCGCACCCTAATGCCGTTCAGGCATGATCCAGCGGTAAAACCGTTGACGATTTGATCGTCCCAAGCGCAATAGACGTGCGTACATTTTGCACCGCAGGATGTGGCAACAAGACTTTGTTGATGAATTCTGACAGATCATCCAAATCAGCGCTGACCACTTTGATATGGTAATCCATTTCACCGGTCAGCGCATAAGCATCCAAAACATTCACATTTGATTTCAATAAGTTGCGAAGGTCATTTGCGTTGGCTTCAGTGTGATTGCTTAGGGTTACCGAAATCATACTGGTCAATGCAATGCCAACCTTTTGCGGATCAACGCGGGCGCTATAGCCTTGGATCACCCCCGCGTGCTCTAGCTGAGTGCGGCGGCGCGAACATTGGGACGACGACAAACCAACACGGTCAGCCAGCTCACTATTTGTCAGCCGCCCATCGTTTTGCAACGCGTCCAAAATCTTGCGATCAAACAGGTCCATTCATAAACTTTCGTCATTATTCGATATAAATATGCACAGATTGCGCAAAATATAGCAATAGATCACACGCTTTGCACCCATCTTGCATGGCAAAAACTATATGTTGTGTGAAAGAAATCGCACATAAGGATATAGATTATGGGACCCTTCCCGCATGACACACCACGCGCCAAAATCACAGCTGACAATCCAGCAGGCACCGATGGGTTCGAGTTCGTAGAGTTCGCCCACCCCGAGCCTGAAAAACTAGAGGCGCTGTTTACCCAAATGGGATATGTCGCGGTTGCAAAACATAAAACCAAGGCGATCACCATTTGGCGTCAAGGCGACATCAACTATGTCGTCAACGCAGAACCAAAATCACATGCGGCCGAGTTTATTGCCGATCACGGTCCTTGTGCCCCCTCAATGGGCTGGCGTGTTGTGGATGCCCAGCATGCCTTTGATCACGCTGTGAAATTGGGTGCGACACCCTATGAGGGCGATGGCAAAATTATGGATGTGCCGGCGATTGTCGGCATTGGCGGGTCGCTTTTGTATTTCATCGAGACTTACGGCGACACAGGGTCGGCCTATGATGCCGAGTTTGATTGGCTGGGCGCGCGAGATCCAAAACCACAAGGCCTTGGATTTTACTATCTCGATCACCTGACACACAATGTGTTCCGCGGAAATATGGACACGTGGTGGGATTTCTACCGCGAGTTGTTTGGGTTTACACAAATCCACTTTTTCGACATCGAAGGTAAACTCACGGGCTTAATCAGCCGCGCGATCACATCGCCTTGTGGTAAAATTCGCATCCCGCTGAATGAAAGCACCGATGATAAAAGCCAGATTGAGGCCTATTTGCACAAATACAAAGGGGAAGGCATTCAGCACATTGCGGTTGGTACCGAGGCTATTTTTGATGCCACGGACCGCTTGGCCGACAATGGGTTGAAATTTATGCCCGGCCCACCGGACGCCTATTACGATCTATCGCAATCCCGCGTGAATGGTCATTCTGAACCGTTGGACAGGATGAAAGCTCATGGCGTTTTGATTGATGGTGAGGGTGTTTTTGATGACAAAAATGGCGACCGCATGACGAAAATCTTACTTCAGATTTTCTCCAAGACTGTCATCGGTCCGATCTTTTTCGAATTCATCCAACGCAAAGGGGACGAGGGTTTTGGCGAAGGCAATTTCCGCGCTTTGTTTGAAAGCATCGAAGAAGAGCAAATTCGTTCAGGCGAGCTGACCTCACCGGCTGCTGAATAAAGCTATAAAACCATGAACACCGCCGATGAGATCGGCGGTGTTCTGCGACTGAGGCGCAGCAGGTCTATTTTGGGGTTACATCCGGTTTTGTGGGGGCATCCGCCGCTGGAACACCCCATCCGATACACCCCAAGCATCACGCAAAACATCACGCAGGCCTTTGGCATCGCAAGTCCAGCCATGCGCATAGGCATCGCAAATCATCAAAGCTGCCGTCTCGAAACATTTCCCCGACAAAACGACATACTCATGTTCATCAGAACTGCGCAGATCAGCGGCCACGGTGGACAAAGCGAAACAGACGGAAAGTGGGTTTTGGCATGGTTGATGTTCCAACACCGCGACAACGGCCTCCCCCGGGGTATCGCCGTAAGCAATCATACGATCGACCAAAAATTCTTCGACGGCATCTTGCTCCAACCTGAGCCTGCTCCCACACTTTGATCATGCTATCACATCATCAATGACCAATTCACGAACAACATGTTCGTTCATTTTTACAACAGATATGTAACCATATACTTTTGCGGCATATGACCTAACTATACGTGACCGTTCAATATGGATTGACTTATGGTATATGGTCGCGATCTTATCTACAAACTCAATAAATTCATTATCATTGTGACCTATATGGAAACAGTAAATAAAGCGACCCGCATCGTTGACAATATCGCCGCACAACTCAAGAAATTTGGCTTTTAGCTGTCAATATGTGCCAAAAATCACACTTGCAGGCATGCAAAAAGGCCGCGCAAATGGCAGCCTTTTTGAGTGTGTATATGTTTGGGTTTAGATGTCTTTGACGCAGGTCTGTTTCTGGCTGCCCAGTTTTTCGATCCCAAGCTCAACAACATCACCTTCTTTAAGATATTTGGGCGGATTAAAGCCCAACCCAACCCCCGGAGGGGTACCCGTGGAAATAATATCACCGGGGTGCAACGTGAAGAATTGCGACAGGTAGGACACCAAGAATGGTACACGGTACACCATGGTTGACGACGATCCATCCTGCATACGTTCGCCATTGACGTCGAGCCACATGTGCAGATTGTCAAAATCGCCAACCTCATCAGGTGTCACCAACCAAGGCCCCGTTGGACCAAAGTTGTCGGACGATTTGCCCTTGGACCACTGACCAGAACGCTCAATTTGGTATTCACGCTCAGACACATCGTTGATCAGACAAAAGCCAGCAACGTGGTCCATAGCATCGGCTTCAGAGACGTATTTGGCCTTTTTGCCAATCACAAAACCCAATTCGACTTCCCAATCGGTTTTGGTCGACGCACGTGGGATAATAATGTCATCGTTCGGGCCACAAATCGCGGATGTGTATTTGGCGAAAATCACCGGCTCGGGTGGGACCTCCAAACCAGATTCAGCGGCGTGATCGGCATAGTTCAAACCGATGCAGATGAATTTACCGGTGCCGCCAACACAAGCACCATAACGCGGATTGCCCGCAACAAGGGGCAAAGTGGTCGGATCGATGTCTTTGAGCGCGCTGAGATTGACCAAAACCTCGCCCGCAATATCGGCCACATGACCAGACAGATCACGCAACGCGCCCTCCGCATCAATCATCCCAGGTTTTTCAGAGCCGCGCTCACCGTACCGTACAAGTTTCATAGTCTTCCTTCCTCAAAATTTGGTCTTTTAGGCAGTCCAGCCGCCATCAATGATGTGTTCTTGCCCTGTGGTGAAACTTGAATCGTCCGATGCAAGGTAGGCCACAAGCGCTGCAATTTCCTCAGGTTTTCCAATACGCCCCATGGGTTGACGGCCAATAAAGGCGGCCAGGGCCCCTTCATAATCGCCAGTGTCTTTCAGGCGCTGATGCAATGATGGGCTATCGACAGTGCCCGGACAAATTGAATTGCAACGAACGCCTTGGGTCACGTAATCGGTGGCAATAGCGCGGGTCATGCCCGCCACAGCCGCTTTGGATGCGCTGTAAGCCAAGCGATTGGCAGGGCCGGTGATGGGCCCTGCGACCGAAGACATATTGATGATAGAGCCGCCGCCGTTGTTCAACATAGCAGGCAAAAACGCTTTGATCATGCGGAACTGCGCTTTGGCGTTCAGTTCGAACGCAAGATCCCATTCGTCCTCGGGCGTGTGCAAAATATCGCCCGCATGCACGACCCCTGCGCAGTTGAACAACACATCTACAGGGCCGATGTCTTGCGCGAGTGTTTGAACCGCCTCACCATCCAAGACGTTGAGCACACGCGCTTCGATGCCATGGACGGTATTCAAGTCTGCGACCAAATCAGCATTGATATCCGTCGCGATCACCAAAGCGCCCTCTTGCGCCAGACGCTCGGCAGAGGCGCGCCCGATACCTTGGCCCGCAGCCGTCATCACAACCCGTTTGCCCGCCAGACGTTTTTGAAAATCCATTTCAAGTCCCCTTAGATCTGATGTATCAGACTGTGACGTTAGATACATCTATTTGGTATACCATTTTGACAGAGATAATCAGATCAACCCATTTTTGTCCAATGCAAACCGAGAAAATTAAAAAGAATATCGCAAACGCAGCCCAGACACAGACGAGGCGATGCCATTTTCACCAAAAGCTCGGATTAAAGATCGAAAAACCCAAGATCAAACATGACATTGATCGTAGCACCCGTCGTCGATGTCAGGGTCAAACCGGTAGAAGATGCGCACACATCGACAACGCCATTCCACCCTGTAGGACGCGGAACAACGGCCATGGCATGGCGCACTTGCGTGATCACATCGGGGCGCAAGGACAACGCACTGCGCACACCTTCGCGCGCAATGGGATTGTTGCCAGCGGCCTCGGCCAGTGTCGCAGCCCCCGCCGCACAGCCGTCCTCGATGCCCAAAACACCGACATGCCGCCCATTCCAAGGCGCATAGTCGCGTCCACCATTGGACTGCCACATCATCGTGACGGGCATCACGCGCGGATCTTTGATGAACAGCACGATATCGTCTTCGGCAAACCGCGTCACAGCCGTCCAGCCAAAGGCATTGCCCTTAGTTTCCACAAGTGTAACGAAATCCTCATGGCCGGCCTCAGATGGGTATCGATGTAAATCCACCGTGCCGCCGTCACGTGACGGAAACTGTGATAGATTTTCAACGCGCGCAGGATAGGCAAAACGGTGCGCAGTCTCTAAGGGGGCATTCGGCGTGATCGCCGCGGTTTTAGAGGAAAACCCAATGTGCCCCCCCGCCAAAAGATGCAACATAGGATGGTGTGCAAAGGTCAAATCCCCTTGCCCGCCAATGATCTTATGCGCTTGATACAAAACAGGATGGCCCGCGATCACGCGCAGCTCTTTGGTGATGCGCGCGCCAAACACGTCATGGTCCAACGCCAACTTCAACACGGCCATATCGTCATTTTCAGCCCGCAACACAGGCGACCAAGCAGAATTCGCGGGCCAGCCATGGGGCGGAATGCCCGTGACACCAGCCCCACCGAACGGTGCGCAAAAGAAATCACCTGCAAGATGCGCATCAACAGGGGCATCGGCCATCTTTGCAGCCTCTGTCCCAACCCAATGTGCGGTGTGTAAAATATCGCGTCCCTCCACGGTGAAGGCACGAATATTACCGATGGTTGGATCGAGTGCGACAGACACATTCCCTGCCCCTATGCGCACCCAAGTCTCCATCGCGTCAGCCCTTAAAACCAGTGGCGACAACGAATTTTTCCGAACTGTCGGACCGCGACGCAGGCGGCTTAACATGCATCACCTTGGTAAACCGTTGTTTGAGAATTTTTTGCAAATCCCCCTCAGCGCCCCCAGCCAGAACTTTGGCCACGAACGTTCCGCCCTCTTCCAGCACATCAAATGCGAAATAGGCCGCGGCTTCACACAAGGCCATGATACGGTTGTGGTCGGTTTGTTTGTGACCTGACGCCGAGGCCGCCATGTCTGACATCACAACATCCGCCGCACCACCAAGCCATTTTTTGGTTTTGATATCGGCGTCGTCTTCCATGAAATCCAACTGGTGAACTTCCGCGCCCGCAATCGGTTCGACCTCTTGCAGATCGACACCCAACACATACCCAATGCGTTTGCCGGATTTTTCGCCCAGTGAATTCACACGCTTGACGGCAACCTGACACCAACCACCAGGCGCACAGCCCAAATCGACAACACGCGCACCGGGCACGAGAAAGCGAAACTTGTCATCCAACTCAAGTATTTTATACGCCGCACGCCCACGGTAGCCGTCAGATTGGGCCCGTTTCACGTATGGGTCATTCAACTGGCGCTCAAGCCAAAGCGTCGACGACAGCTTGCGCCCCCGTGCAGATTTCACTTTCACCCGCAAATCGCGTGCGCCGCGACCTGATGATTTTTTGTCAGCCATGTTCAGATTTCCCGTATTTGAGCGCCCTTATAACAGAGCTGCGTCATAAGGGAAATGGGGGGAATGGCGCTTGCGCGCCAGCGTGCGACAAATAAGAATATGCGACAAATAAAAATCGGCCGCAGCGCATCAAAGCTGCGACCAACAATAGGAATGCCTCTGAAATTTAATCAAACGCCTTAAGGCGCTTGAGCAAAGACGAGGTATCCCAACGCCCGCCGCCCATTTTTTGCACGTCTTTGTAGAACTGGTCCACCAAAGCTGTGATCGGCAGGCTTGCGCCGACGTCATCGCCCGCTTCCAAACAGATCGCCAAATCTTTGCGCATCCAATCGACGGCAAACCCGTGTTCATAGTGATCGGCCAGCATGGTTTTATGACGGTTCACCATTTGCCAGCTGCCCGCAGCCCCACCCGAGATCACGTCGATCAATGCTTCGCCATCAAGGCCAGATTTTTCGGCCAAATGCAGCGCCTCAGACAGACCTTGGACCAGTCCTGCGATGGCGATTTGGTTGCACATTTTGGCTGTCTGTCCTGCACCAACCTCCCCCAGACGTTTGACGATTTTGCCATAAGCCTGCATCACAGGCTCGGACGTCGCATAATCAGCCTGAGACCCACCGCACATCACGGATAACACACCATTTTCGGCCCCCGCCTGCCCGCCAGAGACAGGCGCATCGATGTAACCGATGCCTTTTTCGGCGGCAATCGCGGCCAATTCGCGGGTCACTTTGGCCGATACGGTTGTGTGGTCAACAAAAATAGACCCTTTGGACATACCTGCAAAAGCGCCATCATCGCCCAAGCACACAGAGCGCAAATCATCGTCATTGCCCACACAGGCCATAACGAAATCGCACCCTTTTGCAGCTTCACGCGGTGTAGGTTTGGCCGTCCCGCCATGAGTATCGACCCAAGTCTGCGCCTTGGCTGGTGTGCGGTTGAAAACCGTCACATCATGGCCCGCTGCGGTCAAATGCCCCGCCATCGGAAATCCCATAACCCCAAGTCCCAAAAATGCTACTGTCGCCATGGCTTTTTTCCTTTGATCAAGTGTGGTTTAACGCGTTACGAGTCCTAAAGCACAGGACCGGCATGTTCACAATAAGCAGGTCTGCACAGCCCATGGCACTTTTCTTCAAATGGCTTTTCCGCATCGTAACCGGCGTCACAGTTTTGGCAATCCTTGCGGGCTATTTGGCCTATTACCTTGGGTCACGATCCTTGCCAGATTACAGCGCTACGTTTGAAACCGCAGGCATTTCTGCCCCGATTGAGATTGCGCGGGACACAGCCAACGTGCCGCATATTTTTGGCGAAACTGACGCAGATGTGTTTTACGGACTTGGATTTGCCCATGCCCAAGACCGCTTGTTCCAAATGATGCTGTTGCGGCGCACCGCCCAAGGCAAACTGTCCGAAGTGTTCGGCGCGCGCACGAAAAACACCGACATTTTGATGCGCCGTTTGGGTGTCTATGAGGCCGCCGTTGCCTCGGCACCGTTACAAACCCCCGACACAACAGCCGCACTGACGGCCTATGCACGCGGTGTGAATGCGTGGATAGGCGAAGTGAACAAAGGGGCCATGGGACGTGGCGCGCCTGAGTTTTTCTTGTTCCCATCTGAGATTGCCTATTGGCGCCCAGAGGATTCCATCGCCTTGCTCAAACTGGTGGCCTTGCGCCTGTCGGACCATATTTCATCCGAAGTGTTGCGCGCCCGCACATCCTTGGTGTTGCCCTCAGAGCGGGTCAAAGACATCTTGCCTGATGCACCGGGCACCCCAACAGCCCTGTTGAAAAGCTTTGCAAGTTTGTTCCCTGATGTGCCCGCCCATACCCCCGAGGCGCATGTTGATTATGCCATGGCCGGATTTAATGCGGCTCCACTTGGCGGCGCGTCAAACGTTTGGGCCGCCTCGCCGGATCGTGCGGCCTCAGGCGCGTCCTTGATGGCCAATGATCCGCATTTAGGCTTTAGTGCGCCCGGCGCGTGGTATTTGGCCCGTGTCGAGTTGCAAACCGGCGGTGTCATTGGCGCGACGATACCGGGCATCCCCTTTGTGGTTGCGGGGCGCAAAGACATGCTGTCGTGGGGCATCACCTCGGCCTACACCGATGATGCGGATTTGTTCATCGAACAGGTGAACCCACAGGCGCAGGACGAAGTTTTGACGCCAGAGGGCTATAAAAAGATGCGCAGCAAACAATCGATTTTGCGCATCAAAGATCAACCGCCAGAAACGCTTACGTTGCAATGGACTGACAACGGGCCAGTGCTGCCGCAAACGGCGTTTGATTTGAACACCGTGACGCCAAACGGCCATATCGTGTCCGTGTCTTGGACGCCTTTGGCCCATGATGACACGTCTTTGTCGGCGCTGATGCAGTTGATGCACTCAAACACCGTGCGTCAGGGCATTGAGGCGGGCAAAGATTTTGTTGCCCCTGCCCTGAATTTGGCCTTAGCCGATCCTGATCACATCGCGCAAAAAACCATCGGACGCGCGCCATTGCGGGATACAGCACACCAAAGCCAAGGGCGCATTCCATCCCAAGGTTGGGTGGCTGCAAACCAGTGGCAGGGGTTTCGCGATTATGTAGATTTACCGCTGTTTGAACCCGCAGAGGGCGGGATCATTGGCAACACCAATAACAAAACCACCAACGCCGCCTTTCCCAATCATTTGTCGTTTCACTGGGGCGACACTCAGCGCATTGAACGGTGGAAACGCTTGATGCAAAGCCGCGAAGTGCACACCCGAGAAAGCTTTATCGAGGCGCAAAATGACATCGTGTCCTATTCTGCGCGCTCGCTTTTGCCCTTTGTTGCCGCCGATTTGTGGTTCACCGGTGAGGCCGCCCCCGAGGGCACCCCAGAACGCCAGCGCCAACGCGCACTGACGTTGTTGGCCGAATGGAACGGCGAAATGAACGAGCATTTGCCCGAACCATTGATTTACTATGCGTGGATGCGAGCCCTGCAAGACAGGTTGATACGTGACGATTTGGGGCCGATGTCGCGTGCCTATACCCATGTGGACCCTTTGTTTATCGAGCGGGTGTACCGCGATATTGGTGGGGCCTCTGCGTGGTGTGATGTCTTGCAATCTGCGGCGACAGAAAGCTGTGCTGATGTTGCACGTCAGTCGTTGGATGATGCCTTGCTTTGGGTGGGTGAAACCTATGGTACGGCGTTGGAATCTTTGCGTTGGGGCGATGCCCATACGGCCGAACATGAACATCCTGTTTTAGGCAAAGTTCCGTTCCTAAAATGGGTCGTCAACATTCGCCAATCCACCTCAGGCGGGGACAATACATTGATGCGCGGCGTCACGGCGGGCACAGGCGATCAACCTTTTGCCAATGTCCATGGCGCAGCATATCGCGGTGTTTATGATTTTGCCGACCCTGACAGTTCTGTGTTTATCACCGCGACAGGCCAATCGGGGCACCCGCTGTCACGTCACTACGATGATTTAGGTGAGTTGTGGCGGCGCGGTGAATATGTGCCGATGACGCTTGATCCTGCCTTGGCACGGGCTGCGGGTGTTGGCATCACCACCATTGTTCCCGCAAATCAATAGCAAAAACAAACGGGCTCAAAGGTGACCTTGAGCCCGTTCAAAAGACGTGGTGAGTAAACCGAAAAAGCGATTCAGCCAAAGATTAAAGCCTACATGTCACGGTATTCTTGTTCTTGGCGCGGGGTCCACAAAACGGTGACAGCATAGCCGTCTTCTGTGGCCTCTTCGTTTTCCAAAATTTGCTGTTCAAACAGCCAAGCGCGTTTTTTACCTTCAGAATACGGGATCACAAACTCTCTGCGAATTTTTTCTTCTTCAAAAAATCCAGAAATCGCGGCCAATAATTCAGGCACGCCCTCGCCGGTGATCGCAGAAATCGCAAACTTGTCATCCTCGGCCGCAGCACGCGCCAAACGCGCCTCGCGGGCCTCGCCGTCCAACAGATCGATTTTGTTCCACACCTCGAACATCGGCGCGTCTTCTTTGATGCCCAGATCATTCAAAATGGTGCGCACGTCAAGCGCCTGCTCATGGGTTTTCTCATGGGCAATATCGCGCACATGAATGATCAGATCCGCGTCGAGCACCTCTTCAAGCGTGGCTCGGAAAGAGGCGACCAACTGTGTTGGCAGTGATGAGATAAACCCAACGGTATCAGACAGGATGATTTCGCGATCAGTGCCGCCTTGTGGGGCCTCCAACACGACGGAGCGCATCGTCGGATCAAGTGTGGCGAACAACATGTCTTTCACAAACACATCAGCGCCCGTGACTTTGTTGAAAAACGTCGATTTTCCCGCGTTGGTATAGCCCACAAGCGCGACGATCGGGAACGGCACTTTGGCGCGCGAGGCACGGTGCAATTCACGGGTTTTCACAACTTTTTCAAGCTGTTTGCGTAATCTGTTCAGGTGGTCATCAATGGCACGCCTGTCGGCCTCGATCTGAGTTTCCCCCGGACCGCCGACAAACCCAAGACCACCACGCTGGCGTTCCAAGTGGGTCCAAGCACGTACCAATCGGGTACGTTGGTAGCTGAGTGCGGCCATTTCAACCTGCAACACGCCCTCACGGGTGCGGGCACGATCCGAGAAAATCTCAAGGATCAACCCCGTGCGGTCAAGCAATTTGACGCCCCACTCTTTTTCCAAATTACGTTGCTGTGCCGGACTGACAGGTCCATCCACAAGCACCAGATCAATCTCGTTTTCTTTCAACCGCAGACGCAGCTCTTCGATCTTGCCTTTGCCAAACAACCAACCGGGTTGCAGTTTGGGCAAGCGCACAATTTCGCCGCCAATGGTGTCCAGCGACGGCAAAGCAGCGGACAGCGAGACAGCCTCGGCCAAACCCGATGCAGGGTCACGCCGATTGCGGTCAGATTGAATGTCTGGGTGGATCACCCAAGCGCGCGTGAGCGGCTTATCATGTTCTTGCAAGGTTTACTCTTCGCCGTCGTAAAGGCTGATCGGAGTGGACGGCATTATGGTTGAAATGGCGTGTTTGTACACAAGCTGGGACTGACCATCGCGACGCAACAGCACACAGAAATTATCAAACCACGTGATCACCCCTTGGAGCTTCACACCGTTGATGAGAAAAATTGTCACTGGAACTTTTGCTTTGCGAACATTGTTCAGAAATGCATCTTGCAGGTTTTGCTTATCGGCGGCCATATCTATTTGCCTTTTTTATTGCGCTTTTGTTGCGAACTGCCTCTCGTACGACAGCACTTTGATGTACGTTCGCAATATGTTGAGTGGAATGTCAAGATTTCAGGCCCGCTAAATCATTAACGTGTTCCCAAATCGCCGCAATAATCGTGCGTTATGAACGCATCACAAAGATTCCATGCCTTAACGGCGCCAAAATTCTGGATTCAGCAAAGCCACAATCGCCAACATTTCAAGCCGCCCAAGCACCATGGTTGCCGCCAAAATCACTTTGGGAATGGTGCCCAAATCAGCATAACTAAAGGGAATTTCTGCTGCAAAGTACACCAGTGGTCCCGTTGTGGTCAGCGCAGAAACAGTGAAAACCGCGGCCTCTTCAAAGTGAATGCCAAACAGCGATAAAGCCATCATCACCACCGCGATGGTAAGGGCGAAAAACATAAAATAAACCCAAGCCACATAGGCCCCCTGCCTGCGCAATCTGCGCGCTGTCGCGCCAGCGCCGCCAACAGAATTGGGGGAAATGAGTTTTTCAATTTCGCGCTCGCTGTGACGCACCAACGCATAAAGCCGCAGTAATTTGACACCGCCCGCCGTCGTCGCAACACCGCCTCCAAACACCGCCAAACCAAACAACAAAACACCTGGCGCTTGCAGACCTGACCACAGCCGTGCGGTTTCCCAACTGCTGCTTTCAAATCCTGTCGTGGTCAAAAACGACATGACCATAAACGTGCTGCCCCACAAGGATTGCAAAATCACAAAGAAACTGTTTTGCCCAACAACCTCAAGCGCGCCGCCCCAATGACGTAAGAACAAGATGACCGGCACCCCTATCAAAAGCGCCAATGCGATTTTCATCTCGGAATCGCGGCGCAAGGGTTTTACGTCATTGCCAATTTGATCAATCGTGAACGTCTTGCGCGACAAGGCCAAAGATAAAAACGCGAAGACAAGCAACTCTGCGCCAAAACTGGATTGGCCTTCGGCCATGCCTCCCACAGGCGAAATACCCGAGGTCGCCATGGTCGACATCGCATGGCACAGCGCCACAAAGGGCGTTGATCCTGTCATAGCCAACGCAAACCACAACACCATGGTCAGGCCGAAATAGATGGGAAACAGCTTTTGTGTATAGCGCGACAACCGCTCAGGTCCCGCGGCCACTTGTACGATTTGTGAGGCGCGCGATGTGGTGGCATTGCCTTGGGTCGGGGCGCGGGCCGAAATGACCTCAAACCCCCCTAAATTCAAAGGTGCCAAAACAGCAATCGCCGTGACCCAAGCAAACAGCCCCCCCAGCCATCCCACAAGAGCGGTCCATAAATGGACCGTCGAGGGCAGACGATCGGGGTCTTCAAAAACGGTGGCCCCTGTGGTGGTTAAGGCGGAGACCATTTCAAAATAAGCATTGAAAAACGTCGTATTGGGAATGGCTTCAGCAAACGGCACGGCCAACATCACCGGCAACACCGTATAGGCGGCCAAAAGCACCAAAAGTTGGTTGCGCCCTTCGCGGTCGCGATCACGGCGAGTGTCACGATCCTCAGAGTCTTCATCGCGAAAGCGCGCGATGGCGATCAAACAGGCCAAAGTTCCAAACAAGATACCTGAGTAGAAAAAAGACCGCGATTCAAGGTGTTGTGATACCAGCCCGCCATAAATCGCAGGCAGCATCATCGCGCCTGCGCAGATCAACATCAGCTGAACAAAGAACGGCATGCGCGAAAACCGGTTCATTAGAAGTAATCGATCGAAACTTGCAAAAGTCGTTCCACTTCGGGAACATCTGCGGCCAATGAGAACAACGTGATCACGTCGCCTTCCTCAATCCGAGTCTCGGCTGCAGGTTTTAAGTATTTATCGCCATGCATCACCGCACCGATCAACACACCCTCAGGGAAAGAAATGTCGCGTATACGTTTGCCCGACAAAGGCGATGTGGACAATACTTGCGCCTCGATCACTTCGGCTTCGCCATCGCCAACCGAATAGACATTGCGCACACGTCCGTGACGGATGTGGCGCAAAATCGATGACACCGTGGTGGCGCGCGGATTGATGTGCGCGTCAATGTCCAGTGCTGCAAGCACCGGCACCAATGACGGATCATTCACCAGACAAATTGCCATGGCGCAGCCCGCTTGCTTGGCACGCACAGCCGACAACATGTTCACTTTATCGTCGTCAGTCACACAAAGCACCGCATCCGCACGCGCGATCCCTGCTTCGGTCAACACCTCGTTGTCCAAAGCATCGCCGTGCAACACGATGGTGCGCTCCAACACATCAGCCGCTTTTTCTGCGATGCTGCGGTTTTTTTCAATCACCTTGGCACGCACGCGTTCTGTACGCGCCTCAAGCGCTTGTGCGACCCCAAGCCCAACATTGCCGCCGCCTAAAATCACCACACGCTCTTGTTTGCGATTGGTTTTGCCAAAAATCTCTAAGGTCCGCGTCAGGTCTTTGGAATGGGCAAACAAATAGACATCATCACCCGCGTACAGTTGATCGTCCGCGTCAGGTGAAAACAACGTGCCCTCACGCCGCACGCCCACGACAATGGCACGCAAGGTTGAAAACAAATCCGTCAATTCGCGCAAAGACGTGTTGAGAACGGGGCAATTCTCGTCAAGTGAAATCCCCATCAACTGAGCCGTGCCACCAAAAAAGGCCTGTGTATCAAAGGCTGCGGGGGCAGCTAAACGGCGCAACGCAGCTTCGGCGACTTCTTTTTCAGGCGAGATTACCACATCAATGGGCATGTGATCGCGACGGTATAAATCAGAGTAGATCGCCGTCAAATAGGATTGCGCCCGCAGACGCGCGATTTTACGCGGCACGTCGAACACAGAATGGGCCACTTGACAGGTGACCATGTTGACCTCATCGGAATGGGTGGCCGCGATGATCATATCAGCATCACGCGCCCCCGCTTTTTCAAGCACATCGGGGTATGAGGCAAAGCCTTCGACCCCTTGTACATCCAGCGTATCCGTCGCACGGCGTACCAAGTCGGGATTGTTATCCACAACAGTCACGTCGTTCTTTTCGCCAGACAGCTGGCGCGCGATCTGCCAACCAACTTGGCCCGCGCCGCAAATGATGACCTTCATTGCATCAACCTTTGTTTTTCAAATTCTTGGTTTGCACGTCTGTCTGGTACGGTCAACGCCCTGTCGGTCCCCGTAACGGGTCTATGCTGCGTCTCTGGCGCTCAATCGACCTCTTCAGGCACATAAGCAACGCGTCCACCAGATTTATTTCCGGTGACAACCCCCAATGATTTCAACTTGCGGTGCAAGGCCGAGCGTTCCATGCCGACAAAGGTAGCGGTGCGTGAAATATTACCGCCGAACCGATTGATTTGCGTCAATAAATATTCACGCTCAAACAATTCGCGCGCCTCACGCAGCGGCAAAGTGGCGATGCTGGGCGACAAAATGGACCGCCCATCGTCTTCGCCCACTGGGGCTTGTTCTGGCAATTCATCTGCCGAAATCTCTTCGGTGCTGTCACCTAGAATAAGCACCCGTTCGATGACGTTTTTCAACTGACGCACATTGCCAGGCCAAGCCAAGGTTTGCAGCATCGCAATCGCGTCACTCGACAGCTTGCGCAATGGCAGACCTTGGATTTTATTGAACTGTTCGATAAAGGATTCGGCCAAAACAGGGATGTCTTCGCGGCGTTTTTCAAGCGCAGGCACTTCGATGGGCACCACATTCAACCGATGGAACAGCTCTTCACGGAAATTCCCCAAGGCAATTTCTTCGGCCAAATCACGACTGGTCGAGGAAATCACCCGCAGATCGACAGACACTTTTTCAGTGCCTCCAACGCGGGTAAAACGTTGATCCACCAAGACACGCAAGATTTTGGACTGCGTGCCTGCGGGCATATCGGCCACCTCATCGAAATAGATGACGCCACCGCTGGCCTGTTCAAGCAGGCCCTTTTCGATACCTTTTTCAGGGGTCTCGCGCCCGAACAAAACATCTTCCATCCGTTCGGGTTCAATCGTTGCAGAACTCACCGTCACAAAGGGAAAGCCACCACGATCAGAATGCGTGTGAATGAACCGCGCGGCCACTTCTTTGCCAACCCCCGCAGGCCCCGTCAACATGACACGCCCGTTGGATTTGGTGACTTTTTCGAGATTTGATTTCAGCTGTTTGAACGTAGCTGATCCGCCAATCATCTCAATCTCACCGCCGTCTTTACGTTTCAAAGCGGTGTTTTCACGGCGCAAACGGGATGCTTCCATGGCCCGCCCCACAACGACCATCAACTGATCAATGTTGAAAGGTTTTTCGATGAAATCATAGGCCCCTTGTTTGATCGCCGCGACTGCGATCTCGATATTGCCATGCCCTGAAATGATAATGATCGGAACCTCAGGATGCTCACGTTTCACATGCTTGAGAATATCGATCCCATCCATGTGACTGTCTTTGAGCCAGATATCCAAAACCATCAATGACGGCACGGATGCGTCAATTTCAGCCATACAAGCGTCGGCATTTGCGGCCAATCGGGTTTCAAATCCTTCGTCACGCAAAATATCCCCAATCAATTCACGAATATCGCGCTCATCGTCGACGATCAAAATATCAGACATACCCTGTTCCCACTCTACATTCACACTGCAAGTTTTTGTTTTATTTGGTTAAGTTCTGGAACCTGCAAATCCAACCTAATGGTCGCGCAAGCCCCTATACGGCCCGATGGATCAAGAGGCACGCCGTCGCTCAACGTCAACGTCCCCCCATGTTCATCGATAATCTTTTTCACAATTGGTAGCCCCAGCCCTGTGCCCTTATCGCGCGTCGTCACATAAGGCTCGAACAAGCGCGATCTATCGTCAGGCAATCCAATTCCATTGTCGGTGATGACGATAACAGCTTGTCCATTCTCTTGCGTCATAGCGACCCGAATGACCGCCCTGTACCCCAACGGCAGACCTTTTTCTGCTAGACTTTCAATGGCTTCACCTGCATTTTTGATCAAGTTGGTCAGCGCCTGTCCAATCATAGTCGCGTCCACTTCAGCCACAGCCAATCGAGGCTCGATCTGGGTTTCAATGGTCACACCAACTTGGGCATTTCGTTGCAACAACACAGCCCCCTTGACCAGTTCCACCAAATCTTGCTCGCGACGCTCAGGGGTTGGCATGCGGGCGAATTTTGAAAACTCATCAACGATGCGGCGTAAATCACCCGTTTGGCGCACGATTACGGACGTATATTGTTCCAAAGCCTCGCGATCATCATCAGTCATGCCTTTGCCAAATTTACGCAAAATACGCTCTGCCGACAACTGAATCGGCGTCAGCGGATTCTTGATTTCATGGGCAATACGGCGCGCCACATCTGCCCAGGCCGCCATCCGCTGAGCACTGACAAGATCGGTCACATCGTCAAAGGCCACAACATAACCTTCGAGCGCGCCATCCACATCACGCCTGCGCGCGATGCGCACCAACAGGCTTTCTTGCGCATCAGACCGGATCAGCCGAATTTCGTCTTGAACAACTTCGCGACCCTGATCTTGCAGCGTCTCAAACAAAGGCCCGAACTCAGGCACAGCAACACGCAGCGGCGTCTCGATCACATCGTTGCCAACCACCGTCAACAATCGCTCGGCAGAAGGATTAAGCAACGAAACACGCCCGTCAGAATCCAGCGCAATCACGCCAGAAGTCACCGACCCTAGAACTGAGTCGAACAACCGACGACGGCTTTCGATCTGAACGTTGCGATCCAACAACGTATCGCGTTGCAGTTTTAGTTCGCTGGTCATTTGATTGAACACACGACCCAAAATCGCGATTTCATCATCCCCTTGCTCTTCTGACACTCGGGCCGTCAAATCACCTGTTTTAACGCGATTTGAGGCCTCAACAAGTCGCCCAACAGGGCGCGCGAGCCGTTCAGCAAACCAAAGACCGACCCATGAGGCGGCCAAAATCAAAATAAGGGCAAAGGCCAAATAAATCAGGCCAAATTCAAATAACAAACGCCCACGTTCACTTTCAAGCTGATTGTAAAGCGCAACCGTTTCTTGGGTTTCATCCAGCAAGCTCAGGATAGCGCCATCCACATCGCGCGTGACATAAAGATAGCGATCCGCAAACCCCGCCAAGCGCAACAAAGCACGGCTTTCATTGACATCCCAATCGTCAATCATCACCAATTCACCGGCCTCTGCGCGGGCCAGTTCGTCATGCGTCGGCTGTTCATAATCAAACAAATAAGACCGTTCGCCGCGCGCAGTTACAGCACCACTGCTGTCAATCACAAATGCTTCACGCAACCCGCGTTGAATAAGTCCTTGCCCTTGATTGAGCATCTCGCGCAAAGCGCCATCGGGCAAGATTGTCACAGCACGGCGACGTTCGGTGATAAAAACAGCCAAACTGCGGGTGTCAGAGGCAAGACCATCACGGTGCTCGCCTTCATAAGCCTCAGCTGCGGCCAAAGAGGACCCGACAACATTGCGCACCCGGTCTGAAAACCACCCCTCAAGACCAAAATTCAACGTCACAACGGCAAAAACAGCGACCGTCACGGTTGGAATAAGCGCCAAAAGCACAAACACTCCCGTCAATCGCAGGTGCAGCCTTGATCCTGCAGAATGCGCGCGTCGTGCGGCAATCATTTTAACGACACGCTGCGCCACCAGACCGGCCACAGCCAACACGTAAACCAAATCAGACAAAAGTACGCCGCGCAAACCAGTGGACGACGCACTTTGATTTAGGGGGCCAACCACCACAAATGTCGCGACGGCAAGGATCGGCCCAAGCGCAAACAAAGCGATTGTCGCCCAGTTTTGAAGGCGCCGAATTCGGCGCAATCGCATCAGCTTGTTAAAGCTTGTTCTCGCTATAGGCTTGCGCAAAACCGCCCCCAGACTGATATCAAAACGCACACGAACATATCCATGCGTCCCGTGAAGTTTGAGGCGAATCAAATGTGACGATTCTGTCACTGCGTTCAAATCAACACGGGTGTGGCGGTTTTACATCAATTTGCGACGGCGTGTCACCTGAATATCGAGGTCATTGATCTTTTTGCGCAAGGTATTGCGGTTGATTCCAAGCAAATCAGCACATTTAGCCTGATTTCCACCCACAGCATCCAGTGCAATTTCAATCAAAGGCCCCTCAACTTCCTTCAAAATACGTTGATATAGACCGGGGGGCGGCAAAACACCGCCGTGCAAATCGAAATAGCGACGCAAATGTTTGCCGACAGACGCCGATAATTTTTCACCATCTCCACCGCCTTGAAGCGGCTCAATCGCGGGCTGGTTGCCCAACACAAGCTCAACCTCTGCGCGGGTGATTTCGTCTTCAGGTGCGGTGATGATCAAACGGCGAATGGTGTTTTCAAGTTGGCGCACATTGCCTGGCCAGCTGTAGGCGCGCACCAATTCGGTGGCATCCGCCGTAAAGCGACGCAATGCCATGCCATCTCTGTCAGCTTTGCCAAAAAAGTATTCTGCAAGCAACGGAATATCATCCACGCGTTCGCGCAGACTTGGCACAGACAGCGTTACCCCACCAAGACGGTAGAACAGGTCTTGGCGAAAAGCACCGCTTTCCATTTTAGCGCTCAAATCAGCCTGCGATGTGGCCATAATCCGCGGCGAATGATCGGTGAAACTGTCGAGCATCCGCACGATGCGCGCTTGGGCCTCTTCATCTAAATCGCCCACTTCATCAAACAAAATAGAGCCGTTTTTGGCACGTGAAATCACCGCAGCGGGCCCCTCCATCGTGGCCAAATCCGTGGCGGTGACCACCACAAGCGGCAAAGACCGACGATCAGAAAAATCATGAATGGCACGCGCAATCAAGGATTTCCCAGTGCCACTTTCGCCAGTGATCAAAACCGGCAAATCGGTGTTCATCACGCGCGCAACCAGACGGTACAATGTTTGCATCGCAGGCGTACGCCCAACCAACGGCAGATCTTCTTGCATCTCGCTGGGGGCTTTGGCGGTCGAGGGCGCAGGGTTCGCGCGGCGCTTAACCTCCAACGCTTTGGCGGCACGTTTCATCAAATCCGGCAGATCAAAAGGTTTGGGCAAATAGTCAAACGCTTCGGCTTCGGCGGCCTGAATGGCGGTCATAATTGTATTTTGCGCCGAGATCACAATCACCGGCAAACCGGGGCGTTCTTTGGCGATTTTGGGCAGAGCTTCCAACCCATTTCCATCTGGCATCATCACGTCGGAGATCACCAAATCCCCTTTGCCCTCTTCCACCCAGCGCATCAATGTCACCAAGGATGAGGTCGCATGCACCTTACATCCTGCCCGCGTCAATGCCTGCGTCAGCACGGTGCGGATTGTGCGGTCGTCATCTGCGACGAGGATCGTTCCGTCCATTTTCAACTCTCCTAAAGTGTCCGCATCAACAAAATACGGAGCCCGCAACGCGAGCATTTTGAATAACAATTAATCCGCGGCTCTAAGAGGGCTCTTTGGGGGCCACGGGCAGTGAAATGCGGAACACAGTTTTTCCAGGACCTGAGTCCACAGAAATCCAACCTTCGTGATCCGAGATAATTTTAGACACAAGCGCCAGCCCCAAGCCGGTGCCATTTTCGCGCCCAGACACAAAGGGTTCGAAAATATCGCCTGCAATTTCAGGCGGCAAACCGGGGCCGTCATCGATGATTTCAACCTGCAACGGCAAAGCCGCCCCAGAGCCATCTTTGCGCCGCAGCCTCAATGACAAATCGTAAAACGTACGAATGCGGATCACACCGTTGTCTTTATCCGAGGCCTCGCACGCGTTTTTAAACAGGTTCAAAAACACCTGCATAAATTGATCGCCATCCACAAAAGTTGGCGGCAAAGACGGGTCAAAATCTTCGATAAATTTCATCGACGCCCCATAGGACAATTGCGCCGATTTGCGGGCGCGATCAATCAAATCATGCACATTGATCGCACGCTTTGCAGGCGGGCGCAGATTGCCGAATTGTTCGACCTGTTCCAAAAGCGCTACGATGCGACGGCTTTCTTCGACGATCAAATCTGTCAGCTCTTGATCTTCAACTGAGATCCCCATGGACAACAACTGCGCCGCCCCTGTGATGCCTGCCAGCGGGTTTTTAATTTCATGCGCCAACATTTCTGCCATGCCAATCGCAGAACGAGCCGAGGATTTCACCGAATGCGACCGCCCCAAACGATCTGCAATTTGGCGTGGCTCCATCAACAGCAAAACCCAGCCTGGCTTGCCAGACAACGGCGCGATTTGAATGTTGCATTGCACAGGCGCTGCATTGCCGCCCGAGACATCGACATTGTTGATGAACATCGGCGCATCATCACGGCGCACCCGCTCGAACGCTTCTTCCAACGGCGCATCAATCGCCAGCTTGTCCATGACCGGAACACCGCGCATCGATCGCGCAGAAGCGTTGAGAAACCCCTCTGCTGCCGAATTGACTTCGCAAATTTTATCATCGTCCGAGACAATCAAGGACGGGACAGGCAAAGACGGCCAGAGGGTTTCAAATGAGGTGGCACTCATGCGGCTCTCCCTTTTTGGGCCAAAGCTTGGGGTAAGTGATCAAACACTTTACGAGGATCTTTGAGGGTTAAAATTTCTTTGCGCAGCGCAGGCGGCGTTTTGGCCGTGTCCATGTACCAACCCAGATGTTTGCGCATCACGCGCCCGCCAAGATCAACACCGTAGAATGACAACCCAGCGTCAAAATGGCCTGCGACCATGTCACAAAAGGCATGCCCCACGGGTTCCGTTGGGTCCGGCGCCCCCATGAGTTTGGCGGCAACTTGCGCCAAAAGCCACGGACGCCCTTGTGCACCACGCCCTATCATCACGCCATCTGCGCCGGATTGATCCAGCGCATCTGTCGCATTTTCGGTCGATGTGATGTCGCCGTTCGCAATCACAGGAATCGTAACAGCGTCTTTCACAGCGCGGATCGCAGCCCAATCCGCCGACCCTTTGTACATTTGACAACGGGTGCGGCCATGAATGGTGATCATTTGAATGCCTGCGGCCTCGGCACGGCGCGCAAGCTCTGGCGCGTTGAGCAACGCATCATCCCAACCCAACCGCGTTTTCAACGTCACAGGCACATCTACTGCGGCCACGACAGCCTCGATCAAAGTCAACGCATGATCCAAATCGCGCATCAACGCCGATCCGGAATAGCCAGAGACCACTTTCTTGGCAGGACAGCCCATATTTATGTCGATGATACGTGCGCCGTTGGCCGCGACCATTTTGGCCGCCTCGCCCATCCAATGCGCCTCGCGTCCCGCCAATTGCACAGCGGTGTTTGCGACGCCAAACCCAAGTTCGGCTTTTTCACGCGATCCGGGACGGGCATTTAGCATATCGTGGCTGGCCACCATTTCAGACACAACCAACCCTGCCCCGAAAGACGCAACAAGATCGCGAAACGGTAAATCTGTGATCCCAGCCATCGGCGCGAGAAAAATCGGAGGGTCCAGTGTTATATCTGCCAATTGAACGGGCAAGCGCTTAATCCTTGTGCATATCTATACTGGGTATCCCTGTCTGCGCAGAGTCGCAAAGGGTAGAGCGCAAAAAAATGGCTTAAATTTGCATTTGCCTAATTTTTAGACGCATCACAGGACCCAAGCGCCCATTGCGTTGGATCGCACCACATATTATCCACGCTTTATGACAGTGACAGCTTTGATCGTTGCCGCAGGACGCGGCACCCGCGCAGGCGGTGATATTCCCAAACAATGGCGTCCTCTTGGGACGGATACGACGTGCCCACGGGTGATTGATCACACGATTGCAGCATTTCGACCTATTGTTGATGACATTGTTGTTGTGCATCACGCAGATGATACCGAATTGGTGCAAAGCCTCACAGGCATCACCCCGATTGCGGGCGGCACGTCTCGCAGCGCCTCGGTCAAAGCAGGCCTAGAAGCCCTTGTGGGCACAGGCGTCACAAAGGTTTTAATCCATGATGCCGCGCGGGCATTGGTGCCCCGAGAGGTCATTCTTAACGTCTTAAATGCACTGGAAGCCCACGATGGGGCCGCCCCTGCACTGCCCGTCACAGACGCCTTGTGGCGTGGGGAAAACCATGTTGAGGCCCCCCAAGACCGCACAGGATTGTGGCGCGCGCAGACGCCGCAAGGGTTTGATTTTTCATCCATTCTAACGGCTCATCGTGCCTTTGATGGAGAGGCCGCTGATGATGTTGAAATTGCCCGTGCCGCGGGGATTGCCGTATCGATCACCCAAGGAGCCGAGGCCAATTTTAAGATCACCCACGCGGATGATTTTACGCGCGCCGAAGATGTTTTGGCAGCGCGCTTGAGACAACATAAGGACAGAACCCAAATGGATATTCGCCTCGGCAATGGTTATGACGTTCACCGGTTCGGTACGGGCGACCACGTTTGGCTGTGCGGCATTAAAGTGCCGCATAACAGATGCTTGCAGGGACATTCTGATGCTGATGTGGGCATGCACGCGCTGACGGATGCGATTTATGGCGCATTGGCCGAGGGCGACATTGGGCGCCATTTCCCCCCATCCGACATGCAGTGGAAAGGGGCCGCCAGTCACATATTTTTGCGTCACGCCATCGATCTGGCGCGCGAGCGCGGATTCGAGATGTCCAATTGCGACGTGACATTGGTCTGCGAGCAGCCCAAAATTGGCCCACACGCCGATGCGATGCGCGCCTGTCTTGCTGATATTATGTCTGTCGATGTGAGCCGTATTTCCGTTAAGGCCACCACCTCAGAACGTCTTGGATTTACCGGTCGCGAAGAAGGCATCGCCTCGCTTGCCACCGCCACCCTGATCAAACGCTAAGGACCCGTTATGAAAGATATTGCAGAAATCGTCGCAACTTTTGCACGCATTGGCTATTTGAAACCTGCACCTGGCACATGGGGTTCAGCTGCGGCGGTCCCTGTGTTTTGGGCCATAAATGAAGCAGGTGGTTTTGGTCTTGTTGCCTTTGCCACTGTTGTTGTGTGCATCGTCGGGCTTTGGGCGACACAAATCATGACGGCGGATGCCAAGGTGGGCACCGAAGAACATGATCCGTCCGAGATTGTCATCGATGAAGTGGCAGGGCAATGGATCGCGTTATGGCCTGTGGCCGTGGGGGCGCAAATGATGGGGATTGAAAGTGCTCGATTGTGGCCCGGCTATTTGGCTGGCTTTATCCTGTTTCGCCTTTTCGACATCTTAAAACCCAGCCTCATTGGCAAAGCGGACCGTCGCGGAGATGCGGTGGGTGTGATGTTGGATGATGTGATCGCGGGCATTTTTGCGGCGATTTGCGTCGTTATTTTGGCGGGCCTCGCTCATGGGTTTTTGATGTGACCCAGCCTGATACGACACAAGACGTCACCATATTGGCCACGCAAGTGTTGGACATGGCGCGCGCCAAGGGGGTTCGGATCGCCACGGCAGAAAGCTGCACTGGCGGGTTGATCATTGGGGCGCTGACTGAAATTGCAGGATCATCTGATGTGGTGGATCGTGGGTTTATCACCTATTCTAATGCTGCAAAAATCGAAATGCTGGGCATTACCCCCGCCACATTGGATGCGCATGGGGCTGTATCAGAACAGATTGCGTCGCAAATGGCGCATGGGGCCTTGGCCAATTCGCACGCCGATTTGACCGTGTCCGTCACAGGCATTGCTGGCCCAGGAGGGTCTGAATTCAAACCAGAGGGGCGGGTTTGCTTTGGGGTGGCTCAAACGGGCCAGCCCATCGAGACGACAACTATTGAATTTGGGCCCCTTGGGCGTTCAAATGTGCGCCATGCGACAGTACAAATGGCGCTTGTGATGTTGCGAGACGCGCTTTAGCGCCACCCCTTGCCCAAAGATTCTTTTGTGCCTCTTTTTTAAACTAACCCGACTCATTGCGCTCAATTGAGCATCACTTCACCAATTGCCTCATATTTAATCACCTAAATCTCCCCAAAGACCCTTTCCTCATCACCACAAAGCCGCTCTACGCGCCGCTAACGCTTAAAAAATATCCTTAGGAGGGGAAAATGGTCGGAGCTGATACCGCGTGGATCATGGTTGCAACCGCACTGGTCCTATTCATGTCATTGCCAGGCTTGGCATTGTTCTACGGGGGCCTCGTGCGCGCTCGCAATGTGCTGAGTGTGTTCATGCATGTCTATGCCATCGCTTGTGTGATGAGCATTTTGTGGCTGGCCTTTGGCTATTCCATCGCCTTTGGCGACGGTGGCCCATTGTGGGGCGGCGTGGGCAAAATGTTCCTGATGGGCGTTGATGCAAACTCTGTATCTGGTACGATTCCCGAGGTTTTGTTCTTTGCCTTTCAAATGACATTCGCGATCATCACCCCTGCTTTGATTGTTGGCGCTTATGTTGAGCGGATCAATTTTGGCTTTGTGATTTTGTTCTCATCCCTTTGGATGCTGGTGTGCTACGCGCCTGTGACCCATTGGATTTGGGGCGGTGGATTTTTGGCAGATGGCGGCATCTTTGGCGAAACCGGCACGATGGATTTCGCAGGCGGTATCGTTGTGCATGAAACCGCGGGCATTGCTGCGCTGATCTTGGCTGTGATGCTGGGCCGTCGCAAAGTTGACAACAAGCCGCCGCACAACCCTGGTTACGTCATGATTGGCGCGTCTATGTTGTGGGTTGGCTGGTTTGGCTTTAACGGCGGGTCGCAATTGGCGGCAGACGGCGGCGCGGCGATGGCCATCACGGTCACTCATATCTCGGCTGCGGCAGCCTCGATCACATGGGCCATTTGGGAAAAAATCAAATACGGCAAAGCCTCCCTTGTGGGCATCGTTACAGGCACCATCGCGGGTCTCGCATCTATCACGCCGGCCTCTGGTTTTGTTGGCCCTGTTGAAGCGCTGATCATCGGTGCGGTTGCAGGTGTGTTGTGCCAAGAAATGGTCAATGTGATCCGCAACAAATTGAAAATCGACGACACATTGGATGTCTTCGCAGTGCACGGCGTTGGCGGCATCTTTGGCACGATCATGATCATCTTTTTCGCAGAGGGTGCGAATGCGGTCGCACAACTCGGGGCGCTTGGCATCGTTGGCGTGTTCACATTCGTGGTGACCGTTGCTTTGATCAAACTTTGCGCTTTGGTCACACCTTTGCGCGTTGACGCAGACAGTGAACAACAAGGTCTTGATCTCGCGCAGCACGGTGAAAGTGCCTACGATCACAATTCGTAAAATCACACTGATATAAAACGACAAAAGGCGGGATCATATCCCGCCTTTTCTTTTGCCCAAATGTGTTTGAAACCGAAGTCCGCTGAACACTAAGTGTCGAGCGCTAAGTGTAGAGCGCTGCGGCACGACGCTCGAACGCCCGCACAATCCGCTGCATCGCCTCGTTGAACACCATGCCGATCACCGATTGCAAAATGGCATTTTTGAACTCGAAATCGACAAAAAATTCAACCTCGCAGGTGCCATCGCCCAGATCGCGAAACTGCCACCAGCTTTTAAGATACTTGAACGGTCCATCCAGATACTGCGTGTCAATTTTCATCTCATCCGGCCAGAGCACCACTTTTGATCCAAATTTTTCACGAAACACTTTGAAAGAAATCACCAAATCCGCCAGCATAACCTCATGATCGTCGAACTGTTCGCGCGATCTGATACGTGCGGCGGCATTCCACGGCAGGAATTTCGGATAGCTTTGCACATCAGCCACCAGATCGTACATCTGTTGAGCGGTGTAGGGCATGGTTTTGGTTTCACGGTGTGTCGGCATGGTCTGTGATCTAAGTCTCTGGTCTAATTATTTCTGGGTGATATGTCTAACCAATGCGACCAAAATGCAAGAGGATACCATGACGCAGCGCCCCTACCACATCGACGTTATGATTTCGGCCAAAACGATTGCCGCAAGGATCGAGGATTTGGCCCGCGATATTCGCAAGGAATACCCAGACACTGACAAGCTTGTTGTGATCGGGCTGTTGCGTGGATCGTTCGTGTTTATCGCCGATCTGGTGCGCGAGCTGGACATGAATGTTGAGGTGGATTTTCTAGAGGTGTCATCCTACGGGGATGGTATGGAAAGCTCTAGAAATGTGAAGATATACAAAGACTTGCGCGGCGATATTGAAGGGCGTGATGTCTTGGTTGTTGAAGACATCGTTGACACGGGCCACACGCTGACATCGGTGTTGGACCTGCTCAAATCGCGCCATCCGCGCAAATTGGAAACCATTGCTTTGCTCGACAAACCTGTGCGCCGCGAAGTGGAATTGAAAGCCACATGGACAGGGTTTGAGATCCCCGATGCCTTTGTCGTGGGCTACGGCATTGATTTTGCCCAAGCCAATCGCAACCTGCCCTATATTGGGTCTGTCGTGTTTGACGATGACGATACTGCGGGTGAGAGTGTCGAGGACACAGCCAAGGACACCGAATGAACATGATGTGGCTGATACGGGCCAAACGTTGGGTGAAAAACCCGCCGTCCCCCGCGCGCATAAAACTGGTGTTTGGCGTTGTGCTCGTCTGTTTGGTGCTTGTGGGCGTAGAGAAATTCATCG
>JBLHXX010000009.1:0-52141 GCA_047630475.1 Celeribacter sp. | reverse complement strand
TGGCGGAGGAACAGGGATTCGAACCCTGGGAGGACTTTCACCCTCGTCGGTTTTCAAGACCGGTGCATTCGACCACTCTGCCACTCCTCCGACGCGCTCTCTCTAGCGCCCTCTTTTCGATTCTAAAAGATGTGTAACGAAAAAAAATCAAAACAATTTCACTCAGCGCGATTTACGCCTGCCCCACACCACCAACGCGCCCCCGCAAACCTGCCGTTTTTTGCCCATTGCCGCACGCAGGGCTTTCCAGCGCATGAGCAAGCGGATAGACTGCAAAAAAAAACGAACCGCGCCAATTTTTAATTGGCCAAGCGGTATAGGCAGAGCAAATCATACGCGCGCAAGACGCGTCACAGAGTTCAAGGGGCAAAGAGCATGCAATCCACAGGCACTCAGACACCAAACCATCGCCGGAAACAGAGTGTAAAAACCCACAAAAATCGCCCGTTTGTACGTGCTCTTTTGGCACTGACCAGTGTGACGTTTCTTGTGGCGTGTGAAGAGGGCCAAGGTGGCAATCTGTTTCAGAAAAAACCAAGCGCCGCTGCCAATGGAACTGTGACCCCACAAACATCCACAAAAATCGTTGAACGTGATGTCGAAGCACCAGACGTGTTTCAGGTTACAGCAAATGGTCTTTGGGATGGCAGGCCATCTTTGGGCGGAGTTTGGGTGGCACACGCTGATGTCATCGACCCTGAGCGCGTGATCATTCGCAACGCGAAAAACGGTAAATTTGTGATCGGCGCATTGTTTAAACGTGAACGCAGCTCACCTGGCCCTGAAATTCAGGTGTCTTCGGATGCCGCCGAAGCCTTGGGGCTTTTGGCTGGCAGCCCTGTCGAATTGAACGTAACGGCGCTGCGTCGTGAAGAGGTCGCCGCAGAACCTGCACAAACGCCAGCGCAAATTGACGCCATCGAGACACCAGAGACCATTGAAGCAGCACCTCTTGACCCCATTGCAGATGCCGCGGCCACACTGGATGCGATTGCGCCAGCCGTCCCCAGCGCACCGGTCGCCAAACCTGTTGCCCCTCCAAAAACAACTGCCCCCAAACCCGCGTCATCGTCTTTGGAAAAACCTTTTATTCAAATTGGGATTTTCTCTGTGAAAGACAACGCAGATCGCACCGTAAAAATGCTTGGGTCGCAAGGTTTGGTGGCCACCGTCAAAAAGGGTGAAACCTCAGGCAAAGCCTTTTGGCGTGTGGTCGTCGGCCCCGCAGCCACGGCAACAGAACGCAAAGGTCTTCTCGCAAAAGTGACTGCTGCGGGCTTCACCGATGCCTACTATGTGACACATTAAGGTCTTGAGGTGGATAGCCTCAGTTAGAAACCAACGAGGCCCCCGCCCCTGTGACGCCCGTGTTTAAGTTTGCCAGTGTACCGCCGTTTGACGCCCAAGACGAAAGGACCGCATTTTCCATGCCCCATCTTCTGTCCCGCCTTGCATTTAAATTTGCAGCCATTTGTTTTGCCTTAACATTGGCGCTACCTGCGACGGCCTTTGAAACCCGTGCGCGGGCCGCTTGGGTTTATGATTTAACGACTGATACATTGCTGTTGGAAAAAGAGGCCGATACGCCCCTGCCCCCAGCATCGATGTCCAAATTGATGACCCTGAACATGTTGTTCGAGGCGCTGCGCGATGGCCGCGTCACGCTCGATACGCGTTTTTCGGTGTCCACACGCGCCAAAAACATGGGCGGGTCGACGATGTTTTTAGACGAAACAGACCGCCCCACAGTCGAAGAGCTGATCCAAGGCATCATCGTTTTGTCAGGCAATGATGCTTGTGTGACCGTGGCCGAAGGGCTGGCAGGCACCGAAGACAATTTTGCCCGTTTGATGAATGAACGTGCCAGCGCATTGGGGATGGACAATTCGACCTTTGCCAACGCCTCGGGCTGGCCCAACCCTGGACAACGGATGTCGATGGAAGATTTGGGCATTTTGGCCAAACGCCTGATCAAAGATTTCCCCGAATATTACGGCTACTTTGGTCAACTGGAATTTCCTTTTGACAACCGCGCCCCGCAAAACCGTAACAATCGCAACCCTTTGCTAAAACTTGGCATCGGCGCGGATGGGCTTAAAACCGGTCACACCCAAGAGGCCGGCTACGGACTTGTCGGGTCCGCGATGCAGGGCAATCGTCGATTGATTTTTGTCATCACCGGCCTCACCTCTGAAGCAGAACGCGCCCAAGAAGCCGAGCGTATTGTCAGCTGGGGATTTCGCCAATTTGCGCAAAAAACTGTTGCCAAGTCCGGTCAAGAATTTGCCCGCGCAGAGGTCTGGATGGGGGATGCGACCAGTGTTGGCCTTGTGGCCCCCGATGATATGTCACTGCTGTTGCCCGCGCCGATGTTGCAAAACCTCACAGGCACAGTGGTCTATTCTGGCCCGCTAGAAGCCCCAATCACCCAAGGCGACAAAGTGGCCGAACTGGTGATTGATCGCGGCGACATGAAAGAGGCTCGCCTGCCATTGGTGGCGGATCGCACGATTGAACGCGGTGGCGTTGGCCCCCGCCTTCGGACAGCTTTTGGCGTTTTGCGTACCAAATTGACGTCCAGATCAGACGCGCCCACCACCGCGACGCAATAGGACCCACATATGTTCATCAGTTTCGAGGGCATTGACGGCTCTGGCAAGTCCACGCAAGCGCGCCTTTTGGCGGATCAATTGCAAGAGCACGGATATAATGTGGTGCTAACGCGTGAACCTGGCGGCTCGCCCGGCGCTGAAGAAATTCGCAGCCTTGTGCTTGAGGGCGACCCTGATCGTTGGTCGGCAGAAACGGAATTGCTTTTGTTCACCGCCGCACGCCGCGATCATTTGGAAAAGACCATTCGCCCTGCACTGTCGGCTGGAAAAATCGTAATTTGCGATCGCTTTGCCGACAGCACGCGGGTGTACCAAGGCAGCACACGTGGTGATCTTTTGGGACGCGTGAACGCCTTGCACGAGGCGATGATCGGGGTGGAACCCGATGTCACCGTCTTGGTTGATATTGACCCTTCTGTAGGATTGTCGCGCGCCAAAGCCCGCCAAACATCCGAAGAACGGTTCGAAGATTTCGGCGTTGAAATGCAGGTCAAAATGCGCGGTGCCTTTTTGGATTTGGCCGCGCATGCACCTCGCTTTGTGGTGATTGATGGGGCCCAAGATATGGACGTTGTCGCCCGCGACATTGCCGAAGCTGTTTTGCCGCGCCTGATTGCCGCAAAAGGACCGCACGCATGAGAGCCCCCGCCGGAGATATGGAATTACAGCCAGAAGCAGACCGCGCCCCCGGTGCTCCGCATCCGCGCGAAACGGTACAGTTGTTTGGGCAATCCAAAGCCGAAGACGCATTCTTGGATGCGTTTAACACGGGCCGTATGCATCATGCGTGGTTGATCACCGGCCCGCGTGGTGTTGGCAAAGCCACGCTGGCGTGGCGCATTGCACGGTTTTTACTGTCACAGCCCGTGGGCGATCATGACGCGGGCCTCTTTGGTGACGCCCCCGCTGCCCCGACAAGCCTTGAGATCGGCCATGACACGCCCGTTTATCGCCGTTCGGCGCAATTGGCCGAACCGCGTTTGTGCCTGATCCGGCGTGCTTATGATGCCAAAAAAGGGCGTCACACAGCACAAATTTCTGTCGAAGAAGTGCGCAAACTCGGCGCGTTTTTCCATATGTCCGCAGCCGATGGTGGTCGCCGCGTGGTGATCGTCGACAGTGCCGACGAAATGAACGTGTCCTCGGCCAACGCATTGTTGAAGATGCTGGAAGAGCCCCCAAAAAACGCGGTGCTATTGCTGGTCTCGCATCAACCCTCGCGGCTTTTGCCCACCATTCGGTCGCGCTGTCGCGAGTTGCGTCTTGGGCCACTTGGCGGTCAAGATGTGCGCCAAGCCCTTGACGCGGCAGGCTTTGATGCGGCAGACCAAAGTGACGCTTTGGCCGAATTGTCGGCTGGATCAGTTGGTGAGGCATTGCGGTTGACAAATTTGGATGGAATGGACGCCTATGGCGAAGTGGTTGCCCTGTTTGCGACCTTGCCAAAACTGGATCGTCAGCGCGCTCTCAAACTGGCCGAAAGCTGTGTTGGCGCTGCCAATGTGGATCGGTATGAATTAATTTTAGGACTCATTGATCGTTTTTTGACACGCGTAGCGCGCACAGGCGCTGGGCGCCCACCACTCGTGGAAGCCGCCCGTGGCGAAGCAGACGTCATGACACGGCTCGCCCCAGATGGGATAGCGGCCAAAGACTGGGCCACCTTGCAGCAAGAAATTTCGGCACGCGCGGCCCATGCACGGGCCGTCAACCTTGACCCCGCGGCCCTGATCCTTGATATGGTATTTAAGATCAATGACACGGCCTCTCGCGTGGCCCGTTCTCGGTAATTTGCTGCGCGCCGCCATATTTTAGAGCATCATCCGCAATGTCCGCACCCAAAATCACTGACAGCCACTGCCACACCGACTTTCCCGACTTTGCCGATGAATTGCCGCAAGTGATTGAGCGTGCTGTGGACGCAGGTGTGCACCGGATGGTGACGATTTGTACCAAGTTGAAAAACGCGGGCCAAGTGCGTGAGATTTCAGACCGATTTGCCCCCGTTTTTTGGGCCGCGGGCACACATCCAATGTCAGCCGCAGAAGAGCCTTTGGCCAGCGTAGAAGAATTGGTAAAACTGGCGGAGCATCCAAAATTTGTGGCCATTGGCGAGACAGGTTTGGATTATCACTACACCGCCGAGAGCATGGATATTCAACGGACAAGCCTGCGCATTCATATTGAGGCAGCGCGCCAAACGGGCCTGCCCTTGATCATTCATGCCCGTGCAGCCGATGACGATATGGCGCGTATTTTGACCGAAGAATATAAGGCCGGTGCCTATTCTTGTGTCATGCATTGCTTTTCGTCATCGCGGGCCTTGGGCATGGCGGCGTTGGATTTGGGGTTCTATTTGTCGATGTCTGGCATCACGGCGTTTCCAAAATCGACAGAGCTGCGCGAAATTTTTTGCGATGTGCCCAAGGACCGTATTTTGGTGGAAACAGATGCGCCCTATCTGGCGCCACCACCCTATCGCGGCCGCCGCAATGAACCATCCTATGTGGCCCACACCGCACAAAAAGCGGCTGAAACGTTTGGCATGACATACGCAGATTTTGCAGCTCAAACGGAAGCCAATTTTGAACGTCTGTTCACCAAGGCCGTGCTTTGAGCCTGACATTCACCATATTGGGCTGTGGCTCATCGGGCGGCGTGCCGCGCATTGGCGGATTTTGGGGCGCTTGTGACCCGTCGAATCCAAAAAACGCCCGATTGCGTTGCTCGGCTCTGGTGCAAAAAACGGGACCTGAGGGCACGACCACCGTGTTGATCGATACCTCGCCCGACATGCGCCAACAACTATTGGACGCGCAGGCCAGTCATTTGGACGGGGTGATTTACACCCATGCCCACGCCGATCACGTTCACGGTATTGATGATCTGCGCCAAGTGGTGTTTGCCATGCGCGAACGGGTGAAAGTTTGGGCCGATCAAGACACGCAAAATGATCTGATCGCGCGCTTTGGGTATGCCTTTGTGCAGCCTGAGGGGTCAAATTACCCAGCCATTTTGGATCTACACGCCATTCGCGGACCAGTGACGGTTGACGGCGCGGGCGGTCCAATCACCTTTGATCCGATCAAAGTCAATCACGGCCAGATCGATGCGCTTGGGTTTCGCATTGGAAATTTGGCTTATATCCCTGATGTTTTGGAGATTTATCCAGACAGCTGGCCCAAGCTTATGGGCTTGGACACCTTGGTCGTTGATGCGCTGCGCTATGAACCGCATCCCTCTCATGCCCATTTGGCGCGCACGCTGGACTGGATTGACCGCGCGGCCCCCAGCACAGCCGTTCTGACAAATATGCACATTGATCTCGACTATGAGACTCTACAAAAAGAGACAGCAGATCATATCAATCCCGCATATGACGGCATGGTGATCGCATTTAAGGACTAAACCTATGCAAGCTTTGCTCGACGTTGTTCTGCCGGTGTTTTTGGTCATCGGTTATGGGTATCTGTCGCGCTGGCGGGGATGGATTTCGGATGATGCGGTCGCGTCGTTGATGACATTCGCGCAAAATTTTGCCGTGCCCACTTTGCTTTTTGCAGGCATCGTTAAAATGGATTTGGGCGAAAGTTTTCGCGCGCCATTGTTACTATCCTTCTACGCGGGGGCGTTTTCTGGCGGGCTATTTGCGTTTTGCGGTGCGCGGTATCTGTTCAAACGCAGCCTGACTGACAGCGTTGCGATCGGGTTTATTGGATTGTTTTCAAACAGCCTTTTGCTTGGCACCCCGATCACCGAACGCGCCTATGGGCCTGAGGCCTTGGGGTGGAATTTTGCGATCATTTCCATCCATGCGCCTATTTTATATGGCATCGGAATCACCGCGATGGAATTTGCCCGCGCGCAGGGCAAAGGCCTATCAAAGTCCCGTTTGGCCAAACAGGTCAGCCGCGCGATCTTGTTCAACCCGTTGATCATCGCGATTGCAGCAGGCTGGGTTTTCAATGTTCTCAACATTCAACTGCATGCAACAATTTGGGACGCCGTTGGTATGATGAACCGCGCGGCGATCCCTGTGGCCTTGTTTGGGTTGGGTGGCGTTTTGGTGCGCTACCGCCCAGAAGGCGACATGCGTATGATTGCTTGGGCTGTTGCTGCCTCGCTTTTGGTGCATCCCTTGATCACTTATGGCCTTGGGCATCTGGTGTTTGATCTTGACGTCGGGCCATTGCGATCAGCGACGATCACTTCGGCGATGGCTCCGGGCATTAACGCCTATATTTTCGCGAACATGTATGGGTCTGCCAAACGCGTTGCGGCGTCCTCTGTGCTCTTAGGGACAGCCTTGGCCGTGATCTCGACGTGGTGCTGGTTGGCGGTTTTACCCTGACACATCAAACGTGACCGGATCTTGCCTGCCAACATGGGCGCGGTGTGGTCAAACGGTCCTGCGTTGACGCGACAAAGGCAGTGGCCCCTTGCCCAGAAAAATGATTTTAAAACCAAAAGCATCCTAAAATTTACATCGACTTTGATCGTTGGTGTTGGCCTGAGGGAACGGCAACATCAGAGGCAAACTGTCTCTGGCCGCGTCTTATCGCACAACTGTGCCTCGGAAACTCCCTTATCTTTCATGCTTAAGTCCCAAGCCTGCCCGATTTGAGCCGCATTCCCCCTGCATTTCGTTAACCAAGATAGCCTGCTCGTCCACGTGTTTTGGCTCATTAAACTTATGTGAGGTCATCGCAATGCCAGTGTACAACGTCAGCCTATACGATATTAACCCAACCTCCTTTGCCGGCAGCACAGGATCGAGCTTTGTCTACGCTGGGCCAGCCGTCGCGCTTGGGACGGCTGTAATCACCGACAATGGCACAGGCGCCAATGCGCTTGGGTTTGACGATGATGATGCGGGCGAAGGGGCAACGCGCGGGAACGTGACCATCAATGGCGCCAACTCGCCCGACGCCCCAGTTGATGCGGAACTCGTTTGGACAGTCAGGGACACTGCGACGGGGGAAACGTTCCAGATTGTTCAATTTGACGTCGAAAGTGGGGACGCAAGCGGGCAATACACGTTGTCAGAAATCCCTTTGGTGCCCGGCCACACCTATGAAGTTGTGAACTATGACACTTACGCCAATATCAACGATGGCGATGAGGCCTTTACCTATGCGGATTACCAAGACGATATCGTAGAAGGCACATCCGGCGATGACACGATAGACACCAGTTACACTGGCGATCCAGGCGCGGACATGATCGACGGTCAAACCGTCACGTCAAACGTATTTTCTTGGGACGCGCTATCGGAAGATGGCACGAATATCGCGGGCACTGGCGGGTCGATGACTGTTGGCGGAATTGATGTGACCGTCAGCTACCTTGACGAAGGTCCGGGCTATTCAGCTGCCGTTTCAAATGACACGCTATACCGCGACAATGGCGAAACCTTTGATACCGACAGTTCCCTTTTGTTGCTTGGCAACAACAACAATGGCAACGGCTCGGGAACAGATACGGCAACCCTAACCATCGACTTCGATCAGGCCACTGGGTCTGAAATGAATGCCGAGGTTGAAAATGTCACCTTTCGGATCAACGACATCGATGTGGCGTCTTTTGTAGATACAATCCGTGTCACAGCCTATGATGCCTCAGGTGAGCCGATTGAGGTGATACTGACATCTGCTGGTGACGTGTTCATTGAAGACGGCGTTGCAACAGGTACCATTGGCACGCTGTCGTCCGACGCAGATGGATCGATCCTTGTCACCATCCCCGGCCCCGTTTCCTACCTCGAAATTGACTACGGCAACGAAGGCACGGGCAATCAGGGCATCTATGTCTCTGATATCCATTTTGACAGCGTCTACATTGATGAAAACGACACTGTTTTGGCCGGTGACGGCAACGATACCGTGGATTCAGGTCTGGGCGATGACATCATTTATGGTGGCACCGGAAATGACACATTGGACGGCAACGTTGGCAATGACACGATATACGGTGAAGACGGCAATGACACGCTGATCGGCGGCGATGGCGACGATCAATTGTATGGTGGCGCGGGCAATGACACCTTTATCGGTGGCGAAGGTGCGGATTTTAACAATGGTGAATCAGGTCAAGATACCATCGATTACTCCGCCTCAGATGCAGGTGTAAACGTAAACCTGTCCACAAGCTCCTATTCTGGAGGTGATGCAGAAGGCGATTCTGGTTCAGGCATCGATGGCATCATCGGGTCTGCGCATGACGACACTTTGGTTGGGTTTGACGGCATGTCCACGGACCCCGTTAATGGATACACCAACATCTTTGAGGGCGGCGCAGGCAATGACTTTTTGGATGGCGCTGGCGGCGATGACATTTTGGATGGTGGCGCAGATGACGACACAATCCTTGGTGGCTCAGGCAACGACACGATCGATGGCGGCACAGGCAACGACACCATCTATGGCGGCACGGGCGATGACATCATCAACGCAGGTGACGGCGACGACACCATCTATGCGGGCAGCGGCGACACGATTTATGGTGGCGCAGGCAACGATACCATCATCATTGACCCCTCGCAGCTTGAGGGCAATGCCGACCCGTTGAACCCAGACACGATCACGATCATCGGCAATGAAACCGGCGATGACGCGGGCGATGTCTTAGACATGAACGGTCTTATGGTGCCGGGGTCTGTTGTACGCGATGCCGACGATCCCGAGAGTGGCTATGCCACCCTGACCGACGGTACGATCATCCGCTTCGAGAACATCGAAACCTTGATTTGCTTTGGACGCGGTACACGCATTGAGACACCTTATGGGCCGCGCGCGATTGAAACGCTCAAAACGGGCGATCTGGTGCTGACACGCGATCATGGCCCTCAACCTTTGCGTTGGATTGGCTCACGAGGCATCGAGGCACAAGGGGATTTCGCCCCTATCGAGATCAAATCCGGCGCATTGGGCAACACCCGTGACCTGATCGTGTCCCCACAACACCGTATGCTGTTGCAGGGCTGGCGCGCTGAGATGTTGTTTGGTGCGGACGAAGTGTTTGCGGCAGCCAAACATCTGGTCAACGACCAAACCATTTTGCGCCGCACGGGGGGATTTGTAGAATACTTCCACATGATGTTTGATGCGCATGAGGTTGTTTTTGCTGAAGGCGCTGCCTCTGAAAGCTTTCACCCGTCTGATCTGTCTTTGACAGGGATTGAGGACGGCGCGCGCGACGAATTGTTCAAACTCTTTCCAGATCTGCGCACCATGCCATCGGGTCACAGCCCCACCGCGCGGCGCTGCCTGAAAGCCCATGAAGCACGGCTTTTGGTCGCCTAACCTATCGAACTGTCAATGTTAACCAAGTGTCCAGTTTCATGCGGGGCACTTGGCGCCATGCGACGTGAAGGCACGCTATCTTCAAATCCCTAAATGTAGGATGCTTGCCAAAACACGATTTTCAGCTGTAGTATTTCAACCAGCATGCTGTGCACGCAATATAATGTCTCGCACCCCCACACTCCATGCTCATTTAAATGCAAGAAGGAGATGTCACCATGGCGATGGCAGATGACGAATTTAAGAAAAACTTAAAAATTCAAGCTTTGAAAGCCGACGTAAACGCAGCAGAATCCGCCATAAAAGCTGGATTGGAAAATTACGGTTCCATCGCATTGCAAAAATGGGTCGTTGCTGTCTCAAGCTCGATTGCAAAGCGCACCAGTTTGGAATCTCTAGGAACAGATCCCGGCCATGTCCAACGCATCGCCAACGAGCAAGGGTTTCTCTCCGCTCTGCGCGCCGAACAGGCCGTACGTGACGGCGAAGCGAGTGCTGCACGCGATGCTCGCAACTCAGCCGCCATGTCCGATCTGCCTGCCAACGCGACATGGGGAAATAGTGCCTAAGCGTAAGATATAAAAAGACATTCGAAATGTAGAGCACAGACATGGCGCCCATGCATCAAAAACATCGTTTGCTCGTGCCCGACACTGTTTCGGGGTATGAAACATGTGTTGTCGCCCCCTTGGGGCCAGAACATACCCAAAGCTTGGCGACCCTGTTTTCTTGCCCTAAAGATCGTGCTTGGCTTTTCCCACAGTCCTCATATCTCCCCTCCGCCGACATCGCCGCAAAACGGTGGCGCGATCACAGTGCGACAACGGCTATAGACGTGCTCAGTTACGTTGAGAATGCCTCATCTCCGATCGCGGTCATGCGCATGCGGGATGGCGAAATTGCTTATTTTGTAACCGCAGCCCACCGCAAGCGTGGAGTCGCAAGTCGCGCTTTGGCCACTTTATGTACCGTCGTGCAAAATGGCCCTGAAACTCAATTAACGGCAAACGTGCAAAGAGAAAATATCGCCTCGCGCAACGTGTTGGAAAAATCAGGGTTTCGCTTTGACGGGCTTGTATCGGCAAGTGGCCATTGTGGGGCCATGCTTAAATACACTCGTTTACTATCTTGATTACCACAGGCCAATAGCCCCAGCCCACCAGACACTCAAAAGCACAAAATGGCCTAATGCCGACCATCGCCGAATGAGACACCTATACATTTGAGAAAGAGCCGACACGTTCCTATCAAAAGTGTTTGATACGCCCAATTCAACAAAAATCAAACGCGTGGAACACTGAAACATATATTGAGAGTGGTCTACACTTTCCTATCTGAAAGTGTTTGGTGCGGTCGAGAAGACTCGAACTTCCACGGGTGTTACCCCACAGCGACCTCAACGCTGCGCGTCTACCAATTCCGCCACGACCGCACTGTCTTGACTTGGTGAGGCGTACTTAACGAAGGTGCTAATGGATGGAAAGGGCTAAAATGATCTTTGTTCAAAAAAAACAACCGCGCTTTGAAATGGTCTTTCTTTTGGTAAAACTAGCAACCTCCCCGCCCAGCACGCCACTGTAAACGACACAAAGATTTCACCTGCGTTCGCTTTGAAAGAACATAGAATTGGGGCCAACATTTCGAACACCCACAGAAAAGTTGCCCCCGAATCCACGACAAGCAACACAATCACAGACGTGACGTGACATTCGAGCGCTGCACACGTATATCCCTGCACTCAAGGAGGCAGGGATTTCGCCCTGATTTGTTATGGTTGAATGGAAAATATCGAGCGGCTTGACTGACTACGACACCGCGCTGACCACGATGGAAGCGCGCGCGAATGCGATTGCACGCGGCGAGGCCGACGAATTGATCTGGCTCGTTGAGCACCCGCCCCTTTATACCGCAGGCACATCCGCAAAAATAGAAGATTTGGTACAACCTGACCGCTTTCCGGTCTACGACACGCGGCGTGGGGGGCAATACACGTATCATGGCCCGGGGCAACGGGTGGCCTATGCGATGCTCGATTTAAACAAACGCGGCAAAGACGTGCGCAAATTTGTCCACAACATGGAATCTTGGGTGATCGCCGCTTTGGCTGAGTTCAATATCAAAGGTGAAATTCGAGAAGGCCGCGTGGGCGTTTGGGTTGAGCGAGATGACAAACCGTTGACTGTCACAGGTCAAAAGGCCGAAGACAAAGTGGCTGCCATTGGGCTGCGCATTCGCAAATGGGTGTCGTTTCACGGGCTGTCGATCAATGTGGAACCGGATCTGAGCCATTTTGATGGCATCGTGCCCTGTGGCATCACCGAGCATGGCGTGACATCTTTGGTGGATCTCGGCCTGCCTGTGACGATGGATGACGTGGACATGGCCTTGCGCCGTACTTTTGACGACGTATTTGACGCCTCATAATCTCGCCATCTTTAAGCGAACAACAAGACTCTGTCCGTACTGTCGCGCAAGTATAAGACCAAAGTTGCCTGCGACAATCGCGAACTCGCATCTTGCGACGTACACGTTATTGTTTGGCAACCTGAAACGACTCACTTTGGAGACTTCGATGACAAAGCTGTTCGCACTCACTGCCGCTGCCCTTTTGGCTACAACATCTGCCTATGCTAGCGATGCTGCCAAAGGTAAAAACGATTTCAAAAAATGCAAAGCCTGTCACACAATCACAAATGGTGATGACGTGATTTTCAAAGGCGGCAAAACAGGCCCGAACCTATACGGTGTGATCGGTCGCGCGGCTGGCTCAGAAGAGGGGTTCACAAAGTACGGTGACGATTTGGTTGCTGTTGGCGCGTCTGGTTTGATTTGGACCGAAGAGCTTTTGGTTGAGTATGCAAAAGACCCCAAAGGATTTTTGAGCGCCCAACTTGGAACGACGGCAAAATCCAAAATGTCTTTCAAACTCAAAGACGCCACGAATGTTGCGGCCTATTTGGCCTCTGTTGGTCCCGAAGTTGAAGAGATGGACGCCGAAGACATGGACGACATGTCTGACGAAGACTCGTCTGGCGAGGACACCACGCCAACCGAATAATTTGGCGTAGATATTGAATGTTAAAACGCTGCCCTTCGGGGCGGCGTTTTTTATGACAGGCTCCACTGCCGCAGAAAGTTTGCACAGCCTCAAAACGCGCTCAATTCCAAAAGACCGTCACTCAGCCTAGAAAATCAACCAAGGTGAGACATTTTTTCACGCCATGGGGCGCGTTGACACATTGCCCAAGCGATATATTGCCTTTAAGACCATATGTAATTCCGCGTGGTGACTCTCTTTGGTTCTCACGCGGGCGAACGCATATCTTAAGCATAAATCGGGAGGACCGCATGGCAGACGCAGCCATTCACGGCCACGAACATGAAGACAACCGCGGATTCTTTACGCGCTGGTTCATGTCAACGAACCACAAGGACATCGGCATCCTTTATCTCTTCACCGCTGCAGTGGTGGGGTTCATTTCTGTCGCCCTGACAGTTTACATGCGCCTTGAGCTCATGGAACCAGGTGTACAGTTCATGTGTCTCGACGAGGCAGGCAACGCAGCAGCGCGCCTGATCTCTGGATTTGGCGGCGACGAATGTGCGCCAAACGGGCACCTTTGGAACGTTATGATCACCTACCACGGTGTTTTGATGATGTTCTTCGTGGTTATCCCTGCGCTCTTTGGCGGTTTCGGCAACTACTTTATGCCGTTGCAAATCGGCGCGCCGGACATGGCTTTCCCACGTTTGAACAACCTGTCTTACTGGATGTACGTCTGTGGTGTGGCTTTGGGCATTGCGTCTTTGTTTGCTGAAGGCGGCAATGGCCAACGCGGATCTGGTGTTGGCTGGGTTCTCTACCCACCTTTGTCCACCTCTGAAGCGGGCTATTCCATGGATCTCGCGATCTTTGCGGTGCACGTTTCTGGTGCCTCGTCCATCCTTGGCGCGATCAACATGATCACGACATTCATGAACATGCGCACACCGGGCATGACATTGTTCAAAGTGCCTTTGTTTGCTTGGTCCATCTTTGTGACCTCTTGGTTGATCCTTTTGTCTTTGCCAGTTTTGGCGGGCGCGATCACCATGTTGCTGACAGACCGCAACTTTGGCACATCGTTCTTCCAACCCGGCGGCGGCGGCGATCCGATTTTGTACCAACATATCTTGTGGTTCTTTGGCCACCCAGAAGTGTACATCATCATCTTGCCCGGCTTTGGGATTATCTCTCACATCATCGCGACCTTCTCTCGCAAACCTGTGTTCGGCTACCTGCCGATGGTTTGGGCGTTGATCGCGATTGGTGGCTTGGGCTTTGTTGTGTGGGCGCACCACATGTACACAGTCGGCATGTCACTCAGCCAGCAAACATACTTTATGATGGCAACGATGGTTATCGCGGTGCCAACAGGGGTTAAAATCTTCTCATGGATCGCAACCATGTGGGGCGGATCGATCGAATTCAAAGCACCTATGGTTTGGGCTTTTGGTTTCCTCTTCCTCTTCACACTCGGCGGCGTGACTGGCATCATCTTGTCCCAAGCGGGCGTGGACCGTGCCTACCATGACACCTACTACGTTGTGGCCCACTTCCATTACGTGATGTCTTTGGGGGCGATCTTCTCAATCTTTGCCGGCATCTACTTTTACTTTGGTAAAATGTCTGGCCGTCATTACCCTGAATGGGCAGCGCATCTACACTTCTGGATGATGTTCATCGGCGCAAACTTGACCTTCTTCCCACAACACTTCTTGGGTCGCCAAGGCATGCCACGCCGCTACATCGACTACCCAGAAGCCTTCTCGCTTTGGAACAAAGTCTCGTCCTACGGTGCTTTCTTGTCCTTCGCGTCATTCATCTTCTTCATCGGTATCGTGATCTACTCCCTCAAATGGGGCAAACGCGTCACCGAGAATAACTACTGGAATGAATACGCGGATACACTTGAATGGACCCTACCGTGCCCACCACCAGAGCACACATTTGAGACCCTGCCAAAACAAGAAGACTGGGACAAAGCGCCTTCGCACTAATCCCTCTCTTATCTAAAACAAAGGCCCCGCAAATTTTGCGGGGCCTTTTGTTTTTAACGATACGCTTGAACTCATCATGCCCATCTAATCATGCTCGGTCACGCAAGCGCCGTGATCGCTAAGGCAACTCAAGACATAGCATTCGCCAGCCGTCCCCTGCCCGTCACAGCCCTGTGATATGCGCGTCAATTCCTGCTCCAAACGCTGCAACCGATCAATCTTGTCTTGCACCAATTGTCGTTGTGCACGCGCCAATGCACCCGCCTCGGCGCAAGAGCGATCGGGGTGTTCTTGCAATGCGATCAAACTTGAGATGCCCTCCAATGAAAACCCCAACTGACGCGCATGGCGCACAAACGCCAGCCGTTCCAAATCACTGTCGCGATAGCGCCGTTGATTGCCCGTACTGCGCTCGGCCTCTTTTAAAATGCCGATGTCCTCATAGTAACGAATGGTCGGGATTTTCACGCCAGAGCGTTTGGACAGCATTCCGATGGATAACATAAAAAACCTCTTGAACCTCTAGTTACTAGAGAGACTATATCAATATGTGAGACACGAAAAGGAGACTCACAATGTCCGCATGTTGCGACCACACTGCCAAATTCGATGGGCTATCCGTCGATTACAAACGCCGCCTTTGGGCCGTCGTTGCCATCAACGCCGTGATGTTCGGCGTGGAAATGAGTGCGGGGCGTGCCGCCGGATCACAAGCCTTGCAAGCCGATGCCTTAGATTTTCTAGCGGACGCTGCCACCTATGGGCTGTCGCTGGCCGTCATCGGCGCGGCTGTATCCGTGCGTGCATGGGCCGCTTTTGTCAAAGGGATCAGCCTATTGATGATGGGATTTTGGGTCTTTGGCAGCACTGCTTATCAATTTTTATTCCTAGAGGTGCCAACAGCCCCACTTATGGGCAGCATCGCCATTTTAGCACTGGCGGCCAATTTGATCAGCGTGTTGCTTTTGGCCAAATACAAAGACGGCGACGCCAATGTGCGATCCGTTTGGCTGTGCTCACGCAATGATGCCATCGGCAATATTGCTGTGATGATCGCAGCCGTCGCGGTTTGGATCACGGGCACAGCTTGGCCTGATCTATTGGTGGCACTTTTGATGGCTGGATTGTTTTTATCCTCAGCTTGGCAAATCCTCAAACAGTCTATTCAAGAGCTGCGCACCAAAGCCAAACCTCACACACACGCCTAATCTGCGCCAAAGCCCCGCAACCTTGTGGGGCTTTTCATTTGCACCCAAATCAATACAGTCAAAGCCAACGAAAAGGGACGTCGGAGACATTTATGCTCACGCCATTTGGCAAAGATATCTGGATCGCAAAAGGGCCGATCTTATCCATCGCAGGTTTCAAATTTCCAACACGCTGCGCCATTATGCGCCTGAACGACGGCAATCTGGTGATCTGGTCGCCGGTGACATTGACGCCCGATTTGAAAGACGCCGTCGATGCCCTTGGCCCCGTCAAGGCGTTGATTGCACCTAATGCCTTTCACCATCTGTTTTTCAAAAACTGGGCCGATGCCTATCCGCAGGCCAAATGTTTCGCCGCTCCTAGCCTTGCTCAAAAACGGAGAGACATCCATTTTGATGCCACTTTGGGCGATACGGCGGATGTGATTTGGATTGGCGAGTTGGCGCAGGTTGTGCTGCGCGGAAATGCCATATGTGACGAGGTCGTGTTTTTCCACAAACCAAGTGGCACAGTGATATTCACCGATATTCTACAGCAATTCGACAAGGGATGGTTCACCGGATGGCGTGGTGTGGTGGCGCGTTTGGATTTGATGGAAGGCACTGAGCCGCATGTCCCGCGTAAGTTTCGCTTGGCCTTTCGCAATCGCACCGCGGCCAAAACCAGCGTGAAAACCATCCTTGGCTGGCCTGCAGACCAAGTTCTTATGGCTCATGGTCGCCCTGTGACGAAAGATGCCCCCCGATTTCTACGGCGTGCCTTTGCGTGGCTCAAGCTGTGAGATGCCCCAAGCCCCTGCCCTGATCCCCGAATTTTCCGTCTCAGGTTGGCGCGTATCCTGCGCATTTTACTGTGACCTTTTGGGGTTCACAGTCGATTATGCCCGCCCCGAGGATGGGTTTGCCACGCTCGCACTCGGACCTGCGCGATTGATGGTTGATCAGATCGGCACAGGACGCACCTTTGATGATGGGCATTTGCCAGACGGCTATCCTTTTGGGCGTGGTTTGAATGTACAAATTGAGGTGCCGGATGTCATGCTAGCCCATGATCGCTTGGTGGCGGCCAAGCATTCGATGTACCTACCACTTGAGGACAAATGGTATCGCAAAAATAGCATGGAAACAGGCAATCGTCAGTTTGTGGTTGCCGATCCCGATGGATATTTGATCCGTCTGTTTCAGGATCTTGGTGCACGGAAAATCACCTGCGACCCTGCGCCTCTTTGATCATCAAGGGTCACGCGTTACACTGACCTCAGCCTCAATATGTTGACTGTTATGCCCTACACTTGGACACCTGATCATAGATCTCTGAGCCGACCGTCTGATCAAACGGTGCCAGAGCCACTCATGCGGTTGGATATTTGGCCCCACCGGTCGATGCCAAACAAAGGTTTTAAGGCCGCCATCTGGTTGATGTTTCTGGCCGGGTGCCTGCCTGTGATGGCCTTTATCGGAACCGCAGCGTTTTGGGTACTTTTGGCAGGCCTCATACTAACGCTGACCGCCCTTTGGACCGCTCTACGGCGATCAGATCGTGTCAACCTACGTGAACAAATGCTGATTTGGCCCGACAAAATCACGTTAACACATTGGACCACAAAAGGTCTGCGCAAGGAGTGGCAGGCCAACCCATATTGGATAAAACTTCATCTGCGCGCTGAGGGCGGGCCAGTGGAGCAATATTTGACCATGTACAGCAGCGCCACCAACAACGGGCGCGCGGTCGAGTTGGCGCGTTTTCTATCGCCAGAGGAGCGCGAAACCCTGCGTGATGATCTGGCTTATGTTCTAGGTCAACTCAATCATCGCCCATAACTGTGACCATATCACGCTGTCACTATGCAGCAGCAGATCGCACAGCAGATTCGGGCAAAATCATCGCCATTTCTGCAAGTTCATCCGCCGTGAGATGATCAAACATCTGACGCGACAAACCGTTGAGCGCTTGTGCGTTTTGCATGTTTTGTTTGGCCCAAAAAGCCACTTCCGCAGCATGGCGGGTTTCAAGAAAAGTTGAAATCAATCCTGATGTCATAGAATCCTCCCAGATCGTACAAGGCACCCTAAATACAGGCACCACCTCATGGGAGAGTGGTCGAAATCCGTTAAAAATTTGCAAATGGGGTCTCAACGTCCCTTACAGAGCGTAAAACGCACAAGACCGCCGATTACACGGCGGTCTTTTTAAAACGTCTATGAGACGTGCATCACAGCTCAATTGTAAGCGTTTAGGCCAATTTTTCTTTGACCCGCGGGCCTACAGCCCCAAAATCGATCTGGCCAGTATATTTGCTTTTCAAAGCGCCCATCACTTTGCCCATATCGCGAATAGATTCGGCCCCAGAGGTCGAAATCGCATCATCGATGGCTTTTGACACCTCTTCATCGTTCAATTGCCGTGGCAAGAAATCACCGATAACAAGGATTTCTGCGCGTTCTTTTTCGGCCATTTCAACCCGACCACCTTCGTCAAATGCACGCGCGCTTTCTTTGCGTTGCTTGACCATTTTCTCAAGAATTCCAAGGACATCAGCATCAGACACCCCTGCATCATCGCCTTCACCACGCAGCGCAATATCGCGGTCTTTGATCGCAGCGCTGATCAATCGTAGCGTTGACAGACGCGGTGCATCTTTGTCCTTCATAGCCGCTTTTAAAGCCGTGCTAAGTCGCGTTCTCATATCCATTGGTGTCTCATCCCCTGAGCCATTGCAAGTCCTCACACTACCCAAAACAGTGGCATTTAACAACATCTTAACCACATATGTAACCCATTGAAAAATATAGAAAACAGAAACTTCGCGCAAAATCGCAACACGCGCTTGACGCCCCCCGTCGCTTTCCTTAGTTTCCCGACAATTTTGGGCCTTTTAAGGGGAGTCGTGCCATGACCACCGTACACTCAACCGCGAAACCGACAGCTTGCTTGGCGCTTGCAGACGGCACTATTTTTTACGGCAACGGGTTTGGGGCCACAGGCACCACCACGGCCGAACTATGCTTTAATACGGCCATGACTGGGTACCAAGAAATTATGACGGATCCGTCATATGCAGGCCAAGTCGTGACCTTTACTTTCCCACACATCGGCAACACCGGTGTGAACGCGGAAGACGACGAAACAGCCGATCCAGTGGCAGCGGGCATGGTGGTCAAATGGGACCCCACAGATCCATCCAACTGGCGCTGCCAAGACGAGTTGAGCCCTTGGTTGGCCGCACGTGGCCGCATCGGCATGGGGGGCGTCGACACACGCCGCCTGACACGTGCCATTCGCCAACAAGGCGCGCCGCATGTCGCGATTTCTCACGATCCTGAAGGCAACTTTGACATCGAAGCCTTGGTGCAAATGGCCCGCGATTTCGATGGTCTAGAGGGCACCGACCTCGCCAAAGATGTCACCTGCGCGCAGTCCTATGTTTGGAATGAAATGCGGTGGGCTTGGCCCGATGGATACTCGAAACGTGACACCAAAGGTTTTAAAGTCGTTGCCATCGATTTCGGCGCAAAACGCAACATTCTACGCTGCCTCGCTTCTGCGGGTTGTGACGTGACCGTATTGCCAGCATCAGCCACCGCCGAAGACGTGCTGGCCCACAAACCGGACGGCGTCTTTTTGTCAAATGGCCCAGGCGACCCCGCGGCGACAGGCGTCTATGCCGTACCGATGATCAAAGGTATTCTGGCTGCCGATTTGCCTGTATTTGGTATCTGCCTCGGTCACCAAATGCTAGCTTTGGCGCTTGGGGCAAAAACAGTTAAAATGAATCACGGTCACCACGGTGCCAACCACCCTGTGAAAGACAAAGACACAGGCAAGGTTGAGATTACGTCGATGAACCACGGGTTTGCAGTTGATGCACAGTCTTTGCCTGCAGGCATTGTTGAAACTCATGTTTCATTGTTTGATGGGTCAAATTGCGGAATTAAGGTCACAGGAAAGCCTGTGTTTTCAGTGCAATACCACCCAGAGGCCTCACCTGGCCCTATGGACAGCTACTACCTATTTGAACGCTTTGCTGAGGCCATGACAGAGCGTGCGACAGCCTAAAACATCCACCATATTACGATTAAGCCGGCGCACTGAGCCGGCTTTTTTTTTAAACTCTCTAAAACTGTCAATATCTCTCGTGTCTTATTGCCCAGCTCCTCCCCAAATATGGGTAGGAATTAACGGCCCATTAACCATCTCGCGTCATCCTGCCAAAGGGGCAAACTCCTTTGCTCGGACAGGGATCATCGGTGGATATGGCGCAGCTGCGGCACGGTATATTTAAAACGTCCTCCTTAGGAGCGCTCACCACGCAAGTGACTGGGCCCGCAAACCCCGCGCCGGAATCCCAAAAAACACCCTCGAGCGCAGCGCAAAATCCGGCCAAACGACAACCAAACAGAACCCCCATTGGACAAATGCTAGTCGACATGGGCGCGCTGGCCCCTCAAGACCTTATTCGCGCCACCGCAATGCGCCAGCGCCAAGAGGCACGGATCGGTGATATTCTTTTGGCCCACGGCATGGTCGATGAAACCATTCTTTACGAAGCATTGGCCAAACAATACGGTGCAGAGGTTGCCAATTTTAAAACGCATGCAGCAGATGTACGCCTGATCGATGCTTTAGGCGCCGATGAATGCCTGCGCAAAGGGCTTTTGCCATGGCGTCGCGTTGGCTCAACCGTGCTCATTGCGTCCTGCCGCCCCGAACAATTCGAAGACCTGCGTCCCCGCCTGACAGCCCTGTTTGGTCCCGTGCGTATGGCGGTGATTTCAGAAACAGCTTTACACGAAGCCTTACTGCAATCGCGCCAACGCAAGCTGGCCAAAGCCGCCGAAACCCGCGTTGCCGCACATGAAAGCTGCCGCGAACTTGATATCGCCCGCCTCACCCGTGTGATGTCGGCCATCGGCTTTGTCGTTATTGCGGCCACCATCGCGTTTCCACACGCCATGTTCTTGGCGCTCGTGTGTTGGGCCATTTTGCTTCTTGTGGTCACATCCGCCCTTAAACTCGCTGCCGCCTTTGCACAGGCCCGTGTTTCGCAACAAAGCCAATCCACCTTTAGCACCCGACGCAGCAAACAGCGCCTTCCGATCGTGTCCGTGATGGTGCCGCTGTTTCATGAGCGCGAAATTGCTGGACGGCTGGTGAAACGCCTCTCAAAACTGACCTATCCGCGCGAACTTTTAGACATCTGTCTTGTGGTTGAAGAAGACGACACCATCACCCAAGACGCCGTTGCGCGCACCGACCTGCCGCGCTGGATGCGGATGATTGTGGTGCCGCGCGGTGGGGTCAAAACCAAACCGCGGGCTCTGAATTTTGCGCTCGATTTCTGTCGTGGATCGATCATTGGCATCTATGACGCCGAAGACGCCCCTGAGCCTCAGCAAATCCACAAAGTGGCCCACCACTTTTCCCAAGCCGCACCAGATGTGGCCTGTGTTCAAGGTATTTTGGATTTTTACAATGCCAAAACCAATTGGTTGGCGCGCTGTTTTACCGTCGAATATGCGTCATGGTTTCGCATTATTTTACCCGGGTATGAACGCCTTGGGCTTGTGGTGCCTTTGGGGGGAACGACTTTATTTTTTCGCCGCGAAGCCATTGAAAAGCTTGGGGGGTGGGATGCACATAATGTGACAGAGGATGCCGATTTGGGCATTCGATTGGCCCGTCACGGATATCGCACGGAACTGATCCGCACGGTCACGGATGAAGAGGCCAATTGCCGATTTTGGCCATGGGTCAAACAACGCTCTCGTTGGCTCAAAGGCTATGCGATGACTTGGGCAATGCATATGCGCAGCCCCCGCAAACTTTTGGCCGATTTGGGGTGGTGGAAATTCTTTGGTGTACAAGTGCTGTTTTTTGGCACCCTGTCGAATTTTGTGCTGGCACCGCTTTTATGGTCCTTCTGGGCCATGCCGCTGGGCTTGCACCATCCACTACAAGACGTTGTCCCCAATGGGGCCTTTTTGGCTTTGGGTGGTCTGTTTTTAATGTCCGAAGTGATCACTGTGGCCATCGGCATGCTGGCCACGTCGCCCCCAAAACATAAAGGCCTGTGGAGATGGGTGCCCACGCTGCATTTCTACTATCCCCTTGGCACATTGGCCGCCATCAAAGGTCTGTGGGAAGTGGTCACACGGCCATACTACTGGGATAAAACGGCTCACGGCCTGCATGATTTGGGGATTGATCAGGACGACGATGGCGCGACGGTTTCAACGTCTGAACAAAAAACAACGCAATTTTCGCCCTCAAAAAACCAGTCTCAAAGCAACGTTCACGGCACATCCCGACCCACCACACAAACAGCATTCGCAAGCCCAACTTTGGCACAAACCAGCCCCCCCCCGAAGGCCAATATTCAACATGAATCTACACCTTTGATCTTGGGGCCCGGCACACGCCTCCCAAACAATGCAATGCCGTATCAGTTGGCACAGGCCAATCGCATTGCCTCTCCTGATTTCAAACATGTTGCTGGCTTTGCTGAGGCCCAAGCCGATTTCAACCATGCTCCCCAAGCCACAACATTGCGACAGCGCCGGCTGACGTTTGGGTTGGGGTTAGTCTATGATGTAAATGACATTGTGCCAAATTGGGTGAAAGAGAATGCTGACTTTGCAGGTGCAGGCATTGACATTTCACGGCTGCGTCCTGCCCCCAAACGTCGAGAAACCTATGAAGCAGAACCAAGTACGAGCATTACAAATGGCCCAAATGATCTGCCAAAACTGTTACACAATCCGCCCGCCCCAATCGCAGACAATGCTCAAGTTGCTCCAGACATGGCACAAACAGCGGCGTTTACAGACATTCCAGATTGGTTGCCCATATCCCCCCGTCAAAAGCATCGGCGCATCAAAAATACAGTCGACACACTCAACTTATACCGCAAGTAAAGCGACTAACGCTCTGTTTCTGCATCAATTTTGAGACGTGTCACAAAGGCTTTTGAAATATGATTGCTCAGCGCGCTATGGGCGGCACTGCCATCACCAGCCTCAATCGCTGAGACGATTTTATCGTGTTCATCTATCGCCTCAACGCCGCGCCCTTCGACGGCCAAAGACGTCGTTGCCAAAAGCGCCATAGACCGGTGCACCAAGTCCAACTGTTTGACCAAATACCGATTGTGCGAGGCCAAATGAATTTGTTTGTGAAACCGTCTGTTCGCTTTTGACAGGGCCTCGGGATCGTCGATCAACACGCGGTCTTCGTCCACCATATCCCGCAAAACCCGGATTTCTTCGGGTGTGGCGTGGCGCGCGGCCAGACGCGCGGCCAGCCCTTCCAATTCTGTGCGCACCACATAAAGATCGGCCATTTGATTGTGGTCCAACGAGGCCACGATCAACGACCGCCCGTCGCGGGTCAGCATTGATTGGGTTTCCAACCGCTGCAAAGCCTCACGAATGGGGGTACGCGACACGCCAAACCGCTCGGCCAACTCACTCTCGACCAAACGATCTCCGGGGCGGTACACCCCAGTGTCAATCGCCTCTAAGATCAACCCATAAGCATCTTTTTGTCCGGCCGTTTGCCCAGACAATTGGCTCAAAGCCTGATCTTTACGTGCATCTTTCATCAGCATCCCTCTTTCGTGCTGGTCGACCATAAACAGGCCCTTCCCCATGGTTCAAGCGCTAACAGGCATGTGAGGGCTTGTTTGCACCAAAGTCCCACCGTAACAAGGTGCCATGGTGCACTCACAATTTTCCCATGTCCGCTCGTGGATCTTTGACCTCGACAACACGCTGTATCCGCCTGCGACCTCTTTGTTTCCGCAAATCGAAGTGCGGATGACGGATTGGGTCGCGGACGAATTGGGCGTCTCAAAAGACCACGCCAGCACATTGCGCCAACGCTATTGGCGCGAGCACGGCACCACTTTGTCGGGTATGATGCAACTGCATGGCACGGATCCCTTACCTTATTTGAGCTATGTGCATGACATTGATTTTACGGTTTTATCACCAGATCCAGAACTGCGAGATGCCATTTGTGCGCTTGAGGGGCGTAAGATTGTTTTCACCAATGGTTCGGCGCCTTATGCTGAACAGGTTTTGACCGCTCGCGGGCTATCTGGTATTTTTGATGCGGTCTACGGCATTGAACATGCAGGGTTTCACCCCAAACCAAGCGCTATGGCCTATAGAGAAATTCTAACCCAAGATGGCATTCACGCTCCAGAGGCCGCCATGTTCGAAGACGATCCACGCAATCTGGAAGTGCCGCATAATTTGGGCATGAAAACAGTGCATGTCGCACCTGCGCATGAGATCCATGAGGCCCCTTTTGTGCAGCATCACACGGATGATTTGACTGGTTTCTTGCAGCGTTTGAAACCAAAAAACGAATAGGGACTTATGTTGCGTCACGCGTAGGCCAGCCCTGAGACAGGCTGCCGCTTGGACAATGCCAAAATTTGCGCCTATCACTTGCGCCAAGACCCGCACGCCTAAACCGCGCGTCACGCCAAGGAGCCGAACCATGACCCAGACATCCCCCAAACCCAACCGTGACACCGTTGATGTTCTTGTGGTGGGCGGCGGTATTTCGGGCATGATCGCAGCGGCGGCGTTTGGGGCCTCGGGGTTCAAAACCTTGATGATCGATCCCGTCCCGCCCGTGGTGGTTGGTGATGATGCGGGCAGTGATTTGCGCTCGACCGCGTTTTTACGCCCTGCGCGAGATCTGTTTGAAAAGATTGGAATTTGGGACAGGCTTGCCCCGCATGCCACGTCGCTCGAAGGTCTTCGTATCGTAGACACTGTGGACGGTGACCCTATCGCAGGCGGGCCAATTGTGCGCAGCGAGCGCCAATTTGAAGGGCGCGAAACAGCGGACGAGCCATTTGGGTGGAATTTTTTGAACTGGCACATGCGTCGCGAATTGATGCGTATTTTGCCAAGCATCCCACAGGCCGAGGCACGCTATGGCGTTGGATTCAAATCCATGCTCACCCGCACCGGATCAGCCATTGTCACGTTGACAGACGGCAGCCGCATTGAGGCCAAACTGGTTGTGGCCGCAGATGGGCGCGCGTCCCCTGTACGTGATGCGGCGGGGATCGGTGTATCGACCACGCATTATGGGCAAAAGTCGTTGGCGTTCACCGCATTTCACAGCCTGCCTCATGGCAATGTCTCGACCGAGATTTACCGCGATGGCGGGCCTTTTACGATGGTGCCATTGGCCGATATTGACGGCAGGCCTGCCTCTGCAATCGTGTGGATGAACAAGGGCCCCAAAGCCGTCGAGTTGTTGAACATGGACGTTGCCGCGTTCAATGCCGAAATGACGGATCGTTCTGCTGGCTTATACGGCGATCTTGAACTGGCCTCACAGCGCGGCATGTTCCCGATCATCACCCAAGTCGCGGACCGTTTGTCCGCACAGCGTGTCGCGATTATCGCCGAGGCAGCACATGTTTTGCCTCCGATTGGTGCGCAAGGGTTGAACACATCGCTGAATGATTTGGCTGAACTTTTGACCCTGTGCGAGGCCCATTCGACCGACATTGGCAACGCCACACTGTTGGATGCCTATGCACGCAACCGGCACCGTGACATCACTGCACGTGCTCATGTTGTTGATCTGTTCAACCGTGTTGTCAGGTCAGAAGAGAGCCTGCTGCAATCTGTGCGATTGTTGGGACTAAAAGCCGTACATGACATCAAACCTGTGCGGATGGGCGTCATGCGTGCGGGACTTGGCCCGCTTTGATATTGGACAGCTTTAAACACCGTTAGAGTATGAGACCTTTGCTGGCGCAAAAGTCACGCATCACGCGTGACATACAGTTTGCCCTGCAAACCTCTGGACAAATTAACACTTTTCGCCTTAGCGTTAACGAATAGACGCGTGGCGCGGCGTAAATGGTCTCATCAGAAGACCTGCAGCTCACATATAAGCGTTATTTTGAGGCAGCGGACGAAGACGTCCAACAACATACGGGGCGCGTGCAGCAGATGCCAACCGAAACACTTATTGTGATGGGCTCCTCCATCGTCAATAACCCAGTGGGCTGGGCCTATGACAACTGGGGCGAATCCAACGACTATGTGAACGTTCTAGACGGCGAAAATATTTTCCCGCCCAATTCTGTCGTCGTGTTCACCGTTGACGACATGTCGAACGATGGCGAATTCACCACCAACAGCCAAATCACCAGCATTGTTGTCTACGAGTCAGCACTTGATTACGTGAACGGGACTGTACAATACACCTATGAACTAGAACCCACATCAGGCCCGCCCCCGTGGAGCAACGGCGGCGGATGGGGTTGGGGCAATAACAACAATGACAGCGGCCAATTGGTCAGCGGCTCTGTGCGCGCTATGGGCGACACCTATATCAACGTCGAAGCAGACGGCCTTGTGTCCAACGATCCAGGCGCGCCGGATTTGGACCAACTTTTCATTGCACCTGGTGTTGACTTATCGGACCCCGGCAATGACATCATTTCGCAAGACACCGATGTCGATTATGACGGTGATGGGGTTATAACGGGCGATGAAAACGGCAATGACCAGTTCTCAGTCGACAACAATATCTTTGCCTTAGAAGAAATCGCCGGCGCTATTTGCCTCACGCGGGGCACCTTAATCGACACCCCTGAGGGACCAAAATACATCGAGGCGCTACAATCAGGCGACCCAGTGAACACGCTCGACAACGGTCCGCAGATTATCCGCTGGATCGGCTCACGCACCATGCGCGCACAGGCCACTATGGCACCCGTTTTGATCAAGGCAGGCGCCATGGGCAATGTGCGTGACCTTAAGGTCAGCCAAAATCACCGCATGTTGATGCGAGGACCACAGGCGCAAATTTTATTCGGAGAACGCGATGTTTTGGTCGCAGCCAAGCATTTGGTGAACGATGATAAGATTCGGGTCGTTGAAGGCGGCACAGTGGAATATTTCCACATGCTGTTTGATGAGCACCAGATCATTTTCGCCGAAAGCTGCCCCACAGAAAGCCTATTTCCGGGCCAAGAGGCGCTGGACACGGTGTCTGATGATGCACGTGCTGAGATTTTGACGATTTTTCCCGAACTGGGCACACAGACCCATGCAGCACAGCTGTCGCGCTATGAGTTGAAATCATGGGAAGCCCAAGCCCTAAAACGCGTCATTTAGCACGTGCCAAGCACATATGCGGGTGGGCATAGGCCTTGCCCCCCGCGCCATGCTATCTTAGAACGCGGATGAACCTGATTTACCGGAGCCCGCGTCATGCTTGACACCATTCACTACACAAGCCCGAAACCCAAAGTGATTGCGGGCGCGAAACATGACTGGGAACTGGTCATCGGTCTTGAAATTCACGCGCAGGTGCAAAGCAACGCCAAGCTGTTTTCTGGTGCCTCCACTCAATTTGGCAACGAGCCAAATTCCAACGTGGCTTTCGTGGACAGTGCCATGCCCGGCATGCTGCCCGTGATCAACGAATATTGTGTGGAACAAGCGGTGCGCACAGGTCTTGGCCTCAAAGCGAAAATAAATCTGTTTTCTGCCTTTGACCGCAAAAACTATTTCTACCCAGATTTGCCCCAAGGCTATCAAATTTCCCAGCTTTACCACCCGATCGTGGGCGAAGGCGAAGTGTTGGTTGATATGGAGCCCGGTGTGGCGCGCAAAGTGCGCATTGAACGCATTCACTTGGAACAAGATGCGGGAAAATCCATCCACGACATGGACCCGACGATGTCTTTCGTAGACCTCAATCGTACCGGCGTGGCCTTGATGGAAATCGTGTCGTTCCCTGACATTCGTGGCCCCGAAGAGGCGGCCGCCTATGTGTTGAAGCTGCGTCAAATCTTGCGCTACTTGGGCACCTGTGATGGCAACATGCAAAACGGCTCTATGCGCGCCGATGTGAACGTCTCTGTCTGCCGCGTTGGCCAGTACGAGAAATTCGCAGAAACGGGCGACTTCAGTCATTTGGGCACGCGCTGCGAGCTTAAAAACATGAACTCCACTCGCTTTATCCAAGCGGCGATTGATGTCGAGGCACGTCGTCAAATCGCGATCATCGAAGACGGTGGCGTGATCAAGCAAGAAACACGTCTCTACGATGCGGATAAAAATGAGACCCGCTCTATGCGCTCTAAAGAAGAAGCACATGACTACCGCTACTTCCCCGATCCTGATCTGTTGCCTTTGGAAATCGAACAAGCTTGGGTGGATGACATCAAAGCCAGCTTGCCTGAATTGCCAGACGAGAAAAAAGCGCGTTTTGTCACCGAGTTTGGCCTGTCTGAATATGATGCCTCTGTGTTGACCGCAGACACGGCCAATGCGGCGTATTTCGAACGCGTGGCTGCAGGCACAGATGGGAAACTGGCCGCCAACTGGGTGATCAACGAATTGTTTGGTCGCCTCAAAAAAGACGACAAAGACATCACCGACAGCCCTGTGTCCGCCGAACAACTGGGCGGCGTGGTCAAGCTGATCAAATCCGGTGATATTTCCGGCAAGATTGCCAAAGATCTGTTCGAGATTGTCTACACGACAGGCGGCGATCCGGCGCAAATCGTAGACGAGCGCGGCATGAAACAAGTCACCGACATGGGTGCCATCGAGATCACCGTGGATGAAGTCATCGCAGCCAACCCTGCGCAAGTCGAGAAAGCCAAACAGAACCCCAAACTCGTTGGATTCTTTGTCGGCCAAGTGATGAAAGCCTCAGGTGGCAAAGCCAACCCTGCGGCGGTGAACGAATTGGTCGTGAAAAAACTCGGACTGTAAAAAATACATTCTCAAAAATGAAAACGGGGTGGCCACAAGCTGCCCCGTTTTTTATGTGTGGCATACACTTGTGGTATTAGAAAAACGCAAACCTTTTCATGCGCGCCACGCTCAATTAAGGTCGCACAAGAACAGCCCAAAACGGAGCCAACCATGTCAGCTTATGAGTACCGCGTCATCCCTGCCCCGCGCAAAGGCGAAAAAGCCAAGGGCCTCAAAACTCCAGAGGCACGCATGGCACAGGCTATGGAAACCCGTCTGAACGCCATTGGCAAAGACGGCTGGGAATATATGCGCTCGGACGTTGTGCCGATGGAAGAACGTGCAGGGCTGACATCAAAAAACATCAGTTATCACACCGTGTTGATTTTCCGCCGCGACGCAAATTTTGGCATCGTTACGGATGAGACCCGCGACTTTGGCGCGCATACGCAAAATGATACCGATGCAGTCGCCGCCACCGAAGATGCACAACCATCGACAGATGAAACTGCGGGTGCACCGAATGATACTGTGGCAAACCAAGACGATGCACAGCGCGCCTAAAACGCCCTAGACGTCCAAATCAAGGGCCAGCGCATGAATGCGCGGCACGATATCGCCAAGCGCTTTGTGCACGGCACGGTGGCGTGCCACACGCGATTGTCCCGCAAAAGCGCTTGAGCGGATCATAACGTTAAAATGGGTTTCCCCATCACCGCCCGGATTGCCCGAATGCCCCGCGTGAGAGGCACTGTCATCGACCACTTCCAGCTCACTGGGTGAAAAAGCGTCGTTCAAACGTGATTTCATGTCATCTGTGATCGACATTTGGGCAATCCCCTCTTTCCAAATTCTCCATATCGTCTAAAGTCTTTTGCCTGAGTCTAGAAGGTTAAACCACATGCAAAAAGACGATCCCTTTGGTTTCAATATGTCCGCAGCCAAGGACAAACAAAAGCGTCGCGGCGGGCGCCGCGGCATGTCTGGTGCGTTCGAGACATCGAAAAGAGAATGCGAACACGATGGGTGCACCGAGGCGGGCCAGTACCGCGCACCGCGTTCCCCCGACCATTTGGATGAATTCAAATGGTTCTGCAAAGACCATGTTCGGGCCTATAACCTGAAATGGAATTTCTTTGACAACGCCACACCCGAGGAAATCGACGAGCAACAAAAGGCCTCTGAGACGGGCGAACGCCCGACCAAGCCATTTGGCCGCAAAGTCACCAGCGAAGAACGGGCTTGGGCACGCCTTGGTGTCGATGATCCACATCAGGTTTTGGGTGAAAACGCCACGCAAAATCCGGGCAAAAGCGACCCTGGCGCTTCGACCCGCAAATTGCCGCCGCTTGAGCGTCAAGCGATTGAGATTTTGGAAGTCAAAGACCACTGGACCAAAGCCGAGATCAAAAAACAGTACCGCAGCTTGATCAAAGTTTTGCACCCAGATGTGAACGGCGGCGACCGGTCCCAAGAAGAGCAACTGCAACAGGTTGTTTGGGCATGGGATCAGGTGAAAGAAAGTCGCTGGTTCAAATAAGCGCTGCAAATTGATGCACCACAGACCACGATCAGAACACAAAAAAGGCCGCTCATTTGAGGCGGCCTTTTTCAATACGGTACGCGAGTGCCGCAAAATTCAGTGACGCACGGCTTTGCCTTTGCCTGTGATTTTGGCAAGAACAGGATCGATCACTTTGCTGACCACCGGAATAAGCAAAAGTCCCAAGATCAGCCCCAAAATACCATCGCACAGCGCAGTCATGAACCAAGAGGCAAAGCCCGCAAACTTGGGCAATGCCAGTGCCGCAATTTCAGCCAAATGGTGAATTTCCACATAAGGGTGGTGCAGTCCCAGTTCGTGCATCCCATGGATGATGATAGACCCGCCAACCCAAATCATCGCCGCCGTGCCGATGATCATCAGCGCCTTCATCAGCACAGGCATAAATTTCACGATGCCGCGTCCCAGCGCTCGCGTCACAGACAGGCGTCCAACACGCGCCAGCCACAACCCAACATCATCCGCCTTGACGATCAAAGCCACCGCGCCATACACCGCCACTGTGATGAAAATCCCAGCCAAAGCCAATGCGCCCGCTTTGAACCAGATTGCCCCCTCTGGGTCGATGCCCGACAGGATGATTGTCATAATTTCAGCAGATAAAATGAAATCGGTTTTCACAGCCCCCGCGATTTTGGATTCTTCCAAATGCATCGGGTCTTGGTCTTTTGCCGCGTGGCCATCTGCATAAGGCGCGTGTGGTTTAAAAAGGTGATAAACCTTTTCGGCCCCTTCAAAACACAAATAACACCCGCCGATCATCAACAACGGCATGATCAACCAAGGCGCAAATGTGGACAGCAACAAAGCAGCTGGTAGCAAAATGATCAATTTATTTTTGATCGACCCCAAAGCGATTTTGCCAACAATCGGCAATTCGCGTGCGGGCTGAAACCCTTGCACATATTTCGGGGTCACGGCAGCATCATCGATCACGGCACCCGCCGCTTTGCTTGAGGCTTTGAGCGCCTGCGTTGCGATGTCATCGACGTTGGCTGCTGCAACCTTTGCAATCCCCGCCACGTCATCGAGTAATGCCAATAAACCGCTCATGTATATATCCTCAAAGGTCTTGTTTGGATCATATGTAGAGGTGCTTTTCGTCTTAGGCAAATGCTGCACAGCTCAAAACAAGAAAAAGGGCGCCTCATATGAGACGCCCAGAGATACAACGCTAAGAAAGCATGCGACTTTACATCGCGGGCAACATCACGGTATCGATCACATGGATCACGCCGTTAGATTGGTCAACATCCGCGATGGTCACTGTCGCCACAGTGCCGTTTTCATCCTCAAGCATCATTTTTCCGTCACCATAGGACGCTTGCAACGTACAGCCGCCGAGAGTTGGCACAGGGTGTTTGCCGCCGCCCTCTTCAATCATGCCTTTCAACGCCTCTGACATCACTTCTTTGCCAACAACGTGGCAGGTCAAAATCTTGGTCAACTGGTCTTTGTTCTCGGGCATCAACAGCGCCTCAACTGTGCCCTCTGGCAAGGCTGAAAAGGCGTCGTTGACGGGGGCGAATACAGTGAATGGGCCGTCGGATGCCAAAGTGTCCACCAAACCAGCAGCTGTGACAGCGGCGACCAAAGTCGTATGATCCGCAGAGTTCACAGCATTTTCAACGATATTTTTCTGAGGGAACATTTCCGCACCACCCACCATTGGGTTTTCACCGTGGTGATCTGCAAACGCGGCACCAGAAATCAAAGTTGCAGCAAGTGTGGACAGAATAAAAGAACGTTTCATGTTGTGTCTCCATCAAGTTTACGCCTCATCCATTTTGGCGAGGTTACAAGGAGTACGGGCCACGGATGCCCGTGGATCACCTCAGATCATCACAACAGAGTCACGTTGATTTGAGCGGTAAAAGTGATCCAAAAGAGATGCCAAATGCGGAGGCCCCTGCGTCAATCACTTATCAAAACGGCCCGCCTGCCCCCTTGCACCCTTGGCGCGAAACGGGCATGAAGTCACAAAGTATAACAGCGATGGATACGGGCCCAAACATGGATGCTAATGCAAAACCCACCGAAGTGATCTCAGTCCGCGAGGTCTTTGGCATCGACACAGATATGACCGTCAAAGGCTTTGCAGAGCGTACAGAGCGCGTGCCAGAGATCGACCCCACCTATAAGTTTGATCCCGACACCACGCTTGCGATCCTTGCCGGCTTTTCCCACAATCGCCGTGTGATGATCCAAGGCTACCACGGCACAGGCAAATCCACGCATATCGAACAGGTCGCAGCACGCCTCAACTGGCCCTCCGTACGTGTTAATTTGGACAGCCATATTTCGCGGATCGACTTGATCGGTAAAGACGCCATCAAATTGAAAGACGGCAAACAAATCACCGAATTTCAAGAAGGCATCCTGCCTTGGGCTCTGCGCAATCCTTGTGCGATTGTGTTCGACGAATACGATGCGGGCCGCGCCGATGTGATGTTTGTGATCCAGCGCGTTTTGGAAGCAGACGGAAAATTGACCTTGATGGATCAAAACGAAGTCATCACGCCAAACCCTTATTTTCGCCTGTTTGCCACTGCCAACACTGTGGGCTTGGGCGATACCACGGGACTGTATCACGGCACGCAACAAATCAACCAAGCGCAGATGGATCGCTGGTCTTTGGTCGCGACGCTCAACTACCTGAGCCACGATGCGGAAACCGCGATCATTTTATCAAAGAACCCCAACTACAATACCGAAAAAGGCCGCAAACAAATCAGCCAAATGGTGACCACGGCCGATCTGACGCGCACCGCGTTTATGAACGGCGATCTGTCCACGGTGATGTCACCGCGCACGGTGATCACTTGGGCGCAAAACGCCGAAATTTTCCGCGATGTTGGCTATGCCTTCCGCCTGACGTTCCTCAACAAATGTGACGAATTGGAACGCCAAACGGTTGCTGAAATCTACCAGCGCTGTTTTGACGAAGAACTGCCTGAATCTGCTGCAAGCATGACTTTGGGGTGATATGTTAAAAAATCTATCACGATCCCCATTCACATCGGCCATTGTGTTAACATGCTTGAACCGAATGGAATGGGATCGTGATAGATCGTCAGCAATCAAGATTGACAACCTGCGTGGCGTTGCCGAATTTTGTGTTTTAGATCAAAATACTTACGCTTTTGTATGTGGTCATAAATCAATAAATGAAATGCGAAACAGATGACCAAGCCATCAGACAATCCCGCAGATCCCTTTAAAAAAGCTCTCGCTGAGGCCACTAAAGTGTTGGCCAATGATTCCGATCTGACGGTCACTTATTCGATGGACCCCTCTGGATTGACGCCCGACACGGTGCGTTTGCCGCAGATTTCACGCCGCATGACCCGCGACGAGGTGTTGATCGCGCGCGGCACCGCCGACGCTTTGGCGCTGCGTCACAAATACCACGATGACAGCACGTTCAATCGCTACGCCCCGCAAGGCCAAATGGCGTTCGACATTTATGATGCACTTGAAACCGCACGCGTTGAGGCTGTCGGCGCGCAGCACATGCCCGGCACCAGTAAAAACATCGATGCTAAAATCGGCAATGATGCGATGCGCCGTGGCTATGATGGGGTTAAATCCACCGAAGACGCCCCCCTCGCCCAAGCCATGGGATATTACATGCGCCACCTGACCACGGGGCGTGATCTGCCCGCTGGGGCGCAAAACGTCATGGAAATCTGGCGCAACTTTATTGAACAACAAACCGCGGGCACCTTTGATGATCTCGATAGTTTACTGGGTGACCAACGTGCTTTTGCCCGCCTTGCGCGCCGCTTGATCGAAGATTTGGGATACGGCGATCAATTGGGCGATGACCCTGATGATTTAGACTCGGACGAGGACCAAAATGCCGAGTCCGACGAGGACCAAGACGACATCGAAACCGAGGGCGAAGACCAAGAGCAAGAAGACGACACAGAGGCCGCGCCTGAGAGCGCGCAAGAAGAACAACAAGACGCCTCAGAGGCCACCGTGTCCTCCGATGACATGGCCCAAGATGAATACACCGACGAGATGGACATGCCCAACGAGGAGGCCGAAGCCGAGCCGCCTCAGCCCGCGCCCATTTCCGATGCCGATCCAAATTATCAAGTCTTTACAACCAAATACGATGAAGAGATCGCTGCAGAAGATTTGGCAGAAGCCGCCGAGTTGGAACGCTTGCGTGCCTATCTGGATCAACAGCTTGAGCCGCTCAAAGGGGCTGTCTCGCGTTTGGCGAATAAACTTCAGCGTCGCTTGCAAGCCCAACAAAACCGCTCTTGGGAATTCGATTTGGAAGAGGGCACATTGGACGCAGGTCGCCTTGCGCGCGTTGTGGCCAACCCGACCACGCCGTTGTCGTTCAAACGCGAAAAAGACACTGAATTTCGCGACACCGTTGTGACCATTTTGCTCGACAACTCCGGTTCGATGCGCGGTCGTCCGATTTCCATTGCGGCCATTTGTGCCGATGTTTTGTCGCGCACGCTGGAACGCTGTTCGGTCAAAGTCGAAGTGTTGGGCTTTACCACCCGCGCATGGAAAGGCGGCCAGAGCCGCGAAGATTGGTTGGCCCAAGGCCGCCCACAAATGCCAGGTCGTTTGAACGATCTGCGCCATATCATCTATAAAAATGCCGATTCCCCGATGCGCCGCACCCGATCGAATTTGGGTCTGATGATGAAAGAAGGACTGCTGAAAGAAAACATCGATGGCGAAGCACTAGAGTGGGCGCACCGCCGGATGATGGCACGTCCTGAGGCCCGTAAAATTTTGATGGTGATTTCGGATGGCGCGCCTGTGGATGACAGCACGTTGTCAGTCAACCCTGCCAATTATTTGGAAAAACACCTACGCGATGTGATTGAATTGGTTGAAAAACGCAAACAAGTCGAATTGATCGCCGTGGGCATTGGCCACGATGTGACCCGCTATTATGAGCGCGCTGTGACCATCACGGATGTCGAACAATTGGCTGGGGCTATGACCGAACAATTGGCCGCCCTTTTTGACACAGACCCACGTGCCCGTGCCCGTTTTGTCGGAATTCGCAAAGCCATGTAGGCGAGACGATCGAAAACGGCTGTGTTATTAAGACTGTTCTATTCAGAGAATGACGCCAACGCCGTCACATCACCCCAAGAGTCCCTCAGGCAAGGAAGTCCCTATGTTCCAAAGCTTTGATGTCACAAGTCACCCCGACCAAGCCGCCCCACGCGTGACGGCGTTGCGGGTCGCCATGACCGATGCAGGGCTTGATGCCTTTATCGTCCCCCGCGCTGATGCGCATCAAGGCGAATATGTCGCCCCGTGCGATGAACGTTTGGCATGGCTCACGGGATTTACGGGCTCTGCTGGGTTTTGTGTGATTGCGCGCAATGCCGCTGCGATGTTCACAGATGGTCGCTATACCGTCCAAGTGCGCGCACAATGTGATGCGGCCGTTTTCGATTATGTCGATTGGCCCGCCACGTCTTTGGGCGCTTGGGTTTTGGAGCGCGACGCACAAACCATTGGTTTTGATCCTTGGTTGCACACGGAAAAAGAAATCAACGCCCTGCGCAAAACACTCGATGGCAGCGGAAAAACGGTTGTGGCGACAGGCAACCTTATCGATAAAATATGGACCAACCGCCCCGCGCGCCCCAATGCGCCGGTCACAGCGCAGCCTCTTGAATTGACAGGTAAAACATCACAAGAAAAATTCGACATGATGGCGGCGACACTCAGCGCAGCGGGCGCCGATACCGTCGTGTTCACCCTGCCCGACAGCATTTCTTGGCTGCTGAACATTCGCGGTGCCGATGTAGCGCATAATCCAGTGGTGCAGGCCTTTGCGACACTCACGGCAAGCGGCAAGATGCATCTGTTTGATGATGTGACCAAGTATGACGGGCTTGATCCTGATCCGCGTATTGTGATCGCGCCACGGTCCGAATTCAACAGCCACTTGCAAGCGCTCGAAGGCACCGTTTTGATCGATCCGGCCAGCGCACCCTATGCTTTGCGCAGCTTGATCGAAGATGCGGGTGCCAAAATTGTCACCGGCGAAGACCCTTGTATTTTGCCCAAAGCCTGCAAAACAGAAGCCGAAATTGCGGGCACACGCGAAGCGCATTTGCGCGATGGTGCGGCCATGGTCGAATTTCTCGCGTGGCTGGATGCGCAAGACCCGAACACGCAAAGCGAAATTTCTGTCGCCACTGCGCTAGAAGAGTTTCGAGCCGCGACGAACCAGTTGAAAGACATTTCCTTCGACACCATCAGCGGCTCTGGCCCGAACGGTGCCATCGTGCATTACCGTGTAACCACCGACACCGATCGCGCATTGTCTGAAAACGAAATTTTGCTTGTGGACAGCGGCGGGCAATATATCGATGGCACCACGGACATCACCCGCACCGTGTCTTTGGGACATCCCCAAGCCGAAGAGCGCGCGGCGTTTACGGCCGTGTTACAAGGCATGATCGCCATCTCAACAGCCCGCTTTCCACGAGGTCTGACAGGCGGGCATTTGGACGCACTGGCCCGCGCCCCCCTGTGGCGTATGGGGCGGGACTATGATCATGGCACTGGCCACGGCGTTGGGTCATTTTTGTCTGTCCATGAAGGCCCACAACGCATTTCGCCAAGCTCAAATTTATCTCTGCAAGAGGGGATGATCCTGTCAAATGAGCCGGGATATTACAAAGCGGGGTCTTACGGCATCCGCATTGAAAATTTGATCGTTGTGCGTCAAGCCCCTGAAATTTCGGGTGGCGATACACGGGATATGTTGGATTTTGAAACCCTGACCTTTGTGCCGATTGACCGTGACCTGATAAACGCTGATGAATTGGCGCCATGGGAACGCGATTGGCTAGACGGGTATCACGCACAGGTTTGGGATGTCATTTCACCACGAGTGAGTGCCTCTGCACGCGATTGGCTGCGGCTATCAACCGCTGCACTGTGACATATACCTGTTAAGACTTGCCTGTTAGGCTACACAAAATTTGACCGAGGGGACAAAGACATGGCTGACCATATTAAAATTCGCACAGCGCCAGGCACTTGGGTTGTACGCGCAGGCGGCGCCGTTTTGGGAGAAACAAGTGACGCATTGGAATTGACCGAAGGCGATTATCCAGCCGTGATTTATTTCCCACGTGCGGCATTGGCTATGGCGTTTTTGGATGCCTCAGACACCAAATCCACCTGCCCTTACAAAGGTGTGACCTCACATTATTCGATCCAAACAAAATCTGTTTTGATCGAAGATGCCGCATGGTCTTATGAAGATCCCAAAGCAGGTATGGAAAAAATCAAAGGCTATTTGGCATTCTATCCGCAAAAAGCGGCTGTTGAAATGCTCTAGGACACTGACGGTGATGTTGATATTACGAAAAGGCGCAGGGACACTGCGTCTTTTTTTATGCCAACCTAAGATCTAGCTGTGCTCTTCGGCTGCGGTGTCTGCCAAAGCTTTGCTAAACACCCGCAAAGCGTCCACCTGAAACAACGCACCATGCAATTCGGGGCCAGTGTCATCACGCAGCGTGACAACCGGAATAAACACCAAATTATGTGCCTCAAACATGGGCATAGCGGTCTCTAACGTGGCATTCGGAGAAATATAGATCCCCTTAGATATCAAATCCTTGCAGTCCTTTTCGCTGGCCGCACGCACGGCATCAGGGGCGCGGTAACATTGATGCACCCTAACCGTTGCCAACAAATAGGCCTGTGGTCCGGCTGCCAAATGCACCCCGCGCCGCTCAAGCAATGTTAAAAAGAACGACCGATCCACAAGCTTTGATGCAATAGCCGTCGACAAAGACACGGCCACCATCACGGCCAAACCGGTTTGCCAATCGCCCGTCAGCTCAAACACAATTAACGTCGTCGAAATCGGCGCCCCCAACACAGCAGCCGCCACAGCCCCCATGCCCGCCAAAGCGTAAAGCGTCACAGTGCCCGAGACATCTGGAAACACAGCCGTGGCAATCAGCCCAAAGGCCAGCCCCGTCATAGCACCAACCATCAGCGCGGGGGAAAACACGCCGCCCCCCATGCGCCCCGCCATGGTGATGGCCACCGCCGCGACCTTAATCACTGTAAATAAGATGGCTTGCCAGATTAGCAATTTTCCGGTCAACGCCGCTGACGTGGTCTCGTATCCAACGCCAATCACATGCGGAAAAACAATCGCCAAAAGCCCTAGCAACACCCCTGCCAAAGCGGGGCGAAACACCGGCGGAAGATGAATTTTTTCCACCACCCAAGTGCCAAAATCATCGGCCATAAAGATGCTGCGCATCATCAAAACCGCGATCAAGCCACACAAACAGCCCAGCAAAACAAAGGCAGGCAATTCCACATAAAAAGACAACGCGCCCTCTGCGGCCAATGTGAATTCCGTCACATCGCCAAATTCCAAGCGGTTGATCACCGTGCCAGCCACAGCCGCAATGGCGATCGGCGCAAAGGCATGCACGGCAAAATGGCGCAAAATCACTTCCAAAGCGAACAGAGCCCCAGCGATAGGTGCATTAAAGGACGCAGACACAGCCCCCGCCACAGCACAGCCCAATAGGTCACGCCCCGTGATGCCACTGGCGTGCAAACGATTAGACACCCAACTGGAAATAACAGCGGCCAAATGCACAACAGGGCCTTCGCGCCCCGTGGATCCGCCCGTCGACAATGTGATCAATGACGCAACGGCAGAGGCCAAACCAGCACGTTTTTCAACGCGGCCCTCATTAAGGGCGGCCCCTTCAATCACATCCGCAACGGAGCGCACGCGCCCATCCGGCGTGAACCAATTGAGCACCACCCCCACTGCCAAGCCCCCCAAAATCGGCAGGCACAGCACCCAAAACCAAGGCAATTCTCCCGCAGCGCTGTGCAGCAAATGCACATCCTCTGCGCCATAAAAAAACGATTGTAAGCCGCTGATCCATTTGCGAAAAAACAAAGCAGCAAAACCAGAGGCAACGCCGATCAACAGCGCGATAAACCAAAACTGCACCTGCGATGGCCCACGCACACGCATCAGATGCAGCGCCGCTTTGGTGCCGTTACACATGTCATGCCACGCTTTATGCGGGTAGGATGATTTATCTTCGGCCATAGCACGCCGGTTCCATTTTTCTGCCCGCATTGACGCTTGCGCTTTTCACATTGGCACTGCACCCTCATGATAACACCGCCCAGTCAGCAAGCGAGCCAAGAATGATCAATGACACTGTATTTGCCGAACTTTCTACCGTTCTAGAGGGTCGCGTGACCCGTTCCAAGTCCGATCTTGACCAACATGGGCGATCTGAAACATGGTTCGCAGATGCCCCGCCGGACGCGGTGGCCTATCCACACTCTACAGTCGAAGTCAGCGCGCTGATGAAACTGTGTCACGCCCATGCAATTCCTGTGATTGGCTGGGGCACAGGGACATCACTTGAGGGGCAGACTTCGGCCATTCACGGGGGGCTTGTCGTGGATTTCTCGCATATGAATGCGGTGTTACGTGTCCATGATGCCGACATGGACGCCGTGGTGCAACCGGGGGTGACGCGCGAACAATTGAACACCGATTTGCGCGCCACAGGGTTGATGTTTCCCGTCGATCCAGGGGCCAATGCTTCGATCGGTGGCATGGCGATGACGCGAGCCTCTGGTACGACTGCGGTGCGGTACGGCACGATGCGCGATAATGTCATCGGGTTAGAGGTGGTCTTGGCAGATGGCACGATTATTCACACAGGATCGCGGGCGCGCAAATCGTCAAGCGGTTATGATCTGACAGCATTGTTTGTGGGATCAGAAGGCACCCTTGGCCTTGTGACCGAACTCACACTGCGCCTACATGGCCAACCCGAAGCGATCAACGCGGCGGTCTGTGCTTTTGACGATATGGACAGTGCTGTGTCTGCCGTTATAGCGACGATCCAAATGGGCCTTCCGATGGCGCGCATCGAATTTTTAGACACCAAAAGCGTCGAGGCGGTGAACGCTTATGCTGGAGCTGAGTTTCCTTTGAAACCGCATTTGTTTGTCGAATTTCACGGCTCAGAGACCAGTGTGGCCGATCAGGTGGACATGTTTGGTGATATTGCAAAAGACTTTGGCGCGTCCGACTTTGACTGGGCCGCCAAGAGTGAGGATCGCAACGCGTTATGGACGATGCGCCACAACGCGTTTTATGCCTGTCTGGCATTGAAAAAGGGCTGCGTATCTGTGGTCACCGACATCTGTGTGCCCATATCGAAACTGGCCGAGGCGGTGAATGAAACCGCCGAAGACATTGCGCAATCCTATATCGACGGCCCCATTTTGGGCCATGTTGGCGATGGTAATTTTCATGCCATTCTGCTTGTGGAACCGAACAATGATATGGAGCTGGCAGAGGCCAAAAGGCTAGCGCACCGCATGGCCGAACGCGCGCTGAAATTTGGCGGCACGGTCACGGGCGAACATGGGATCGGACTTGGCAAAAAAGGCTTTATGGCCCGCGAACACGGTGCCGAGGCTTGGGCCGCCATGGGCGCGCTCAAATCGGCGCTTGATCCGACAAATATAATGAATCCGGGGAAATTGGTGCCTTAACACCCGCAGCGATCTAGCCGTCAAGCAATGCTTGGGCGGCGGCACGCGCGGGGTCTGTGACGGTATCTCCCGACAGCATGCGCGCGATTTCGTCGACGCGATCTTGATCCATCAGCGGGGCAACTTCGGACAATGTCATGCCGTCTTCAACCCGCTTGGCCACCCGCCAGTGATGTGCCCCAAGAGCGGCCACCTGCGGCGAATGGGTGACCACAAGCACTTGGCCATCAGCCGCCAAAGCTTTCAAGCGACGCCCAACAGCATCAGCGGTCGCCCCACCAACACCGCGGTCGATCTCGTCGAAAATCATCGTCACGTCAGATTGGTCCCGCGTCAGGCACACTTTGAGCGCCAACAAGAACCGTGACAATTCACCCCCCGATGCGATTTTATTCAGCGGACCAGCCGGCGCGCCGGGGTTGGTTGCCACGGTAAAAGACACCGCGTCGATGCCATCGGGGCCAGCCTCGCCGCTGTCCACAAGCGTCACAAAAACTGCGCGTTCCATTTTTAACGGCGCAAGTTCCGCGCCCATCAAAGCATCCAGCTCTTTGGCGGCGGATTTTCGTGATTTGGTCAAACTTTCGGCGGCAACCGCATAACGCGTCTCGGCGTCTTTTAGATCTGTCTCTAAACGGATCAAATCGTCTGCACCGCCATCCAATGCCTTGAGTTTACTACGCAAACCATCAGCGAAAGGCCCCAAATCATCGGCCAACACATTGTGTTTGCGCGCCAAACCACGAATGGCAAACAGGCGCTCTTCGATGCTTTCAAGCTCATGTGGATTGAACCGCAACGCCTCCATACATTCCTCGACGCCAGATTGCGCCTCGGCCAATTCGTTGATCGTGCGATTGAGGCCCTCAATGGGCGCATCAAGACGGCCGTCAGCCTTGTCTGCCGCCCCTTCAAGCCAGCGCAGCGCATCAATCAATGCGCCTTCTGCTGCGTCATAGGACATCGCTTGATGGGCTTTGGAAATATCGACTGAAATCTTTTCAGCGGATTGCATCAAACGGCGTTCGGCATCAAGGATCGCCTCTTCGCCCGCCTCTGGATTGATCTTATCGAGTTCACCCACCGCATGGCGCAAAAACTCTTCTTCGGCTTTGAGGGCCGCTTGTTGGCTTTTCGCTGCGACCAAAGATTTACGGATAACCGCCAGCGCTTTCCATGCTTTACGCGTTTTCTCAAGCTTTGCGTCTAAGGACCCAAAGGTATCCAACAACACTCGATGCCCACGCGGGTTCAGCAAGCCACGGTCATCATGTTGCCCATGCAATTCGATCAAAAGCTCTGACAAACGGCGCAGCACATCACCCGAAACACGCCGGTCATTGACCCAAGCAGTTTTGCGACCATCAGAGGTGTTGATCCGGCGCAAAATCAATTCACCATCGCTGGTGTCTATGCCTGCCTCGTCCAAAATCGCCTCGGCCACGGGGCCTTGTGGCACGTCGAATTCGGCGATCACTTCGCCTTGTTTGGCACCTGTGCGGACAAGTTCGGCACGCCCCCGCCAGCCCAAAACAAAGCCAAGACTGTCGAGCAAAATCGATTTACCAGCGCCAGTTTCCCCCGTGAGCACATTGAGACCCGGCTGAAACGACAGTTCCAACCGATCAATGATCAACATGTCACGGATATCGAGACTTCTTAACATGGCTGCCTCAAGACAGTGATCAGAGCCATTCGCCGCGCACCATCTGGCGGTAAACGGCGCTCAACCAATTGTTACCCAATGATTTGGCCTCAAGCCCCTGCCCTGTCAACAAAGCATAGCTGTCTGAATACCACTCGGTCGATTTGTAGTTGTGACCCAAAATAGCGCCCGCGGTTTGCGCCTCGTCGGTCAGACCCAAGGCAAGGTAGGATTCGACCAAACGGTGCAGGGCTTCGGCGGTGTGCTGTGTGGTTTGGAATTGCTCAACCACAACACGGAACCGATTGACGGCAGCCGTGTAGTGGTTGCGTTTCAAATAATAGCGCCCGATTTCCATTTCCTTGGCCGCCAAATGGTCAAAGGCCAAATCGAATTTCAAAACCGATGAGCGCGCATATTCGCTGTCTGGAAATTGCTCAATCACCACCCGCAAGGCTTGCAACGCTTGGAATGTCAGACCTTGATCACGCCCGACATCATCGATTTGGTCATAGTATGACAGGGCCAATAGGTAATGCGCATAGGCTGCATCTGTATCTGTGGGGTAAAAATCAATAAAACGCTGCGCTGCCAAACGCGCTTGTTCATAATCGCGGTCACGATGATAGGAAAAAGCTTCCATAATCAACGCGCGTTTGGCCCAAGAGGAATAGGGGTACAGCCGTTCAATTTCGCCAAAATAATGCGCGGCAGTGTCAAAATCTTTTGTGGTGATTTCGTATTCAGCCCGTTTGTAAATATCTTCGGCCGAATAACCTTCAAGATCACGCGTTGGGGCGACATCTCCACAGGCTGTTAAAGTTGCCAACGAGAAAACTGCTGCCACTTTGAGGCCGCGATACAGTCCTGCGCGCATGAACATTCCACCTTCGTCAAATTCCGTGCCCGCGAACGCGAGCGATTGCCCAACTCCTAGCACAGAATTTTTCGGTGCAAAACGCCTTTGCGGCGGAAAATTAAGATGTGAAGGTTTGATGGCGAAAACCAGCGGATTAAGCGCAATAAGCGAGGTCAGATGCCGTCACACCCGCGCCCGGTAATGTTTGCGCCGTTGCGCGATCGACGGTGACAAAAGCCCACGCCCCTGGAGTGGCGAAAACTTCGCGCAAAAGTGCATTTGTCATCGCATGGCCAGCACGCACCCCAGTGTAGCGCCCAAGAATCGGCGCACCAGCAAGCGCGAGATCTCCCAACGCATCCAACATTTTGTGGCGTACAGGTTCATCATCATGGCGTAAGCCACCGGGCGACAAAACATCGGCCCCATCAACCACAACAGCATTTTCGAACGTACCACCAAGTGCAAGCCCATTGGCCTGCATCAAATCCACATCGGATTTGCGGCAAAAGGTACGACAGTTAGACAGCTCGCGAATGAACGCACCATTGGCCATCACAAGACTTTTATCTTGCACGCCGATGGCTGAATCTTCGAAATCAATATGAAAATCAATTTCCAAAGTCTCAGCAGGATCCAAACGCGCCGTTGCCTCGCCCACTTCAATCTGCACAGGCTTAAGAATTTTAAGCGCACGGGTCGGACCCGCTTGAGCGGTCAATCCAGCGGCCAAAATAGCTGCAACAAACGGCGCAGCAGAGCCGTCTTCGATCGGCACTTCTGGGCCGCTGACATGCACGACCACATTGGTCACGCCGCAGCCGGCAAGCGCCGCCATGATGTGTTCAATCGTCGAGATTTGCACACCATCTTTATTGCGGATCAATGTACATAATTTAGAGGGCACAACCGCATCCCAACGCGCATCGATACGAGCATCGCGCGTGTCGTTTATGTCAGCGTCAATATCAGAACGTACAAAGGAAATTCCGGCATTGGCGCGCGCAGGCACAAGAGACATCCGCACGGGCGCACCAGAGTGCAGCCCTACGCCTTGGAATGTAATCGTCTTGGCAACTGTCTTTTGCACACTGAGCCTCACTCATTGGAATGCCTGCCCTGTCCGCTCATATTCATCGAGCAGCGCCCATAGCAGAGCTTGTTGATATTTGAGTAAGCATGTTTTCCCTTCCGCTCAACTCAATCTTTGTAACGAAATGAAACATCCCAGACCTCACACGGGCAACAATTCGCGCATCTTTGCGCCGCAATGCGGCAAGTGATTGATAAATAAACAAAAGGCCGGAAAAATCCGGCCTTTTAAATTCAAAACTATTTCAGAACGTGATCACGCAATGGGAATGTTTTGCCCCATTATGCGGGAAATATCAGTTCGCTTGACGACGCAAGAACGCTGGGATTTCGATTTTTTCTTGCTCAGGGTTGGGATCCTGATCTTCGTCATAGGACTGATGCACCTGCGGTTGACGGTTTGGTTGAGTTGCAAAACGTGGCGCTGCAGCGGCTTGGCGTGGCTGCTCTACGGCCTCTTCAGCACCGTTTCCAGTCATCCGACCAATCAAAGAATTGATCCCGAAACGCCCCTGCTTGGGTTGTTCTGGCGCACCAAAACCACGCGACTGAGGCGCGGCTTGCTGGGGCTGCTGTTGAGGCTGGCGATGCATTGGCGCTTCTGGGCGCTTAGACACGGCAGCCTGCAAACGCGACATCGCCTCAGGTGACGGCGTGCCCGCAACAGGTGCGCGCGGCGCAACATAAGCGTCGGCTTCAGGTTCGTGCATAGAAGGCTGATACGTTTGCTCTGGACGCGGCTGATAGGCCGGTGCTGGCACCTCATCGGTTGTGTCAAAAAACTCTTCAGTTTGTTCTTCGGCAGATGCGGCATGCGGATCGAACACATCCAAGGATGGCTGTTCTGGAGCTTGCTCTACAGGCGCCGCATGTTGCTCAACTGGCGCGGGCTCGACTGCGGCAGGCGCAAGAGGTTCGGCCAAACGGCGGCGCGGTGTTGGAACATCTGTGGTCACAGCTGCATCAATACCAGTGGCCACAACAGACACGCGCATTTTGCCACCCAAAGATGGATCCATCGTAGACCCAACGATGATGTTCGCCTCTGGATCGACTTCTTCGCGAATGCGGTTGGCTGCTTCGTCGAGTTCGAACAATGTCAAATCGTCGCCGCCTGTGATGTTGATCAGAACGCCTTTGGCGCCCATCAATGACATCTCGTCGAGCAATGGGTTTGCGATGGCTTTTTCTGCAGCTTGGATCGCGCGATCTTCGCCCTCGGCCTCGCCTGTGCCCATCATCGCTTTGCCCATCTCGTCCATCACAGCGCGCACGTCTGCAAAGTCGAGGTTGATCAGGCCAGGACGCACCATCAAATCGGTCACGCCTTTAACACCTTGGTACAAAACATCATCCGCCATCGAGAACGCATCCGTAAAGGTGGTTTTCTCGTTGGCCAGACGGAACAAGTTCTGGTTTGGAATGATGATCAACGTGTCGACCATTTTTTGCAACGCTTCAACGCCCTCATCGGCTTGGCGCATACGTTTTGCACCCTCGAATTGGAACGGTTTCGTAACAACACCAACAGTCAAAACACCAAGTTCACGTGCCGCTTGTGCGATGATTGGGGCCGCACCTGTACCCGTGCCGCCGCCCATGCCTGCGGTGATGAAACACATGTGTGCCCCCGCAAGGTGATCAACGATGGCTTCGATGCTCTCTTCTGCCGCAGCAGCCCCAACAGTTGGGCGCGCACCAGCCCCAAGACCTTCTGTGACCTTGATGCCGATTTGGATTTTGGCAGGTGCGTTGGAATGTTGCAAAGCCTGCGCATCTGTATTCGCAACCACGAATTCAACGCCTTCAAGCTCTTTTTCGATCATATTGTTGACCGCGTTGCCACCGGCACCACCGACGCCAAATACTGTGATACGAGGTTTCAACTCTTCGCGCTCGGGCATTGTGAGGTTCAAAGCCATGATCTACCGCCTGTTTTTTGTTTAAGGGGCGCGGTGTGCTGTCCTACACACCTGCCCTTTGACTGTCCATGCCCCGCATTGCGCCGGACAAATCTTACCTATTCACCATGTAGCCTATGGGTTTTTGCCAGCGGCGTCACCCAAAAAACACAATCGAGACACAAAATGTGGGGGATTATTGTATAAAGTTAGGCGGTATTTTGCGCATCACCCCACATTTGGGGCTCTAAGCAACAAAATGCCCTAGTCGCAGGGGGTGCCTGCGGCAAAAACGAGGTAAAAACCTCGTAAACGTTAACAATTTTGTCAAAACACTGCTCGATGCCTGACATGTAACGCGTGATCACGATCGTTAAGATTCTTTGATCTACACCCAAAGGCGTGCGTCTTCATTTATTATTAATATGAAAACGCGCGCGAAGAAACCTATTTCACGCGCCGTATCATCACAAATTCGCGCCGAAGGCCCGTGCCAAATCTAAGAGGGACACTACCAGTTTTCTTTGAACCACCGTACCGCGCGCTTTAATGACCGTGCAGGATAACGCTCGGCTGGAATTTCAAAGTCCCACCATTCGTCTTGCGGATTGGCCGCAAAAAGACACAGACCGACGGCTGAGGCAAAGGCAGCCCCTGTTGCGGCTTGCGGCAGGCCTTGAACACGCAGCGGACGCCCGATGCGCACTTGCTGCCCCAAAATCTTTGGCGCAAGCCCATCCAGCCCCGGAATTTGGCTCGCCCCACCGGTCAAGACGATTTGCTGGCTTGGCAGGTGTTCAAACCCAGCCGCATCCAAACAATCCCGCACACCCTCTAAAATTTCTTCGACACGCGGGCGAATAATACCGATCAATTCAGCGCGCGACACGGTGCGACGGTCTCGTTCCCAATCGCCACTGTCACCACCGATTTCAATCATCTCGCGATCATCCATGCCTGTGGCCACAACACCGCCATAGAATGTCTTGATCCGCTCGGCTGTGGCATTGGGGATTTGCAACCCCATCGCAATATCAGACGTGACTTGATCGCCCCCCATACGCACAGAGTCAGCATAAATCATGTGCTTTTTCATGAAAATCGACACATCTGAGGCCCCGCCCCCAAGGTCGACACAGGCCGCCCCCAGCTCTTGTTCGTCCTCAACCAAGGCCGACACGCCTGCCATATAGGCAGACGAGGCAATGCCCGCGACCTCAAGATCGCAGCGCTTGATACAGTACAAAAGGTTCTGGATCGTGGCGGTGTCAACGGTGAGCATGTGCATATCAACAGCCAAGCTGGTGCCGATTTGACCACGCGGGTCCGCCAAGCCAGAGCGATGATCCAAAGCAAAATTTACAGGCTGCGCATGGATCACTTCGCGGTGTGCGCCATAATCAGGCACATCGCTTTCGGCCAAAACACGCGCGACATCTTGTTCAGACACCGCATCATTTTCAAGATCAACCTGACCGGCCACCCCATATGAGCGCGGCGCACCGCCAGAGAAACATGCGATCACATGGTCAACACGGGTTTGCGCCATTTTTTGTGCGGCCTGAACCGCTGTGCGAATGGCGCGTTCGGTTTCACCCATCGCATCAATTTCGCCAAACTTCACCCCACGAGACCGCGTGGTGGCAGCGCCAATAACGCGAAACCCCGACTGACCTGCAAGCGGGCCAACACCATCAGCCCCCATGAATTTGTCACCATCAAAACGCAACACGAGACAGGCAATCTTGGACGTGCCCACATCCAAAATCGCAATCACACCGCGTTGAATCGCAGCCTTGCGCATATTGCGCATGGCGCGCTGAGCAGAGTAAAGATCAGTCATGGTAAAACACTCCGGTTATAACCCTTTGAGCCGGCGAAACTCGTCACGTGCGACTTCGGTAATGCGCAGTGTGGGCCGGTTTGGGTTGCGCATATCTACGGTGCGCACATCGCGCACCAAAAGGTCTTGGGCCTGATCCAAGGCAATCACTTGCGCCAAGGCAGCAAAGGGATTGATCTCAGGCAACAGAATTCTTTGATCCTTATCGAGAACAAGATCCCAACGACGTTCCCCAACGCGCACGATACCGCGCACACGGTCCATCAATGGATCAGCAGATTTAAGCAATGCCAAAGCTTGCGCAACTTCGCGCTCGGCACCCTCGCCTGCGATCAGCGGCAAATCAGGGCGATCAAGGCGCGACGCCAAAGCGGCAACGCGGTGCCCTTCGGTGTCGAGCATTTCCAACCCTTGCGGTCCGCGCCAAACAACAGATGGCACACGTTCCGTGATGTCGATTTGCAAAATACCGCCCGCGCGCACCCGCACGCCCACAGCCGCCACAGCATCGAGACTTTCGATTTGCTGCATCATCCCGTGCAAATCGAGATCAAAAGATGAGATCGGAAAATCAACGGGGGCCACTTCACGAATGTCTGTCGCTAAATCAGGTGACGCGCCATCAACGGCCATCATTTTAACCATAAACTCAGGCCGATTTTGCAGCTCTGTTTTCATCGTCGTATATTGATCCGCCACGATTTGGCGATTGTCTTCATTCGCAGCCCAAAATCCAACCACGGCGACAAGAGCAGCCAGCGGCGCAAGCTTGCGCATCGCAAACCGAAATGATGGCGTTAGCCACAAACGGTTCATTTTATAAGCAGCACGCGACGGTGCAGGATCACGAGGGCGCGCCGGACCATCACCGCCAGAACGTGCACGGATGACACGCGCCACAGCTTCGGACACGCGCGCGGACCCACCAGCGGGGGCAGGTTTGGCAAAGGTCATCGGATCTACTGGACGCATAATGTATCCTTTACCAACACTACGCGGCGGGCGTTTTGAGCAAAGAGACGTGATATGGTTGAAGTGTAAAATATCACCCCAAAGGATGCCACATGCGTACACAAACGCGATATCGCGCCGACGCTTTTATACATTTTACCCAAAAGCGCGGTGGCGCACATACGCCAAGACAGCAATGATTCCTCGCCAACAAACGAAGCTTCAATCACTAACACCGTCACGTTTCGGGGTGTCCTGCTCGACATACCCACTCGTGCCTCATTATCTGGAACCTTTATGGCCCCTATGTTTATCTAGGACCTTTTTTGCCCTATGTTTTTTTGAACCTTTTGCGGTTCATTTTTATCTGTCTACAACGGGCATAGCCCTGTTCGATCTCTTTTGAAAAGAGCTCTTGCGATTCGTTTAACCAGTGGGACAGCCGCTGACAACAGGTTTGCCCAAAAATTCTCCGATGCGCTTAATTTCCCACCTTAGCGTAAGACCGGAACTTTGAAACACTTTTTTTCGAACCTCTTCGCCAAGGCTTTCCAAATCATGCGCCGTGGCATCGCCCGTGTTGATCATGAAATTGGAATGCATCGGGCTCATTTGTGCCCCACCAATAGAAAAGCCACGCAGACCTGCGTCATCGATGACTTTCCATGCCTTTAAATCATGCACATCATCCGCCTGCCCCGTGGACGAAAATCCAGCGGGATTGCGAAAGGTTGATCCGGCAGACCTGTCTTTGGTCGGTTGGGTTTCATCGCGTTTTTTCAACTGCGCGTCCATGCGCGCCTCAAGGTCGGCTGCATCGCCCGTTTGCGCCTTAAACGTCGCCTCGATCAAAACCCACCCCTCAGGCAGGGCTGATCCGCGGTATTCAAAATTCAAATCATCCCCCGTCAAAGTGACGATATCGCCCTCCCGCGTCACCGCACGCGCAGAGACGAAATGATCTGCCACATAAGCCCCGTAACAGCCCGCGTTCATTCGCACGGCGCCCCCAATGGCACCGGGGATTGTGCGCAAGAACGTCAGGTCAAGCCCCTGAGCCGCCGCCTTGCGCGCCACATGCGCATCCAACGCCGCCACGCCCGCCGTGACCAAGTTGCCGTCAAATGAGATGCCGTTGAACCCACGCCCCATGCGGATCACCACGGCACGGATGCCGCCGTCACGCACGATCAAATTGGACCCAACGCCCATGGGAAACACCGCGACAGACGGATCAAGCGCTTTCAAAAAATTTTGTAAATCGTCCACATCTGCGGGCTGGAACAGCGCATCCGCAGGCCCGCCAACACGCAGCCATGTCAGATCCGCCAAAGGACGGTTTTCGGTCAAGGTGCCGCGCACTTCGGGGAAACTCATAACACATACCTTATCATTTTGCCTGATAAGATCAGACTTTTGCCAACATCAAGAACTGGTCAGTTTGCCTTTGATCCAACGCCCCAGATACAAAAGCGGCCAACGCAAGACAGACGCGCCTGCGGCCAAAGCAATCAGACCAATCCATGGGCCGTTTTCATAGGTCACAAAGCCCAAAAGAGGAACCCCTAAGGCGATCAACACATAGGCGGCCGGCCAATGCGATTTATGCGCGGGCAACATGCCAATAACATTGGCCAAAATAGCCCAAAGACAGGCCAGAATAAGGGATAGCGTCATAGGCACCTCTGTCAGGTCCGAGTGATCCAGCGCTTCAACCCCAAAACAAGGGCCATCAGCGGTTTGCGAAACAAAGACACAGCAGCAAAAATACAAACAACGACAGGCAACGTGCCATAATCACGCGCCAACCAGATCAAAAGCACGGGAAAGGCGAGCAAAAGCCCAACCCCGGGCAAAATCTGGTATTTCATTGGTAACGGCGCAAGCCCCATGGTGGCAAGCGCCCAAATACACATCGCGGTGATAGAGGTCAAACAATCGCCCCCACCACAAAGGCCACCAACGCGCAAAGTGATAAAATCAACCCCGCCCATGGCACCCAAAGGGCAACATGAAACGGCGCTTTAGGAGCGTTTGTTGACCTTTTGTATTTCACCGCGATCAACGCCCCATTGACCAACGTAAACACAACCAACAACACCACCGATGTCACGCTGGCCAGCCCCGCCAAAGGCAGGCTTACAGCCGCAACCAACACACAAACAGCGATGGACACTGTGGCCACAACAGGGGTGCCAAACCGCGCATGAGAGTGGTGAAAAATGGACAAGATACCACCACGTTTGCCCAGCCCATACAGCACCCGCGAGGCCATAACCAATTGCGCCAACACGCCGTTCAGGGCTGCCACAACGGCAATCGCAGATAAGATCACCACAGGGCCTTTACCCCCTGCCTCGAACACCAAAGCCAAAGGCCTGTTTGAGGCGGCCAGCACCTCAAGCGGCACAGCACGCACCGCCACAGTGGCGACGCTCGCGTAAATAATTGTGGTGATCACAAGCGATGCAATAATGGCAAAGGGCAAAGTTTTCGACGGATCGCGCACCTCTTCGGCCATATTCACGATGTCTTCAAAGCCGATAAAGGCAAAAAAGGCCAAGGTGGCCGCCACACCAACCCCCGATAGGTAAATCTCACCAGGGGCAAGCCAGTCAGGAGACACAGGCGCAGAAAGCCCCGACCAAATGACCAACCCAAGACCGGCCAATTCAACAAGCGTAAACACAGCTGCCAAAGCAAGGCTTTCCAAAACCCCGACCAACGCCACAAGTGTCAGCATCACACCCAAACCGATCACGGCGTATTCCAGTTTGATGTCAACAAATCC
>JBLHXX010000008.1:0-56255 GCA_047630475.1 Celeribacter sp. | reverse complement strand
TTGCCCACTGTGGCAACCTCGGGTGATGTGTAAATCACGCCGGGAATGACATCGTAGTTCACGTGGCCATGTTTGCCTGCCATAACGTCTGCGACGGCCATGCCTTCGTCTTCGGCTTTGTGGGCCAGCATCGGCCCGACGATGGCGTCACCGATGGCGTAGATGCCCGCGACATTTGTGGCCCAATGCGCATCGGTTTTAACCTGACCGCGCTCTGTGAATTCGACGCCCACCTCGGCCAAACCAAGGCCATCGGTGAAGGCCTTGCGACCTGTTGCGACCAAGACAACATCGGCGTCAAGTACGTGCTCTGACTCGTCTTTCTTGAGCTTGTAAGACACTTTGGCTTTGGTTTTATTCGCGTCCACACCTTGGACAGCTGCGCCCATGATGAATTTCAGGCCCTGCTTTTCGAGCAGTTTTTTGAACGTGCGTTGAACGTCGGCGTCCATGCCAGGGGTGATGGCGTCCATGTATTCCACAACGGTGACCTCGGTGCCAAGGCGGGCATAGACTGAGCCAAGCTCAAGTCCGATGACGCCTGCGCCGATCACTGTCATTTTCTTAGGCACTTTTGGCAGTTCAAGCGCGCCTGTGCTGTCGACCACAACACCCGCGGCGTTGTCGACTGTAATGCCGGGCAAGGATGAAGGCACCGAGCCTGTCGCAACAACGATGTTTTTCGCCTCATGCACGTCGTCGCCGACTTTGACTTTGCCAGCAGCAGGGATCGAGGCCCAGCCTTTGATCCAGTCGACTTTGTTCTTTTTGAACAAGAACTCGATGCCGCCAGTGTTTTGGCCAACAACGTCGTCTTTGTAGGCTTTCATCTGGTTCCAGTCGACGGACGGCGATTTGCCTTTGAGGCCCATCTTGGCGAAATTGTGCTCGGCTTCGTGCAGATGATGCGTCGCGTTGAGCAGCGCTTTTGAGGGGATACAGCCCACGTTGAGGCAGGTACCGCCAAGCGTGTCGCGGCCCTCAACCACAGCCGTTTTCAGGCCGAGCTGCGCACAGCGGATCGCGGAGACATAGCCGCCAGGGCCTGCACCGATGATGATGACGTCATATTGTGCCATGGTCTTGTTCCTTCGTCTTTTTTTTCGGTCTGATAGCTGTCTGCACTTGGTCGGTTCTGTGTCGGCTATCTGTATGTCATGTGTTTTGGTCAGGTTCTTAAGTACGACGACGCTTTACAAGTAGGTAGAACGGATAAATCCAGCCTAAAACTGCAAACGTCAAAATGCCTTTGCCCTTAGGTCGATCAAAGCCTGCCATCCCATCAGTTGCGAGTGTTGGAATTACTGTGACTAGGGTGATGAGCCAAAGATATCCCCAAAACCGAATAGGCTTCGTTTTATAGAACAACTTGATACGGTTCGCGAAAGCTGTAAATTTTGGCATTTCCTGCCTAGGGTCCGGCTCAGGTGTATAGCTCATAAACAAGTATCCTTAACATCAACGTGCTCTGGGCTCAAAAGCCCAGAGCTTTGCATGTAGATTACTTACAGATCCATCAACAAACGACGTGGGTCTTCCAGCGCTTCTTTGACGCGCACGAGGAAGGTTACGGCGCCTTTGCCGTCGACGATGCGGTGATCGTAGGACAGCGCAAGGTACATCATCGGACGGATCACAACTTGGCCGTTGATCGCCATGGGGCGGTCTTGGATTTTGTGCATGCCCAAGATGCCGGACTGTGGAGGGTTCAAGATGGGTGAAGACATCAAGGAGCCGTAAACACCACCATTAGAGATGGTGAACGTGCCGCCTTGCATTTCGGCCATGGACAGTTTGCCGTCCCGTGCGCGTGCGCCTTTTTCAGCGATCGCTTTTTCAATGCCCGCGAAGGACAGTTGATCACAGTCACGGATCACAGGCACAACAAGGCCTTGTGGCGTGCCCGCAGCGATGCCCATGTTGACGTAGTTTTTGTACACCACATCGGTGCCGTCAATCTCGGCGTTCACTTCTGGCACTTCGTTCAAAGCGTGCATACAGGCTTTGGCAAAGAAGGACATGAAGCCCAATTTGACGCCGTGTTTTTTCAAGAACAGGTCTTTGTACTCGTTGCGCAGCGCCATAACTTCGGTCATGTCGACTTCGTTGTAGGTGGTCAGCATCGCAGCGGTGTTTTGCGATTCTTTGAGACGGCGCGCAATTGTCTGGCGCAGTTTGGTCATTTTCACGCGTTCTTCGCGGGCTGCATCTTGTGGCGCTGACGCGGCACGTGGCGCGGCTGCGGGGGCCGGGGCGGCTTTTGGCGCTGACATAGCTTTGAGCACATCGTCTTTCATGATGCGACCATCTTTGCCTGTGCCTGTGACAGACCCAGCATCGACACCGTTTTCGGCCATCAATTTGTTGGCTGAGGGGGCGTTCTCGATGTCTTTGCCCGTGGTTGCAGCAGGGGCGACAGCGGCAGCAGAGGCGACAGCGCCTGCACCGGATGAAATCACCGCGAGTTTGGCGGAGGCGTCAACCGTTGCGCCCTCGGGAGCTGTGATTTCGGTCAATACGCCTGCCGCAGGGGAGGGCACTTCAACGGAAACTTTGTCTGTCTCGAGTTCGCAAAGCATTTCATCTTGAGCGACGGTGTCACCAACGGCTTTGAACCATGTGGCCACTGTGGCCTCGGTTACGGATTCGCCGAGTGTTGGCACCATAACGTCAACGGACGCGCCAGACGCAGCGGGAGCGGCCGCTGCAGACGCAGCTGTTGGCGCAGGAGCGGCGCCAGAGCCCGCATTTAATGTGGCGAGCAGGGCGTCAACGCCAACTGTTTCGCCCTCACCTGCAATGATTTCACCGAGTGTTCCTGCTGAGGGGGAAGGCACTTCGACGGTGACTTTGTCGGTTTCCAATTCGCAAAGCATTTCATCGACAGCAACGGCATCGCCTGGTTTTTTGAACCAAGTTGCAACAGTGGCCTCGGTGACGCTTTCGCCTAGGGTTGGGACGCGGATTTCAACAGACATGGGATTACCCTTCGATATTTAGCGCGTCATTGATGAGCGCCAGTTGTTGTGCTTTGTGCTGGGATGCGAGGCCGGTGGCGGGCGACGCGGAGGCGGCGCGGCCGGCATAGACCGGACGCGTGTGTGTGGATTTGATGCGTGTGAGCACCCATTCGATGTTTGGCTCGACAAAGGTCCAGCCGCCTTGGTTTTTAGGCTCTTCTTGGCACCAAACAACTTCGGCGCCTTTGAAACGCTCAAGCTCTTTGACCATAGAAAGCGCTGGGAACGGGTAGAATTGCTCTAGACGCAAGATGTAGGTGTCGTCTTTTCCTGCGGCATCGCGCGCCTCTAACAGGTCGTAGTAGACTTTGCCAGAACAGATCACGACGCGTTTGATTTTTGAATCTGCCACAAGTTTGGTGTCAGATTTACCTGTGCGGTGGCCCGCATCGGCGTCATCCCAAAGGACGCGGTGGAAGGACGAGCCTTCGGTGAAATCAGCAGCCACAGAGGTTGCGAGTTTGTGACGCAAAAGCGATTTTGGCGTCATAAGAACCAGTGGTTTGCGGAAAGACCGGTGGATTTGGCGGCGTAGGATGTGAAAGTAGTTGGCTGGTGTTGTGCAGTTGGCGACGATCCAGTTGTCTTGGCCACACATTTGCAAGAAACGCTCAAGGCGGGCTGAGGAGTGCTCAGGGCCTTGGCCTTCATAGCCGTGCGGCAGCAACATCACGAGGCCGGACATGCGCAACCATTTGCTTTCACCGGACGAGATAAATTGGTCAAACATGATCTGCGCGCCATTTGCGAAATCGCCGAACTGGGCTTCCCACATCACCAATGAGTTTGGCTCGGCCAAAGAGTAGCCGTATTCAAACCCGAGCACCGCGTATTCAGACAACATGGAGTCGATGACTTCGTATTGGGCTTGGCCGTCGCGAATGTTGTTCAGCGGGTAGTAGCGGTCTTCGGTCTTTTGGTCGATCAAGGCCGAGTGGCGATGCGAAAATGTGCCGCGTGTGGAATCTTGGCCCGACAAACGTACGGGGTAGCCTTCGGTCAACAGCGACCCGAACGCCAAAGCTTCGCCAGTGGCCCAGTCAAAGCCTTTGCCCTCAGAGAACATTTTGGATTTGGCATCCAGTTGGCGCACCACTGTTTTGTGAACAGTCACGCTGTCAGGTTTGGTCACCAGGCCTTTGCCAACCTCTTGCAAGGTTTCCTTAGATATAGAGGTCTGGCCGCGTTGATATTCTTCGCCTTCTTTGTTGATGTGCGACCAGCGCCCATCCAGCCAGTCAGCGCGATTTGGCTTGAAGTTTTTACCCGCTTCAAACTCATCATTCAGATGGGCTTGGAACGCTGCTTTCATGTCTTCGATCTCGCCCTCAGGTATAAGGCCGTCTTGGACCAAACGCTCGGTGTAGAGCTGCAATGTGGTCTTGTGCTTTTTGATCGTTGTGTACATCGCCGGGTTGGTGAACATCGGCTCATCGCCTTCGTTGTGACCAAAGCGGCGGTAGCAAAAGATGTCGATGACAACGTCTTTGTGGAATTTTTGACGGAATTCTGTCGCCACTTTCGCCGCGTGCACAACCGCTTCTGGGTCATCGCCGTTCACGTGGAAGATCGGCGCTTCAACAACCAAAGCGTTGTCGGTTGGGTAAGGTGATGAGCGCGAGAAATGCGGCGCTGTTGTGAACCCGATTTGGTTGTTTACAACAATGTGGATCGTGCCGCCGGTTTTGTGACCGCGCAAGCCTGACAGGCCGAAACATTCCGCGACAACACCTTGGCCAGCGAAAGCGGCATCACCGTGCAGCAACACGGGGATCACTGATGTGCGCTCAGAGTCGTTGTTTTGGTCCGTTTTCGCACGCACTTTGCCCAGAACAACAGGGTTCACCGCCTCGAGGTGCGATGGGTTCGCCGTCAGGGACAAGTGGACAGAGTTACCGTCAAATTCGCGATCAGAGGAGGCACCAAGGTGGTATTTTACATCGCCAGAGCCGTCGACGTCTTCGGGTTTGTATGAGCCGCCTTGGAATTCGTGGAAAATCGCGCGGTAGGGTTTGCTCATCACGTTGGACAACACCGACAAGCGGCCACGGTGTGGCATGCCGATGATGATCTCTTTGACGCCCAAATTACCGCCGCGTTTGATGATTTGCTCCATCGCAGGGATCAAGCTTTCGCCACCATCAAGGCCAAATCGTTTGGTGCCCATGTATTTGACGTGCAAGAATTTTTCAAAACCTTCGGCTTCGACCAGCTTGTTCAGAATAGCTTTGCGGCCATTTTTGGTGAACTGAATTTCTTTGCCGTAACCCTCGATGCGCTCTTTCAGCCAACCCGCTTGTTCGGGATCGGAAATATGCATGTATTGCATCGCGAAGGTGCCACAGTATGTGCGTTTCACGATGTCTAGAATTTGGCGCATGGATGCGACTTGCAGGCCAAGCACATTATCGATGAAAATAGGGCGATCCATGTCGGCATCTGTAAAGCCGTATGATTTTGGATCAAGCTCGGGGTGTGGCGTGTCGGCTTTCATCTTGAGTGGGTCAAGATCGGCAACCAAGTGGCCGCGAATACGGTAGGCGCGGATAATCATCAGCGCGCGGATTGAATCCAGCACAGCGCGTTTAATTTGGTCGCTTGAGACTTCGACGCCTTTTTCCGTGGCCTTGGCTTTGATTTTTTTGCCAGCGGCTTCTGGTTCAACAGCCCATTGGCCATCCATCGCAGCGGTCAGGTCGTCGTTTGGCACAGGCGGCCAATCGGCGCGGCCCCATGATGGACCAGCTGCTTCGGCCTGTGCGTCTGTTGGCGCATCGCCCAAGCTTTTGAAAAACTCATTCCATGACGCGTCAACGGATGACGGGTCCGTGGCATAGCGGGCATACATTTGCTCTAAGTATTCCGCATTGTGGCCTTGCATAAAGGAAGACGCGTGGAAGATGTCGTTGTCGCTTTGGTCTGACATGAGGGTGACCTTGGTTTGGGTGTCGATGGTTTGAGTGCGGCGCAGTTTCGGTTCAGTATCGTTTGGCACACGCACGTGGCACGTTGCCTTATATGGGTAAGCCTGCGCCCTTAAATGTAAAGGCGCAGGCAATTTTTGAATGCAAAGCCAAAATTTAGGCTTTGATCGCCGCCATAACAGCTTCGCCGAGGGTCGCAGGGCTGTCTGCCACAACGATACCTGCGGATTTCATGGCTTCGATTTTGCTTTCCGCATCACCTTTACCACCAGCAACAATCGCGCCAGCGTGGCCCATACGACGGCCGGGAGGGGCCGTGCGACCTGCGATAAAGCCAGCTGTTGGTTTCCAACGGCCTTTTTTACGCTGCTCTGCGAGGAATTCAGCCGCTTCTTCTTCTGCGGAGCCGCCGATTTCGCCGATCATGATGATGGACTGTGTCTCAGGATCGTTGAGGAACATGTCCAAGATATCGATGTGCTCTGACCCTTTGATGGGGTCGCCGCCGATGCCCACAGCTGTGGATTGGCCGAGGCCCAGATCAGATGTCTGTTTCACAGCTTCATATGTGAGCGTGCCAGAACGAGACACAACGCCAACGGACCCACGGTTGTGGATGTGGCCTGGCATGATGCCGATTTTACACGCGTCAGGTGTGATAACGCCTGGGCAGTTTGGTCCGATGAGACGTGATTTGGAACCTTCCAAAGCGCGTTTCACTTTCATCATATCGAGAACAGGGATGCCCTCAGTGATACAGATGATCAATTCCATTTCGGCATCGATTGCCTCAAGGATTGAATCGGCTGCGAAGGGCGGCGGCACGTAGATCACAGAAGCGTTTGCTTCTGTCACGTGACGCGCTTCGTGCACGGAGTTGAACACTGGCAGGTCAAGGTGGGTCATGCCGCCTTTGCCAGGTGTCACGCCGCCAACCATTTTGGTGCCGTATGCGATGGCTTGCTCTGAGTGGAATGTGCCCTGTGAGCCTGTGAGGCCCTGACAGATTACGCGGGTGTTTTCGTCTACGAGAATGGCCATGGTATTATCCTTTCACCGCTTTAACGATTTTCTGCGCGCCGTCTTTCAGGTCGTCAGCCGCAATCACGTTCAAACCGGAGTTTTTGATGATGTCTTTGCCAAGCTCAACGTTTGTGCCCTCTAAACGCACAACGAGAGGCACTTGCAAACCAACTTCTTTTACTGCCGCGATCACGCCTTCTGCGATCACATCACAGCGCATGATACCGCCGAAGATGTTCACGAGGATGCCTTTGACGTTTGGATCAGAGGTGATGATTTTGAACGCTTCTGTCACTTTCTCTTTGGTCGCACCGCCACCAACATCGAGGAAGTTCGCAGGCTCAGCGCCGTAGAGTTTGATGATGTCCATTGTGGCCATCGCAAGACCTGCGCCGTTCACCATGCAACCGATTTCGCCGTCGAGGGCGATGTAGTTGAGGTCGTGCTTGGAGGCTGCGAGCTCTTTTGGATCTTCTTCAGTCTCGTCGCGCAATTCAGCGATGTCCGCGTGGCGGTACATTGCGTTGCCGTCAAAGGACACTTTCGCGTCGAGCACTTTGAGGTCCAAAGTTTTCTCAAGAACGATCAGTGGGTTGATTTCGAGCATCTCCATGTCTTTCTCGACGAAAGCACGGTAGAGGTTGCCCATCAACTGAACACACTGTTTCACTTGTGCGCCTTTGAGGCCCAAAGCGAATGCAACACGACGGCCGTGGAACGCTTGGTATCCACAAGCTGGGTCAACAGAGAAAGACAAGATTTTCTCAGGTGTGTTGGCGGCAACTTCTTCGATGTCCATGCCACCCTCAGTGGAGCACACGAAAGACACGCGAGATGTTTGACGATCTACGAGCAGAGCCAAGTACAGTTCTGTTTCGATGTCAGAGCCATCTTCGATGTAGATGCGGTTGACTTGTTTGCCAGCAGGGCCAGTTTGGTGCGTGACCAAAGTTTGACCAAGCATTTGTTTGGCGTGCTGTGCCGCTTCTTCAACGGAGAACGCCAAACGCACGCCGCCTTTTTCGCCAGCTTCGGGTTCAACAAATTTGCCTTTGCCGCGGCCACCTGCGTGGATCTGTGCCTTGACAACCCAAAGAGGTCCATCAAGTTCGCCCGCTGCTGCTTTTGCATCTGCTGCATTCAAAACAGCCCGCCCGTCAGAAACCGGTGCGCCGTATGTGCGAAGCAATGCCTTCGCCTGATACTCATGAATATTCATGAATGTGTCCCATCCTTAGTTTTATTCTCTTAAGACATGACACACACTAATATCATTAAGGAACAGTTTTTTCTCTAATTTTACCCGCAATCGCCTTTTTTGTTCATTTTGTGATCACAGTCTAGAAACGTGTGATCACAGTTAGCGCAATCAGGACGCTTTTGGTGTTTCTAAAGGAGAATCATCACAATCCATCGCAAAACGGATTGCTTTTTCGCCATGCTCCATTTTGCACTATGGACGTTTTGAAGGCGCAGCTCTTTGTACCAACTGGATCATATCAAAAAAGGCCGGATTATGAAAATCCGGCCTTTCAAAATTAATGATCAAGTTTGGCTTATGCCAAAGAGGGATCGATCTCTTTACATGCTGCCACAAGGCCTTTGACAGCTTCGACAGATTTGTCGAACATGACTTGCTCTTCTTTAGACATTTTGATGTCGATGACGCGCTCGATGCCGCCAGCGCCGATCACTGTTGGCACGCCAACATAGAAACCGTCGAGACCAAATTGACCGTCGCAGTAAGCTGCGCAAGGCAACACGCGTTTTTGGTCTTTGAGGTAGCTTTCCGCCATTTCAATCGCGGATGTTGCTGGTGCGTAGAACGCAGAGCCAGTTTTCAACAAGCCAACGATCTCTGCGCCGCCATCACGTGTACGCTGAACGATTGCGTCCAGTTTGTCTTGTGTGGTCCAACCCATCTCTACGAGATCTGGAAGCGGGATGCCGCCAACTGTTGAGTAACGCACTGATGGCACCATTGTGTCGCCGTGGCCGCCCAAAACGAATGCTGTGACGTCTTTCATGGAGACACCGAATTCTTCGGCCAAGAAATGGCGGAAGCGTGCGGAGTCAAGAACACCAGCCATGCCAACAACTTTTTCAGTTGGAAGGCCTGAGAATTCTTGCAAAGCCCAAACCATCGCGTCGAGCGGGTTTGTGATGCAGATAACAAATGCGTTTGGTGCGTGGGCTTTGATGCCTTCGCCGACGGCTTTCATCACTTTAAGGTTGATGCCCAAAAGGTCATCACGTGACATGCCGGGTTTGCGTGCAACGCCAGCGGTGACGATACATACGTCTGCGCCTGCGATGTCAGCGTAATCGGATGTGCCGCTCATTGCTGCATCAAAACCCTCGGAAGGGCCTGCTTCTGCGATATCAAGCGCTTTGCCTTTGGCTGCGCCGTCATTGAGATCGAGCAAAATAACATCGCCGAGTTCTTTGAGGGCTGCGAGGTGAGCGAGCGTGCCGCCAATTTGGCCTGCGCCGATAAGGGCAATCTTTGGTCTAGCCATGGAATGTGTCTCCGGACAGTTGGTAAGATTGGGCGCATGGGTACCGTCTTGCGCGTCATCGCGCAAGTGCGCTGCACTGCAGAGCGATGTGTGTTTGGGCTGGTGTTAGCGCAAACCGCGCTCTAGCGTGCAGCAAAACCAACTCAATTAGGCCCAAACCCCATGCATCTTGATTTATATTTTTTCGCTTTTGCCATTCCTGCGGTTGTCTTTGCAGGCATGTCTAAGGGGGGATTTGGCTCTGCGGCTGCATTTGCGGCCACGCCGTTCTTGGCACTGATTCTCACGCCAGGGCAGGCAATCGGGCTGATGTTGCCATTGTTGATGATCATGGATGCTACTGCGCTCAAGCTGTACTGGCGTAAATGGGATTGGCGAGTTGCACGCACATTAATCGTCGGAGCAATGCCCGGAATTTTGGCGGGTGGGGCGCTGTATGGGCTTGCCGATCCTGATGTATTTCGGTTTTTGATCGGGGTCGTCGCTGTTGGATTTGTGATTTACCAAGTGGCCAAATCAAAAGGCCTAATTGCGCCGTCAAAAGAAAAACTAAGCCAGAAGTCGGGTTTGTTTTGGGGGGGCGTGGCGGGGTTTACCAGTTTTATTTCTCATGCGGGCGGCCCGCCTGCGGCTGTGTATTTGCTGTCGCAAAAGTTGGATAAGACAACCTATCAGGCAACCAGTGTTATTGTCTTTTCAGCGATCAATCTGCTTAAATTTATTCCATATTTTATGATGGGTATTTTTTCGAAAGAGACGTTTCACGCTGATGTCATGTTGATTCCCGCAGCGATCGTTGGGGTCTTTATCGGCGTATATTTGCATAAGAAAATGTCAGAAAAGCTTTTTTTCGGGCTGACATATGTGTTCTTGGTCGCCACTGGTGCGAAGTTGATTTTCGACTCTTTAACATAAGGATATACTTAATTTAGACATCATCACCTGCGGGTTCTGCGTGTTCAGAAATCGTTTCAAAGGCTTGACCTGACGCAACCATGCAAGAGACGCCGTTGGCGCCCGTGACCAAGATCGTCCAGCTGCCTGTGTTTTTTGATGCGTAGACTTCAAACACACCGTTGTTGGGCGCTAGTCCGATGGATTGGCGTACCTCGCCATACTTTGATGTGAGACGCTCAACCACTTGGTCGCGTTTTGCGCATTGCTGTTGAGCAAATGCCGTGGCAGGCAGGGCGATAACTCCGAGCGTGGTGAGGGCAATGAGCCGAACATAATAAATCATTTAAGATCCTTTCGTCGTAAAGGGCGCGCTGTATTGGCGTGTCCGATAAAAGTCAGGATGCGAGGGCCGGCCCCATTTTGTATGGCTTGTAGCCTTATGTACGTGGACCTCCCGAGTGTCCGGCAGTGCATCATTTATTGTGTGATGTTGCCTATGAGCGATCAAAAAGTGGTTAACATCGAGATCGTATGCAAAGTAACTCAGTGCTACGCACTAGAGTTTTTCTGCAGCGCGGAAATTTTATGCTTGCGTGATGGTGCGTTTAGGTGTCCTTTGGCGCAACAATATTGCGGAGCAAAAGAATCAATGACCCAAGCAACCTCACAGCCCACAGTGGCACGCCCTTATCGTTCAGCACTCTATATTCCCGGTGCAAAAGAGCGTGCTTTGGAAAAAGCCAAAGGGCTTGCCTGTGATGTGATTTTGTTCGATCTCGAAGATGCTGTCGCTCCTGATGAAAAAGATGCAGCGCGCAGCACATTGACGGCAGCGATTGCGGCAGGTGGGTATGGCGCACGGGTCAAGATTGTTCGTGTGAACGGATTTGATACGACGTGGGGCGCAAAGGATGTGGCCGCCTTTGTTGGCGCAGACATCGACGGAATTTTACTGCCCAAGGTCGAAAGTGCAGCCATGGTAGAAGCGTTGGCGCAAGCCATTCCTGATGTGCCGATTTGGGCGATGATGGAAACACCGCTTGGACTTTTGAATGCCGCTGAGATTGCCGCGCACCCACGCATGGCTGGGTTTGTGTTGGGCACGAATGATCTGGCCAAAGAATTGAACGCACGGTTTCGCAGTGATCGCTTGCCGATGATGGGTGGTCTGCATTTGGCGCTGTTGGCGGCCAAAGCCCATGGGTTGATTGCGCTGGATGGCGTGTACAATGCGTTTAAAGATGACGAAGGTCTGCAATTGGAGTGCGATCAGGGGCGCGATATGGGCTTTGACGGCAAAACCTTGATCCATCCAGCGCAACTTGCCATTGCCAATGCCGCCTTTGCACCCAGTGCCGATGAGATCGATTTGGCGACGCGCCAGATTGAAGCGTTCGAGGCCGCGATGGCAAAAGGTGAAGGTGTTGCAGTTGTGGATGGTAAGATCGTGGAAAATCTTCATATTGTGACGGCACGGGCCACTTTAGAAAAGGCGCGTGCGATCACAGCAATGGAGTAAGCCATGATCCTTTTACTATGCGGTGTGCTGCTATGGAGCGGCGCGCATTTATTCAAACGATTGGCACCTGATGCACGGGCTAAGCTGGGTGACAAGGGGCGGGGCCTTGTGGCCGTGGCGTCATTCTTAGCAATTGTGCTGATGGTCATCGGGTACCGCAATGCCGAGGGCCCTGTGTTTTGGGGGCGCAGCTCTGCGCTTGTCGGTCTCAACAATCTGCTGATGCTTTTGGCTTTTTATCTGTTTGCGGCCGCTGGGGCGAAAACGTGGATCACGTCCAAGATCAAAAACCCGCAACTGACGGCTGTTAAGGTTTGGGCCTTGGCGCATTTGTTGGTGAACGGGGCCTTGGAAGACATCGTTTTGTTTGGGGGCATGATGGCGTGGGCTGTTGTGACGGTGATTTTGCTCAAGCGCGCTGGTGTGACGCCTGCAACTTATGTGCCTGTTGGGGCAAAAAAAGAAATGATCGTTGCTGGTTTGGCCATTGTTGTGACTGTCGTTGTCATGGGCATCCACGCGGCACTTGGCGCGACGCCTTGGGGGTGATGTGATGAAAGCTTACCGCCTGTTAACCGCCGACGACACCGCCGATTTTTGCCACAAGGTGACGGAGGCTTTGAACACAGGGTGGGAACTCTACGGAGATCCCGCCTACGCCTATGATGCAGCCAATGGGACGATGCGATGTGCCCAGGCTGTGACCAAAGACGCCGAGGGTGAGTATTCTCGCGACGTCAAACTGGGAGCCCTCTAGCACGGGGGCTTCGTATTCGGAGCTTGAGACAGATGAAGACCAATTCGGGACGCTTTTTTGAAGATTACACCCTTGGCCAAGTGATCGCGCATGCTGTGCCGCGCACTGTGTCGGGGGGCGAGCGGGCGCTTTATCATGCGCTTTATCCTGCGCGTCATGCGCTGTATTCGTCAGACGAGTTTGCACAAGACTGCGGTTTGGCGGCGTCCCCGATGGATGATCTGATTGCCTTTCACACGGTATTTGGCAAATCGGTTCCTGATATTTCTCTCAATGCTGTGGCCAATCTTGGCTACGCAGAAGGCCGCTTTTTGGCCCCTGTGTATGCGGGTGATACCTTGCGATCTGTGTCAGAAGTGATCGGGCTGAAGCAAAACTCAAACGGCAAATCCGGTGTCGTTTGGGTGCGCACCAAAGGCATCAATCAGCATGGAAAAACCGTGCTGGAATATGTGCGTTGGGTGATGGTACGCAAAGGCAATTTGGATGCTCCTGCTCCTGAGACGGTGATCCCCGCGCTGAGTGATGTCGTGGACCCAAATACACTTGCCTTACCCGAGGGGCTTGAGTTCTTGCGCTATGATTTCACGGCTGCGGGCGAAGATCACCGCTTTGCAGACTATGAGATTGGCGAAAAGATCGACCATGTGGATGGGGTCACGATTGAAGACGCAGAGCATATGTTGGCAACGCGTCTGTGGCAAAATACGGCCAAGGTACATTTCGATCGCACCAATCGCGAAGATGGCAAGCGTCTTATATATGGCGGCCATGTGATATCTCTGGCGCGGGCTTTGTCGTTCAATGGCTTGGCCAACGCGCAGATGATCGCTGCGATCAATGGCGGCGCGCATGCCAATCCGTGTTTTGCAGGCGACACTGTGCGCGCATGGTCTGAGGTATTGGACAAGGCCGAAACGCGCGCACCGGGCGTTGGTGCTGTGCGATTGCGTTTGGTCGCGGTCAAGCACGGCGCGCCTGAGTTTGCACTGAAGGGCGAGGATGGCAAGTATCACCCCGATGTGCTGTTGGATCTCGATTACTGGGCGTTGATGCCGCTGTGAGGCGTGTGCCATCTCTAGGTTGACGGCGCGTGGGGGAGGGTGTTTGAGCCACGCGATGTATGGAGCCCCCGATGGGTCTGGGTCTGTGTGCAGACTCAGATCAAGCCAAGATCAGTGGCTATTTGTATCTAAATCCTTATAGAAAAAGTCAGAAATTTTGTGACTGCATTTTGTGATCACGAGAAAATATTTGTGATCACGGATGTGATTTATTTGAGCTTTTTCTATGCAATCCCCCGAAATTCATCCTTCGTTAGCGCTCACAAAGGATGACTCTGGTCTAGAACTTGCTACAACACTCAAGAACCGTCACCGCATCATTCGTGAAAGGAATTTGCCATGGCTGATGTGAACCGAGGCAACCGCCCTCTGTCGCCCTTTATGATTGGGACGTATTATCGTCCCCAGATGACCTCTATATCATCTATTCTTGTCCGCATCACAGGCAACGCGTTGATCGTCGCCACCTTGATGATCGTGTGGTGGCTTGTTGCCGCTGCTGTGTCCCCCGAATGTTTCGCCACTGCTGACGCTTTCTTGCGGTCTTGGTTTGGCGATTTTGTGTTCTTTGGCTCCACTTGGGCGCTTTGGTACCACTTGGGCGGTGGCTTGCGTCACCTCGCGTGGGACTTTGGCTACTGCTTGAACGTTGAGACATCTGAGAAACTGGGGTGGGCGATGCTTATCGGCGCAACGGTTCTCACTTTCGTCACAATGATCGTCACATAAGGGAGGCCGCAGATATGTCTTTTCGCACTGATCGCCAACGCGCAGTAGGTCTTGGCGCTGCCAAGTCCGGCGCCGAACATCACTGGCACATGATCACGTCTTCGATTGCTTTGTTGATCTTGGTACCCTTGTTTGTTTTGTCATTCGGCAACGCGCTGGGCGGCACCTACGAAGAAGTTTTGGCCACGTTTAGTCGTCCATACCCTTCGATCATCACAGGCCTGACACTGGTTGTTGGCCTTATTCACTTTAAAAACGGCGCACAGGTTCTCATCGAGGACTATGTCGGCGGGTTGAAACGCAAGCTCACAATCATCGCTGTGAACATGTTGTCCTACACCCTCATCGCCGCTGGGCTTTTCGCCCTCGTCAAACTCGCGCTGTAAGGAGCACTACTCATGGCAGCAGCTTATGAATATGAAACACACGACTACGATGTTGTTGTGATCGGCGCTGGTGGCGCTGGCTTGCGTGCGACCCTCGGCATGGCCGAACAGGGATTGCGCACCGCTTGTGTGACCAAAGTTTTCCCAACCCGCTCGCACACTGTTGCAGCGCAAGGTGGCATCGCGGCCTCACTCGGCAACATGGGTCCAGACAGCTGGCAGTGGCATATGTATGACACCGTCAAAGGCTCTGACTGGCTTGGCGATACTGACGCGATGGAATACCTCGCCCGTGAAGCGCCGAAAGCGGTTTACGAACTTGAGCACTACGGCGTGCCATTTTCGCGCACCGAAGAGGGCAAAATCTACCAGCGTCCTTTTGGTGGTCACACGACTGAATTCGGCGAAGGCCCCCCCGTACAACGCACCTGTGCGGCTGCTGACCGGACCGGTCACGCGATCTTGCACACGTTGTACGGTCAGTCTTTGAAAAACAACGCTGAGTTCTACATCGAATATTTCGCCATTGATCTGATCATGTCCGAAGACGGTCAATGTCAGGGCGTGGTGTGTTGGAAACTTGATGACGGCACGATGCACATCTTTAACGCTAAGATGGTTGTCTTGGCGACAGGCGGCTACGGCCGTGCATATTTCTCGGCCACATCTGCGCACACCTGTACGGGTGATGGCGGCGGTATGGTTGCGCGGGCTGGTCTTGCGTTGCAGGATATGGAATTCGTGCAATTCCACCCCACAGGCATCTACGGCTCAGGCTGTTTGATCACCGAGGGTGCACGCGGCGAAGGCGGTTATTTGACCAACTCCGAAGGCGAACGTTTCATGGAACGCTACGCCCCGACCTACAAAGACCTTGCCCCACGTGACTACGTGTCTCGGTCTATGACGATGGAAATTCGCGAAGGTCGCGGTGTCGGCGCTGAGGGGGATCACATCCACCTCAATCTGGCACATTTGCCACCTGAAGCTTTGGCGGAACGCCTGCCTGGTATTTCAGAATCCGCGAAAATCTTTGCGGGCGTGGATGTCACCAAAGAACCCATCCCTGTTTTGCCAACTGTGCACTACAACATGGGCGGCATTCCGACAAACTATTGGGGCGAAGTGCTGAACCCGAACGCCAAAGATCAAAACGCTGTTGTCCCAGGCCTTATGGCTGTGGGTGAAGCGGGCTGTGCCTCTGTGCACGGGGCGAACCGTCTTGGGTCAAACTCTTTGATCGATCTCGTGGTGTTTGGTCGCGCGGCCGCGATCAAAGCGGGCAAGGTTGTGGATGCGGATGCGCCAAACCCAGTGCTCAACCAAGCCTCTATCGACAAAGCCTTTGACCGGTTCGATGGCCTGCGTCATGCCGATGGGGCGATCAAGACGGCTGAGTTGCGTCTTGAGATGCAAAAAACCATGCAAGCCGACGCGGCTGTGTTCCGCACAGATAAGACGCTTAAAGAGGGCGTCGACAAGATGACTGCAATCGCAGGCAAAATGGGCGACCTACAAGTCACCGATCGCAGCCTCGTGTGGAACTCTGATTTGATGGAAACGCTGGAACTCGCCAACTTGATGCCAAATGCGATGGCAACAATTGTCGGTGCCGAAGCGCGTAAAGAATCCCGTGGCGCACATGCCCATGAAGATTACCCAACGCGTGACGACAAAGACTGGCGTGTTCACACTGTGGCCCATGTTGATGGCAACAAAGTGACACTGTCGCACCGCGATGTGGTCAAAGATCCTTTGTCCACCGAAGCAGACGGCGGCATCAGCCTTGCGACCATCGCGCCAAAAGCGCGGACATTCTAGAAGCACGGGTTTGAATAATGACTGGTGACGGTGACCAAAATTTTAGTTCTGCGGCTTACTGGCAAGAACGATATAAAGCGGGCGGAACGTCTGGTTCTGGCTCTTATGGCCGACTGGCTGTCTATAAAGCTCACTTTATAAACGAACTGGTTCACCGTCAGCAGATCAAATCAGTCATTGAATTCGGATGTGGTGATGGCAATCAAGCGTCTCTGTTTACGATACCCAAGTACACGGGTTTGGATGTGTCCAAAGAGTCCGTTACTCAGTGTCGCATGAAATTTGCAGATGTCATGACGTGGTCTTTTCACCAAATAGGCACTTACGCCATTCGCAAAAATCACCAGTTATCCATGTCTTTGGATGTGCTGTATCACCTTGTTGAAGATGATGTTTTTGAAAAATACATGAAACATCTTTTCGCATCTGCGTCGGGTTATGTGTTGATCTATTCTTCCGATCACGATGATGCGTCCGGTGCCACCCATGTGCGTCACCGCGCCTATTCGAATTGGGTGTCTGAAAACATCGACGACTGGACTGAAATTGAAACATTTGCGCATCCCTATCCGCGTAACGAAAAAAGTAATCCGCGTCACACAGCATTGGCATTCTTTCGACTGTATGGTCGCAAAGATGTCTCGTGAGACCAGTAAAAAGCCGCGGCGCATAGGCCGCACTTTAGATATTGAAAGGGCTATGTAGTGGTACAACTTACTCTGCCAAAGAACTCTAAGATCACGACTGGCAAAACTTGGCCAAAGCCCGAGGGCGCAACCAATGTGCGCAAGTTCCAGATCTATCGCTACAACCCAGACGCGGGCAAAAACCCTAGCGTGGATACATATTTCGTCGATATGGACAAATGTGGCCCAATGGTTTTGGACGCGCTGATCAAGATCAAAAACGAAATCGACGCGACGCTCACATTCCGCCGCTCGTGCCGCGAAGGCATCTGTGGCTCTTGTGCGATGAACATCGATGGCATCAACACGTTGGCCTGTATTTACGGCATGGATGAAATCAAAGCAGATGTAAAAATCTATCCTTTGCCGCACATGCCTGTGGTCAAAGATTTGATCCCAGATCTCACGCATTTCTACGCTCAACACGCGTCGATCATGCCGTGGCTTGAGACCAAAACAAACAAGCCTGCCAAAGAATGGCGTCAGTCAATTGACGATCGCAAGAAACTTGATGGCCTGTATGAATGTGTGATGTGTGCATGTTGTTCCACATCTTGCCCATCCTACTGGTGGAATGGTGATAAATACCTCGGACCAGCAGCTTTGTTGCACGCGTACCGTTGGATTATCGACAGCCGTGATGAGGCCACTGGCGAGCGTTTGGACGAGTTGGAAGATCCGTTCAAACTCTACCGTTGCCACACAATCATGAACTGTTCCAAAACCTGCCCTAAGGGTTTGAACCCAGCCAAAGCCATTGCGTCAATCAAAGGCATGATGTTGGAGCGCGCTCACTAATTTTGCGCCAATCCTAAATGAATTCGTAAAAAAGCCTCGCAATTAGCGGGGTTTTTTTACGGGGCGGATCATATATTCCACACCTTGACGCTTGGGCATTGCACGGACATGGTGGCCAAAATTAGTAATGAGGTATGGTGTGCGCACGTCTATTGGAATGCGGTTTTTGATCGTGGGGCTTTTGACCCTCTTGATGTTTATTCCCTTATTTTTCGTCTCGGAAATTGTGCAAAGCCGCAAATTCTATTCCGAAGACACCCTGCGCGATGTTGGCCGCGAATGGGGGGGAGAGCAGATTATTTCAGGCCCCGTTTTGGTGCTGCCCGTTGAAGAGACCATTGATCAAACCTCATCCGAGCAAGTGTTTGATCCTGTCACGAATGAGTTGAAACTTGATGAGAATGGGAAAACTGTTTTCAAACAAGTCACCCGTCGCGTGACCGTCAAACGGGATCCGATTTACGTCTACCCCAATGATTTTGAAGTCAAAATTGACACGCAAACTCAAGTGCGTCACCGGGGCATTTTCAATGTACCCGTGTATCAAGCTGACATGACCGTTGCCTTTGATTTTCCCAATGAACAGATCGCCGAGATGGCGGTCAATGAAGAGGTTGTGCTGTGGGATGATGCCAGTCTGGTGATTGATATTTCCAACAACGCGGCCCTGCGCGGCGTTGCTGAACTCACCATTGATGGGCGCGATACGCCTTTAGAGCCCATTGCATCGTCTGAGCGCCGCGCAGGGATCACCGCCGATATTGGTGATCCGCGCGATGCGGTGTCCTATGATCTGCATCTGGGTTTGAATGGTGCGCAATCGCTAATGATCGCGCCCGTGGGCCGTCAAACCGCGGTGGCGATCACATCGGATTGGGGCAGCCCAAGTTTTAGCGGTGCGTTTTTGCCTGACGGGTCCGATATATCCGATGCCGGATTTTTGGCCAATTGGACCATCCCGCATTTGGCGCGTACCTTGCCGCAACTGTCGCGGGAAAACTATTCCAGCACCCTGCGTCGCGACATGGCCTTTGGGGTCGAGTTTATAGAACCCAACGATTTCTATCAAAAATCTTATCGTGCCGCCAAATACGCGATCCTATTTATCGCTTTGACGTTTCTCACGGTTTTGTTGATCGAAAAGGGCACCAAGCGTCCTGCGCACCCTGTGCAATATCTGTTGATCGGATTGGCGCAATCCATTTTCGTACTGCTGATGGTCGCCTATTCCGAACAATTTGGCTTTGCTATCGCCTATGGGATTTCTGCTGGGGCAACGATCATTCTGCTGACGTTCTTTGGACATTTCGGCTTGAATTTAGGCAAGCGCACGGCCGTGTTGGCCTTGATGCTTTTGGTGCTCTATGGCGTGCTGTATCTCATTTTGCAGTCCGAAGACTTTGCGCTTTTGGCCGGTGCGACGCTTGCCTTTGTAGCCTTGGCTGCCACCATGTACTTCACCCGAAATGAAGATTGGTACGGGCCAGAGGGTAAGGGCATGTTCACCAAAAAACCCAAAGCCTCAGCGCCAGACAGTGTGGAGGCCAAGGCTGCTCGCACCGCTGCAGCAAAGGCGGCAGATAAGGCGACTTAGGTCTGTTGATCATGCCATAAATGAGAAGAGCCGCCAGTCGATTGGCGGCTCTTTTGCAATTCAGCAAAAGCGTTCGACGCCCAAAACCTGAGCATCGCTATATCGTGGGCCATGGGCCCAGCCGACTGGCATGATCCGTTCTATTTTGGCGAGATCTTCACCCGTCAGTTTAAGTGTGGCAGCGGGCAGCCAATCTTGCAGATGCTCTTTGCTGCGCGTGCCGGGGATCGGAATAACCATATCACTAGATTTCATCGACCATGCAATGGCCAGCGCCGTGACGCTGACGCCTTTGGTGGCGGCAAGGGCCCGAAAGGCCTTTACGTGTTGCATATTCGCTGAGAAATTTGGTTCCATAAATCGTGGATTAACGCGTCTGAAATCATGGGCTTCAAAGGTGTTCGGCGTCAAATCGACAGAGCTAATGATGCCCCGCCCTACAGGTGAAAACGGTATGAAGGCGATGCCTAACGCTTCACATGTCTGCAAAACACCCAGTTCAGGTTCGCGCGACCACAGTGAATATTCACTTTGCACAGCGCGCACAGGTGTCACCGCATGGGCACGGCGAATGGTTGTGGGGGCAACTTCAGACAATCCCCAACCGCCGATCAGCCCCTCTTCGATGAGTTTGCCCATCGTTTCCGCGACCTCTTCGATCGGGCGATCCTGTTCGCGACGGTGGATGTAGTACAACTCCACATGATCACGGTTTAACCGTTTCAACGATGCTTCAAGTTCGCCACGAATATAGCCAGCTTCGTTGTTGATGCTGCGCGGCGGGCCTGGAATGATTGAGGCTTTCGTTGCCAATGTAATTTTTTGCTTGGCTCCGACTTCTTTGAAGTATCGACCAATAATAGCTTCGGATCGGCCCATGCCGTAAATGTTCGCGGTGTCCCAAAAATCGATACCGGCGGCTTCTGCCGCGGCGAGCGTTTGCAAGCTGACCTCGTCATCGGCGGGGCCAAAGAACCCGGCAAAGCTCATCGCACCAAATCCAAGTGCGCCGACCTCGGGGCCATTGGCTCCCAGTTTTCTTTTAGGCATTGTCATGGAATATTCCTTGTACCACTTAAAGAAAAAGCCGCCCTATAGGCGACTTCTCTCATTTTAGATAATTTAACACTTTTGCCAAGTGACAGTTACGCAAAGGCCGCTTGCAGTGCGATTTCGACCATATCACCAAATGAACTTTCACGTTCGGATGATGGCAACGCCTCATGCGTGATCAGGTGGTCTGACACTGTCAAAACGGCCAAGGCGCGCACACTGTGACGGGCGGCCAAATTGTACAGCTCTGCGGCTTCCATTTCGACGCCCAAGATACCATGGCGGATCATGATTTCATTCAAATCAGGGCGCTCATCATAAAACACATCTGCTGAATAAATGTTGCCCACGTGAGTTGGCGTGCCTTTGGCGCGTGCGGCTGTAACGGCTTTTTCCAACAGGCCGTAATCAGCGCAGGGTGCGAAATTGATCTCTTTGAAAATCCCACGTGATGGTGTGGACAGGGTCGTGGCGCTCATACCGATGATCACATCGCGCACATTGATGTCTGTTTGCATCGCGCCGCATGATCCGATGCGGATCAGTGTTTTTGCGCCATATTCCGTGATCAATTCGTTGGCATAAATCGACAAAGACGGCATGCCCATGCCTGATCCGTGAATAGTCACAGGATTGCCTTTGTAGGTGCCTGTAAACCCAAACATGCCGCGCACTTCGTTCACGAGTTTTGGGTTGTCTAAAAACGTCTCAGCCGCCCATTTGGCACGATAAGGGTCGCCTGGCAGTAAAACAGTTTCAGCGATATCGCCTTTTGCGGCGGAAATATGTGGAGTTGGCATCAAGGCACCTTTTGTCTGGAGATGCCTTGACTATACCCACGATTTTATTGCGCGCCAGTGTTACGTTGCGGGGGCGGCGTCTGGGTCCACAAGCTCCACAATATCAAACATGATGCGGTTCAATTCAAAGTCTTTAGGCGTATAGACGCGCGCCACGCCCATATCCAAAAGCGCTTTCTCATCGACCTCAGGAATGATGCCGCCCACAACCACGGGCACATGGGCTGCATCACTGGCGCGCAGTTGTTCCATTAAGTCCGCGATGAGAGGCATGTGCGAGCCTGACAAAATCGATAAACCCACCACATGCGCCTCATCGCGCACGGCCGCCGCGACAATTTCTGACGGGGTCAAACGAATGCCTTCATAGGTGATGTCCATACCGCAATCGCGTGCGCGTGCCGCGATTTGTTCGGCGCCATTGGAATGCCCGTCAAGCCCTGGTTTGCCGACCAAAAACTTAAGCTGACGACCCAAGGATTTTGACACGCGGGCCACATCTTCACGAATTTCCTCCAAGCCCTCTGTGCGGTTGGATGCGCTTGTGGAGACGCCCGTTGGGCCGCGGTACTGGCCAAAGGCCGACCGGACCATTGCGCCCCATTCGCCTGTTGTGGCACCAGCTTTTGCCGCGGCAATTGAGGGAGGCATGATGTTTGCGCCTGAGGCCGCCGCTTCACGCAGGGCCGTCAGTGCTTTTTGTACAGCGACCTCATCACGCGCTGCGCGCCACGCGGTTAAACGTTCGATTTGATCGGCCTCTGCGTGCGGATCAGATTTCATAATCGATCCATCGCCAGTCGTGAGCGGTGAGGGTTCGGCCTCAAGCCATTTGTTCACGCCGACCACCGTTGTTGATCCTGTTTCAATCCGGCCAATGCGGTCTGAATTGGCCTCCACAAGCCGCGATTTCATGTACTCAATTGCGTCAATTGCGCCGCCCATACCATCGAGTGTATCAAGTTCGGCCCGTGCACCATCTTTAAGCGCGGCCACTTTGCGCTCAATCGCGGGGTTGCCATCAAACAGATCGTCATATTCCAAAAGATCAGTTTCATATGCTAAAATTTGCTGCATTCGCAAAGACCACTGTTGATCAAACGGGCGGGGCAGGCCAAGCGCTTCGTTCCACGCGGGCAATTGCACAGCGCGCGCACGGGCGTTTTTGCTGAGGGTCACCGCGAGCATTTCGATCAGAATGCGATAGACGTTGTTTTCGGGTTGCTGTTCGGTCAGGCCAAGTGAATTGACCTGCACACCATAGCGAAAGCGGCGAAACTTTGGATCTTCGATACCGTATCGCTCACGCGTGATATCGTCCCACAGCTCAACAAAGGCACGCATCTTGCACAGCTCGGTGACAAACCGAATACCCGCGTTCACGAAAAACGAGATACGCCCTACCATGGCAGGAAAAGCCTCGGCGGGCACTTTGTCTTTCAAGTCATCCAGCACTGCAATCGCTGTGGCCAGCGCGAATGCCAGCTCTTGTTCGGGGGTCGCCCCTGCTTCTTGCAAGTGGTAGGAGCAGATGTTCATCGGGTTCCATTTTGGCAGATGTTTTTGCGTATAGGCCGCAATATCTGTGGTCATGCGCATGGATGGACGCGGCGGGCATACATAGGTGCCGCGCGATAAGTATTCTTTGACGATGTCGTTTTGCACTGTGCCTTGCAGCTTGGAAATATCTGCGCCTTGTTCTTCGGCGGCGGCAATGTAGAGCGACAAAAGCCACGGGGCTGTGGCGTTGATTGTCATTGATGTGTTCATTTTTTCCAGCGGAATGTCTTTGAATAACATCCGCATGTCACCGAGATGCGACACAGGTACACCAACCTTGCCGACCTCGCCTTTGGCCAACTCATGATCACTGTCGTACCCTGTTTGTGTGGGCAGATCAAAAGCGACTGAAAGCCCCGTTTGCCCCTTGGACAGATTGCTGCGGTACAGCGCATTTGAGGCCTGTGCTGTTGAGTGCCCCGCGTAGGTGCGGAAAAGCCAAGGTCTGTCTTTTTGGGTCTCGGTCATGGCGGCGTCCATTTCGGTGTGAAACTATATTTCTATAAGGTTACACATTTTGGAATAATAAGCCAAGCTGAAATATTGCGCTGCGGCGGTGAGTTTTTATTGTTTAATATCAGTATTTTACAGTAATTACTTTCTGAGTGTTCGGCCGTGGTGTGTGGATGTTCTTATGAAATTCTGCAATTGCTCGGTTATTAAATTACAAAAATGACAATAAATATGTTGCATAGTTACTTTTCGGATCGTATCTCTGTGGCAGAGAGGCCGCGATTCTGCGTTGCGGCATAGAGCAACACTCCCCCGAGGCCCACCGGGGGAGATCACCGTCAAAGCCCTTTTGGACGGTCATAAAGATGAAGAGGAAACAGATATGGCTCTCGATGAAGCACCTGCGTTGACCCAGTATGATGCCCCCGAAAAAGACCTCTACGAGCTCGGTGAAATGCCTCCAATGGGCCATGTCCCATCGCAAATGTATGCATGGGCAATCCGACGCGAACGTCATGGGGAACCTGATAAAAGCTTTCAGGTTGAAGTTGTGGAAACCCCTGAAATTGACGCCAATGAAGTGCTTGTGCTCGTGATGGCCGCGGGCGTGAACTACAATGGTGTTTGGGCTGGACTTGGCGTTCCGATTTCGCCCTTTGATGTACACGGCGCCGATTATCACATCGCAGGGTCTGACGCGTCAGGCATCGTTTGGAAAATTGGTTCTAAAGTCAAAAACTGGAAAGTTGGCGACGAAGTTGTGATCCATTGCAACCAAGATGACGGGGACGACGAAGAGTGCAACGGCGGCGATCCGATGTATTCGCCATCGCAACGCATCTGGGGCTATGAGACACCAGATGGGTCCTTCGCCCAATTCACGCGCGTGCAAGCACAGCAGTTGTTGCCGCGTCCAACGCACCTGACGTGGGAAGAAAGTGCCTGCTACACTCTGACGCTCGCAACGGCGTACCGGATGCTGTTTGGCCACGCGCCGCATGATATCAAACCTGGCCAGAATGTTTTGGTTTGGGGGGCGTCTGGTGGCCTTGGGTCCTTTGCGATCCAGCTTGCCAAGGCTGCAGGTGCCCATGCGATTGGCGTTATTTCAGATGAAAGCAAGCGCGATTTTGTGATGTCGTTGGGCGCTAAAGGCGTGATCAACCGCAAAGATTTCAATTGCTGGGGGCAGTTGCCCACGGTCAACACGCCTGAATATGCCGCGTGGTTCAAAGAGGCGCGTCGGTTCGGCAAAGCAATTTGGGACATCACAGGCAAGGGTAATAATGTCGATATGGTGTTTGAACACCCCGGTGAATCAACGTTCCCTGTGTCTTCTTTCGTGTGCAAAAAAGGCGGCATGATCGTGATTTGTGCGGGCACTTCTGGGTTCAACTGTACCTTTGATGTGCGTTATATTTGGATGCACCAAAAACGTATTCAGGGGTCACATTTTGCGCATCTAAAGCAGGCGGCAGCAGCCAATCGTTTGATGTGCGAAGGGTTGATTGACCCGTGCATGTCGGAAGTCTTCCCGTGGAATGAAATTCCTGATGCGCATATTAAAATGCTGCGCAATGAACATAAGCCGGGCAATATGGCTGTATTGGTTCAGTCACCGAAAGTTGGCTTAAAGACATTGACGGATGTGTTGGACGCTGGACCGACAGCTTAACTTGCACTTTAAATAAAGTTTCTGATGAGGCCCGTGCAATGCGCGGGCCTTTCGTCGTTTTTGGGGTGTTGTCATTGTGCAACTCAAGGTTGTCATTGGATTTGACGTTCTGGTGAAGGCGTCCATAAGATTCGGCTGTATTATGTAGAAGATTTTATCAATATTACTCAATACTTATGTAAAACAGATCTCTATTTTGAGTTGCCTCGCTATTTTTGGGGAGGGTGAATCCGCGAATTTTTATCAAGGAGTTCACATGCTAAAGTTGAAACAACAATAGAAACACACACGGATGAGGCTTTACATGCGGAACGATTGGATACTTGATGTACTGACAGACCTTCGGACCTTTGCCGAACTCAACGGGATGCCCGCGACCGCAGACCATCTTTCAGATGCCTGTCTCGTGGTTGCCGTTGAGCTTGCCAACAAAGGTGCCGAGGCGCAGCTAGATCAGGCATGTACGCATGAAGTCGATAGTAGAAAACTTTCTGGATGCTATCCAGCAAGTTGAGACATTAGAACATTTTCAAACCGCAACGGAAACGCTGCGGGACGCACTTGGGCTTGAGCATGTCGTCTATCACTGGGTCAATAGTGTTGGCGAACGGTTTGGCGCAGGAACTTACTCCTCCGAGTGGGTCGATCGTTATCTCGAAAAAGAATACCTGCGAATGGATCCAGTCATTTTTGGATGCTTCCAACGCTTTACGCCCGTGAATTGGAAGCAACTGGACTGGTCCTCCAAAGCAGCAAAAGCTTTTCTTGTTGAGGCGATCGACTTCGGAGTGGGGAACCAAGGGTACACCATTCCGATCCGTGGCCCGCATGGCCAATTTGCTTTGTTCACAGTCAACAACACGACGAGCGACACGGGCTGGGACGCATTTATAGAAACACACGGACGCGATTTGATTATTGTTGGCCATGAGTTCAACAAAAAAGCACTAGAATTCGAGGCGGGAGATACGGCATTTCCTTCTGTAAGTTTGTCACCGCGTGAATTAATGGCGATATCAAATCTTGCCAAAGGGCTTTCACGTGCTCAAGCCGCACAAGAAATGGGTATTTCGGAACATACATTGCGCGTCTACATCGAAGCTGCGCGCCATAAACTTGGTGCGTTGAATACGACGCATGCCGTGGCACGGGCATTGTCCACTGGTGTGATCATCGTCTGACCTAGCGCCAAGTCAGGCTGAGGAGGCTCGTTTTGTGTTGCGCAAACCTATAGGCCGCCGCGCGCCTGCTAAACGCGTTGATAGGCCGTGCGCACGCTGTAAACAGTACGTGGTTACCCCTTGCAGCATAGCTTTAGACCATCAATCGGTCACAGGAGCTAGCACATGTTGCGTTACATTTACGGCGATTCACTTCACCATTTCCCTCAATTGCGCGACACGATGTTTCGCGATCGAGCTGACCAGTTTAAGAACCGCCTTGGGTGGGCCGTGACCGTAAATGCGGCGGGTGAGGAACGTGACGACTATGATGACCTTAACCCGCTGTATGTGATTTGGGAAAACGCAGATGGCACGCATGGTGGGTCGATGCGGTTTTTGCCCACGACGGGACAAACCATGGTCAATGATCATTTTTCTCACTTGAGCGATGGGGTGCGTATTGAAAGCCCTTTGATTTGGGAATGCACCCGTTTTTGCCTCGCCCCTGGTGCGGATCGTAAGGTGACAGCGGCTTTGACCGTGGGCGCTGGCGAGGTGATGGATGAGTTCAAACTGGATCATTTCGTCGGCGTATTTGATCCGCGTATGGAACGCATTTATCGTCTCATGGGATTGTCGCCAGATGTGATTGGGCGCGCGGGTGAAGGACGTGATGAAATTGGTGTGGGCCTTTGGGAAATGCGCCCTGATGCTTTTGCGCCAACATTGGCCAAACTTGGGGTGGATCGCGGCACATCAAAAGCGTGGTTGCGCCGAGCCTTTGCGCCAATTGAACAAGAAACTCTGCGTGCCTTTGCATGATTTGACGGAAACGTCTGATCACACTGGCACCTTTTGCGCGGTCCCTATAGGGTCTGCGCATGTCAAAAAATGCCGTTACATTTTCCAACGATCAGGCCGAAGCCTTTGATGCCATCAGCGCTGTGTTAAAGCGCGTTGGTGTTGATTTAGAGGATGGCTTGATCACACCTCTGATCGAGGGGCAATCTAATGTCCGTGCGATCATTGGTAAAGCGGGGTCTGGTAAAACACTTTTACTTTCAGAGATGTACAAAGCGCTTGATGAGGCCGGTGTTGACATCGTATCCGGCGATTACGAGGGCAAAAAACGCCCTGATCGCCGTACATTGGCGATTTTAGCGCCAACCAACAAAGCGGCGTCTGTGTTGCGCAATCGCGGTGTACCCGCGACCACGATTCACCGTATTTTATACACGCCTGTCTACGATCCCGATTATGAAAAAATAGCGGAATGGCTGGCAGGCGAAGGGGATCGTCCAGAAATGGAGGGCCTTGGTCCTGAAGCTCTGGACCGTGCCTATGCGTTCTACCAGAAAAACAAATCCATTCCTGGTGCTTTGGCGGCTGCGGGCCTGCGCGGTTCGGATTTTATCACGGGTTGGAAACGCCGCGAAGATCCTTTGGACATCGGATTCATTGATGAATCCTCAATGCTGGATAAAAAGCAATTCGAGGACTTACAGGACATATTTCCAACGTTGGTGTTGTTCGGAGATCCCGCCCAACTTGCCCCCGTCAATCAAGCGGGTTCGATGGTGTTCGAGCAACTTCCAGAGCCTGCCGTTCATGTGTTAAGCCGCGTTCACAGGCAAGAAAACGACAGCCCAATTTTGGATTTGGCCCATGCTTTGGCCGATCCTGCTTTGAGCTACGATGATTTTGAGCGCATGGTGGAAGACGCCTCAAAGCGCGATGATCGTGTTGTCTATGCACAGCGTGTCGAAAGCGATTTGATGGCGCGTTCGCCCACTTTGGTGTGGCGCAATGCTACGCGCATTCGGCTGATCCAAGCCTTTCGCAATGTATATGGTGCGCCCCCTGATGAACTTTTGGCTGGAGAACCGCTCATTTGTGATGGGATCGAGCTGCCGGCAAAGCACCGTAAAAAACGTCTGGATCTTGAAGCGCGCGGTTTGATCAAAGGCGCGCAGGTTGTCTACCTTGGGCCCGGCCGCAAACCTGGGTTTTCTCGGCTGCATGTCATGGGCGCCCAAGATCCGAATATTTCAGCAGCATCTATCGTGAAAATTGAATTTCCAGACGAAGAGGAACCGTTCATTCCTTTTGCTGCGCGTATGGGGGCTGCTTTTTTACATGGTGCGGCAGTGACCATTCACAAGGCACAAGGATCGCAATGGGAAAACGTACAGGTGTTTGCGCCTGATATTTTTGCCGCATCACGCGCAGGGCGCATGGAAGCGGGTATTCCATTGTGGAAACGCCTGACTTATGTGGCGATCACCCGTGCGGAAAAGCGGTTGTTTTGGGTGACGCGTGCACGGTTGGCCAAACCTGAAAATCCGCTCAGCGTCAGTGATCTTAAAGCACTTGAGACCGCGCCGTTGACGTTGCAGATGCAAGAAGACGATACGCTTATTTAACGACGCAGCAGTCTAAATATTACTGACGCGCCCCAGCCGGCCACGGCAGCCAAGACAAGTGATAAAAGGCCATATATCAATGCGTTGTTGTGCGCGAGGTTGTAAAGCCAGCGTTCGATCCCAACTTTTTGCACTGCGATTTCAGTACTGTAATCATCCAAAATGGCACCGTCACGCACCAATAAAATACGCGTGATGTATTCCCCTTCAACAAGGTTGGCGGGCAGTTTAATCGAGGTGTTGAATAGGGTCTGTTGGTTCAGATCAACGCCTTCGTTTGCTCGACGATACAGCCCATTTGCCGTGCGAATGCGGATTAGCGCTTCGCGCGCCGGCAACCCACGCCGTTCTCGTAGAATTTGTTCATCGGCCGTGATTTTCCATAGAGAATCTGTCATTGGCGTGACGATATTTTCAACGGGGCGCGTTGCGGCGACGCTGTAAAAACTTGGCGCGTGGCCCAAGCGTTCGGATTCCACATTCACCCAAATTCCAAACCGCCGCGCCTTACGCAGGATGGTTTCCATTTTTTTTGGCCCTGTGACTGTGACGATCACATCCAATAGGCTGTTTTTGGGTACGGCCTCTTCGCGTTTTATCGCACCAAATATCAAAATTTCTGAGCCATCAAAATTGGCTGTTATTGAAATGCGATTTTGGCTGAGAGCGGCGATAACCTCTTCTGCAGCAAGGGTCATCGGCATCAGTAACAAAGCAATCGCAAGGACAAGAGCGCGCATTATATCACCCCGATGGAGTACAGTTCGCTGGGTCGAATAAGCAAATCAAGACCTAGTTTTAGGCAAACGATAAGAACCAAAAGCGCTAGCATAATACGCAATTGTTCCGCCTTGAGACGTAGGCCAATTTGTGTGCCGATTTGCGCCCCAACAACACCGCCGACCAGTAAAATCAAGGCCAACATCATATCAACTGTGTGGTTGGTGTAGGCGTGCAACATGGTGTTGAACGCTGTGACGAAAATGATCTGAAACAACGATGTCCCGATTACAACTTTCGTTGGCATTCCAAGGATATAGATCATGGCAGGTACCATGATGAATCCCCCCCCAACGCCCATAATCGCACCCAACATCCCCACCAAAATCCCAACAACGATCGGCGGTATAACGGAAATATACAGTCCAGAGGCTCGGAACTTCATTTTAAAGGGCAGGTTGTGGACCCAAGTGTGTTTTGTCCGTTCGCGCGTCTTTCCAGGGCGCCCTTTTGCACGGCGCAAGGCCCGCAAGGATTCCACCAACATCAGTGCGCCGATGATGCCTAAAAAGACCACGTAGCACAGGGTCACGAGTAAATCGACTTGGCCGAGTGCCTTGAGAATGTTGAAGATTTGCATGCCTATGGCCGACCCAATCAATCCGCCAATTAACAGCACCCATCCCATGCGCAAATCCACTGTTTTGCGTTTGAAATGAGCGAGGACACCTGACACGGACGAGGCCACGATTTGATTGGCTGAGGTGGCCACCGCAACTGCCGGCGGGATGCCCACAAAAAACAACAGGGGCGTGATTAAAAATCCACCACCAACCCCAAACATGCCGGACAAAATGCCCACGAGTCCGCCGAGCCCTAAAAGGAGAAAGGCATTCACCGATACTTCGGCAATGGGCAGAAAAATTTGCATGGACAGGCTCTCAAAGCTTGGGTGGCTAGGGATGCAATGGATTTGCGTTCACGTCAAATAGTGTGGCGGGATTAAATGTAAAATGCGAGCCCAAAGGCCCGCATTTTTTCAATAATACGTTTTAATACCACGCACTTCGTCTAGCGTTCCTTAACATATGGTGCACCGCCAGCGCGGGGCGGGATAGCTTTGCCAACAAATCCTGCCAAAATGACAACCGTCAAAATGTAGGGCAGAGCTTGCATGAATTGGACGGGCAGGGCAAATCCCAATAAGGGAACCCCAATGGATTTGAGCAACGCCGCAAGCCCGAGCACAGCGCCCACAGCAAGACATATACCCGCAGGTTTATAAAGCTGAGGCACAGTGATGGACCCAATGGCCAGTCGTAGGATTTGAATCGCCAAGAATATAATCGCGGCCCCGAAACCCAACAGCGAAAACAATGTGACGAATTCTAGGAACTCAATGTTTTGGTACCTGTTGCCGACGGCTTCCAGCAGGCCAAAAAGCAATGTGGCAGACAAAGCATACCAAGGCCGCCATTTGGCAAAGATCAAAGCAGCAAGGGCGATATAACCGCGCCCTGCGGACATATCTTTGACAAATCCGGCGGCCAGTGATGCCAAATAGGTGCCTGCCAATCCACATAAAACACCCGCAATCACGAGGGCCATATATCGCAGTCGGATCACTGAAATGCCCGCTGTATCCACGGCACTCGGATTTTCGCCAACGGCACGCAGGCGCAGCCCAAAGCGGGTGCGGTACAGCACCCACCACGACACAGGCACAGCCAAAAGTGCGATGTATGTCAGAGCAGTATGGCCGGAAATCAATTCATCATAGGCTGGACCAAACACAGGAATCTTGGCCATGGCGTCAGAGAATGGCAGGTTCCATTCGCCAAACCGACCATCGCCAGACAGAGGCGGCGTACGCCCGCCCAAAGCAAACCAACTTTGTCCGATGACCACGGTCAGACCCGCAGCCAAGAAATTCAATGCCACGCCGGAAATCAACTGATCCCCCTGAAAGGTGATTGAGGCGAGACCGTGCAACATCGAAAACACTAAAGAGGCTGCAACACCGGCCAAAAGCCCAAGCCAAATCGATCCTGTGACATAAGCCACGGCGCCGGACATAAAGGCCGCCACCAAAAGTTTGCCCTCAAGTCCGATGTCAACAATGCCTGCACGCTCGGAAAACAAACCCGCAAGACAGGTCAGCAAAAGCGGCGTGGCAAGGCGCAGGGTGCTGTCGAGGATCTGTAGGATGGTCAAAAAATCCATGATCATGCCTCCTTTGTTTTGCGCAAGAGTAGGAACAGTTTTTCCAGTGGTCTGCGCACCATATTGTCAAGCGCGCCCGTGAACATGATAACAAGGCCTTGGATCACGATGATCAGCTCACGTGGGATCGCTTCCCAAAATGTTAATTCCGCGCCGCCTTGGTAGAGAAACCCAAACAAAAGTGCTGCCAAAACAATGCCCACCGGATGGTTGCGCCCCATCAATGCCACTGCGATACCGATGAACCCCGCGCCTTCGGGCGCGTTGTCGATCAGGCGTTCAGCTTCGCCCATGACGTTGTTGATCGCCATCAATCCACATAAAGCGCCAGAGATCATCATGGCGATGATGGTGATGCGCACAGGGTTGATGCCTGCGTATTTTGCGGCAGTGTCTGATGCACCAAATGAGCGAATTTCATATCCGAGACGGGTTTTCCAAATCAGCACCCAAAAGGCAAAGGCTGCCAAAAGTGCGATTAAAAACGAGACATTCGCGGGGGCATTTTTATTGAAGTTGATCCCGAAAGGGGCCAACATTTCATGAAAGGTTGGCAGGTGAGTGCCCGCTGAAAACCCAGCACTTTCGGTCGACATTGATCCGGGGACTTTGAGATAGTTCAGCAAAATATACCCGACAAAGGCCGAGGCGATAAAATTGAACATCATCGTGGTGATCACGATGTGCGACCCGCGTTTGGCTTGCAAATAGGCGGGGATAAAGGCCCAAGCCGCGCCAAACACAGCACCACCGATCATGGCCGCAGGCAGGGCAATCGCCCAGTGCGGCCAGTCAACCGCAAGACAAACCAAAGCCACGCCCAGCCCGCCCAGCATCACTTGGCCTTCACCGCCAATATTGAACAATCGCGCGTGATAGGCGACGGCGATGGCAAGCCCCGTAAAGATGAAATTGGTCGTGTAATACAGTGTATAACCGATCCCGTTGGTCGACCCAAAGGCACCTTGGATCATGGTTTGAATGGCTATCACAGGGTCTTTCCCAATGGCCAAAATCATCAGGCCAGAGAAAAAGAACGCCAGTAAAATCGAGATCAAAGGAATAAGGACGGCATCCGCCCATTTTGGCATGGCTTGCATGTTACGCGCCCTCGTTTTGTGCGGCATCGGCACCGGTGTTGATGCCCGCCATGAGCATGCCAAGTTCACGTTCATCCGTCTCAGATGGCAAACGTTCGCCCATGATATGACCGTCAAACATCACGGCAATACGATCCGATAACGCCAAAATTTCGTCCAGTTCAACAGAAACCAGCAAGATGGCTTTGCCTTGATCGCGCAGGGCAATGATTTGTTGATGAATAAATTCGATCGCGCCAATGTCGACGCCGCGCGTCGGTTGGCCGACCAGCAGCAAATCAGGGTTGCGCTCGATTTCGCGGGCCAAAACGATTTTTTGCTGGTTGCCGCCAGAGAAACTTTTGGCTTCCAATTTCTCGTTCAAAGGCCGCGTGTCAAAGCGCTCCATTTTTTCATGAGCGATCTTTTTGATCTTGGCGTTGTCCATGATCAATGCGTTCTTTTGATATTCAGGATCATGGTGGTAGCCGAAAATGATGTTTTCCCATGCGGCAAAATCAAGGATCAACCCTTCGTCGTGGCGATCCTCGGGCACATGGGCGATGCCACGTGCGCGGCGTGATTGCCCGTCAGATTTACTGCCGGTAAGATCGATCTCTTGACCATTTACTTTGACAATGCCTGTGCCGTTTTGATAACCGCCGAGGACTTCTAACAGTTCAGTTTGGCCGTTGCCCGCCACACCCGCAATCCCGAGGATTTCGCCTGCACGGACATGCAAATCTATACCTTTAACCCGCGTCACGCCGTGGCCATCCACAACGGTTAGGTTTTCAACTTCCAAGATCTGCGCGCCAGGGGTGGCAGGGGCCTTGTGGACTTCCAACAGAACTTTGCGCCCAACCATCAGTTCGGCAAGCTCTTCGGGTGAGGTGCTTGCGGTACTGACTGTCGCGGTCATTTCACCCCGGCGCATCACCGATACGGAATCCGTCACGTTCATGATTTCGCGCAGTTTGTGGGTGATCAAAATGATGGTTTTACCTTGATCTTTGAGGCCCTGCAAAATGCGGAACAAATGATCGGCCTCTGCGGGGGTCAAAACACCCGTGGGCTCATCAAGGATCAAAATATCTGCTTGGCGATACAGCGCTTTGAGGATCTCAACCCGTTGTTGGTGTCCAACAGAGAGATCTTCGATCAATGCATCGGGATCGACAGACAATTCGTATTCATCGGACAGCTGTTTGAGCAGCTTGCGCGCTTTGCCAAGGGATGGCTTCAATAGGCTGCCGTCTTCTGCCCCCAGCACGACGTTTTCCAAAACGGTAAAGTTTTCAACCAGTTTAAAATGTTGAAACACCATGCCGATGCCTGCGGCAATCGCGGCTTGGCTGTCGGTGATCTGCACCTCTTGGCCATTGATCAAAACAGTGCCGCTGTCCGCTTTGTAAAATCCGTACAAGATCGACATCAACGTCGATTTCCCAGCGCCGTTTTCACCGATAATGCCGTGGATCGATCCTTTGCGCACAGATATATTTATATCTTTATTGGCTTGAACTGGACCGAAAGCTTTGGAAATACCGCGCAGCTCAATGGCCAGCGGTTGTGAAACACTAGGGGCGGCAGCTGTCTGCCGCCCCTGCGAGGTATTGGAAACCATTCTACCCAGCCTTAGTAGGACGGGCAGGATTCATCGGACATGTAATCGTGCACTACGATTTCGCCCGAAATGATTTTGGCTTCTGCATCGGCCAAGGCGGCTGACATTTCGGCTGTCATCAATGAGGCGTTGTTTTCATCCATCGCAGCACCAACGCCGCCATTGGATAGACCCATCACATTGATACCTGTTTCAAGATCGGCGCCTTGTGAGAAAGCATCAAACACAGCATTGTCCACGCGCTTGACCATTGAGGTCAAAACTGTGCCTGGCTGTAGGTAGTTTTGGTTGCTGTCCACACCGATGGCAAGCATGCCTTCGTCTTTGGCTGTTTGGAGCACGCCAAGACCGGTGCCGCCAGCGGCCGCAAATACAACTTCTGACCCAGCAGATTTTTGCGCGCGTGTAAGTTCGCCGCCTTTTACCGGATCATTCCACGCGGCAGGTGTTGTACCTGTCATGTTGACGATCACGTTGCCTTCGGGTTTCACCGATTTAAAGCCTTGGGCATAGCCACACGCAAACTTTGAAATCAATGGGATGTCCATACCGCCAACGAAAGACACTGTGTCGCCTTTGGCCGCATAAGCTGCAGCGACGCCAACAAGGTATGACCCTTCGTGTTCAGAGAACACAACGGAGCGTACGTTTGGCGCGCCCACAACCATATCGATGATGGCGAATTTGGTGTCAGGGTAATCCGCGGCAACAGTTTCGAGCGCTGTCGCGAAAGAGAAGCCAGCCATCACAACAGGGTTGTATCCGCTTTCTGCAAACCGGCGCAGCGCCTGCTCGCGCTGTGCGTCTGATGTCAATTCAACGTCACGGTATGTGCCGCCTGTCTCTGCGGCCCAACGCTCTGCACCATTGAAGGCAGATTCGTTGAAGGATTTGTCAAATTTCCCGCCGAGATCAAAAATGATCGCAGGGTCCGCAGCGGCGACGCCAGCAGTGAGTGCCAAGGTGGCAGCAGCGCCAAGAAAGGATTTCATCAGGGTCATGGTCGTCTCCCATAGTGTTTATATTGGGACCTGCGTCAGTGGCATGTCCAAAATCGATTGTGATATGCCCGTTGAACATATCCACATCAGCGAGCAGATCGCTGGTGTTCACCTTTGAATTAGGGCGCTTTGATGGGGGAGGGTCAACAGAAATTTTACCATTTGGTCCCAGATCGGTCGATGTTTGCCAAAACATTGGAATATTGACGTTAAGTTACGCCCATTCCAAAGGCTTAGAAAAAACAAGCGCGTCAACCTTGGCCCCATCGGTGGCTGTATAATAGGCGCGGCGGCGACCAGATTCGCTATAGCCGTGCGACAGGTACAATGTGATCGCGACACTGTTGTTGGCGGCCACCTCAAGAAAGGATATCGTTGCATCGCGTTGGCGGGCCTCAGCTTCATAAGCGTCCAGCGCCTTTCGCCCAAAACCACAACCCTGCGCGTTTGGATCAACCGCAAGTGTTAACAGCTCTGCTTCGCCGACCACCACGCGCCCCAATGCAAAAGACGGCCCCTCGCCTGCGGTCAAAAAGACATCCCTCATAGACAAAAGCCCCTCAAACTCGGTCTCGGACCAAGAGCGGGGCATTGTAAAACAGGTTTTGTGCAGCGCTGCGAGATCGGCGTTGGACAGGGCTAACGTCACGGATTATGCCGCGACAGGGCGCACTTCAAGCACTTCGGGGATGTAGTGACGTAACAGATTTTCGATACCCATTTTCAACGTCAGCGTTGATGATGGACAGCCGGCGCAGGCACCTTGCATGTGCAAGAAAACAACGCCTTTTTCGAACCCGTGGAACGTGATGTCACCGCCATCTTGCGCCACAGCAGGGCGCACGCGGGTGTCTAAAAGTTCTTTGATTTGATCAACGATATCGCTGTCGGGGCCATCATGCGCAGCATGACCCGCAGGTGATCCGCTTTCGCCTTCCATCACCGGATCACCGGATTGGAAATGCTCCATAATGGCGCCAAGCAAAGCAGGCTTGATATGGTCCCAATCGGTCGCGTCATCTTTGGTGACGGTGACGAAATCGGTTCCAAAAAACACGCCCGATACATTGCCAACCGCAAAAACACGTTTGGCCAATGGGGACGAGGCAGCAGCTTCGGCGGTGGTGAAATCAGCCGTGCCAGCGTCCAGAACGGTTTGGCCGGGCAAGAATTTCAATGTCGCTGGATTTGGTGTGGATTCGGTTTGAATAAACATGATCGGCTTTCCTTACTGCGTTAGTCGGATATGCGCCTTCTGAGAGGAAAAGTCAATATTTGGAATGATTCTAACTTTGTAATAAGCGCCATCGAGTCTGCGTCATTTTATGGGGGGCCGTCCTCGCCGCTTAAGTCACAGCCTCAAGTCGGTCTTTTGACAGCTCTCCGGGCACCAATGTCATCGGGATTGGCAAAAAACCTGCCTGTTTGGTCATCGATGCAATCAACGGCCCTGGCCCATTTTTTTCGGTGCCCGCACCCAAAACCAGCACACCTATGTCTTTATCTTCTTGAATTTGAGATAAAATTTCTGAAACAGCTTCGCCTTCTCGGATCACCAATTCGGGATCAATGCCTTGACGGTCGCGCATCCATTTGGCGAACACTTCAAAGTGCACAATGATACGTTCACGCGCTTCTTCGCGCATGATATCGGCGACGCCAATCCAATGATTGAATTCATCTGGGGGAATGACGGACAAAATAGTGACGCCACCACCTGTGTTGGCCGCGCGCATTGCGGCAAAGCGCATGGCATTTAGGCATTCACGGCTGTCATCTAGAATCACAAGAAACTTGCGCATGCTCACTCCCTTAAGCTGCTTAATATTGCAGCACAGTGTGATGATGGCCGAGGCTGCGGGTTTGCGCAAGCGTCTCTGTGCAAAAGAACACCCCCGACGCGCGGTCGAGGGTGCTTGTGATCAGGGCATCGATGGGTGTCATCCATCGCACGGGGACAGTTCGATGGACTGCGTGTCGCGCCGAGAGGGGGCTGGACGAGACACTGCAATTTCGATGATGCGCCTAGCGCCAAAGTAGGGTTTTGATGAAACGCTTTTATGACGTTTTACGTGTCAAGTTCGGCCATCACGCCTTTTAAATCGAATGGCTTATTGTACATGATTATCTTGCCATTTTCGTCGGTGGGCCAATCGGCTTTGGGCCGGTCCACGTATAACTCAACCCCGTTTCCATCAGGATCGTCCAGATAGATCGCCTCGGACACGCCATGATCCGCGGCCCCTGTAAAAGATAGACCTGCGTCTGTTACGCGCTTGATCACCAAGGCCAAGTCTTTGCGTGTTGGGAATAAAAAGGCTGTGTGATACAGGCCTGCTGCGAATTTTGGCGCAGGGCCTGCACCCGCGCTTTCCCATGTGTTGAGGCCAATGTGGTGATGGTATCCGCCTGCGCCCAAAAAGGCCGCTTGATCGCCCATGCGCACTTGCAATTCAAACCCAAGCACGCCGCTGTAGAACGCGATGGCTTGGTCCAGATTGGACACTTTGAGATGTACGTGGCCGATGCGGCTGTCTGGGTGTGCGGCGGTTGATGTGATGTCTTGTGTCATTGGGTATCTCCTTTGACGCCAACATATACACTGCTCTATTTCGCACAATTATGTATTTTTGATCACAAATGGTGCGTTTGTGCACGATCTAAGGGGGCGCTCAAGTCGTCACTCATCCACATTGGGCCGATATGATTTTGCCAAGGGGGGGCGCGGATTTTTGTGTGGCATGTTGGATGCAACGGGGCGTCATTTATGGTGTTAACCATATTGTGATTTGTGAATGTATTCGGGAGCGTGTTTCTAAAAGAAAAACGCGCACAGGATATTGCATGATGGATTTTAAGAATACCAATCTCACAAAACGACGTTTTATAGGCCTTGTGGCATCTGCGCCTGTTTTGGCCGCGCCTTTTTTGGGATCCGCCGCTTTTGCACAAGAAATTGAGACGCAAGAGCAAGAGGCGGTGCGCCGCAACATCTCAAGCTTTCGCACGGTGAACTGGCGGGATCATTTCGACGATCTTGGCAAAGGGGCTATCGTGGCGGATACCACCAGCCGAGCATTGCATTTTTGGACGTCAGATGAGGCGGCTGGGCCAGAGCGTTATAAGCTTTACCCCACATCTGTACCAATCTCGGAAGAGTTGACCCGACGCGGGTACACATCGGTGATCCGCAAGGTCGAGGGGCCAACATGGACGCCGACACCGTCCATGCGCGAACGTGATCCTAGCCTACCCAAGGTTATTCCGGCGGGGCCGCGCAATCCGTTGGGCACGCATGCCTTGTATTTAAGCTGGCAATATTACCGTATTCACGGCACGCACGATACGCGCAAAATCGGGCGCCGGGCCTCTGATGGATGTATTGGGCTGTATAATGAAATGATCGCCGATCTTTACCCGCGTGTGCCTATTGGCATGCGGGTGCGGGTGATTTGATCACGGTTTGAATCGCGTCTCACACACTTAAAAAGGGACCCCAAAAGGCCCCTTTTTGTCTGTTCTGTAAAGGGGCAGTTGCGTCTAGCGCACAAAGCCCATGATATCGAACGTCTTGTCCAAAATAGGATCGGCGATGGCTTTGGCTTTGGCTGCACCTTTGGCCATGATGCGATCAATTTCGGCAGGGTCATTCATAAAACGCTGCATTTCGGTGGAAATGGGTGCGAGTTTTTCGACCGCCAAATCTGCCAATGCGGGTTTGAATTTACCCCAACCCGCACCTGCATATTCGGCCACAACGGCCTCGTTGGTCATGTCGTTCAGCGCCGCATAGATGTTCACCAGATTGCGTGCCTCGGGGCGGCCATCCAAGCCTTCAAGCGTTTCAGGGATACCATCAGGATCTGTCTTGGCTTTCTTAAACTTCTTGGCAATCTTATCCGCATCATCGGTCATGTTGATGCGTTCCATGTCCGATTCACCAGACTTGGACATCTTTTTGGTGCCATCGCGCAGGTTCATCACCCGCATCGCAGGGCCTTCGATTACTGGAGTGGTTTCGGGGAAGAAATCCACCTTGTAGTCGTGATTGAATTTATTGGCGATGTCGCGGGTCAGCTCGACGTGTTGTTTTTGATCCTCGCCCACAGGCACATGCGTTGCGTGGTACGCCAAAATATCAGCCGCCATCAACGCAGGATAGGCGTAAAGCCCCAAAGACACGCCCTCGGAATTTTCGCCAGCTTTGTCTTTGAACTGGGTCATGCGGTTCATCCACCCGACACGGGCAACACAGTTAAACAACCAACCAAGCTCAGCATGGGCCGACACGCGGGACTGGTTGAACAAGATCGATTTATCGGGGTCAATGCCCGAGGCAAGGTAGCCCGCCGCAACTTCACGCGTCGCATGGTGCAGATCCTTTGGATCTTGCCAAACCGTGACAGCGTGCATGTCAACCACGCAATAAATGGTTTCAAACTCACCGCCCTGCATGTCTACGAAACGCTTGATCGCGCCTAAGTAGTTGCCAAGGGTGAGGCCGCCCGAAGGTTTAATTCCCGAAAAAACACGGGGGGTAAAGGCTGGCTTGTCCATTTGGAACTCCGTCACTGGATTATTAAGTGTCCTTGGCTTACCTATGCAGAACATGAGCGTCAAGGAAGCCCCACATTATGTCCGACCAATCCCCGTTTAATCGTCAAGAAATGCCTTTTAATGCCCTGCCGCCCGCTGTTGTGGCGCTTGTCGTGCTGATCGGCGGGATCGAACTTTTGTTCCAAGTCGGATCATACGGCGTCATCGGCGGTCCCGAGGCTGTGGGGTGGCGCGTCTCTGCGATGGAAGATTACGGATTTTTCAATTCGGTGTTCGATGCCATGCTTGATCGCAACATTTGGCCAATGGAACACGTGATCCGGTTTCTCAGCTACTCTGTGATCCACGTTTCCATGGTGCATGGGCTTATGGCCTGTGTGTTCATTCTTGCGCTGGGAAAAATGGTTGGCGAGGTCTTTGGAAATCTGGCCTTTCTCACCGTTTTTGTTTTAGCCGCAGTTTTGGGAGCGGCCACCTATGGGATGGTGTCAAATTCAAGCGTGCCGTTGTTGGGGGCCTATCCCGGCGCTTACGGCTTGATCGGCTCTTACACATTCATCTTGTGGATAGGCCTTGGCGCGATGCAAGAAAATCAATTGCGTGCCTTTTCTCTCATCGGGTTTTTACTCGGCATTCAACTGGTCTGGGCGCTCATTTTTGGTGGCGACCCAACATGGGTGGCTGATTTGGCGGGATTTGTTGCGGGATTTTCGGTGTCGATTTTTCTAGTGCCTGGGGCCTTCCCACGCATCTTGGAAAAGTTGCGAAAGCGTGGCTAGAATGAAACGCGGCGCTTACCCGCCGCGTTTCATTGATGATTTAATATCACGCAAGTTTAGCGCACCAATCCCTTGTCCAATGCCAAAATAACTGATGATTCCGACTGCAATCAAAAGAACCGTGGCCATTAGACGCGAGATATCAAACACTGGTGCAAGCGCCATTTGTAGCGCAAATAAAATGCCCCCCATCGCAAGAGCGGACATCAAAATTCGTGGCGCGCGTTTGCGCAATTGATCATCACTCGTGACATCCTCGCCCATGGATTTTTTGCCCATCCACAAAAGCGCCACCATGCCCCAAGCGGCCAAAGACGTGGCGATGGCCGCCGCCAAATAACCGAACCAAAACGACAAACCAATGGCTGCCACTGCGTTCACAACCATAGAATAGAGCGCAAACCGAAACGGTGTTTTGGTATCTTCGCGCGCAAAATACAGGGGCTGCAGAACCTTTTGAATGACAAAAGCAGGCAAGCCGAGACCGTAAATAGCAACCGCGATCGCCGTTGCGCGCGCGTCCTCAGGCGTGAAGGCCCCGCGTTGGAACAGCACTCCAATCAGTGCCTCAGGCATCACAATCAGAGCAACAGCCGCAGGCACGGTGAGAAGTAACGCAAATTCGAATGCACGGTTGTAGGCACCGCGCGCGCCAGCACTATCACCGGCAGTTAAACGACGTGATAAATCAGGCAAAAGCACAACACCGATGGCGATCGCAACCACGCCAAGCGGCAGTTGATACAACCGATCTGCAAGGTTCAAATACTGCAATGCGCCGTCTTCGGAAAAGGACGCAACTTGTCGTCCGACCAGTAAATTGATTTGAACAACGCCGCCGGCCAAGGCCGCAGGCCCCGCCAAAATCAGCAGTTTCCTCAACTCTGGCGTTATGCGTGGGAGGCGCGGCATAAGGGAAAAGCCTGCTTTATGCGCGGCGATCCAGACAATGCTGAGCTGCGCCGCACCCGCGACAGGCACAGCCCATACCAATGCCGTTGCCACATCAAAGCCGATCAAATGCGCGCCGACCATTGCCACTGATAAGATCACATTCAACATCACGGGTGCTGCCGCAGCGGCGGCAAAGCGCCCCGTGGCGTTCAATATGCCCGAGAAAAGTGCGCCAAGTGAAATGAACAACACATAAGGGAAAGTGATGCGACCGTAGTGAATGGCCAGATCAAATCGACTGTCCCCGATAAAGCCGGCCGCCATCGCAGAGACCATAATCGGCATGAAAACCATCGACAAAATGGTAAATAAAACCAGTATGCCTGCCAAGGCTGATAGCGTGTCTTCGGCAAACCCACGGGCGTCTTCACCGGCTTCGACCTTTTTCGAAAACATCGGCACGAAAGCGACGTTCAGCGTGCCTTCGGCAAAGAAACGACGGAACATATTGGGCAAAGAAAACGCCACGACAAAGGCCTCAGCCGCAGGACCAGCACCCAAATAGGCGGCGATCAATGCGTCGCGCACAAACCCCAAAACGCGGCTCATCAATGTCCAGCCGCCCACGGTTAAAAAGCCGCGCATCAATCGGATCGGTTTCATGCGTCACTCGCGCGTTTTGCGCCTTGTTCAATCGCTTCGCGCAATTTCTTTTCAATTGATGCGCGTTTGCTGGCTGAATGAATTTTCATACCAAACATGTCTTTGACATAGAAAACATCCACGGCTTGGGCGCCATAAGTGGCGATTTGTGCTGTCGCAATTGAGATGTGGTTGGAAGCCATTGCACGGGTTAAATCATGCAACAGTCCTGCGCGATCACGGGTGTCGACTTCAATGATGGTGAAAATTTCAGAGCCTTCGTTGTCGAAAATGATCGAGGTTGGAACCCTAAATTTACTTTCACGCTTTTTGATTTTATCGCGCGAAATGAGCGCATCACGTGCCACCACTTCGCCCATCAGCGTCTTGGTGATCATTTGCTTTAAACGGGGCAAACGTGATTTTTCATAGGGGTGGCCATCCGCATCTTGCACCCAAAACGCAGCATTCGCATAGCCATCTTTTGTGGTGTATGTGCGTGCATCAACGACGTTTGCCCCCACAAGGGCCAGCGCACCAGCCAGACGTGAAAAAATACCAGGATGGTCCGGCATGGCAAAACAGGCGCGAGTGGCATCGCGGTCTTCATCCGGTTTGAGATCGATTTTGATCTCGTCATTTTTAATATCTTTGAGCAAATTTGCCAGCACCACATGAGCAGAGGTGGGCAGACCTTGCCAGTACGGCCCATAGTGGCGGGCCACTTCGGCACGGCGCGCCGCAAGAGGCCAGTCTTTCAGCGCTTCACGCAGGGCTTTTTTCGCATCGCCTTCACGCGTTTCACGGTTCACCGCCTCAAGCCCATGTTCCAATGCTGCAGCTGTTTGTGCGTGTAAATTGCGCAGTAAAACGGCTTTCCAATTGTTCCAAACATTGGGGCCAACACCGCGAATGTCACAGACTGTGAGCACCGTCAAAAGATCAAGGCGCTCACGGGTTTTGACCGCTTTGGCAAAATCACGCACTGTGCGTGGGTCGGAAATATCGCGTTTTTGGGCGATGTCGGACATGAGCAAATGGTAGCGTACCAGCCACTCCACGGTTTCACATTCTGCGGGTTTTAGCCCTAGACGCGGGGCCACTTTACGGGCGATTTGTGCGCCGATGATTGAATGGTCTTCTTTGCGCCCCTTGCCGATATCATGCAGCAGCATCGCCACATACAGCACCCGACGGTTGACGCCACGTTTGAGAATGCCTGAGGCAACGGGCAGCTCTTCGACCAATTCGCCACGCTCAATTTGTGCCAAGTTGGACACCACTTGAATCGTGTGTTCATCAACGGTGTAGCTGTGATACATATTGAACTGCATCATCGCGACAATATATTGAAATTCTGGGATAAAAGCGCCCAAAACACCCAGTTCGTTCATCCGGCGCAAACCCCGTTCGGGGTTGCCATGTTTGAGCAAAATATCGAGGAACATCTTTTTGGCATCCGCACGGTTACGAAAGTCGTCGTCGTATAAATCGAGGTTCGCTGATATCAGCCGCATCACGTCTGGGTGAATGAAATGGCCTGTGCGCAAGGCTTCTTCAAAGATACGCAGCAGGTTAAGTTTATCGGCCAAAAAGGCTTTTGGGTCGTCAATATTCAAGCGCCCGCGATGGATGTAATATCCAGCGACAGTTTTGCGTTTGCGTTTGAAAAAACGTTGTAGAGCGGGTTCTTGTTTGACGTGCTGCTCTTCGAGCGCGGTCAAAAAGATGCGTGTCAACTCGCCCACACGGGTGGCGTGTACGAAATAGAACTGCATGAAATGTTCAACAGCGCGCCGCCCAGAGTGGTCAATAAAGCCCAAGCGTTCGGCAACCTCGACTTGCAAATCAAAAGTGAGTTGGTCCATGGGGCGTTTCGCGATGAGATGCAACTGGTTGCGCACGGCATGCAAAAAGGTTTCGGCCTCATCAAACTGGCGATATTCATCAGAGGTGAAAACGCCCGCTTTGACCAAATCGGCAGGGTCGTTCACGCCATGAACGTATTTCGCGATCCAGAACAAAGACTGTAAATCGCGCAATCCGCCTTTGCCCTCTTTGACATTCGGCTCAACGACATAGCGCTGGCCACCTTGTTTTTTATGGCGCTCATCGCGCTCTGCCAGCTTGGCCTCAATAAATTCAGGTGCGGTGTTTTTGAACAGATCGTCACGCAATTTTTCTTGCAATTCACGGGTCAAATCGCGATTGCCAGCCAAATACCGCAACTCAAGCATGGCAGTTCGAATGGTGTAATCTTCTTTGCCCAAGCGAAGACAATCGCGGATCGTGCGCGACGAATGGCCAACTTTGAGATGCAAATCCCAAAACATATACAGCATGCTCTCAATGACGCTTTCGGTCCATCCCGTGATTTTATGAGAGGCCAAAAACAGCAGATCGACATCTGAGTAGGGCGACATTTCTGCGCGCCCATATCCGCCCACGGCCAAAACGGCGATGTGTTCCGTCTCAGACGGGTCTGGGTTGGGGTGCAATTGGGTTTGCGACACATACAAAACGGTGGTGACAAGGCAATCTGTCAACCAAGCATAGGCATGGGTGGCTGGGCGCGCATTGCGCGGCGCCTGCATCATCGCACTTTCGATTGTGGCGCGGCCTTGTGTGTTGGCCTCGCTTAAAATTTGCACGGTGGCAGCACGTACATCGGCTGCGTCTGAGGTTGCCGCAAAAGCGGTCTCAAGCGCAGCCTCTACGGCAGCTGTGTCAAAAATTGCCGTAGGGGCGCAGATGATACTGTTCGGCGGTGCCGGAACAAAAGTGGCGAGAGCTGACTTAGAATCCAGCGCCGCCAAAGGCTCTTGGTGCGGGGTCAATTTCGATTACCTGATTGTTTTGAATGGTTGCAATTGACAGGCCGCGTTCGTTTGTGCCGTCGTTTTTAAGGCGGAAAATACCGTTGACGCCAACAAATCCTGATCCACGGGTCAATGCCTGTGCTGTGAGCGCTTGGGAATTGCCAGATTTGGCCAAAGCACCGATGGCCGCAATGCCATCATAGGCGAGACCAGCAAGAGCATGTGGCGCTTGGCCGTAGGCGGCAGCATACCGAGACGAAAAGTTTTGAACGAGACGTTGGTCCGGGATCGCGAACCAGCTGTTTTGTAGGCCAGGAAGAGATACGGCAGAGGCGGGGAAATTCCAACGTTGCAGCCCGATATACTGTGTGTCTGGCGATTTGATGCCATTCTCCGGCAGCATTTGCGCCAAAAGCGGCATGGCGCCATCATTGCCTGACGTAAAAAACACAGCATCCGCCCCTGACGCGCGCACAGTGCTGGCGATGGGCTGGATCGCTGCGACGACGCCTTGTTGGCTCAATTCGAAACTTTTCTCTCCGGCCAAAGTTGACCCATTGCGTGCAATCGCGCCTTTGATCGCTACGGCCCCTGCATTTTCAGCGGGACTTTGTGCACTGACAACCATGATTCTGTGCTTACCCTTTTGAGCAGCATAACGCACCAAACGGTTGGCTGTGTTGTCAAAGGTCGCGCCCAGAATAAATACATTCCCACCTGCGACGTCGGTATTGTTGGAGAATGATAATACATTCACACCAGCGTTGCCCGCAGCAATACCCGCCAATTTGGCAGACCCACCGTATACAGGGCCCAAAATAATTTTTGCACCTTCGTTCACAGCACGCGATGCGGCAGCAGAAGCCTGTTCCGCCTGTCCGCCAGTGGGGTACACACGCAGATCAATTGTCACGCCGTCCAAGTCGGCCATCGCCAAACGCGCGGCGTTTTCAATGGATTTGGCCAAGCCGTTGTCGGCGGCTTGTGCTGAATTATAAGGCACCAAAAGCGCCACAGGAATGGGTTTGTCTGTGTTGATGCTTGGGCCACCACTTGGGGCAGGGAACATGCTCGGGTCACAAGCGGCTAAGGTCATAATCGACACAGCTGCGGTAATTTTGGCGAGCGACTTGCGGGCGGTGCGCAGAACGGCGAACATAGGGGAACCTCACTCCTGTCGGTGGACAGCTTTTAGGGTAAACAATTGACTGGTCGCAGACTATGCGACCTCACCCTAAGAGTAAACGCCGCAAAGACTTGGAAACCCCTTGGACTTCGAGATAAAGCACCTTCCCGCCGGTTTGCATTTTGTTGCAACCCCGATTGGCAATGCCCGCGACATCACGTTGCGCGCCCTTGATACATTGGCGTCTGCTGATGTTTTGGCCGCCGAAGACACGCGCACACTGCGTCGCCTCATGGATATGCATGGTGTGCCTTTGGGGGCACGAAAAATGATTGCCTATCATGACCAAAACGGTGCCAAAGCGCGCCCGCGTTTGCTATCTTTGATGGCTGAAGGCAAATCTGTGGCCTACGCTTCAGAGGCTGGTACGCCGCTTGTCGCTGATCCGGGATTCGTTTTGTCGCGTGAAGCCCTAGCTGCGGGGCTGTTTGTCACCTCTGCGCCGGGCCCTTCTGCGATGATCGCGGCCTTGACCATTGCGGGTCTGCCGTCGGATCGGTTTTTGTTTGCGGGCTTTCCGCCATCCTCTGCTGGCGCACGCAAAACCTTTTTTACTGAATTTGGTACCGTGCAAGCAACATTGGGATTCTACGAAAGCCCCAACCGCATTTACAAAACGCTAACCGAATTGTGCGACATTTACGGTGAGACGCGTAAAGTGGCCATTTGTCGTGAAATTACTAAGAAATTCGAAGAGGTCATCAGCGGCACGTTGGGTGAGTTGTGCGAAAGCTTGAAGGATCGCTCCTTTAAGGGCGAAATCGTTTTGCTGGTGGCACGCGCACAAGCAGTGGAGGCCAGCGCGGAAGATTTAGACACGGCTTTGGATGCCGCTTTGGCGACGATGACAGTCAAAGATGCTGCCGCTCATGTTGCTAAAACGTTGGGCATGCAAAAACGCCAAGTGTATCAACAGGCGCTCGAGCGATCGAAGGCGCTAAAGAACGAATAGGATATTGAACGTAATGCCATTAGATATGCCGTTCACCGAACAAGGGCCGACACCGCAGCGCAAAGCACGTGGCGCGTTGGCTTATTTGTCAGGCCTGCAAGCCGAGGACAGCGTGTGCGCCGATTATACTGCGCGTGGGTATGCCCTGTGCGAAAAACGTTGGCGGGGTCGTGCAGGTGAGATTGATTTGATTTTTGAGAAATCAGACACCTATGTTTTTGTCGAAGTGAAGTCCTCCAGCACTTTAGCACGGGCGGCACAAAGCCTGTCTGCGCGCCAGTTTGCCCGGATTTGCACCAGCGCAGAAGATTACATTTCGCGCACACCCAAGGGATTTTTAACAGATATGCGTGTAGATGTGGCGCTTGTGGATCACATCGGGGCGCTGGAAATCCACGAAAATGCATCAATGTAGTGATTTTGTGCCCCGTCACAGCCCTTGTGCGCGTGCAGCCATTGAATGACGGCGCTGTGTGGTCCATCTAGGAAGAAAGTTCCTTGAGGAGACAAGCCCTTGTCCTTGAAAGTCGCCATCCAAATGGACCCGATTGGTCCCATTGATATCACCGCAGACAGCACATTCCGTATCATGATCGAAGCGCAAGCGCGTGGGCATGAGCTGTTTTATTACACGCCTGACAAATTGGCCTTTCAAGAGGGCAAAATCACCGCACGCGGCTGGCCCGTGACGGTTCAAATGGTCCAAGGCGATCACTACACATTGGGGGATGAGACCGAGGTCGATCTGTCCACCTATGACGTGGTGTGGCTGCGCCAAGATCCGCCGTTTGATATGGGGTACATCACCACCACCCATTTGCTGGATATGATCGCAGATACTACATTGGTGGTGAATGATCCATTTTGGGTGCGCAACTACCCTGAGAAATTGTTGGTGCTCAACTTCCCTGATCTGACGCCGCCGACCACAATCGCGCGCGATTTGGACACGATCAAAGCGTTCAAAGCAAAACACGGCGATGTGATTTTGAAACCTCTCTATGGCAATGGTGGGGCGGGCGTGTTTCGCCTTGGGCCAGATGACAAAAACCTGTCGTCTTTGCATGAACTATTCTGTGGCATCAATCGCGAGCCTCTGATTGTGCAAAAGTTCCTGCCGGATGTGTCGAATGGCGACAAACGGGTGATTTTGGTCGATGGTGAGCCTGTTGGTGCAATCAACCGTGTGCCGCAAAAAGGCGAAACACGGTCTAATATGCATGTGGGTGGACGGCCTGAAAAAATTGGGTTGAGTGCGCGCGATTTGGAGATTTGTGCTGCAATCGGGCCGTTGTTGCGTGAAAAAGGCCAGATTTTTGTGGGCATCGACGTGATTGGCGATTACCTGACCGAAATCAACGTGACCTCACCAACTGGCATCCAAGAGTTGGAGCGCTTTGACGGTACGAACACGGCCAAAAAATTGTGGGAAGCAATTGAGGCAAAAAGGTCTGCGTAAATGTTATTTCGTCGTCGCGATGTGTTGAACTTTTGGCTGCGCACTGTTGAAAAGCGGAAATTGGCGTGGCTTCCGACGGTTGAAGTGCAAAGGCGAAACTTTGAATTGCAAGCCTTGGGGTTCCCGCGCGAGCGGGGGCTTAAAGATGAGACTGTCACTCTTGGCGGGGTTTCGTGTCGCAAACTGACACCCAAAGATGCTCGTGGTACGCTTTTGTATTTGCATGGCGGGGCTTATATTATGGGCTCGCCTGCAACGCATTGTGCCTTGGCGGGAACGATTGCAGCAAAGACCAAACTCGAAGTTATTTTACCCAACTACCGGCTTGCCCCTGAACATCCGTTTCCAGCCGCTTTTGATGACGCTTGTGCTGTGGCCGAAGCGCTGAGGCATGTATCGGATGAGTTGGTTATCGGTGGGGATAGCGCTGGGGGCGGATTGACATTGGCGGTGCTTTCTTACCTGTGTGAAACGGGAAATAGACCGCGTGCGGCTTTTGCATTTTCACCTTGGACCGACTTAAGTTTCAAAGGCAGCACCCTGACGACCAATGCGCAAACCGATGCGATTTTGCCCGTTGAGCGAATCTATGAGGTGCGCAAACACTATCTGCACAGTGCTGACCCGTTGGACCCTCGCGCATCTCCGCTTTTTGCCCCGTTTAAAAACGCGCCGCCTGTTTTCATGCAGTGGAGTGACAGTGAGATACTTGCTGATGACGGGCGCAGAATGGCAGAGCATTTGCGGCAAGAAGGCGGGTCTGTGACGGCAAAGGAATGGCACGATTTACCACATGTTTGGCAGCTGTTTCATGATCGCCTGAACGAAGCTGATGCCGCACTTAAAGACCTTTACGCATTCATCGACGATCAATTCAAAACGCCCGATACCACGCGATAACTGAGCGCTTCGGCGATATGAGGACGGTGCACGCCGTCTGAGTGATCTAAATCTGCGATGGTCCGCGCGACTTTCATCACACGATGATAGCCACGCGCAGACAGTTTCAGTTTTTCGGCGGCTCTTGTCAGCATATCTTTGCCTTCGGTGTCCGGCATGGCAACGTCATCTAATAATTGCCCTTCAAGTTCCGAATTGGTGCGCAGGCCTGTGCCCTCATACCGCACGCGTTGAATGCTGCGTGCGGCGGCGACGCGCTGGGCGACCACTTCCGAGCTGTCGCCTGAGGGGGGCAGCTCCAAATCGGTGAATTGCACTGGAGGCACTTCAAATCGCACATCGAATCGATCCATCAAGGGGCCAGAAATACGCCCTAAATAGTCAGATCCACACATGGGCACTTTGGCGCAGGCTCTGTCAGGGTCAGGTAGATATCCACATTTACAAGGGTTTGCGGCCGCGACAAGCATAAATCGAGCAGGATATAGGATGTGTGCATTGGCGCGGGCCACCATGATTTCACCGCTTTCAACGGGCTGGCGCAGGCTTTCCAAAACGCCGCGTGGAAATTCTGGAAATTCGTCCATGAATAAAACGCCATTATGGGCCAAGGACACTTCGCCGGGTTGTGCGCCGCGCCCGCCACCAACAATCGCGGCCATGGAGGCCGTGTGATGTGGTTCGCGAAAGGGGCGGGCACGATTGATGCCTCCCTCGCCAAGTAAGCCAGACAGGGAATGTATGATTGAGGTTTCAAGCGCTTCACTGGCACTCAGAGGCGGCAAGATCGACGGCAATCGCGTGGCCAGCATAGATTTACCTGACCCAGGCGTGCCAACCATAAATAGATGATGTTGGCCGGCTGCGGCAATTTCCAATGCGCGCTTGGCTTTTTCTTGGCCTTTCACGTCGCGCAGGCATTTAACGTGATGTGGCTGGGAAATTTCGCCGGGATCGGCCGGTTGCAGCGGGGTGTCTTCGGTGAGATGTTTGACCAATGCTGTGAGGGTTTGTGCGCCATAGACGGGCGTCGCGCCGACCCAAGCGGCCTCTGAGCTGCAAGATTTTGGACAAAGAAGATCACAGTTCAATTCGGCCGCTTTCAAAGCCGCAGGCAGTGCGCCGGTGACAGCAATCAATGTACCATCAAGTGACAATTCCCCCAAAGACAGGCAGGTTTCGACACGTTCCACTGGCACGATACCCGTTGCGGCCAAGATAGATAACGCAATGGGCAAATCAAAATGCGATCCGGTTTTGGGCAGATCAGCAGGGGACATGTTGATAACGATTTTTTTCGATGGCAATGAAATTTGCATTGCAGACAAGGTGGCACGCACCCGTTCGCGGGCCTCTGAGACGGCTTTGTCAGGCAGGCCCACGATGGTGAAATTGGGCAAGCCGGGCGCAAGGGCGCATTGTACCTCGACGCGCCGCGCTTCGATGCCTTCAAATGCGACGGTGAATGTCCGCGCGATCATCAATGATCTCCTGTTAACCAATATAAACGGGGTAGCGTGTTTATGGTTAGTAAATGGTTAACTGGAGGTCATTTTGGATAACTTAGTCGGCTTCAGGCCAGGGTTTTGAGGCTGCACCTAGGTCATATGGGAAAGGATCGTAATGGACTGCGATGCCTTCGGCGCGCCACACCTTGAACGCAGGGTCCGTCAAATGAGCACGTACGTACTTTTTTAAACGGTCTGACACAGGCAGGCCGTAACCCGCGATACGGGCTGCAACAGGAGCGTAAAAAGCATCTGCGGCGCTGTAATTGCCAAAAAGCCAATCGTCGGTTGCGTTGTCTTTATCTGCAAAGTGTTCAAACGCATGCCCTAGAATGACTTCAAGGCGCGCGATGTCTGCGTGCAGGGCATCAGAAACTGTAAATGGATGAATTTGTTTGAACAATTGCATGGGACAATCATTGCGCAGGGTCGAAAAGCCTGCGTGCATTTCGGCTACGAGCCAACGTGCATAAATGCGTGCTTTGGCATCTTTTGGCCAAAGGCCTGCATCGGGATGGCGTTCGGCGAGTGTTTCAACAATGGCGATACTTTCGCCAATGACCCAGCCTTCGGGCGTGCGCACGGTGGGAACAAAGCGAGCGGGCGCGAGGGCTGCCATTTCCTGCTGCAGTGTGCCGTTGTAAAGTCCAAGCATATGGACCTTTGCGTCAATGCCGAATTTTTCAAAAAGTAACCAGCCTCGTAAAGACCAACTTGAAAAGCCTTTGTCGCCAATAAATAGATCGTATGTCACGCTTGTTCTCCTGCAATGTGGGAACAGGATAGTGTAAAATTAAATATCAACAAAATGAATATTTTAGATATATAATATCACAAAATTTGATTTATTTTCTGAGCGGACCAATTCGGTGAATGAGGGGTTTCACGAGTGATTTTGGACACTGATAGGTTGTCAATTTTATGGCCCAATGCCTCGTAAGCTGTGCATCCCAAGGCGCGCTGTAGCACAGCCAAGATGACCCCCATGTGTGCCACCACGATAGCGTCGCCAGTGATCGCGTCAATGCCGGTGTGAACCCGCGCGTAGAAATCATGCCAGCTTTCACCCCCCGGTGGCGCATGGTGACCTGGGGTCTCAAACACACGACGGGCCAGCGCTGCATCACGGGTTTGAATCTGCGACCAAGTAAGGTTTTCCCAGTCCCCAAAATGCGTTTCACGCAATCGCGGGTCATGGGGCAAACGAGGTCTGGCCCCTTGGATCGCATCTGCGGTTTTTACAGCGCGGTCCAAGGTTGAGGAAATGACGGGCACCCCGTCTGGCAAGGCGTTTTCCAGCCGTTCAAGTGCAACGGTATCTGACAGATCAGCAGGCACATCGGTCCAGCCGACAAAGCTTTTGGCATGTGTCGGTCCGTGGCGGATAAGCCAGATACGGCTCATGTCGCACCCTCAACCAGCAAGGCAGGTGGGATGGCGCCTTTGAGTGCAAACGGCAAGCCCGCCATCACACCAACAACGCAATGCGCTTGTGCCGCAAGCCGTCGATTTAGCCGACCTTGTTCAATGCGGAACTGGCGCGCCAATTTGTTCTCTGGCACAATGCCCTGACCCACCTCGTTTGAGACAATCACAACAGGGCTGGCGCAGTGCGACAAAGCCAGCAAAAGTGCGTCTGTTTGCGCCGTAATATCGTGGTCGGCCAACAGATGATTGGTCAACCACAGCGTGGCGCAGTCCAGCAAAACGATTTGACCTGATGGGATTGTGTTCAATCTGTCAGCGGCATCAAAGGGCGCCTCGATCGTCGTCCACTGTGTTCCGCGATCTGTTTGATGTTGCGCGATTTTGAGACGCATCTCATCATCAAATGCCTGTGCTGTGGCGATGTATGTTCTGGGCCGTTCGCTGATCAGGCATAGTTTTTCTGCCAAATCCGATTTTCCAGAGGATGCGCCCCCAAGAACCAAAGTGATGTCTGCGCCCATAGTCGTGACTCTTTTTGTCATCCAAAACCGTTACACTTGCGTATCACTTGTAGGAATGCTCCGCAAACGGTCGCTGGGCATCAGCAAAAGGATACCGTTGAAATGGGACGCATTGACACATCCTACGACACTCAATTTACACGTCGGTCGATGAAGGCCGAAATGCTTGATGCTGAAACGGAACATGCCTTGGCCGTCGCCTGGCGCGATCACCGTGATGAAGCTGCATTGCACCGGTTGATTTCGGCTTACATGCGTCTGGCGATTTCGCAGGCTTACAAATTCAAACGCTACGGTGCGCCGATGAATGACTTGATCCAAGAGGCGTCTTTGGGGTTGATGAAAGCGGCTGAGAAATTTGATCCTGATCGTGGTGTTCGCTTTTCAACCTATGCTGTGTGGTGGATCAAAGCATCGGTGCAAGACCACGTCATGCGCAATTGGTCTTTGGTCCGTACAGGGTCCACGTCTGCGCAAAAGTCATTGTTTTTCAACATGCGCCGTGTCCAAGCGCGGTTTGAACGCGAGGCTTTGGCCGCAGGTGCGCCGATTGAACATACCGATTTGATGGAACGGATATCTGTTGAATTGGGCGTGCCTTTGCGTGATGTCGAGACAATGAATGGACGCCTGTCTGGGTCTGATTTTTCGCTGAATGCAACGCAATCAAGCGACGAAGAGGGGCGTGCATGGATCGATACTTTGGCTGATGAGCACGCTACCACGAGTGAAATGTTTGAGGAAAACCATGATCAAGCGCAGCTGAAGGCCTGGATGACAGATGCGATGAGCAAGCTAAGTGATCGCGAAAGATTCATTTTGACAGCGCGCAAACTATCGGAGGATCCACGCACATTGGAAAGCCTCGGTGATGAATTGAAACTGTCGAAAGAACGTGTGCGTCAGGTCGAGGCCGCGGCCATTGGCAAAATGCGCACGACGCTTGCGGAGCATGGCGAGGCTTTGACAGCGCTTTTGCACTGAGCTGGCTTTAATAGGTGTCTGCATCTGGCTTGAGTTTGTGGATGCGCAGGCTTAAACCTTTAGCAGACAGCCAAAGGGGCCTACTATGTTGAACGGTAAAAGCATTCTTCTGATTATCGGGGGCGGTATCGCGGCGTTTAAATCGCTCGATCTGATCCGCAGGTTGCGCGAAGAGGGCGTGCGTGTTGTACCGGTCTTGACGAAAGCGGCGGAAGAATTCGTCACACCTTTGTCCGTCTCAGCGCTGTCTGCTGAAAAAGTGTATCGTGATTTGTTTGATCTGACAGACGAGGCCGAAATGGGCCACATCGAATTGTCGCGGGCTGCCGATTTGATTGTTGTCGCACCTGCAACGGCTGATTTACTTGCCAAAATGGCGGCGGGATTGGCCAATGATTTGGCCTCAACGTTGCTTTTGGCGACGGACAAACGTGTTTTGGTGGCGCCCTCAATGAATGTGCGTATGTGGGAACACCCTGCAACCCAGCGCAATGTGGAAATGCTCAAATCTGATGGGGTTTTGGTTGTTGGTCCTGACGAAGGGGCGATGGCTTGCGGTGAATTTGGCCCGGGTAGGTTGTCGGAAACACCCGATATCATTGGCGCAATTCGAAATGCGCTTACGGATGGTCCGCTTGTTGGGAAACAAATTTTGGTCACGTCGGGGCCAACCCACGAACCTATTGATCCGGTGCGTTACATCGCAAATCGGTCCTCTGGCGCGCAAGGCACCGCGATCGCCAGCGCCCTGCGTGATCTTGGCGCAGACGTGATTTTTGTCACTGGCCCCGCCGATGTGCCGCCACCTTTAGGTGTGCATGTGGTCAAAGTTGAAACAGCCCGTGAGATGAAAGAGGCCGTGGATGCCGCCTTGCCCGTTGATGCCGCCGTTTTTGCGGCTGCCGTGGCCGATTGGCGGATGGCGTTGCCTACGACATCGAAAATCAAAAAGAAAAACGGCGCATTGCCTGAGCTGAAATTTGCAGAGAATCCTGACATTTTGGCGGGCGTGTCTAAGTTGAAAAAGAACCGCCCCCAATTGGTTGTGGGATTTGCGGCTGAGACCGACAATGTGATCGAGAACGCCACATCGAAATTGACGCGCAAAGGTTGTGATTGGATCGTGGCCAATGATGTCAGTCCCGAGACGGGCATTATGGGCGGGACCGAGAATGCCGTGACTTTGATATCTGCGGGCAACGCTGATGTTTGGCCGCGTATGGGCAAATCTGAGGTGGCGCAAAAGCTTGCGAACCGTATTGCCGAGGAGCTGACGAAATCATGAGTGCTATGATAAAAATTCAATGGCTGACGGGCGCGGACACTGACATCGCACTGCCCAAACATGAAACAGCGCAGTCGGCAGGCGCCGATGTGCGGGCGAATTTTGCACCTGATTTGCGTGAAAGCGGTGTGATCTTAGGTGCCGGAGAACGCGCCTTGATCCCGACAGGCTTTGCAATGGAAATTCCCGCAGGGTTTGAGGTGCAGGTGCGCCCGCGCTCTGGCTTGGCGCTCAAACACGGGATTTCGATGGTCAACACGCCGGGCACAATTGATGCCGATTATCGCGGGCCTGTGGGAATTTTATTGATCAACCACGGTGCCGCGCCGTTCGCTATCACGCATGGCATGCGCATTGCTCAACTCGTTGTCGCCCCCGTAGTGCAAGGTGATTACCAACTGTCTGAGGCTTTAGGTGACACGGTGCGTGGCAGTGGTGGATTTGGCTCGACGGGTACGTCCTAGACATGGTTTTGGTGCTCACCATCGGGCTTGTGCTGTGGATCATTGGCGTTGTGATGAAGGCGCCTATGTCAGCGCGGCTGATGATGATTGGTGTGCTTTATATTGGAGTTTTGCTCGCTGTGAGCATACTGCCCCCAGACAATGGTTTGCGTCTGACTCTTGGTGGTGGCCTTAAAGAATGGGCGCTTTTGGGGGGCGTGGTTGCTCTCATCGCGGCGTATCGTTTTGGGTTGAAATGGCTGCGCGCGCGTGCGCGGCAGAACCAGAAAACCGACGACGATAGCGCAACAGATGCGCCCTTTAAAGACGTCGAACTTGAACGCTATATGCGTCACATTATCTTGCGTGAAATCGGTGGGCCGG
>JBLHXX010000007.1:0-84892 GCA_047630475.1 Celeribacter sp. | reverse complement strand
GCGTTCAACGCATCTGGGCGATTGAGGCGGATCAATTTCACACTATTTTGCACGTCAACTATGAGAGTATTATAGGCCATGGGCGCTCCAAAGATCAGTCAGTTGGCCTAGGTCTAACAGGCCAGCCCGCGCATTCAAATCAACTTTGGCAGGTCGGGCAAAAGAAAGTCGATCGCCCAGACTGAGTGATCCTTTCTATAGCAGATGTGCAATCATGCGCCGTGCAGGCGTTGCCCTCTTGGCCGTAAACGCGAAAGCTATGCTGAAAATACCCCAACTCCCCCCCCGCTTGGCGAAAATCTTTGAGCGATGATCCCCCTGCCTCAATCGCCTCAAGCAAAATGTCGCGAATGATGGGCACCAAGGCGGTTGCGTGAGATTGAGAGAGATCTTTGGCCTTTCGCCTTGGATCAATCCCTGCGCGAAACAACGCCTCGCACACATAAATATTACCCAAGCCTGCAATGAGGCTTTGATCCAGCAAAGCCGTTTTGATCGGGGTATTTTTCGATGACAGGACTTTGATCAAATGCGCCTCGTGAAAGTCGTTCCCCAAAGGCTCAGGTCCGATTTTCGCCAACAACGGATGCGCCTCGGCGGTTTGTGTGTCGAGCAAATCCATTGCCCCAAACCGACGCGGATCGTTAAATGTGACACGCGCTCCGTTTTCCATGTGCAAGACAACGTGGTCGTGTTTGAGCACCCCAGGATGATCGTGAACGAACTGCCCCAAAGGGTCGCCCGACACCGTCATACGCCCCGACATGCCTAAGTGGATCAACAGCGTTTCATGCGTATCCAGATCAACCAAAATGTATTTCGACCGCCTGCGCAGTTGCAAAACACGTGCGCCAGTCAAACGGTCCGCCATACGATCAGGGAAGGGCCAGCGTAAATCAGGACGATTCACGTCGGCCCGCGTGATCACGGCACCTGTCATACTGGGCTCAAGGCCGCGTCTTACTGTCTCGACCTCGGGTAATTCGGGCATTTCGTCTCTCTTTGCTGGCGCTTGCGATTGTCACGCGCGACCTGAAGCCTATAAGAAGGATAAGTTTTGCAAAAGGTGCAAGTGTGATGAGACAGTCAAGCAACAAGACAACGCATTTCGGCTTTAAAGACGTGAATGAGGACCAAAAGGCCGGCATGGTCCACGAGGTCTTTACAAACGTCGCATCGAAATACGATGTAATGAATGATGTGATGTCCATGGGCATTCATCGCGTTTGGAAAGACGCTATGATGGATTGGCTTGCGCCACGCCCGCACCAGCGCCTTTTGGATGTCGCGGGCGGCACCGGTGATGTATCGTTTCGATTCTTAAAACGTGCACCGGGGGCGACCTCTGTCGTGCTCGACATGACAGAATCGATGTTGGTTGAGGGCCGAAAGCGCGCCGAAGCCGAACAAATGGCCCGTGACTTATCATGGGTCACGGGCGATGCGATGGCACTGCCCTTTGAGGACAATCAGTTTGATGTCTATACGATTTCTTTTGGCATTCGAAACGTCACCCGCGTGAATGAAGCCCTATCCGAGGCCTACCGCGTGTTGAAACCGGGTGGCCGCTTGATGGTATTGGAGTTCTCCCAACTGCCAAACCCCGTGATGCAAAAGGCCTATGATTTGTATTCCTTCAACGTCATTCCAAAGATGGGGCAACTCATCGCAAATGACGCAGATAGCTATCAGTACCTTGTCGAAAGCATCCGCAAGTTCCCTGATCAAGAGACATTTTTGAGCATGATCCGCGATGCAGGTTTCGTCAACACAAGCTATCGCAACCTAAGCCTTGGCATTGCAGCCCTTCACACAGGTTGGAAAATTTAATGCGCGGACCGCATAATATTTGGCGTCTCATTCGCACAGGCGCCACACTGGAACGCACCGGCGCCTTGAAAGCCTTATTCGAGGCGACTGATGCCCCGCGCCCGCTTCGTATTGCTTTGCGATCTTTGGTTTGGCCGTTTCAGTGGTTGGGGATCAAAGGCGATACATCGCGCCCGCCAATCACGCGCGCCATCACCGCCCTTGGCCCTGCCTATATCAAGTTCGGACAAATCCTTTCGACGCGCCCTGATGTTGTTGGTGATGAGTTGTCTCAACAACTGCAAGTGTTGCAAGATAAACTACCGCCTTTCCCGCGGGATGTCGCGATTGCACAAATCGAATCTGATCTTGATTGCAAAATTGACGACGTATTTTCAGAGTTCTCCGAACCGATTGCGGCCGCCTCGATCGCGCAAGTGCATAAAGCCATTAAAAAGTCGACGGGCGAAGCTGTCGCGGTCAAAGTCTTGCGTCCTGGTATTGACCGTGCGTTTCGCAAGGACATCGATGCCTTTTATCTAGCGGCGTGGTTCATTCAAAAGTTTCTGCCCTCATCACGCCGCTTGCGTCCTCAAGACGTCATTGCTCACTTCGATGGTGTGGTTCAGGGCGAGCTGGACTTGCGGTTGGAAAGCTCTTCTGCCGCGGAATTTCATGCCAATACGATCGATGATGACGGGTTCTACGTTCCCAAAGTTGATTGGGGCCTGTCCTCACGCAGTGTCATGACTCTCGAATGGATCGACGGCATCACAGCATCAGATTTATCTGCCATCAATGACGCGGGCCATGATCGTGCCAAGCTAGGTAAAACCGTTTTACAAATGTTTCTCAGCCATGCCTTGCGTGACGGTTTTTTCCATGCCGATATGCACCAAGGCAATCTAAAAATTGCGCCAAACGGTGATGTGGCGGCTCTTGATTTTGGCATCATGGGTGCGCTTGATGCCTATACGCGCCGCGTCTATGCCGAGATTATTTTTGGCTTTATCCGCAAAGATTATCAACGCATCGCAGAGGTCCACTTTGAAGCAGGTTACGTTCCTGCAGATCAAGATGTCGATGAATTCGCCCGCGCGCTGCGTGCTGTTGGCGAGCCTATTTTTGGCATGGATGCCACGCAAATTTCGATGGGTCGCGTGATGGCATACCTGTTGGAAGTGACCGAACGGTTTGGCATGGCGACACGTACCGAGTTGATTTTGTTACAGCGCACCATGGTCGTTGTCGAAGGTGTCGCTCGCTCGCTTGATCCAAAAATCAACATTTGGGAAGTGTCGCAGCCCGTTGTTGAAAGCTACATCAAAGAAAATATCGGCCCCAAAGCCTTGGCGCGCGACTTGGGGCGTACAGCCATTGTCATGTCGAGGTTTGGTCCAAAGTTGCCTCAAATTGCAGAATCCATTCTCATGGCGCAAGCCAATCAATCAGAACCGCCCGCGCCGCATAATTCTTTGCGCCAAACAGCGTTGCTTATGCTGGGGGGGGCTGTGGCTGCGGGAATAGGTGCTGTTGTCGCGCTTCTGCTTAGCTAAACTCGGCCACTCCGGCAGCTGTAAATTCAGCTTCGCCGGAGCGCGCTTTCCAATGACAATAGCAGGCCATACGCCAGCGATAAAGCGGAGCCGTTGTAAGGTAGCGCTCCGCAACCTCTGCGTTCGAATATGCACCCAGCAAGTTTTCCACCTGAGCCAAACTCAGTGGTGCCGACCCATCGACAACATGCATCGCTGACGACAACGCAATCGCCAAATCATGGACAGGATCTCCAATAGCGGGGCATTGCCAGTCTATAAAGGTTATTCCAGATGTCGTTTGCACGGAATTGGCGGGGGTAGGATCACCATGCAAGAAACACGGTGATGAGGTTTTCACCTTTGGGACGGCAGGCGCATTGGTCCGCAACCACTTGGCACGGCTCGAATCGTCATATCCCAACAACGACATACCATGGTCTAAAATAATCGCAGGATCACTTGGGATGCGCCTAAAGTCATGCTGGGCTTTATGCGAATGCAGATGTGACAACGCTTCGATTGTTTTGGCCGTTGCTTGGGGCAATACCGCCCCATCAACATAGCCATACACAATACAGGATCCCATTTCAGTCTCCACGCACCCACGAAATTCTGGTGCGAGGTATGTCCCCATAAGCGAAATCAGGGCACGACGCTCATCTAAGACATCATTGGGAAATAATAAGTTAGACCGCAATTCATCAAAGAACTTAAACACCAGCTTACCATCTGGAAATTGCCCCCAAAATAAACGATTAGATCGTCCACCTTGTAATTCATGCCACTCAATAGGCTGAACAAAGCCCAAAGCCTTTATGGCCTGCGCCAGCGCTTTGAAAACTCTATCCGTGTGCTGCACACCCATGCCTCATTTATCTACAACCGATTGAGCGACTTTACAGATGTGCCGCAGGGCAATGCAACTGATTGTAAATTATGTTGGTTCGCGAAGAGCCGAAATATCCTCTGCGTTCACTTCCGCACCGCCCTCCATGACCAAAACAGTGTCTGTGCCATCGGCGCGCGCCTCAACAATGTGGCCGTAGGATTCAACTGACGTTGTTGACAAATATTCATCATAAGCAAAATTTTCGAGCTCAAAAGTGTAGGTGCCTGATGGAAATGGATTGCCACTATCATCAACGCCTGCCCATTCCACATAATCCGATGTCGCGGGAACTTCAGCCGTTTGAACAACAGCACCAGATTCGTCACGCACGATCAAGAACGCTTGGTCTGCAGATGAACTTGGCTCAGGCGCCAATGTGATCGGTGCGCCATCAAAGTAAACGGGAGCATCCGTTCGCGCCTCCATTCCAACCCAACCCGATATTTGTGCCATTCCCATAACGCCCATTTGGGAGGCTAAAGATTTCAACAAATCATTGGTTTGGACCTGTTGCTCAACACCTGAAAACGTGGCGAGTTGCACCGCGTAATCCGACGATTCGATTGGATTGAGTGGATCTTGATTTTGCATTTGAACAGTCAACATTTTCAAGAATGTCTCAAAATCCGAACTGATGGCCGCAGAGGTTTCCTCGTCCTGCACAGACGTTGTCGTAGAGGTTGCATTTGTAGCCGCCAACTGAGTCGCACTGGTAACGGTGGTCATATCATTGATCCTTACAGTCTTATGTCTATGCCTGACGTGCCATCCAAATGGAGGCGCGCAATCGAAGGCGTATGTGCGTCAATCTTAGAAGGCTCGGCACTGATAACTTTATCATTTGTTCCAGTCGATTCAGACGATCCTTGCTGATCGGCGTTATCGCTGGATGGGTTTTCACCATCTTGTTGAAACTGAAAACTGCTGCCCTCATAACCAAGGTCCGAAAACTCCGCCAAAAGGCTATCAACGTTACGTCGCATAAATTCGAGTGTTTCAGGTCGCTCTGCAGCAACCACAACGTTCATGGCCCCATTTTCAGACACCTGGAATGTCAGTTTTACTTTTCCCAACTCTTCAGGTGAAAGGCTAATTTCAATTGGGCCATCCGGCAGTTGCCGCGCGATATCTGCAATTTGCGCTGCAAGCCGTGCGGGCAATTCAATCCGTGCTGTTTGGTTTAATGAATCAATTTGAGACATCTGGTCCAACGGTGTGAATGCCCCTTCAACACTTCCATACAGAGAAGTTATGTTAAGATTCTGTGTTTGCAGACTAGCATCAATGACAGTTTGCAATGCTCCGACACCTGTCACTCCTGAATCAGGTGCCGCATGACGTTCAGCGGCTGTTGGCACAACGCTCGCTTGAAGTGCAGCCTCAATAGGAGAGTGCGGTGCAGTAGTGACAAAACCTTCCCCCGCGACAACACCGTCATCGATAATCTGCGTCCCTATTTTTGGCTGTAAAGGCGGCAAGAACTCTTGCTTTATAGCTACCGTGTGCGAAACAGGTGTTTGAGGCTGAAGAGTTGGAGAATTTTGCGAAACCCCATCCTGTTTTTCCGCCTTTTGGTCAACCGCACCCAGACGCAACGATCCATCTTGCAAGATTGGACTTGATGACTGTGATGCAATCTGACCCTGAGCAGGTTTGGTATCTAGGATGCCAATAGATTTTTGTAGGTTTGATGCAAGCTCAGCTCCTGAAGGCATGGCATCCAATGATGAAACCTCCAAGATTGAATTTTCATGCTGCCCGTTTTGTGTTGATGCACTGACCGTCAAGTCCATGCCCTTCGGATCGGGTACAACAGTCATCCCCATCGAAGTTAAATCGTGGTTGAGACGTTTTTCTGCAGCCCTATCCATGAGCTCAGGTTGCAATAACTTAAATCTTAGGGAATCGTTTGGAATAGACGGCGTAGTATCACCATCATTCCCAGAAGAGATTGCGGACTCCCCCAAAATGGGAAATTCTTTTCGCCCTACGCTAGTCGATAAAGCGATAACGTCATCTAGACTGGTCGTTGGTACAGCAGCTCTTGTTCCATTTTGCCCAAGAATATTCTGTGTATCCATTGCTGCCAGCAATTTGCCGTGATGTTCGATTTGGGAAATGCCCAATGGATTAGTCAATGAAGTCGGAAAATCACTGGCGTCATCAACATGCATACTATCGGCCTCAATGGCGTCACTGACACTTTCATGCCCTTGCTTAGATGTCGTGTGACGCGACTGAATAGCCTCAATGATTGCTACCGGAGCACTTTCTAACTCAAGAGTATCTGTTTCAGTTTCATGTCTAGAAACGACATCAACAGCCCCTTCACCAATATGTACACTATACTGAATCACAGCGTCTTGAACTTCAACAAGAGGATTTATTGTGGTTAGCGCCACATCACTTACCAAACTTTCTTCAGATGCATGGGCCTTTCGGGCATCAAGTTCATTACTTAAGCCGGCTTTGCCTGTTTGACCCATAATTGACTGAAAACTTGTAGTGCTAGATATCTCATTAGCCCTATCCGTATGAGGCGTGATTGGAGTTTCAGCTCGCGCACCGTTTCCGGCACCTTTAGGGAGTATCAAATTTGAAAATTGCATTTATCACATCCGGAAATTCTTTCACCGATGCCCAATTATGTCCTGATAGAGTTACCGGTTCTTTACCAGTTCAAGATTATTCTGAAAAAAATGTTCAAATTGGAGTGATCACACCATGCAGCTCACGACAAACGCAGTGAACGCGCCTGCGGATTTACCAAAAGCACCAACGCGTGATGATCAAATACGAAATGTATCAGAAAAACTTGAGTCGACTTTTTTAGCTGAAATGCTCAAATCGGCAGGGTTTGGTAAAACCCCTGACGCATTTGGCGGAGGCGAAGGTGAAGATCAATTTGCTTCATTTTTAATTCAAGCTCAGGCGGACAAGATGGTCGAAGCGGGAGGCATTGGACTTGCCGAGCAATTGTTTGAAGCCCTAAAGGAGCGTGCTGATGGCACTATTTGACTCATTAAAACCTGTACGCGCCCTCACCGAACTTCTTGAAAAAGAACACGCTGCAATTTTGAAAGCTGAGTTCGCCGCCCTTGCACAAGTCAGTGCACTTAAGATGTCACTCATGAAATCTGTTGCAAAATCATCAGCCACGTCTGCCGAACTCGAAACCCTTAAATCATTGACGGAAAGGAATAGAATTTTATTGGCTGCCTCCGCACAGGGTTTCAAATCGGCACGAAAACGACTCTCAATGTTGCGCGCCCCCAGACCAACGTTTCAGACCTACGGGCCATCAGGGTCAATGTCTGACATTGGAAATAAGTCATTAACCATAAAGAAAAAAATCTAACCTATTGCCCCATGCTTGCCTCAATTTTTGATCAACTTTGGCAAATGCCTTAGGAAACTTTCAACCATTAGGCAGCTATGTTCAGAACGCATCCCGAGGGGGTGGCACGGCAGACCGGAAACGGTTCACCCGTATTTAGTCAGAATGGCAAACCTGAAACCGTCCGTGGGGACGGGTCACGTAAATCATGCGGCGTAAAATGCGCCTCTAGACCAAAGGAACATAAATAATGTCCAGCATTCTGACCAACAATGGCGCAATGGTTGCGCTTCAAACGTTGAAATCTATCAATTCTAGCCTTTCCGACACTCAAAACGTAATTTCCACAGGTAAAACTGTGTCTTCAGCGAAAGACAATGCATCGGTATGGGCCATTTCGAAAGTTATGGAATCAGACGTCAAAGGCTTCAAAGCTATTTCCGACAGCCTTTCACTCGGTGAATCAACACTTGCAGTTGCAGCAGGCGCATCTGAAACCATCACCGACCTCCTGACAGATATTAAGGGTAAAATCGTTGCTGCTCAGGAAGAAAACGTCGATCGTGAAAAAATCCAGACAGATATCAGCGCGCTGACAGACCAAATTGCATCTGTTGTTGGCGCCGCACAGTTCAATGGTTTAAACTTGATCGACGGCACATCTTCTGACGATATGAACGTCCTGTCCTCATTAGATCGTGCCTCTGATGGGACTGTATCCGCATCACATATTTCTGTCGAACGCCAAAGCTTGTCTGTAACCACAGCAACATCAGCGGAAGTTTACGGTACAACCGACGCAGCAAACACAACCGAAGCTCAATCCTTTATGTCTGCGACGCAGGCTACAATTCATGACGACGCAGCCTACGACACGAGTACAAATATGACGTCAGTAGCTGACGGTGCTACCGAAGCTATAACAATCGCCGCCGTCGCCGAAGGTGTCAGCTACGAAATCCAACTCAATGACATTGCAATCAACGTCGTTGGCGGCGGATCTGCGACAGGTGATCGCACATTCCAATATGTCGCTGGCGCAGATGACAGCGTCGAAGATGTTGCGCGAAATCTCTCCAGTCAAATCAGCAGCTTCTTTGAGGCAGCAACAGATTCGGGGAGCTATGCTGTCACCCTAGATAGCGGCGAGATTACGATCGCAAACGATTCTGGGAATGCAATGTTTGTTAGTCAGCGCATTCAAACAGGTGGTACACCAGGAACTTCTGCGGAATCTGGCGGCCTTGGAGCACTACAAACAATCGACGTAACTGACAGTGCAGGTGCCACTGGTGCCCTTGCTGCAATTGATGGTTTGATTTCTCAATCCATTGATGCCGCTGCTGCTTTTGGTTCGGCGCAGGGCCGTATTGAAAGTCAGTCTGACTTCGTGACTCAACTATCGGACTCACTCAAATCCGGCATTGGATCAATGGTGGATGCCGATATGGAAGAAACATCCGCGCGCTTGCAAGCTCTTCAGGTGCAGCAACAACTCGGCGTACAATCCTTGTCCATCGCAAACCAAGCACCACAGTCAATCTTGTCGCTCTTCCGTTAAGGGCAAATATCCGGGCGCCCAAAGGTCGCCCGGATACCACCGCGGTAAAAACCGCGTTTTAGATGTCATTGTCACCGGAAGGATCCGACGTGAACGCTTTCGACATGGCCCGAACGGCCTACACCTCTCCTGCTGCGCCAATCCGCACGGCTCGAGGCACAGAATACAGCGCCTTCGCAAAAATCACCCATCAATTGCGTGCGGCAGCTGAAAACAAAAAAACCTCATTTCCTAAATTTGTAAAAGCACTGGATGACAATCGCAGACTATGGAACTTATTGGCAGGTGATGTTGCGTCGGTCGACAACCAGTTACCCAAGGAGTTGCGTGCTCAGATTTTTTACCTGGCCGAGTTTACGCAAAAGCATACCTCCAACATCTTAAAAGGTACGGCTGACGAGATATCTTTAATAGATATAAACACATCAATCATGCGCGGCCTTCGCCGCGAAGGAGGCCAGGAATGAGCGGACTTGTTTTAAAGCTTGGCCCGAAAGAGCGGGTATTAATCAACGGTGCAGTGATCGAAAACGGTGACCGGAGGTCTCGTCTATCCGTGATCACACCCAACGCAAATATTTTACGCCTAAGAGACGCCATTCATCCAGAAGACGTCAACACTCCTGTACGCCGTATTTGCTATATTGCTCAACTTGTCTTATCCGGTGATGCTGAGCCCGATGACGCACGCCTCCAATTGATGCGAGGCATTGAACAGTTGAGTCAAGTCTTGACGGACAATGATAGTAGGGCGCTATTAAATGATGCGACAGAGGCCGTTCAGGACAACCAATTCTATCAATCCCTGAAAGCGCTTAGAGGCTTACTACCTCGCGAAGATAGATTACTCGCTGCTGCGAGAACTCAATGACGTTTCAGCCCATTATTCCATTGGCTGGCTATTCTGGCTGGGCCTTTCTCAACAGAACCATGGACTCTCAGAAGAGCGCCTTTAACGAGTCTACGGAAATAAAACGCGATACGGAGTATTTTAAAGAAAACATTGGGTCCGTTGAAACAGCAGAAGACCTTATGTCAGATCGTCGTCTCCTATCAGTTGCCCTTGGAGCATTTGGGTTAGATGAAGATATCGACAGTACATATTTCATTCAAAAAGTTTTAACTGATGGAATTATTGACTCCGACGCACTTGCTAACAAGTTATCAGATAAACGGTATCTAGAATTCTCCAAGGCCTTCGGCTTTGGAGATTTAGGCACACCCAATACCGTTCTCAGTACATTTCCTGACGAAATAATTGCAAACTATCAAAACACTCAATTTGAAGTCGCCGTGGGAGAACAAAATGACAGCATGCGACTGGCCCTAAATCTAGATCGTGAACTGACCACAATAGCCAACAAAGACACATCTGAAGACGGTGCTTGGTACGGAATACTTGGGAACACGGCTGTCCGGACTGTCTTTGAAACTGCGCTCGGCTTACCTAGCTCCATCGGAAGCCTTGATCTCGATCAACAATTGACAAGCTTTCGTGAAAAAACGGAACAGTATTTTGGAAACAGCGAAGTGTCTCAATTTGCAGATGCGGATAAGCGTGACGAACTCGTCAGACTATACTTGGTCCGCAATGAAATTGCCCAAGGCAACGTTGGAACATCAGCTGCAGAAAATGCGTTAGCTTTGCTTTCCAGCTAAGTTGAAGAATTATCAATCCAGTCCCACACACTGACGCAAGCGATCAAAGCTAGCATCGATTGATTTCAGTTCTGATTCTGCCAAGAATGCATCAAGTTTTGGCCAACAGGCGATCGCCTCATCAACATTAGCATCCGAACCATGCGAGTATAGCCCAGCTTGAATCATCATTTCAGAGCGATCAAATGTCCCCATGAGCTTTCGCGCCTTCCCAAGCAAGGCATTTTCAGTTTCACTAGCGGCCCCAGGCAAAGCACGAGAAACTGATCGAAGTAGATCAATGGAAGGAAACCTTCCACGCTCTGCAATTTTCCGATCCAAAACAACGTGACCATCAAGTACACCCCGCAAAATATCGGCGATGGGTTCTTCCATGTCTGATCCCGCAACCAGAACAGAGAATACAGCTGTTATATCACCAGCATCACCTGATCCAGGTCCAGCCCGCTCGCACAGTGACGTAATAAGGTGTCCCGTCGATGGCGGATAACCACGCAAACTACCCGCCTCCCCCATAGCCAAAGCAACTTCACGATGAGCCTCGGCAAATCTCGTTACGGAATCCGCAAGAAAAAGCACCTGACGGCCATTGTCACGAAAATGTTCAGCTACGGCCATCGCAGTCCATGCACATCTACGGCGCACCAGTGGTGATTGGTCAGATGTAGCCGCAACAATAACAGCACGTTTCATGCCTTCAGGACCGAGAACACGCTCAATAAATTCACGGACCTCACGCCCTCGTTCACCAATCATTGCTATGACGACGATATCAGCGCGAAGGCCCGTGGCAAGCTTGGCTAAAAGTGTGGACTTACCAACGCCTGAGCCTGCAAATAGCCCAACCCGCTGCCCTCGTACGATAGGTAGAAGCGTATTGAACACCGCCAAACCTGTCTCGAGGCGCTCACCCAATGATCGACGCTCTGTTGGACTTGTAGGCGAGCCTCGCAATGGACGAGACGTGTGACCACGGAAGATTGGGCGATTGTCTAGAGCATTTCCAAACGGATCAATGACGCGGCCAACCCACGTATCATGAGGTGCGATTTCATTGTTACCTATGTGTGCCACGGGGTCACCAATGGACAAGCCATCAGCCCCACCGTCGGGAAGTACAGTAATTGTTTGCTTGTCCAATTGAAGCACTTCACCAAATTGTGCCGTTGAGCCTTGCCCAATTTCAACCAGATCGCCCGAGGATGCGACATTACTGAGTCCACTTACAACAAGAACGCCGCGAGCCACGCTAATGACTCGCCCTAAGCGTTGAACAGGTTTCAATGTTGAAATTTCTGTTTTTAGTACGTCAAAGCCAATGCCAGCCATATTTCTCTCCAAGTTCGACAACCCTTTCTAAAGGAATCAGGGTTAAGCCTTAGTTGATACAGATCGAGGGAGAAGCCCCGATGTTCCAGAAATTGGACATTTTCCAGATGGCGAGTGGCTTGGCGAAACATGCCAGTACCCGCCAAGAAACCATCGCGAAGAATATCGCGAACGCAGATACGCCTGAGTATCGTGCAAAAGATATCGCGTCTTTCAAAGAGACGTATAGCGGCGGCGCCACCACAGGCTCGCCGATGAAAAGCTCACGCGCGGGGCATCTTCATGGCAACACCGCGCAAAATACATCAGTTAAATTCATGGATGCGCCAGGGCCCAGCTCTCCCAATGGCAATACGGTAACGCTAGAAACTGAGATGATGAAAGCCACTGAGGTGCGTCATCAGCACGACCTCGCCATGTCAGTTTATAAAAGCTCCATGAACATTCTCAGAACCTCAATTGGCCGCAGATAGGAGATATTTCATGAGTGACCTCTTCAACATTCTTTCACTTTCTTCCTCTGGTATGGCTGCGCAAGCCAATCGTTTGCGGCACGTCTCTGAGAATATCGCAAACGCGGATACTCCAGGTTATCAACGCAAAACTGCTTCTTTTGAGCAGGTCGTAGAAAACGGAAGCAAAAGCGGCGCAGTTCAGTCTGGGCCTGTTGAGCTTGACCAGACACCCGTGAAGCAAGTGTTTGATCCAGGTCACCCGATGGCGGGTGAGGATGGGTACTACAACGGTTCTAATGTCGACATTATGGTCGAAATTGCTGACGCGCGCGAAGCGCAGCGCAGCTACGAGGCCAATCTTAAAATGTTCGATCAAGCGCGACAAATGTCGACGTCTTTGCTCGAACTTCTACGCAGATAATAGGAGGCCAGAATGGACATCCGATCAGCATATGCAGCCCAAGGCTACGCATCCACACGCCCTGCAACAGCACCAAAACCTGAAATCGGCGGGCAAGGTGCAGGGGGTAAAATTGCACAAGCAGCAGGGGATTTTGCTCAAACCTTGCAAGAAAGCGAATCTATTGCTCAAGCCGCAATGACAGGCGGCGCCGACAGTCAGTCGTTGGTTCAAGCTTTGGCGCAAACTGAACTCGCGGTTGAGGCGGCAGTCACTGTACGCGATAAAGTTGTTGAAGCTTATCAAGAAATTCTGCGGATGCCGGTGTAGTGATGGATGATCTCATTTTCTATGACACATTGCGGCAAGCGCTTTGGATTGCAGTCGTTATTTCGACCCCGATTCTCATCGTTGCATTGTTGGCCGGTGTTAGCATTGGTTTGGTACAAGCGCTTACAAGTATTCAAGAAATGACATTGACCTTTGTGCCCAAATTAGGCGCCATCCTCTTGGTTTTTTGGATGTCTATGGGGTTTATGACCGAAACACTTAGTGCCTTTTTCGTTGATCGGATTATTCCTTTGATTGGAGGTCTGTGATGGACAGCACAGGTTACACAGCCATAACGCGCATGTCTGGCCTCAAACGTGAAATGACGGCGATTGCAAACAATATCGCGAATGCGTCAACCACGGGCTTTCGCAAAGAGGGCTTGGTTTTTTCTGAACATATTGCACGTCTAGAGCAGGGTGAAGAATCTCTATCCATGGCCAATGGTAACGTCAGACACACAAATACAAGCCAGGGCCCACTCACTCCCACAGGCGGCACCTTCGATTTTGCCATTGAAGGCGACGGTTTTTTCCTCATTGAGACGCCCGAGGGTGAGGCGCTCACCAGATCGGGTGCCTTTACGCCCAATGAGGCCAGCGAACTGACGACTCATGATGGATATCGTTTACTTGATAATGGCGGAGCGCCAATTTTTATCCCGCCAGATGCAAAAAGTGTATCTGCGGCCGCGGACGGCACCTTATCAGCAGATGGTCAGCCTATCGCGCAAATCGGCCTCTATTCCCCCACGGACCCGAACAGCTTTGATCGCACCAATGGCGTGCGTTTTACCACAGACGGCGGGATAGAGCCTGTTGAAGGAGCCGTCATTTTACAAGGGTATGTCGAGAATTCAAACGTCAATGCTGTCACCGAAATCACCCGAATGATTGAGGTCCAGCATGCCTATGAAATGAGCCAGAGTTTCATTGAAAAAGAGGATGAGCGCATTCGCTCGGTCCTCACAACCCTTGGTCGATAAGGAGCAAACACGATGCGTGCCCTAAAAATTGCAGCGACCGGTATGAGCGCCCAACAAATGCGTGTGGAAACTATTTCACAAAACCTCGCGAACATGAATACCACGGGCTATAATGCCCGCCGTGCTGAGTTTGCCGATCTTCACTATCAACAAATGGCCCGACCAGGGACCATAAATTCATCCGATGGCACAGTTCTTCCGACGGGCGTACAACTTGGCCTTGGCGTCCGTCCGTCTTCAGTCACAATTCAACTTGCACAAGGATCATTATCTGCAACAGGTGGTGATCTTGATCTTGCAATTGAGGGCAAAGGCTATCTCGAAGTCACCCTCCCGTCTGGCCAGTCCGCATTTACACGGGACGGGGCACTCAAACGATCCGCGGATGGATTGATTGTGACCTCAGATGGGCATGGCGTGGTGCCAGACATCACGATCCCAGATGATGCGCGCTCCATTTCTGTCAATGCTCAAGGCGAAGTCTACGCATATTTCAACGATCAGATTCAACCACAACTGCTTGGACAATTCACTTTGGCAAACTTTACAAACGCAAAAGGGCTCGAGGCCATTGGATCGAACCTATTCTTGGAATCCGCAGCCTCAGGTCCCGCCACGGTCAGCGAACCTGGAATCGATGGCGTAGGGACACTTCGGCAAGGGTACCTCGAAGACAGTTCAGTTGACGCAGTGCGCGAGGTAACTGAATTGATAGAAGCGCAGCGTGGGTACGAATTGAACGCCAAAGTGATCACGGCTGCGGATCAAATGATGTCGGCAACGACGCAAATCCGATGAAAATTATAGCCCTCATAACTGCATTTTTATCGCTTGTGCCTTATGCAGCCCTTGCCGATACACTCATCGCAGCCCGTACCATTCGCGCCCAAACAATTCTAACGTCAAGCGACCTTATGCTTGTTCAAGAAAACGTTCCGGGCGCGCTGATATCCCCAGCGGAAGCCGTCGGCTTGGAGGCGCGCGTTGTTCTATACTCAGGCCGCCCCATTATGGCTGGAGATGTCGGGCCTGCAGCGATTATTGAACGAAATCAAATCGTAAAATTGGTTTACGAAATTGGTACCCTTTCCATCTCTGCCGATGCGCGCGCCCTTGCTCGCGCAGGATCAGGTGACCTTTTACGAGTCATGAACCTCACGTCAAAGTCCACAGTGTCCGGCATCGTCGCCCCCGACGGATCTGTCTATGTCAGCGGACTTCCAAGCTCATAACGAGGAACAATAATATGCGATTTTCTCATTTTTTACCTATGGCACTTTTAGTCAGTGGTTGCTCAAACTTAGACCAAGTGGGGCGTCTGCCGGACTTTACACCCGTGACAAGTTCTGCGGAAACATCGGCGATGTTAAATCCATCCCTCCCCCAACGTGTCGAACAAAAAAGCCCAACCGACGGCGCATCACTCTGGACGGCCTCTCGCCAATCTCTTCTGGGCGACCGGCGCGCGATCGAACGTGGGGATATCCTAACTGTAGTGATCGAAATTGACGACAGTGCAGAGTTTTCAAATAAATCTTCACGTGGCCGAACCGGAACGGAAACAGCGAGTATTCCCTCATTGCTTGGCATTCCACAACGTATCAACGAAACCTTGCCCGAAGGCGCATCGATGGCAGAAATGATCAGTACATCAGGCACATCATCATCTTCAGGCAATGGGTCAGTTAGTCGGAATGAAAAGCTAGAGCTCATGGTCGCGGCGACCATTGTAGATGTTCTGCCAAACGGAGTCCTACATATTCAAGGCTCTCAAGAAGTCCGTGTCAACTTTGAGATTCGCGAACTGCTGGTTGAGGGATATGTCCGCCCAGAGGATATTTCTCGACAAAATGAAATCACATATGAAAAAATTGCAAGCGCTAGAATTTCATATGGTGGGCGCGGACAGATTACGCAAATGCAACAACCTCGATATGGCCAACAAATCGCCGATATCGTTTTGCCGTTTTAAAAGAGGTCAGCATGATCAAAAAACTATTCCCTGTTCTGCTTGCATTGATCGGGCTTGGGGCCGGCATCGGCGGTGGTATGGCGCTCCGGCCAGATCCAGAAGTCGTCGCTATAGATCCTTGTGGGGATGTGAACATAGACAGCGCGCATGAGGAAAAGATGGCCTCCGAAGAGGAAGGGATATCTGCCTTTGAGTATGTCAAACTTAACAACCAGTTTATTGTGCCCGACCTGGAAGACGGACGCGTAGCCGCAATGGTCGTTCTTTCATTAAGTCTAGAGGCCACGATCGGTGCACGAGAAGCAATTTATGCACGTGAACCAAAGCTTAGGGATGCTTTTTTGCAAGTTTTATTTGATCACGCCAATACCGGTGGCTTCAAGGGCGCGTTTACAGATAGCCGTACGATGACCAATTTGCGAAATGCACTAACTGAAATCGCTCAAAAAACCATTGGCGATGAAATCAACGATGTCTTGGTGATCGACATTGTTCGACAAGATGTTCAATAACGCGATGAACGTTGCCAATTTATCAGCGGCGGTCCGAACGATCGCCGCTGATCCGTACGCGGTTTCGTTCATCAGTTTATTTTTGTCTTTCGCAAAACGAATTTTAGAGCCTCTGTACGACCAAAAGCTTGCTTGGCGATAAGCATTTGATCTTCTTGCTGTTGTGCGATGCGTGCGAGTTCGCCCATCGCATCACGCGTTTTTCGCTCAGCCCAAACTTGCCATTTTACATCCATGCCAGAAATCATAGATTGCGAAATTTTGGATTCCGCGTTTTTATCATGACATTTTTTTTCTTGTACGATTGCATTCAAAACGGCATTGGGCACGTCTTTTTCACGCGCAATATCCTTGAGGCGCGCAAGCTCTGTGTTGAGTTTAAGCTCAGCCAATGCCTGTAATTGTCGAATTTTAATCAAGTCATCGTTCATGATCTATTGCCAAATCGGGTTTTCATTTTTGCACGCATTGTCTCTGCAAATCTAATCGAAGCCGCCACTGCTTTGTAATGCTCTGGCCAAATTTCTGAACCGATTTCAATAACGGCGTAGAGTGCTCTGGCAGTGGGTGGATCCCGATGAATAGGAATAGAATTTTCACTGGCAATTTCTCGAATTTTGGCAGCAACATCGTCCACGCCTTTGGCCACACAAATCGGTGCCCCACCACGTAACTTATCCCACTTTAACGCGACAGCATAATGCGTTGGGTTAACGACAATTACATCCGCTTTCGGAACATCACCCAACATTTGGTTGAGTGCTATTTCCTGCCCTCTTTGCCGTCTTTTTTGTTTCGCGTGAGGATCGCCTTCCTGCTCTTTTGACTCGTCGGTCATTTCTTTACGAGACATGCGATGTTTACGTGTGTGTTCAGCAGTTTGGAACATGTAATCGACCCCGCCAATTGTCATCGATATGACAAGAACGATCAGCATGAAGCCTAAACACAACTCAAGCAACATCACTGTAACCATGCCGGGGCTAAGTGACATCGTAGCTAAAATCACAGGTACTTTTTTGACAAGGTATACGCCAAGTACAATTGAGTAGACGGTCAGCTTAAAGAAGCTTTTTGAAAACTCAAAGATACCTTTGCGACCGAATTTATTCTTTGCGTTCGCAATAATCGAAATCTTACTCAACTTGGGCTCAATTTTGCTTGGTGCGAAAACCAAAGATCGCGTTGCGATTATGGCTGTCATTGCCGCCAGAGCAGGTAATACAAACCACGGCAAAAGAGCCCCGATCACAGCCTTCAAAGCTTGTCCACCTAGAACGGTGCCAGATCCAGAAAACCATTCAGCCGATAGGCTGTCGGACTTTTCTAAAAACTCCTGCAGCACTGTCCCTAGTTCAATCAAAGAAGCGCCACCAAATATAGCACCTACTCCGATAAAACCCATGTAAGCTGCAGAAGTAACGAGATCGACAGATTGGGGTATTTCACCCTTTTTCCGCGCATCATCGAGCTTTTTCTGCGTTGGTTCGTATTGCTTATCGTCGTCGCTTTCACCTTCAGACATTAAGGCGCTCCAAACGGATTCATCAGCAGCATATCAAACCCACTTCGCCATATCTGAAGCAGCAGCGGTAAGGTGATTAACATTAAAACCATCCCCCCAAGCGTAATCGCAGGCGCACCAACCATGGCCACCATGAGTTGTGGCATAGCACGGTTTATGACTCCCAACGCAACGTTGTAGACCAAAGAGGCAATCACAAATGGGGCAGACAAAGAAAACGCCATCGAAAACCCAGTTCGAATATGTTGCAGGCCCCACTCAGACAGCTCCCCTGCGCCAATAAACGTGCCAGCGGGGATGAATTCGTAAGACATGATAAGAATTTCAACGACGCGCACATGTAAATCAAGCATAGCTGCGAGAGCTAAACCACCAACCAAAAGTAAATGACCGACGACGGGTTGGGCATCCACTGCACCACCGCCAAACATTTGAGACAAAGACGTAGACTGCGCAATCATTGCGCCGGCCATTTCCAAAATCATAACGAATATACGCAAAACTATACCGACAGCCAGCCCAGCTAAAACTTCTGTAGCAAGAGCACGCCCAATCAAGCCCTGTTCTGAAGCAAGTGGAATCATATCCGCGGCTACGGCAGGTGTTACAACGATCGTAAAACACAGTGTCAAAACCAAACGAATGCGTTGTGGTACGCTACGCTCGCCGAAAGCTGGCAACACAGCCATCATAGCGCCTACACGTAGAAAAACCAAAAATGAAACTGTAAGTGCATTTTGGGACAGACCAAGTGCGGACGGAATAAGATCCATCATGCTGAAACCAGCCCAACCAAAGCAGGCCGCGCCTCAGCTCCAATTTCTTCAAAGGAAAATACTGGGTTCTGAATACCTTGAGCAGTAAGAACCGTTTTAAGAAAACGGCGACGGCGCGTCGATGTCACGATGGCAGGATAAACGCCAGTCTCACCCGCCTTTGCGATCTTGTCCGCCATAGATTTTGCCAATTTATTAAAGTCGCTTGGAGGTAAGGCAATGTCTGACTGGCCTCGCTCTCCGTCAATTTGGTACGCTACGAATTTTTCTTCCCATTCAGGTGCAAGTTGCAACAATGGAAGGGTGCCGTCTGGACGCTTTATTTCGGAAATCAGCTGAAAACCAAGGCGATGCCGTACATGCTCACATATAGATTCCGGCGTTGCATGTGCTCCCCTCGCTTCAGAAATAGCTTCTAAAATCAAAGTTAAATTTCGAATAGACACACGTTCTTCCAATAAGAGGCGCAAAACTGACAGCAACAAATCCATGGGCACTTTTTCAGGCACAAGGTCATCCAGCAAGCGTTGATTGGATTCTGATCGCGCTTGGTCAGACAGGTTTGTCATTTCATCAAGAAGGCGGCGCAACGTACGCATCGTCAGCAATCTCTGGAAGTTTCGCTTTATGACTTCTAGTAAATGAGTAGCGAGAACTTCTGTCGGGGACACCACTGTACACCCCAGCAAAGCCATTTCTTCTTTTTGATTATCTGCAATCCAACGCGCAGGTGCGCCGTACACGGGTTCTTTGACGTCTTCGCCAACAGGGAAGCCTGAAGCATCACCGGCCAAGAGTGCCAATGCCATATCTGGCCGAAGCTGGTCTCGTGCTTGCTCGACGCCTTGAATTCGCACAACATAACTGCCAGCCGGAAGACTGGGGTCATCTGTAAGTCGTATTTCAGGAAGGATTAGTCCAAAAACCGTCGCCACATGATTACGCATATTTGTGATTCTGGCATCTAGACCCGTCTGAGGGTCAAGCACCATAGCGACCAAATCTGGTGCAAATTCAACGTGGATATCATCTAAGTCTAGAATGTCACCTAGGGATTCTTTGACCTCATCAGCGAGGACTGCAGGAGGAGTTTTTCCGGCAAGTTCGATTTCACGGTCCTTTTTTGCGACGAACCAACCTGCCGTACAGAGTCCAACAGCCCCTCCCATAAAGGGTAGGAATGGCAAACCTGGGACAAGGGCAAAAAGAGCCATCAAAATCCCAACAGTAATCAAAGCTGGAGGATAGCGGCCAAGTTGCTTGAACAAAGCGAGATCGACAGACCCGCTTGCACCACCTTTGGCTAAAAGAAGTGCTGCCGCAATAGAAATAATAACGGATGGAATTTGGCTCACAAGGCCATCACCGACAGTGAGAATTGCATATGTTTCAAATGCTTGACCAGCCGGCATTCCATGGACAGCAATACCAATGACAAGCCCCATAACAATGTTCATCAAAGTAATCAAAAGCCCTGCAACGGCGTCGCCTTTAACAAATTTTGACGCCCCATCCAAAGAGCCAAAAAACGTTGTTTCTGCAAGCTCTCGCTCGCGGCGCTCTTTGGCCTCTTCATGGGAAATTGCACCTGCAGACATGTCAGCATCAATCGCGAGCTGTTTGCCGGGCATCCCATCAAGTGCGAAACGGGCGCCAACTTCGGCCATACGGCCAGCGCCTTTAGTGATCACCATGAAATTGACAATCAATAAAACGATAAAAACGACCAAGCCGAGAAGGACAGAGCCCCCCATGACAAAACTAGCGAAGCCTTCAATGACATTGCCAGCAGCACTGGTTCCGGTGTGACCTTGTCCAATAATGAGCTTGGTTGAGGATACATTCAAAGAAAGGCGCAACATCAAGCTGGCAAGCAACACCGTGGGAAAGACAGAAAAATCCAATGGCCGCTCAATGAACAGCGTGACTGTAAAAATGAGGATTGCGAGAGCAAAGCTTGCGGCTAGGCCGACATCAAGGACCCATGCAGGCACAGGCAAAATCATCATAACAATAACGGCCATCAACGCAAGCGCGAGCAAAATGGTCGGTCTAAATATGGACTGGAGAGAAAAGTTCACTGCCAGTTTCCGAACGCAATATTGCGCGCCTTGTTACCTGTCAGTTCTCCAGTCAACATAAATTTGAAGAGAGTGTAGTCCCGATTAAAGTCGCCGTTAGTTAGCGCCATTTTGCCCACCGCATTTCTTGCTGATTAGACCTCAGAATATATAAAACTTGGTTTACAATAAGTAACCAAACCCTAGAAAAATGGTTTTAAAAATAACTACGCACCAATGCACTTGAGACAAGCGCCCAACCATCTGAAACGACAAAGAATGCCAATTTAAACGGCATGGATACCACAGCAGGAGGCACCATCATCATCCCCATAGACATCAAAATAGCCGCGACAACGAGATCGATTACCAGAAACGGTAAGTAGATTAAAAAACCGATCTGAAAAGCTCGTTCAATTTCAGAAAGTAGAAATGATGGAACGAGAAGAGACAACGGAGCATCCTCTGTTATCGCATTAAGACTGTCGAAATCCGGCCTCAACTCAGCTAAATGATTGAAGGTTTTAGGATCAATGCGATTGGCCATGAACCCTCGAAATGGGTCCATGACCCGTGGAAAAGCGGCCTCAACATCAATATCGCCGTTGATCAAGGGCTGAACACCTGTTGCCCAACTTTGATCAAAGACAGGTTCCATCACAAAGTATGTTAGAAATAGAGCCAAACTAATAATTAGCATGTTTGGTGGCGCTTGCTGTAAACCTAAAGCTTGGCGTAAAATTGAGAGCACTGTTACAATAAACGGAAAACACGTCACCATAACAGCAAGGCCTGGCACCAAGCTGAGCACCGTAATGAGAAGCATAAGCTGAATCGAACGATTAGCGAGTGAAGCATCGTCGCCAAACGAGATCGACACATCTTGCGCAGCAGCGGGTTCCACTAGAAACATGGTTAATGCCGCAAGGACAAAAATGGGTATGAACTGGCGCAAAGCTTTAAAGACCGTTCTTCAGGTCAGCGACTTCGGTCAAACGCACTGCGAGTTGCCCCGAATTTTCACCATCCATTTCCTCTAACTCTCCACGCGCAATAAGTTTATCACCTATGTAAAGTTCGACAGGGTCCTCAATTCGGCGATCCAAAGGTAAAACACTGTCACACTGCAAATTGAGTAAATCCTTAATCAAAGGGCGCGCTCGCCCGACAGAAATAGTGATTTCTATCGGAACCTGAGTAAACGGACTTTTCTGGCCTTGTTCCAAGCCTTGTGAGTCATCCATGTTTTATCGCCTCTTCATTAAGTGCATAAATTGATTTGATTGCGTGACCAATACGTTCAATCGCGCCGTCCATATCAATTTTTTTCTCCAACTCACCCATTCGTAGATAAACTTGACCATCTGCGAGAGAGTGCTCCTCTATGATTTCCAATGGAATGGTTAAGGAAGTGTCAATTAGAGCTTCAATTGCGGCACGTCCCGATGGAGCGACAACGATTTGAACCGGTGCATCAGACATTTCTTCCGCAAAAGGCATAAGCTCTTCCAAAATAGTTTGACCAAGTGTTTGCGACACAAGTTGAGGCAAAACCTTCGAAACTATTTCAATCAAAAGCGGCTCAAGTGCTTTCATCACATGTGACTTCGCTTCATGGAATGTGAATCCAAGATCCTGTAAATTTCGTTCAAAATCAGCACCTATACGGCTTTGATCATCTGATTGAGTTTGCGCAGCATCATCCCAACCAGCTTTGTAACCTTGCTCATAGGCGGCCATTCGATTGGCTTCTATTTCTGCGGGGTTTGGTCCCTGATCTACGATCGGCTCCACAACAAAAACCTGCTCACGCTGCCGATTCCGTTTCTCAGAAAGCCCAAAGTCCTCAAGTGGAAATAAATGTTTCACTAGGCATCCTCCCCAGTGTCTTCCATCCATCCACGCAGAATTTCAACAGTTTCTTCCTGACGATCCTCAATGAGCTTTTTAAGTCTTTTTACAGGGTCTGCTGAGATGCCAAAATCGTCATCTCCAAAATCAAAATCTGACACCACGCCCAATGTTGGTAATTCAAAGTCCCCATTAGAGACTTCACCCGTAAGCGCCTGTCTGGCGCCCTCCATTCCTGGCAGCTCAGCAACAGGAATAGTTTGGGGTGAGGCAGATGGGATTTGCGCATCTTGCGGCGCTGGCAATGCCGCGCTGGGCGTTGCAAATATTGGCCGCACCACAAACATACCCAATATGATAGTCACAAGCGCAAGAAATGCCAATTGGATGATCATCATAACATTGAGATCAGACATGGAAAAAAGCGGGCTTTGCACAGCGGTACCCTCAACCTTAACAGGTTGAAATTCCATAGTTTTAATTGTAATTATATCTCCACGTGTGTCATCAAACCCAACCGTTGAAGCAACCAGTTCGCGCAACGATTCTAACTCGGGATTACTACGAGGCTCCCATGAGACCTCTTGAGTTTCAGCGTCTTGGCTACGAATTCCATCAACGAGGACGGCAACAGTAAGACGTTTGACTGCCCCTGGTCCACGTTGAAGTTCTCGACGTGTTTCCGAAACTTCATAATTAATGCGCTCACGAATTTCGCTATTATTTACACTCGATTCGCCATTGGCCGCGCCATCCCCTCCAGGTAAATTTGAGGCCACAGTCACCGAATTTCCACGGCTGTCGGTTGATGAATTGCTATTCTCTTCCGTTTCAGAACTAATCGCCACACGACCTTCGGGATCAAATTTGGTTTCCACAATTGTTTCAAGGTCTGTCTCATTCACAATGGACACTTCAACAACGGCTCGACCTACACCCACACGTGCCTCAAGTAACCTTTCAATATTTTTCCTTAACTCTTTTTCACGATCTGTTCCCTGTGCAGAACCAGACCTTTGATCATCGCCAGAAATAACAACACCGCTACGCCCATCGATCACAGACACATCCTCAGCAGAAAGGCCAGCAACGGCAGACGCGACGAGGTATCGCAACGCCTTGGCACGTTCCGTTGAAATACTGCCGGAATTGGCAGTCACCGTTACAGAGGCTGTTGCCGCAATTTGTCGCTTAAAGGGTTGCGCTGAAGGGTTTGCAATATGAACACGCGCGGTCTTAATTTGTGCAGACGACACAATCGTGCGTGCTAGTTCACCTTCTTTTGCACGCCAATAGGCCGCATCAAACATTTGGGAAGTCGTTCCAAATCCAGTCAGCGAATCAAGAAGTTCGTAACCACTTGACGAATTTGCTGGCAGGCCATCCGAAGCAAGCGTCATGCGCAGTTCGTCTCGTTGAGTGTTTGGGACAAAAATTGCGCCACCACGAATTTCATACGCAACACTACGTGTTTCCAGCGCTTGAACAACCTCACCGGCGGTACTGGCATCAAGCCCAGAGTACAAAAGCGTCATAGAGGGTGCTGTGGCCAATCGGGACAAACCTATGATCGCAGCGAACATAAATAAGGTGGACCCAATAACAATAATTCGGCGTTTTGGTTCTAAATTGAACCAGACAGAAAGAATTTGCTGCAAGACGTCACTCCTTGGATGTGCGGGCTTCTGCCCTCGTCGTTCTCTAAAGATTGATCGAACAGCCTTAATAATCGGTTAGCTACATTCAGGTTAAAACGGAATCGTCAAAGAAATTGGTGGACGAACCCTATGGCTGATGAAGAACAACTCGAAGATGAGCCTAAGAAAAAATCGAAACTGCCCCTTGTGGTCGGAATCGTATTGATGCTGGCGCTCGGCGGCGGTGGTTTTTTTGCCGTTTACTCGGGGCTTCTTTTTGCCCCACCGCACGAACCAACCGAAGAAGAACTGTCTGAACTTGAAATGGATATTATGGAACCGCTTCCTGATGTTGCTTTCGTTCCGATTGAACCTTTGATTATCAACCTTTCAGGTCAAGGCGCCGGAAACCGGCATCTCAGATTTCAAGCTCAAATCGAAGTACCCTCTGCATATCAAAGTGAAGTTGAGACCCTGCTTCCACGTATCGTAGATGTACTAAATGGCTATTTAAGAGCCGTGGATATCACAGAATTAGAGAGCCCATCGGCCTTGGTGAGATTAAGGGCACAGATGTTACGTAGACTGCAAATTGTTGCCGGTGAAGGGCGCGTCAAAGACGTACTCATCATGGAATTTGTTATAAACTAGGAGGCGGATATGAGACTCATCGCAGATATTTTAATGATTGCAGGTACATTTTCCGTCGCTGTGTATTGTATTGTACTGGCCCGACGCTTGAGCCGTTTTACCGATCTTGAAAAAGGGGTTGGCGGTGCCATCGCAGTCCTCTCAGCGCAAGTAGATGATATGACAAAAATGCTCACCCAAGCGCAAAAAACGGCTGCAGGATCAGCGGCAAATCTAGAAAGCCTAACCGCACGGGCAGAAGGGGCAGCCAAAAGGCTCGAATTATTGATGGCCTCAATGCATGATCTACCTGAACCACAAAAATCACAAACAGCAACGCACGCTGAAGACACAGTACAGAATATTAAGAAGGATTCGTCAGAAACCCTTTTCCTGAGTCGACGTGTGCAAGTGGAGGCCGCAGAATGAAGTCAAAAGCTGCTCCTAGCCCCCCCCAAAAAGTAAAGAGACGTCGCTCAGGTCGTGGAGCTTTGCTTATTTTGGCTGCCGTTTTCACAATGTCTGCTGGCGCGCGCTTAATGTCAGGCACAGGAGCGGCCATTGCGCGTGAATTGTCTCAATTTGGAACCGAAGACACAACAAAACTCAATATGACTGACGCCTCATGCGAACCGGATGTCGCGACAGCAACTCTTCTTGCAAGCCTTCAGAAAAGGGATGCTCAGATCTCTAAAAATGAAAAAACGTTATCCCAAAAAATGAAGGCATTTGATTTAGCGCGCATCGAGTTCACAAAAAACCTTGCAGCACTCCAAGACGCCGAGAAAAGATTGGCCGCGACCATGACTATTGCAAGTTCTGCAGCTCAAGAAGACCTCGACAAACTCACTGCAGTCTATGAGAGCATGAAGCCCAAAGACGCTGCAGCACTTTTTGAGCAAATGTCACCTGATTTCGCCGCAGGTTTCTTGGGCCGGATGCGCTCAGATGTCGCCGCATCCGTTTTGGCTGGGTTAAAACCAGAAACAGCATATACAATTTCCGTTATCTTAGCAGGGCGCAATGCAAGTGCTCCGCGGGAATAATATCAGGCAATTGTTAATGAGAATATGCGAAGTTGATGTCAGAAAACTCATAACACAGAGGCAATCAGTATGATCGGCATAGTTGGAATCCTCATCATTTTCATCATGGTGTTTGGCGGCTATATCGCTGCTGGCGGTAAAATGGGCCTCATTTTGAAGGCCTTACCTTTCGAATTTATGATGATTGGCGGCGCTGCGGCAGGTGCATTTGTAATTTCGAATGATATGGCCGGCATCAAGCACACACTGAAAGACATGGGCAAAGTATTTAAAGGAGCCAAATGGAAACCAGACGATTATAAAGATCTACTTTGCCTTCTTTTTGAACTTATCCGTCTAGCACGTCAAAACCCTGTTGGCCTAGAAGAACATATTGAATCTCCCGAAAATTCTTCGATTTTTAGCAAGTATCCGAAAATTCTCGCTGATAAAGAGGCAATCGCACTAACATGCGATACTCTTCGGTCTGCATCTATGAACTACGATGATCCTCACCAAGTTGAAGAAGTGCTTGAAAAAAGAATGGACGCCAATCTTCATCACGCGCTGCACTCACCCCATGCTATGGCTGCAATCGGGGATGGACTTCCCGCATTGGGAATTGTTGCGGCGGTTTTGGGTGTTATTAAAACGATGGCTTCAATAGACCAACCTCCTGAAATATTGGGTAAAATGATTGGCGGTGCCTTGGTCGGTACATTTTTAGGAGTATTTTTAGCCTATGGTTTTGCCGGTCCATTTGCAGCCAAAATGAAGTCTGTAATCGAAGAAGACGCCCACTTCTATCAACTGATCAGAGAAGTTCTCGTGGCCAACTTGCATAATCACGCGACTAATATTTGTATTGAGGTTGGTCGACAAAATACACCTGGTCATTATCGACCAAGCTTTTCAGAGTTAGAGGAAGCTCTCAAAGAGGTTAAATCGGAAGCTGCATGATGCGCCTTTTATTATTTGTGATTTTAATCATACTTCCAGTGCACCTTCGAGCAGAAACAATATCAGTAGTTTCTGGTGAGCATGCGGACTTTTCGCGGCTGGTTTTTCAATATCCAGATGAAGAAAACTGGACTATAAGCCGGTTCGATGATGGTTATATTCTTGATACCGCATCTGATCTTTACACCTATAATGTAACTATGGTTTTTGACTTCATTCCCAGAACGCGTATTTTAAAGCTTGAGAACGTTCCAGATGGAACGTTGAAAATTTTTACCCAAGAAGGCTTTCATCTTGATGCCTTCGACTTGCGTTCTGGCAGACTAGTGATCGATATAAAGGATGGCTTGCCTGCATCTGATTCAAAATTTGAATTTCAAAGATCGATTGCACCAGAAAAAACTCTTCAAGCGGATACCATTCTTACAAAACGGTTCAAAACTGGCTCAAATAGTAATATAAGCAGCACGAACAACGGCGAACAAGCGGCACAGAATGGTACTGCCCATGAAAAACCGACTTTAGCGGAAGTTTTTCCCAATATACTGAACTCTACACTTCCGAACCTAATGGATATCCCAAAGCTTCAACCGCTCGAAAATAAATATTTCTCACCGGACATAGATCCATTGCACGGAGCAAGCTCACAGATTGTAAAGATGGAAGAGAACCTTTTGGGTCAAATTGGCCGGGCTGTCGCACAAGGTTTACTGAATGCTGACTTGCCTGACAAAGAGAATGCCATCAAAGCTACAAATAAATTATTAAGCACTCGCAATTCAATCTCTGAGCCAGTTTCACCAAGTATTCCGTCGGAACCTAAGATTGAAGACAAGAGGCATGTTCGAGTGCAGACGGCAGTTGATCGTGACCTCAAGCCCCCATCCTTACACACTGGCGCAGACATGCCCGAACGCTGCCCTCCTGATGATCAACTTGCAATTGAAACTTGGGGAGAGCCACTTCAGGATGGGCTATTGTTGTCAGAATTTCGCAGTTTGGCGTTAGGGGAGTTTGACCAATCGCTAACCGAGGGTGTGGAGAAACTTGCAAAGTACTATTTATACTTATCTTTTGGTGCTGAGGCAAAAATGGTCCTAAATGAATTCGGCGTGTTCGTTCCAAATTCTAAATTTTTACGGCTGATTGCAGACGTCATGGATAAAGGTTATAGTGACTCCTACGATATTATATCTGACCACTCTCAATGCCCTGGAGCAACAGGTTTTTGGGCGATGGTGGCGCGTGAGGATCTCGGCGGAACGCAAATTTTTTCTAGCCAGCAAGTAGTGTCCTACTTTTCAGGGCTCCCCTTACACTTAAGGCAACACTTAGGTCCAAGACTATCTGAACAGTTCCTATCTATAGGAGATGTAGAAACAGCAAAACTCGTCCAGAATGCACTTACCCGCGTCAACGGTGTTCATGGAGATGCATTTGATTTATTACGTGCTGAAATGCAGCTCTCCGACGGCGACATCAGCGAAGCAATCGAAACGTTAAATATAATTTCAAACGAGGATGGTCCCTCCGCGGCAGAAGCCCTGATACGAGGAATAGACATCCGGATTACACAAAACCAAAATATTGACAGAAAAACAGCAGAACTTGCAGAAATTCTTGCTATTGAACACCGCGGCACACCTCTAGAAGAAAGCCTAACAAGAGTTTCTATATTGGCTCGTATCGCTTCAGGTGATCCTGATTTAGCACTTGCGTCTCTCGCCCTGCCAAGCATTCAAAACGTCCTCAACATAAAAGATCAAAAAAATCTCATAAATGCAGCCGCCCTGAAGATAACAAAGGCGTTCAATGACTTGGAATTCGCTAAAGAGGCCGTAGCCCTGCAGAATACTGGAGCAAAACTATACCTAACAGATGATTTGAAAATGCGCATTTCTGAACGTATGTTGGATATTGGGTTTGTGGATCTTGCGTCTCAGTTTGCGGACTTCAAAGGCGAATTAAGTGACGACAATCGGTTGCTTTTAGGGCAAATCTCTAAACGTAATGGCAACTATCAGGATGCACTTACCTATGTCCTCAGCATAAACGAGCAAGAGGCCGCCTCTATGCGCGCTGAACTTTATTTGGAATTGGGTATGCCACACAAGGCCGCAAAAGAATTCACACTAGCGGACCAAACGAATGCTGCCGACGCTGCCAATTTTCTTGCCGAAAACTGGACCATGCTCACCATATCTGATGAAAAAAGTTTCGTTTCAGCCGCAGAATACTTCACGAACGATCCGGTAAACCCTTCAATAGAAACAAAAATTACAATATCTGCAGCCCAAAACTTAATAGAACAAAGTCAATCATCACGAGCTATTTTCGACGACCTGATCAAACCGTAATGAATTCAATTCACGGTAAGCGTTACTTGGTAATCCCCCATTTTTAATGGGGCTCAGCCGTAGAATTCAGGCGGCTGTTTTCAGTTTCATAGCGGGTGTGATGACGCCGATGACCATATTGGGTCGCTCGTTGCTGTAAGTCAGAGCCATTCGATTGCCTTACAGACTACTACGCAGTGGAAGGGCATTCTCCGCTGTTTTTTTCACCCGTCTCGGCGTCAAATGATTAAGATTCAAACCCTTTTCGCGGCTTCAGAAATTACGCCTCCGTTGTCAGTGTTTCTCTTTTGGGTGCCATATACCCCCTAAACCCAAGAAGTCTTCGATCAAGCAACAGTCATCGCAACCCCATAGTCGTTAAACTTGCCCGCGTCCCGACAAGGGCTTATGTCACTTACATAAGACCAGAGTGCGGTAAGGGAGCAGATGTGGCAAATTTTCTATACAAAAATGATCTTCCCGATAATCTTGATCTCGGTCCGATGGTGGCGATTGATTGTGAAACCATGGGCCTTAACCCGCATCGGGACCGTTTGTGCCTAGTTCAACTGTCAGGTGGAGACGGAAATGCGCATTTGGTTCAGATCACACCCGGCCAAACCGAAGCGCCGAATCTGTGTAAAATGCTGGCCGATCCAGATGTGTTGAAACTGTTCCACTATGGTCGCTTTGACATCGCCGCGATGTTCAATGCCTTTGGAACCCTTGCACAGCCTGTGTATTGCACCAAAATTGCATCGAAACTGGTGCGCACTTATACAGACCGGCATGGGTTGAAAAGCCTGTTAGAACAGCTTTTGAAAGTCGACATTTCTAAATATCAGCAAATGAGTGACTGGGGGGCAAAAGACCTGAGCAAAGCCCAACTTGATTATGCGGCTTCGGACGTTTTATACCTGCACAAACTGCGCACCAGATTGAACGAAATGCTGGCCCGCGAAAATCGCATGGCGCTGGCGCAATCTTGTTTTGATTTCCTGCCGACACGCGCCGTTTTGGACCTCAATGGTTGGCCTGACGTCGACATTTTTTCACATTAAGTATTTTCATATTTAGCAAGCCAAAGCTTGAGCAGACTCACACAAAAGAAAGACGCACCATGACACAGTCCCAAACATTCCTAACCGTGGGAAAACGCGTGATACGTCGCGAGGCCGATGCCCTAACAGCCCTAGCCGACACATTGGGCGATAACTTTGTAGCAGCCACTTCTTTGATTTTGGGCGCAAAGGGTCGCACAATCGTCACTGGCATGGGGAAATCTGGGCATATTGCGCGTAAAATAGCTGCCACTTTTGCATCAACGGGCACTCCTGCGCATTTCGTTCACCCCGCCGAAGCAAGCCACGGTGATCTGGGGATGATCGGCAAAGATGATGTTGTTTTGATTTTGTCCAATTCTGGGGAAACTCCAGAACTTGCCGATATGATCGCATTCACACGTCGCTTTCAAATTCCAATGATTGGCGTTGCATCCAAACCTGACAGCTCACTTATGCGCGCCTGTGATGTGCCGCTGATTTTACCAAAAGCCGAAGAAGCGTGTGATCAAGGTATCGTGCCAACCACGTCAACGACGATGACGCTGGCCCTTGGGGATGCGATTGCAATCGCTCTAATGGATCACCGCAGCTTTACCGCTGATAATTTTCGCATGCTTCATCCCGGCGGCAAACTTGGCGCCCGCTTGACAAAAGCAAGCGACCTTATGAACACAGACATGCCTCTTGTTGACGCAAATACACCAATGCGCGCGACGCTGGATGTCATATCTGCCAAAGGCTTTGGTGTGGTTGGCGTTCTTGGCGACGACGGGCACTTGGCTGGCATCATCACGGACGGTGATTTACGACGCAATATCGATGAACTTTTGTCCAAAACGGCGGGCGACATCATGACGGCCAACCCGATGACCATTGCCGCCGATGCACTGGCTGAAAAGGCGCTTGCACGCATGGATGAACGATCCATCACCTGCCTATTTGTGCGACATTCCGCCGAAGATGGCAGGCCTTGTGGCATTTTGAAGATTCAGGACTGCCTTCGCGCAGGCATTGTGTAAAACAGCCTTATGGCGCGCTTTGATAATTTTCACTCTCGACTCGTTGCGCGGGCAAAAATATTTTTGCCCCTCGCCAGCCTTGCGATTCTAGCAACGCTTTTTCTGTTTTCACGCAGCCCTGATACGGTATCCGATATTCCCTATGCGCGTGTTGATATTGAATCTCTTGCACGCGAACAAAGGCTGGATGGCCCGACCTTTGCAACCGTCACCGAAGATGGCGCGCAGTTGGAAATTACCGCCGCAACAGTGCGCCCAGACCCATCAAACAAAGACGTCGTGAACTCGACCCAGATCCACGCAGAACTCAAGATGCCCGACAACAGCGCGGTGTCCATGCTTGCTAATGATGCTGTGATCGATGGGCCAAGTCGCATTGCAGAACTGTCAGGCGGCGTGAATATAGAGACCACAACTGGGTATTCTATGACAACAGATCGCATCGCAGCCAAGTTGAACCTGTCAAAGATTGAAAGCCCTGGTCCGGTCCTTGGTCAAGCGCCATCTGGTGAAATTTCAGCGGGATCGATGGAAATTTCCCAAGACATCAACACGGGCGACTATGTTCTCGTTTTCAAAAATCGCGTTAAGCTGATATACCAACCATAAGCAAATTCTGGGGATCAAAGTGCAGCTACTCAAATCTATTTCGATCTCGGCCTGTATCGCCATTGGGCTCACGTTTTTTCACGCCCCAGCCTTTGCACAAGGCACTCAAATTGCATTTGGCGGCCTGAAACATGACAGCTCTTTGCCTGTTGAAATCACGTCTGACCAACTCAGTGTGGATCAATCCACTGGCAAAGCAATTTTTTCTGGTGACGTGTTGATTGGTCAAGGCTCTCTGCGCCTGAGCGCCACAACCGTCGAAGTTATTTATGGCAAAGATGATGCCAGCAAGATTTCGCAACTCATTGCGACAGGCGGTGTAACCTTTGTGAACGGCGGCGAAGCCATAGAAGCGCAAAAAGCTGTCTATGATATCACGTCCGCCTCGGTCACCCTGTCTGGTAATGTCATATTGACTCAAGGCCAGAATGCCCTATCCGGCGAACGCATGGTTGTGGATTTGAACACAGGCACTGGCCAGATTGACGGGCGCGTCAAAACGATCCTGCAGCCAGGAACCCAATAATGTCAGACACTCCAGAACTGGGCCTTCGCGTTCGTAACTTGCGCAAAGGGTACCGCAAGCGCACGGTCATCAGAGACGTGTCTCTTGATCTCAATCGTGGCGAAGTAGTGGCCTTGCTTGGACCAAACGGATCTGGCAAAACCACGTGCTTTTACTCCATTGCAGGTTTGGTGACACCAGAAGCAGGCGAAGTCATCGTGGATGGCCTCGATATCGCAATGTTGCCAATGTACCGGCGCGCCAAACTTGGCATTGGGTATTTGCCGCAAGAAGCCTCTATTTTTCGCGGCCTGTGCGTCGAAGACAATATTCTCGCCATCTTAGAAATTTCTGAAAGCGATCCATTGATTCGTCGTGAACGCCTCGAAGAATTGCTCAGCGAATTTTCGATAGGACATCTGCGACGTGCGCCGTCAATTGCCCTTTCAGGTGGCGAACGACGCCGCGTCGAAATCGCGCGCTGCTTGGCAGCAAACCCATTCTATGTCTTGCTTGATGAGCCCTTTGCCGGCGTTGATCCTATCGCTGTCGGTGAGATTCGCGGGCTGGTATCCGACCTAAAAAATCGTGGCATTGGCGTTCTAGTTACAGATCATAACGTTCAGGAAACATTAGGAATTATAGACCGTGCCTACATCTTGCATGACGGCCAAGTCCTGATGTCAGGTACGACTCGCGAAATCGTCGAAGATGAAACTGTGCGCCGCGTCTATTTGGGCGAAAACTTCCGATTTTGATAACCCTTGTTTCAGCTTGTGGTTGACATCCCCCCCCTTTGTGCAGCCAAATACCCTTGATGCATAATCATCGTTTCACAAAATGTGGGGCGGCCTTTTGGGGCCTAGACCACGCCGACGCATGCCCAACCGCAAGATTGGGACATCAGAAACGTTTGTGCATCAACTTCCCGCAATTCACAAAATCCAATGAATCCATGCACCTGCGCACCTGTGCAGCGCGTGGTTTTAAATAAACAAGAGGAGATATCATGCGGTACCAAATTAGCGGAAAACAGATCGACATCGGCGATGCCCTTCAAACTCATGTCAAAACAGAACTTGGCATTGTTGTTGATAAATATGCCGAGCGCCCGACCGGTGCGACCGTGGTTTTTTCAAAAAGTGGCGCAGAATTTAACTGCGAAGCCGTGGTGCACCTTTCGACAGGTCTCACAGCACAAGCCAATGCCCACACTCATGACATCTATACCGCATTCGACCAATGCGCCGAAAAAATGGAAAAACAACTGCGCCGCTACAAGCGTCGCCTCAAGGATCACCACTCTCATAGATCCGAACCGGTTGAACTTGCGGGCGCTTCGTCGTATATCCTCGCCGCAACAGACCACGAAGAGGACCAAGAACCTGATTCCTTGCAACCGATGATCATCGCCGAGACAGAAACACATGTCCCGACGTTATCGGTTGGTGAAGCAGTTATGCAGATGGAGCTTGCAGGCGCACCAGTCGTCGTGTTTCACAAAGAAGGAAAGACCGGAGTGAATGTCGTTTACCGCCGCCCTGATGGGAACATTGGCTGGATCGACCCTAATAACGCGAATTGAGGATCTTGGCCCGCCTCGAGCACTGGCCGAGGCGGGTAAATATACAAATGGAACTTTCTGAACTTTTAAAGCCAGAGGCCATCAAGGTCTTGGGAAAGCTGACAAGCAAGAAGCGCCTTTTCCAAGACCTTGGAGAACTCGCGGCCTCTTGCTATGGGCTAGAGATAAATTCTGCGGTCAATGCGCTTCAAGACCGTGAAAGCCTTGGCCCAACCGGCGTGGGACACGGCGTGGCTCTGCCCCATGCGCGAATTGAGGGGCTGGACCGTGTTGTTGGTGCGTTTTTGCGTCTTGATACGCCGCTTAACTTTGACGCCGTAGACCGCCAACCTGTCGACCTGATTTTTGCCTTGTTTGCGCCAGCAGAATCCGGTGTAGACCACCTCAAAGCCCTTGCGCTGGTATCGCGCACCATGCGCAATGCCGATACCTGCACAAAGCTACGATCCAATACCGATGTGGCGACACTTCATGCAATTTTGACATCAGGCCCCATTACAAAAGCGGCCTAACCTCAAAGCTCAACGCCAGTCTTTAAATCCAAAAACCATATAGTCTTTTTGATAGGCAGAGCGCACAGCAGCCTCAACATCAGAATCATAGATGTCATCCAAAGCAAATGGCAGGTCCCGCGCTTGCTCAGGCAAGCTCGCCTCTTTGATCTTAGGCAATCTGGCAAGCTCTTGATCTAATGCGTCCTCACGGAAGATATAATCAGGCAGCGCAAATTCGGAAAATCCGTTGATAACTTCGGACTGGGACGCCCAACTTCCGTCCACGCGAATGGATGTCTGCCCCCCAAGGTTGCCCTTCACAAAGGTCGCAAACTTGATAAAAGCTTCACGGTGCTCACAGAGGGATGTGCTTGCGCCACCAGCGGGCAACGGCAATTTATATGTCGTGCGCAGTTGTTCCCTAATTTCGCCAAAGGTATCCTCGCTTACATTTGCGATGTGCCGACAAAACGCGCGATGCAGCCGCACGACAGGATGAGACACTACAGTAAAACTGCGGTGGTCTTTGTGATTTCGCTTCCAATTTCTCAACGTTTTTTGACTAAAACCTTCAAGAAGGCCTTGCTCATCTTGACCCAACGTAGAGAGCCAAAGTTTAAGCGCATCCTCAGGACCGCCACGCACAGGAAGATACAAAATAGGCGCTCCCTTTGCGGCAACAAACGTCGGCACAGCAGGTCCGCGGCGTGGTTCGAAATTAGGCGTGTTGGACAGATTGAAGTGATCAATCGATGACAATGCGCTGACCATTTCAGGATAGTTCAGCACCTTATCTTCTAAGCCAGCTGGATTTTGAACCTTGGTCTTTTGAACAGTTTTCGACCGCGGCTCATCCACGCCCAAATACTTTGCTAACCCATTCAACACATCAACATCTTGGACATCTTCATAGGCAATATAGTATGCCGTCTGACCGCTGGTTTGTAGCCCGCGCAAAAGCGCCTTTTGAAACCCCTTCACAGCATCAAGCATCTCTTCAAATTCGCTTAGATCAAACGTAATCTTCGCTGTACGCGCATCTTTCAAATCGCCCAAGCGCCATTGTCCCGTCGCGCCAGCAATTTTTCGCGACACGTAACTTTCAAGCGGGTTTCGCGTGAGGATGATTTTGGCACAACGCGGGTCGTTTATGATAACCTCGAACATACGCGGGTCATGGTCATGAAAATAGCGAAACCCGTTCAGCCCACTTGAACGGTTTTTCAACACCTCCAGCAGCATCGTGGGGTTTGCTTCACGCTTTTCAACCGTGATGCCATCAAAGTCCTTATTGCTTGGCTTGCCAACGAAATGCGGGTTGTAGATTTCACCCCAAGATTTGAGGCCCGGATAGGAATTTACATTCTCCTCCAGAAAATTAGAGCCTGTTCGCATTTCTGCAAAAATCACAAATTAGTCATAACGTTGGGGCATATTTTATTTCACCAAGTAAGGTTTCTTGCGCTCATAGGGCGTCGTTTCGACTTCGGATCCCATCGGAAAATCGCCCATCAAATGGGGATGCATTCCTTGGTTTTTCAAGTTTTGTAGAAACTGCCCAAAGCCCGTCAAATCGCGCATGCGCGGCGCTTCGGTTAGGCGGCGCACATTGCGCGGCCCAACTTCATCAATAATCGCTTGCAAGGGCTCCATGCGGCTTTCAATAAAATCAGCCATAGTCCAAATACGCACACGTGCTTTGACATGCTGCGATCGTAAAACATCCAAATGCTCGGCCTCGATTTTTTGCAAGCGCGCGGCCTCTCTACGAATATCAGAAAAGTTGCGATTGGACCGAAAAAGCGTGACAGCCCAAGCACCGGAAATCACCGAAATTTGCGCATTAGGATCGGTCGCGATCAGCCAATTTATGTCCTGATTATCGCGCGGACCATACATAAAACACTGTCGCTCACCACGTGTATTCCAAATAAGGCTTGTTAAAAAACCACACGGGTTATAATCGCGCAGCGCCGCATGATTTGACAATGCACCAGAGAAGACCTTTTGGTTATCGGAAAACTCGACACCCTCAGGAGCGAATAAGTGACCATGGACCCGTGCGCCCACAGCCTGAGACAGCCATTGATCGAAGTCTTCAAACAGGTCTGAAAATCCTTCGAAAATGGAATACGGCGCCGAGGTTTTTCCTTTGCCTTTTCCGTGCGCTGGCTGACGACTTTGCATATACAAACCATCGCGCCCCATAATCCGACGCTCCACCGCTTTTGAGAAAATGCGATCAATTTTACCGGGATTGGGTTCGGCCCCCTTCATCGGATTGGTTTGAGAATTCAAAAACGTGTTGTAAAGGCGATCTGCCTTGCTCCAAATTTTGCGCGCCACAAAGCAATCAGAACGCCGCAAAAGCTGTAAATGGTCATCGTAAAAGATATGCGGTTTGCCTTGGTAATCGAATTTTGACAACGTCAAAGACCGGCTTTCGATATTGTTGGAATAGAGCCTAACAAGCGTTTGGTAATAGCTCTCGTCAGGAATCCACACCTTTTTAAAATAGCCATCGTAAACTTTGCGGTCAGGGTCCTCGAGAATAGCGGACAAGGTTTGGCGTGTCAGGCACCACCACTGGGATCCCAAATGCGGGACAAGGCCATCGGGAATTTGACGTTCAAATCCCAAACGTCGCTGCAGCGAAACGTAGCGATCAAACAGTTTCCGTTGGCGTTTCCACGAAAATGGGAAGCGCAGCGTAAAACGTTCAGCGTCTAGACCACCAACAGTCCAAGGTACGTCCTCTGTCGTGACGCTTTCAATAAAATTGGTCATCGGGCGCGTGCTCAAATATTGAATGAGATCATTGATCGGACGCAGCGGCAAACAAGACCCCGACGAAAGATACACGTGGCGCACCTCAGGAAAGCTTTCCAAGATCAACTCTGACGCATCTTGTGAGGCTGCCACAAGCGACCAAGTGCCCCATTCACAGGCGTGACGTTTTGAAAATTTAACATTGGCCAAATCAGACAGACTATCGACAAACGAAAGATAAGTGCCTTTAGGCACCCGCTTATCAACATGAATGACAACTGGGCATCCATGGTCAGCCAGATGGCGCGCGACCTCTTCGGCGCGATGCAGCGCCTCGTGGACCAACATGACAAACCCGACACTCATGCCCAATTTCCCTTTGACATAAGTCCCAAGATTTCAAGCTGACGCCAGTTAATGTATTTTTCAGACCAGTTGCACCACAGTTCAGGGTCGTCTTTAATCCTGTTGTGATAGGCTAAATATTCGCGACTGCCGGCATAGTGTTGGCGTCGCTGCATTTCTTCTTCGGTCTTTTGAACAAAGGTGTTGAGAAACTTGGTATGCAACAATGCGCCAGACGCTTTTTCGCCGCCTTCTGTTTCATAGACGTAATTCAAACGACGCGGCAAAAGCATATGTGTTGAGTGCACATAGACATAATCTTTGTGCCACTTCACCAATGGAATTTTATTCAAAGACGGTGCGTTATAAGGATCATCGCTAAAGAACAATCGCGCTCTTGGTCCACCTTGAATCCAAAGATTGTGAAACTCATGATTGGTCGACAACATGTAGTTTCCACTGTCAAACCACTGCGCGATTTCCATCGGATCTTGGCCATCTTGGTAAGGCTGCGCATCAATCGGCCCCTTAGGGTACATATCGATCAACATTGCAGAAAAGGATTTGATGCCAGAATTATCAAGCCAATCTGTCAAAGCGGGAATGGGGCGGGTGTCGCAAAACGGAAAGACGAAAAATTCGTCGACATCAACCGTCAAGGTCCAGTGACCATGACAGTATTTGCGCGCGATCCAATTCATCCAATGCACACCAAACAGCGAATTCCGATAGCTCGCGGTTGTGTGCCAAATGGACACGTCTTCTTCACCCTCAAGATATTCGCGAGACCCATCATCGCTATCGTTGTCGACGAACAAGAAATGCTTCACGCCCAAGTCGCGGTAATATTTCATAAAATACGGCAAGCGAATGCGTTCATTACGCAGCGTGCACACCAATAGAACGTCATCCTTTTCGATGCGATTCGTATTGTTTTGAATACAGCTCAACTGACGGCTTTTTCGAAATGCGCGAAGAAGTCGCTGTTTGCGACGAAGTCTAAGGCGATATTGCTTTAGTCGACTCACTTCTGCCCTTTTCCATTTCGTATGGCGTTATGCTCTCGCCTTTTTACCGCATAGATTTTAAAATTCACTGTCAAACGTCGAATTGGATCGACAGTGACACGCAAAACTTTAAGTCGGCGATCCTTCTTTTTTCTAATTAAATAGGGACTTATTCCTTTTTCGTAAACAATGCATTGCGAATTTGGAAACAAATATACGTCAGAACCCCGCTATTCCCACGCTCCACGAACCAATAAGCCGTCGTCTTCGAGCCCATGCCAGCCGCGATACATTTGCGATGCATCGTTCCATAAGACGGGATCAGACATCACTTGATCGTAATATGCGTTATAATCTTGTGGATGCGTGAAGTGCTCTTTGCGCAAAGAATCCGCTGTTGATTGCTTCAACGCTGCGTCCAAAAATTTTGCATGCAACAACACGCCAGTCGGCAAGTTATGACGCGCATCAAAGCCAACGTTCAAGTCCGTTGGAAGGGCAATATGTGTCGAGCTGGCGTAAACATAACGCCAATGCCATTTGATCAGAGGCGTTTTGTGCATATGCGGGGAAAGATTTGGATTTTCTTTAAAAAACTGACGCTTACGAGGACCACCGCGAATGGAAATATTCCCATATTTGGATTGACGCTCCCAATCATACCCATGCGCATCATAGTATCCGAGCGCATCCGTAAACGGCGCGCCCACCGTATAGTCAGCCTCACTCAATTGATTTTTTGGGTATAAATCCAACATCAAAGCTGAAAACACACGTTCGCCCCGCACATCCAGCCAAGTGGTAAGGTCGCGTAGAGTGCGCGTGTCGTGGTGCGGGATCATCAGGGCTTCATCCGCATCAAGCGTCACACACCAGTGCCCTCGCCCATAGCGCATTTGCAGCCACGTGAGCCAATCCATCCCAAATCGAGCTTTACGGTAACTTTTGGCAGTACCCCAAAGAGAAACGTCGCGTTGTGATTTCAAATAAGCGGTCGTCCCATCGTCGCTTGCATTGTCCACAATCAGAAACTGTGAAACCCCAAGTGCGCGATGATGCTCTAGAAAATAAGGCAAGCGCACGCTTTCGTTGCGTACGGTTGCAAAGCACAGAATGTCTTCTGGACGAATGTCTTTGGTCCGATTGATCACACACGAAAGCTCGCGACGCTTACGCAGCGCACGCAATAAAAGCCTGCGATGTTTGAGGCGCAATTTATATTTACGCCAAGCCTCGCCTAGGAAACTCACGCGGTTTTCGGATCATTTGTCATAATGACCAGTTTGATGCCAATTCCACGCGTCTTCAATCATAGTTTTCATTTTTGACCGCGCGGGTGCCCAACCAAGTTCGGTCATGGCGCGCTCTGAGCCAGACACCAACTTGGTGCAATCGCCGGGGCGACGATCACCTTCGACATGAGGTACTTCTTTGTTTGTCACAGCACGCGATTCGTCTAGAACCTCACGCACAGAAAAGCCGGTGCCGGTGCCAAGGTTGAAAAGACGACTGCCTTTATCCTCTTGAAGCCACTTAAGACCCAAAACATGTGCATCGACCAAATCGCAGACATGCACGTAATCGCGAATGCAGGTGCCATCAGGCGTGTCATAATCGGTACCAAAGATCGTCAACGCATCACGTTTGCCCGCGATCGCATCAAGCATCAATGGAATGAGGTGAGTTTCGGGTTGATGAAATTCACCCACTTCGCCATCGGGGTCACACCCAGCCACATTGAAGTAGCGAAAAATGACGCTTTTCAAATCATGAGATTGCTCAAAGTTTGCCAAGATATCTTCGATGGCTCGCTTTGAGGCGCCGTAAGAATTGATCGGCACCTGCGCAGAGTCTTCGTTCAAAACAACATTGTCTTGATCGCCATAGGTCGCGCACGTTGACGAGAACACAAAATTCAAACATCCCGCATCTGCGGCCGCCTCGATCAACTGTAAAGACCCTATGACATTGTTACGCCAGTACTTTCCGGGATCTTTCATGCTTTCGCCAACCTGACTGAAGGCGGCGAAATGCATCACTGCAATCGGCTTGTGTTTGGCGAAAACCTCGTCCAAGCGTGCGCGATCCAATAGATCACCTTGCTCGAACGGGCCGAATTTCACAGCCTCTTCCCAACCTGTAGACAGATTATCAAAAGTCACTGGCACATAGCCCGCCGCACGCAATGCTTTGCACGCGTGCGACCCAATATAACCAGCACCGCCAGTCACAAGAACATTTTGTGTCATGTCGGTCTCTTTATTGTGCTGCTGCACGTGTCGCAGACAGCTCGTCCAAAAATTCCTGCAGCTCGTCACGGAATTCGGGTCGCGACAGGCCAAAAGAAATAGATGCTTGAAGGTAGCCCGCTTTAGAGCCGCAATCGAAACGCTGCCCCGCGAACCGGTACCCATAGACATCACGACCCGCAGTGATTTCGTCCGCAATCGCATCCGTCAATTGAATTTCGCCACCCGCGCCTTGTTTCATCTGATGCAGGTTTTTCATCACGTCTGGCGACAAAATATACCGGCCAATCACAGCCAAGTTAGATGGTTCGGTTCCTGGAGCTGGCTTTTCAACCATACCATTCACAGACACAGCAGATCCCATATCTTCTTTAACATCGAGAACACCGTATGAACTTACTTTATCAGCAGGCACTTCCATAGCAGCAACCATTGATCCGCCCAATTCTTGATACGCTTCAACCATTTGCTGAAGGCAGGGCTTTTCCGCGGCAATGACATCATCAGGCAAAATAACTGCAAAAGGTTCATTTGGGCTCAAAAGACGGCGCGCACACCAAACAGCGTGACCAAGACCAAGTGCTTTATGCTGGCGAATATACGCAATCGCACCACTGTCCATATTGGTGCCTTTGATCATTTCGAGCATTTCAGTTTTACCCTTTTTGCGAAGCTCTTGCTCCAGCACGGGCGAATGGTCGAAATAATCCTCAAGCGCACCTTTGCCGCGCGAGGTCACAAAGATAAATTCCTTAATGCCTGCAGCACGCGCTTCATCGATGGCATATTGAATCAAAGGGCGATCAACGAGCGTCATAATCTCTTTCGGGATCGACTTCGTCGCCGGAAGGAAACGAGTCCCCAAGCCTGCAACTGGGAAAATAGCTTTCGTAACCTTGCGTTTCATCTTAACTCCTTTGCCCTCGACAGAGGGGTAACATTTTTAACCGACTTAACCCTACGCCTACAGCGAGCGCGCGTCAGTACCCAAGGGGAAGTTTGGCTGATTTATGACACAGTTTTGCAACGTCGCTTAAAATGCGTTCACATGAATCGTAAGCATGCTCAAAATTATGCCCTTAGCCTAATTAACACCCATCTCCTTCATCATCACCTCTAAGCGCGGCACGTCTTCGGGGTTGTTAAGTTCCCAAAACTGCCGACCGCGCGCCTCGACCTCGACACACAAGACAGGGCGCTCACGTTCCAAAAACCGCAACTGCTCCAAGCCTTCTAGGTTTTCAAGTGGGCCAGCGGGCCATTTGGGATAGGCACCAAGCGCAGAAGGCCGATACGCATAGACCCCAACATGGTGGAACACAGGTGTCTCGTCATCATCTAAAAACGTTTGCGACGTAAACGGCACAACTTCTTTTGAAAAATAAAGCGCCTTTTTATCAACACCAAAAACAGCAGTGGTCCCACCAACACGTCCCGCGCGCCGATCCGCCAAGAACCCGTTCAAAGCCCGCCCATCGCAGCGCAACACAGGCGTCGCAACCTCTGCCGTTGGATGCGCGCGCAAGCCCGCGATCAGATCCTCAACAAACCAAGACGGCGTCAAAGGGGCATCCCCTTGCAAGTTCACAACAATATCGTAAGCCCCGCCGAGTGTCTCAAGCGCCTCGGCACAGCGCTCAGTACCGTTTGCACAAGATTTTGACGTCATGACAACCTCGGCCCCAAAGGCCTCAGAGGCTAAGCGAATACGATCATCGTCTGTCGCAACAACCACTCTATCCACGCCGGACACGGACACCGCAGCGTCCCAGCTGCGGCGGATCAATGATTTCTTTTCACCAGAGGCGCCGGTCAATTCGACAAGCGGCTTCCCAGGGTATCGTGTCGACGCAAATCGCGCCGGAATAACGAGCAGAACAGACATCAAGCGTCCTTCAGGTTCACGCCAGGCGCGTATGCAATAAAGAAAGGATTGGCATAGTCAGCTTTGCCATATGTGAGCGGCTCATGATTGTCGAAACGCACAACATGCCCACCAGCCCCTGACAAAACAGCGTGACCCGCAGCTGTATCCCATTCCATCGTACGGCCAACGCGTGGATATAAATCAGCCTCGCCTGTTGCGACCAAACAAAATTTCAAAGACGATCCAGCGGATTTACTGTCTTTGACATTGTACTTGTTGATATAGTCTTCGGTTGCCTGATCGCGATGCGATTTAGACGCCACAATCAAAAGCCCGTCATTGTCAGGCTTGGACACTGAAATCTTATTCAACGTGCCAATCGTATCTTTTGCGAAAGGGCCCACTTCTTCATAAGACTGTCCATCTGCGCCCGTGATAAACAGACGATCTTTTGCAGGTGCATACACAACACCGCGTGTCGGCACGCCGTTTTCAACATAGGCAATGTTCACCGTAAAATCGCCACGACGATTGATGAACTCTTTCGTGCCATCCAGTGGATCAACGATGAGAAACGTGTCAGCGGACAAGCTGTGTGAATCCGCTTGCTCTTCGGTGATCAACGTTACACCCGGGAATTCAGCACGCAGGCCAGCAGAGATAGACGCGTCAGCCGCCTCATCCGCGATTGTCACAGGGCTGTCGTCTGATTTGGACTTCACTTCAAAATCATCGGAGTTGTAAATCTCCATGATCTTGTCTCCGGCTTCGAGTGCAAGTTTGCGCATGATCGGGGTAAGTTTTTCGAAATCCAAGGCCTGGCTCCTGACAAATTGTACTGCGCACAACGCATGCGCGCTCACATTGATAATGTTCATTAACGGCTTTATGCTATGTCGCTAAAGGAACAGCAAGAATTCACTGCTATTGCTATGTGAAAGCTGTCACAGGATTATTGCCAATGTTTCATTACTCTCAACAACAAAGCGGCCTATCAGCAGCCAACGCAATCCTGAGACTCGTCTTTCACAATACCGTACGCCATGTCAGAAAATCACACGGAAATCCACTTTTAGGTCTTGTTATCAACATGTTACAAACACTGATCTTGGTGTTGGTCTTTGTGTTCATGTTCTCGGTTCTAGGCCTACGCGGCAATGCCATTCGCGGTGATTTCATCCTCTATATCATGACCGGAATTTTTCTGTTTTTGACGCACAATAAGGCACTCGGCGATGTTGCCGGATCGGAATCAGCCACATCACCAATGATGCAACATGCACCAATGAACACGGCCATCGCAATCACATCAGCCGCATTAAGTTCGCTTTATATCCAAGTATTATCCGTCGTCGTCATCCTGACCGCCTATTCATTGGGCTGGGGAACAGTCACATTTCAATATCTACCGGGCGCCTTTTTAATGATGTTGATTGCTTGGTTTTCAGGCGTCACGATCGGGATGGTCTTGCTGGCACTGCGCCCTTGGTTTCCACAGTTCACCAAAATTGCGCAAACAATTTACTCACGCGCCAACATGATTACCTCAGGCAAAATGTTTGTCGCGAATCAGATGCCCGGATATATTTTGGCAATGTTCTCGTGGAATCCACTCTTTCACTGTATCGACCAAGCCCGCGGATTTACATTCGTCAACTACTCTCCCCATTTCAGCTCGGTGATGTACCCGGTCATATTTTCAATCGTCTTCATCACCGTGGGCCTGCTTGCGGAATTTTTCACCCGCAGCCGTGCATCTGCAAGTTGGGGCGCTGGTCGTTAATACCGCCGCGGTCCCATCCACGCCCTTGCAACACACAAGACGAGTCACTCGCACCATACCAGCCTAACGCCATCAAAAATTTAACTGTAATTTCATCAAAATGGCAAATTTCGATAATTTTTTACAGTGAAACACCGTTTACATCCCCTCTTAGGCCAATTTTCCTGCTGTTAAGCGTCACGACAACTTGCAGGGGTCAAATCGCCTCCCTATATACGCCGAGAAGCATTGATCGGGCTAACCCGATTTAAACCATGGGATTGACCACGGGTGCCTACGGGGCCCAGCGTCATAACATCGCCTAGAAGAGGATTTTGAGCATGGCCAAAGTCATTGGTATTGATCTCGGGACTACCAACTCCTGTGTCGCAATTATGGATGGGTCGCAACCGCGCGTCATCGAAAACGCCGAAGGTGCACGGACAACACCGTCCATCGTCGGCTTCACTGAATCTGAACGTCTCGTCGGTCAAGCCGCGAAACGCCAAGCAGTGACAAACCCTGAAAACACTGTTTTCGCAGTCAAGCGCCTTATCGGACGCCGCAACGATGACAAACATCTTGCGAAAGACAAAAAGAACCTCCCTTACGCAGTTGTCGATGGCGGCAACGGTGACGCATGGGTTGAGGTTCGTGGCGAGAAATACTCTCCCTCCCAAATCTCTGCCTTTATCTTGGGCAAGATGAAAGAGACCGCAGAGTCATACTTGGGTGAAGAAGTCACTCAGGCGGTTATCACCGTGCCTGCTTACTTCAATGACGCCCAACGCCAAGCCACAAAAGACGCCGGCAAAATTGCAGGCCTCGAAGTCTTGCGTATCATCAACGAACCAACAGCTGCGGCTTTGGCCTACGGTCTTGATAAACAAGAAACCAAAACCATCGCGGTCTATGACCTCGGCGGCGGTACCTTCGATGTAACCATTTTGGAACTCGGCGACGGCGTGTTTGAAGTTCAATCCACCAACGGCGATACGTTCTTGGGCGGTGAAGACTTTGACATGCGTATCGTGAACTACCTCGCGGACGAATTCAAAAAAGAAAACGGTGTTGATCTCACCAAAGACAAAATGGCGCTTCAGCGCCTCAAAGAGGCTGCCGAGAAAGCAAAAATCGAGCTTTCTTCCAGCCAACAAACTGAGATCAACCAACCATTTATCTCTATGGATCCAAAAGGCGGCCAGCCGCTTCACATGGTGATGAAACTCACACGTGCGAAACTTGAAACGCTTGTTGGCGACTTGATCAAAAACTCGATCAAACCTTGCCAAGCGGCACTCAAAGATGCGGGTTTATCCACATCTGACATCGACGAGATCGTTCTCGTTGGTGGTATGACACGTATGCCTAAAGTCATCGAAGAAGTGACTAAATTCTTCGGCAAAGAGCCAAACAAAGGCGTGAACCCTGATGAAGTTGTCGCCATGGGCGCAGCTATTCAGGCTGGCGTTTTGCAAGGCGATGTCAAAGACGTTCTTCTGCTTGACGTGACACCACTTTCTATCGGGATTGAGACGCTCGGTGGCGTGTTCACACGCTTGATCGATCGCAACACAACGATCCCGACCAAGAAATCTCAGGTCTTCTCAACCGCCGAAGACAACCAATCTGCTGTGACCTTGCGTGTGTTCCAAGGCGAACGCGAAATGGCCGCTGACAACAAAATTCTCGGTCAATTCAACCTTGAAGGCATCCCTCCGTCACCACGCGGCATGCCACAAATCGAAGTCACCTTTGACATCAACGCAGACGGCATCGTCGAAGTTGGCGCCAAAGACAAAGGCACTGGCAAAGAGCAGCGGATCACAATCCAAGCGTCTGGCGGCTTGTCTGATGATGACATCGAACAAATGGTAAAAGACGCTGAAGAGAACGCCGAAGCGGATAAAGAACGCAAGGATCTTGTCGAAGCCAAGAACCAAGCGGAAAGCCTGATCCACTCGACTGAAAAGTCTCTGCAAGAACACGGTGATAAAGTTGATCCGACCACTGTCGAAGCCATCGAATTGGCCATCGCAGCGCTCAACGATCAATTGGAAACCGAAAACCCAGAGAAAATTCGCTCTGGTGTTCAAAACGTGACTGATGCGGCAATGAAACTTGGTGAAGCGATCTACAAATCGTCCCAAGCCGAAGCTGAAGCAGCGGCTCCTGAAGGTATGGACGACGCTGATGAGGGACCTTCTAGTGTTGATGACGACATCGTCGATGCTGATTTCGAGGACCTCGATAAGCGTTCGTAAACCGCATTGAAATTCGGTTGGCCGGCACAAATCTATCTTGTGTCGGCTGCCGCTTTTCTGGAGGACATGATCCATGGCAAAACGCGATTTCTACGATGTGCTTGGTGTTGCCAAAGGCGCCGATGCAGGTGAATTGAAAAAAGCCTATCGCAAAAAGGCGATGGAATTTCACCCCGACCGGAACGCAGACAATCCCGAAGCCGAAGCCAAATTCAAAGAAGCGAACGAGGCCTACGACACACTCAAAGATCCCGACAAAAAAGCCGCCTATGACCGCTATGGTCACGCCGCTTTTGAACAGGGTGGCATGGGCGGTGGCGGACGCCCCGGTGGCGGGCAAGGTCAAGGTGACTTTGGTTCGGCCTTCTCAGACGTCTTTGACGACCTGTTTGGTGACTTTATGGGCGGCGGTGGTCAACGCGGCGGCGCACGCTCTCGCGCGCAACGTGGCTCTGATCTGCGCTACAATATGCGCGTTTCTCTCGAAGACGCATACGCAGGCACGCAAAAAACAATCAACGTTCCTACATCTGTCAGCTGTGGCGGCTGTAACGGCACGGGTGCAGCCAACGGCGCTGAACCACAGACCTGCCCATCTTGTTCGGGCATGGGTAAAGTGCGCGCGCAACAGGGCTTCTTCACTGTTGAACGCGCCTGTCCATCCTGTGGCGGCATCGGTCAGATAATCAAAGACCCTTGTGGTCAATGTGGCGGCGCAGGTCGTGTTGAAAAAGAACGTTCCCTGTCTGTCAACATCCCTGCTGGCGTCGAAACTGGCACACGCATTCGTCTTGCAGGCGAAGGTGAAGCTGGCCTGCGCGGTGGCCCAACAGGTGATTTGTACATCTTCATCGAAGTACAACAACACGCGCTATTTGAGCGTGATGGCATTCACCTGCACTGTGCTGTTCCTGTTTCTATGTCGTCTGCCGCACTGGGTGGCGATATCGAAGTGCCCACCATTGATGGCGGTCGCTCTCGGGTCAAAATACCTGCGGGCAGCCAATCTGGCCGTCAAATGCGCCTACGCAGCAAAGGCATGCCAGCCCTACGTGGCGCAGGACACGGTGACATGTTTATCGAACTTGCCGTCGAGACACCTGTGAACCTGACGTCCAAACAAAAAGAGTTGCTGCGCGAGTTCGAAAACTTGGGCGAAGACAAGAACAACCCTGAAAGCTCGAGCTTTTTCAAAAAGGTCAAAAGCTTCTGGGATGGCATGAAAAGCTAATTATCACTCTTAACCCGCTGCATTTTGGTGGCGGGTTAAGAGATCTTAACCAAATTTTCAGCGAATCGACGGATCACTTGTCTTATGACAACAACTCCGCGCCCCACAGAATTTCGTGAAATGCCACAATGGCTGTTCGACCTCGACGAGGCGCGCCCCGTTGTTTTACCATCCAAACCACCAAGCTATCTGCGCAACCAAAAGAAAAACCTGCAAGATCGATTTGTCGAAGGTGGCGCACAAGCGATGCCCGATTACGAGTTGCTGGAACTGGTGTTGTTTCGCTCTCTGCCTCGCATAGATGTTAAACCCATAGCACAGGCCTTGATCGATGCTTTTGGGGACTATAATCGAGTTTTGTCAGCACCAATCACACGATTGATTGAAATCGAGGGGGTTGATGTTTCTGTTGCACGCGACCTTAAAATTATCGAGGCATCAGCCCACAGACTTGCACGCGCCAAGGTCATGCAACGCCCTGTGATCTCTGGTTGGGAAGCCGTCCTCGACTATTGCCACACAACAATGGCCCACAGAGAAACTGAACATTTTCGCGTTTTATATCTTGATCGCAAGAACATTCTCATCGCTGACGAAGAACAATCAAAGGGCACTGTAGATCACGTTCCGGTTTATCCGCGCGAGGTGGTCAAGCGTGCACTTGAACTCAATGCCTCTGCCCTCATCTTGGTGCATAATCACCCGTCAGGCGACCCAACCCCATCAGATCAAGACATCACAATGACGGGCCACATTCGAGACGCCGCAGAGGCGCTGGACATCCATCTTCATGATCATTTGATTATTGGAAAATCTACTGAATTGAGTTTTCGGTCGACAGGGTATTTATAAACCCGTCCTGCACCCAAATCTCGACACGACGATTTAAACTGCGCCCCCAAGCAACGTCATCACAAGCAAGTGGCATTGCCTCACCAAATCCACGTACTGACGTTCTCAAACGATCAATGTCGGCAGCCTCCCCAAGGCTCGACATAACAGAGTTGCGCACAGCTGTCGCACGCCTTGAGGACAATCTTTTATTTGCGGCTGCAGGCCCTTCACCATCTGAAAATCCTGCAAAAATCAGATGCTTTCCATCGTAAACACCCGCCTCAACCAAGCGCGCCAAAAGTTGAACGTTAGAGCGACTTTGCGCATCTAATCTTGCAGTCCCCCCCTCAAAACGAAACCCTAACGACAGCCTGCGAGTACCGTACAAATCATCAGCTATGGATTGTAAATCATCGAGCGAAACCTCATCGCCCGCATGACGGATGGCATTGGCAAACCGACGACCATGATCCCGAAAGGTCAATTCTTCAATGCCCTGATCCACAAACGGTGAACGTGCGACAACGATTTGCGCGGCTGGCGACAACACATATTCCAAAAAATCCCGAGTAATTTTGGGCATGCGGCGCGCTGGGGTGTACAAAAACAACGGCTGTGTGAGTGGGTAGTCTTCGGTTTTCACATCAGCGGACACGACATCCGTTCGAAATCCACAGTCACCACTTAACCCCAATACTTTGACTTTCCCCACGGTTGAAAGCCGACCAAATGCCAACCCATAGGGATCGTTCTCGGTTGCCGCAACGGCGTCTTGCGTCGTGGGTAAGATCACAATTTCCGAAGAAACATCTTCCACCTTGATCTCTGGTAAAAGATCAAACAATGGAGACCCAGTTTCTACGATGCTTTGATCTAAAAAAAGCGAGACTGGGGCCTCTTGGCCACCAATTTCTGACCAATTTTGAATGGAACCAGTCAATAACTTTTCTAAATTTTTCAAAGAGATCATCGTTAACGGGTTGGACGGCGACACGACTGGCACGATTGCGTCGAGTCCCAATACACGCGCGCGAACCGGGTTGCTCAAATCGCCAATACCTGCGGATTTGGCCAATTCCTTTTCCAGCGCATTGGCTTCGCGTGATGATACGACAATATCAGTATTCTCAGTCAAAAGGTCGGCAAAGCCTTCCTCACTAGAGGTATGTGCCAGGTCAATTTGGGCTGCAGGTTGGCCAGCCACTGAATCTATCAATACGACTCGATATTCTGTCGGCGTCACTGAAACTTCGGTGCTGTAGCCGTAGCGTGCAGCAAAGGACGAGACCAACGCAGGCAACAGCGATGCGGACACCGCACCATCACCGGAAAACCGAATAATAGGGTAAAAACTGTTGAGATCCGGACAACCAGGCCCGTCACAATTCACGCCCGATCCATCAATCGTCAAAACGCCAAAATCCGTATCAACGCGATAGAACTCACCGTCAAATCCAAGGAAATTTCCGGACACGGAAACAGAACCATCCCGCGATGTCAGGGCGACATCTTGAGCCCATGCTGATTGCACCCAATTGCCAACCAAAAGAAATGTAATGATTTTTGCAGCATGTAAAAGGTTCATAGCTCACGCCCCACGCAATGATCGACCGCGATCAATTTGTGCGACTGTCAGGGTTTGGGGTCTGTTTTTCAACTGAATAAAATGAACAAATACCCTCTGGCGCGAGAAGAGCACAGAATTCTACAAAATGAGGTCATAAAAAATGCCGCTGGAGAACAGCGGCATTTTAAATTCATGGTCTCAAAAACCAAAAGCTAGACCGAACCATGGCAATGTTTGAATTTTTTGCCAGACCCACACGGGCACGCATCATTACGAGCTGGATTGCCCCAGCTGGCGGGGTTTTCTTCGTCAAAGTCCCGCGTGCCATCTTTTATATCCTCAGCTGTTTGAGATGCATCAGCTGCCCCCTCGACGGCAGCTGCCGCGGCGGCTTGTTGGGCAGCCATTTGTTGAAGCATCGCGTTGCGCTCTTCTTCCGTCATGGGCCGAACGCGTGACAGTTTGGTCGTTACCTCGACGCGCAGTGAATCAAGCATCGTTTCGAAAAGCTGGAAACTTTCGTTTTTGTACTCATTCAACGGGTCACGTTGCGCATACCCACGAAAGCCAACCACGGACCGCAAATGTTCAAGTGTCAAAAGATGATCACGCCATTTTCCGTCAATGGTTTGCAACAAGAACTGCTTTTCAATTTGGCACATTTGCTCGTCACCAAATGCGACTGTTTTCTCGGCCATAATGTCATCAGAGGCTTTTACCAGACGCTCAATTATGACCTCGTCGTCCACACCCTCTTCTTCAGCCCAAGTTTTAACAGGGACGTCCAAACCAAGGTTTTCAAGAACTGAAACATACAGTTTTTCAACATCCCATTGATCAGGATATGACTTTGCCGGAATCGCGGCATCTACAAGGTCTTCAATCACCTCATGGCGCATATCTGTCACGATTTCGGTGATACTATCCGATTCCATAATTTCGCGACGCTGAGAAAATACCACTTTGCGTTGGTCGTTCATGACATCGTCAAACTTCAAAAGCTGTTTGCGAATATCAAAGTTACGGCCTTCGACTTTGGCTTGCGCTTTGGCGAGAGATTTGTTCACCCAAGGGTGTACAATCGCTTCGCCTTCTTTCATGCCGAGTGATGACAGCATTTTATCCAAACGATCTGAGCCGAAAATACGCATCAAGTCATCGTCCAAAGACAGGAAAAACACAGAGCGACCGGGGTCACCTTGACGTCCTGAACGCCCACGCAATTGGTTGTCGATGCGGCGTGATTCATGGCGCTCTGTTGCCAAAACGTACAGACCACCGGCCTCGATCACTTTGCGTTTTTCTTCAGCGTGATCTGCCTCGATCTGAGTACGGATCGCCTCAGGGTCGGCATCAGGATTTGCTTCAAGCGCATCCATAACTTTAAGGTCAACGTTCCCACCAAGCTGCACATCGGTCCCACGGCCAGCCATGTTTGTGGCAATGGTCACGGCACCAAGTTTACCGGCGTCGGCAACGATTTGCGCCTCTTGCTCGTGGTGGCGCGCGTTGAGAACCTTGTGCGCGATCCCTTCAGCGGTCAGTTTTTCAGACAGCTGTTCGGATTTTTCAATCGACGTTGTCCCCACAAGCACTGGCTGCTGTTTGCCGCTGGAATGGCGGATAGATTTCAGCACAGCATCAATTTTTTCGCGCTCGGAGCGATACACCCGATCATGTTCATCGATACGCTGAATAGGGCGATTGGTTGGCACTTCGACAACACCAAGGTTGTAAATTTCCATGAACTCTTCGGCCTCGGTGGTCGCGGTTCCGGTCATGCCAGACAGCGTGCCGTAGAGGCGGAAATAGTTTTGGAACGTCACAGAAGCCAAAGTGATATTTTCGGGCTGAATTTTCAGTCCCTCTTTGGCTTCAATCGCTTGGTGAAGGCCCTCGGACAAACGACGCCCAGACATCATGCGGCCGGTGTGTTCGTCGATCAACATCGCTTCGCCATCGCGAACGATGTATTGCGTGCCGTTTTGATACAGCTTGTGCGCGCGCAGGCCTTGGTTCACGTGGTGCACCAAGGTTGTGCTTTCGGGGTCGTACAATGTTTGACCCTCTTGCAGCATACCAGTGGCCAGCAACCGCTGTTCCAAAAACTCGTTACCAGCCTCGGTAAAGGAAATGCCACGTGTCTTTTCGTCGAGATCAAAGTGCTCATCGCTCAGTTCAGGGATGAGTTTATCGATGGTGACATACAATTCAGACCGATCATCAGAGGGACCAGAAATGATCAAAGGCGTGCGCGCCTCATCGATCAAAATTGAATCAACCTCATCGACAATCGCGAAATTGTGGCCGCGCTGCATAAGATCACCGATTTCGGTTTTCATATTGTCGCGCAGATAATCAAAGCCAAGTTCATTGTTCGTGGCATAGGTCACGTCACAATTGTAGGCGGCTTTTTTATCTGCAGGAGACAGTTCCGAATGCACGGAACTACAGGTCATACCCAAAGCCGCAAACACTTTGGCCATCCATTCGCTATCGCGTTTGGCCAAGTATTCGTTGACGGTCACAACGTGCACGCCCTTGCCGGACAAAGCGTTCAAATAGGACGGGAATGTCGCAACAAGCGTTTTGCCCTCACCTGTTTTCATCTCGGCAATGTTGCCTTGGTGCAAAAATATGCCGCCCTTTAGCTGGGTGTCAAATGCCCGCAAACCCAAGGCGCGACGTGCCGCTTCGCGACAGTTCGCAAAGGCTTCGGGCAAAATGGCATCAAGCGCCTCACCTTTGGCAACACGATCTTTGAATTCTTCGGTTTTTGCAATCAAGCCTTCGTCACTGAGCTTTTCAAACTCAGCTTCCAGCGCATTGATTTTCGCCACGATTGGACGAGTTGCTTTTACTTTTCGATCGTTGGGAGTTCCAAAGACCTTTTTGGCGATTGTTCCAATGCCCAGCATATTCTCTCCGCTCGGTGCGTCTTGACAGGATCGTGTGAGAGGAGGGATTGCCCCGCTGCCTGCGAGACCATAAAACGGTTCCGAAGGCACCTCTACCCAGACCTCAAGCGATGTAAGGGGCCGTGCCTATAGTGTCAATGTTGCGCCGCAATTAGACGGCGTTAGGAAGGAAATTCCGTATGAAATACCACACAAAAGTGATTGCCGCCGCTCTTTTTGGCGCACTAAGCCTCACATCAAGTGCTTTTGCCGAAGATATGTCTGCCGATACAGTCGTCGCGACAGTGAACGATGTGCAAATCACGCTTGGACATGTGATTGCAGCGCGCGCCTCTTTGCCACCCCAATACCAAGAATTGGAAGACCCCCAGCTGTACAAAGGTATTTTGGACCAAATCATCCAACAAGAACTGCTCAAACAGTCTGCAGGTGACCTAAACAAGGCTGTTGAAATTCAAATCGAGAATGAACAGCGCATTGTTATTGCAGGTGCCGCGTTGCAAAACATCGCGCAAGCCGCCGTCACTGATGAGGCGCTCAAAGCAGCCTATGATGCAAAATACGCCGATTTTGAACCGGGTCGCGAATTCAATGCAGCCCATATTTTAGTCGAAACAGAAGACGAAGCCAAAGCACTTGTTGCAGAACTTGAAGGCGATGCAGACTTTGCGGAGCTTGCAAAAAACAAATCAACAGGCCCATCTGGTCCAAATGGCGGTGATCTTGGTTGGTTCGGACTTGGTATGATGGTTGCCCCGTTTGAACAGGCCGTGACCGCGATGGAAATCGGATCAATTTCGGCCCCCGTGCAAACACAATTTGGCTGGCATGTGATCAAACTCGTGGACAGCCGCCTTCAAGATGTTCCAGCCTTGGAACTTGAACGCGATGAGTTGGCGTCAGGCATTGAAGAGGCCGCCATTCGTGCGAATTTGGCTGAGCTGGAAACAGCTGCAACCATTGAACGCAACGACGGCATTGACCCCGCATTGATGCGTAACGACGCACTTCTCGGCAACTAATTGACACCCTGACATCAAGGACGCCGCACATGGCTAAAATTGACTCTATTTCACCGCTGGCACCCGCCGGCGGATTTCCTGACCTACCGGTCATTGACGGCGTGACGTTTGCGACCTTGGCCGCAGGCGTGAAATATGAGGGGCGCACAGATGTCATGTTGGCCGAATTGTGCCCCGGCAGCGTGATCGCAGGGACATTCACCAAGTCCTCAACACGTTCCTCGGCGGTTCTTGATTGTCAAAATAAGTTGGGCAGCGACACATCAGATGGCGCTGCCATTCTCGTAAACTCTGGGAACTCCAACGCTTTCACTGGGAAAAACGGAATGGAGGCCGTGTCAAAAATCACGGGCGCGGTGGCGACCAGCTTGAACCTCAATGAAAATTGCGTCTTCACGTCCTCCACTGGTGTGATTGGCGAACCTCTCAAATGGGAACGCATCACCGCCAAGATCGAAGACCTAAAAACCGGTCTTGCGCCCAATCGAATTGCAGATGCGGCACGTGCGATCATGACAACCGACACCTTTGCAAAAGGGGCCTCGGCCGAGGTGAAATTCGGCAGTGAAACTGTAAAAATCGCCGGTATCGCAAAGGGTTCCGGCATGATTGCACCGGATATGGCCACCATGCTCGTGTACATTTTCACAGATGCCAAGATATCTCAGCCGCTACTGCAAGTCCTTGTGTCTGACGCCACCAACACAACGTTTAACTGCATCACGGTCGACAGCGATACTTCGACATCAGATACATTGATCGTTGGCGCGACAGGGCGCACTGCAGCAGCAGAGATTTTACCTGACACTCAAGAGGCATCTGATTTCTTTGAGGCACTGCAAGCTGTGATGCTTGAATTGTCCCACCTTGTTGTCAAAGACGGCGAAGGTGCGACCAAATTTGTCGAAGTGCAAGTCACGGGTGCTGCCACAGATGCAGATGCGCGCAAAGTGGCGGCCTCAATTGCAAATTCTCCGTTGGTCAAAACAGCGATTGCAGGCGAAGATCCGAATTGGGGTCGTGTTGTTATGGCTGTTGGAAAGTCCGGCGCGACCGCTGATCGTGACCTTTTGTCTATTTGGTTTGGCGACGTTTTGGTTGCGGAAAATGGCTGGGTGTCTCCGACTTATTCAGAAGATGCCGGTGCCAGCTATATGAAAAATGAACATATTGTTGTGCGGATCGATCTGGGGTTGGGCGCATCCAAATGCACGATGTGGACCTGTGATTTGACGCACGGGTACATCACCATCAATGCCGATTATCGGTCTTAGGAACAGATTATGAAACTCATTCTTGTTTCTGCCGTGGCACTTATAGATGCGGATGGTCGTGTGTTACTTGCCCAAAGGCCCCAAGGGAAATCCATGGCTGGCCTATGGGAATTCCCTGGTGGGAAGGTCGAGGTAAATGAGACACCAGAGCAAGCGTTGGTGCGCGAACTTTATGAGGAATTGGGGATCGAAACTTGGGATTCCTGCCTCGCTCCGCTGACCTTTGCCTCTCATTCTTACTCGGATTTCCATTTACTCATGCCTGTTTTTGCCTGCCGCAAATGGAATGGTGTGCCTGAGCCGCGTGAGGGCCAAGTGCTTAAGTGGGTCAAGCCAAATGCACTGCGTGACTACCCTATGCCTCCCGCTGATATTCCGTTGATACCGATTCTTAGGGACTGGCTTTAACAACAAAATTCTGCATCAAAGTAATATTTGTGTCAATTTTACGAAATATGCACAACATTTATGCGTATATTTTGCATTTGAGTAAAATTTGTAGGCACGAAATTAACCAATTTGTATTATGGTAGGGGCATCATAGACAATTGGGGGATTTATTATGATGCGTTCTATCTCACTCGGAAAATACATTTCAGTGCAAGGCCTCTTCGTAAGCGAAGCATCTTCAGGCAGGATCATTGTTCGCGTTGGCGACAAAACCTTTGAAGGTAAGCCTATTTCGTAAATCAATCTCGCGATCTGATTTCACGCACTTACATAGAAAAAGGCGGGCTCGAAAGCCCGCCTTTTTTATATTCTCATATTCGCTCAAATCAGTCGAGATTGCGGATGACTTCTTCGCGTTCAAAAATCTCGATAACATCGCCAGCGCGAATGTCTTCGTAATTCTCGAATGCCATGCCACATTCTTGGCCAGACTGAACTTCTTTGACTTCATCCTTAAAGCGCTTGAGCGTTTTGAGCGTACCTTCGTGGATAACCACGTTGTCACGCAACAACCGCACACCCGCAGAGCGACGCGCCACACCTTCGGTGACGAGACAGCCAGCAACCTTGCCAACACCGCCAGAGACCTTGAAGACTTCGCGAATTTCGGAGTAACCGATAAAGTTTTCGCGAATTTCCGCAGACAAAAGACCAGAGGCAGCTGCTTTCACATCATCCACAAGGTCGTAGATGACAGAATAGTAGCGAATTTCCACGCCTTTTTGGTTGGCGCTGCTACGTGCGGGCGAGTTGGCCCGTACGTTAAAGCCAATCACAGGTGCGCCGGACGCCTCAGCAAGACCGATGTCTGTCTCAGTGATCGCGCCAACACCGTAGTGCAGAACACGAACACGAACTTCATCGTTGCCGATTTTTTCCATTGCTTGAATGATCGCCTCAGCTGAGCCTTGAACGTCAGCTTTGACAATAATTGGCAACTCGGCAACGCTTTCATCTGCTTTTGCTTGTGCGAGAAGCTGATCAAGAGTTGTCGCAGCACCCGCAGTCGCGCGTTTTTCTTTCGCGGCATGGGCACGATACTCAGCGATTTCACGCGCTTGAGAATCTGTATCAACCACGTTCAAAACGTCACCAGCTTCTGGTGTGCCGTTGAGGCCGAGAACCTCAACTGGAACAGATGGGCCAGCCTCGTCAACACGTTCGCCTTGGTCATTCACAAGCGCGCGGACTTTGCCCCACTGCTCGCCCACAACAAAGATATCACCACGTTTCAGCGTACCTTTTTGGATCAAAACAGTCGCAACAGGACCACGGCCAACATCAAGTTGAGCTTCGATCACGGCGCCTTCGGCGGCACGATCAGGGTTGGCAGTCAATTCAAGAATTTCTGCTTGAAGTGCTATGGCTTCGAGTAGTTTATCAAGACCTTGACCAGTGACAGCAGACACTTCGATAGACTGAACATCGCCTGAGAACTCTTCCACAATCACTTCGTGCTGCAAAAGCTCAGCCCGCACTTTTTGTGCATCGGCGCCAGGCTTGTCACATTTGTTGATCGCAACAATCATCGGCACTTCGGCAGCTTTCGCATGTGCAATCGCTTCGATCGTTTGCGGCATAACGGAATCGTCAGCAGCAACAACAAGGATAACAATATCCGTCACCTGAGCACCGCGTGAGCGCATAGATGTGAATGCCGCGTGACCAGGCGTATCGAGGAAGGACAGCAAAGCACCGCCTTCTGTTGTCACTTGGTACGCACCGATGTGTTGCGTGATGCCGCCAGCTTCGCCAGTGGTCACATTGGTTTTACGGATCGCGTCAAGCAGTGACGTTTTACCGTGGTCAACGTGGCCCATGATGGTGACGACTGGAGGACGAGGTTTCAGGTCTTCGTCTTTATCGACGATTTGCTGGATCACGTCTTCGACATCTGCATCAGAAACGCGCTGAATGCGGTGACCGAATTCTTCGACAATCAATTCAGCTGTATCGGCATCGATTGCTTGGTTTTGCGTGACCATCATACCCATTTTCATGAGTGATTTCACAACATCAGCAACACGTTCGGCCATACGGTTCGCAAGTTCGGACACGACGATAGTTTCAGGAACCTGAACATCGCGGACAACCTTTTCGCGTGGCTCGTTATTACCCATCGCTTTTTGGCGCATACGATCTTGTTTACGTTTCATGGAGGCCATGGAGCGTACACGTTTGCCATCACCGCCAGAGAGCGCTTGGTTCAACGTCAGCTTGCCAGAACGACGACTGTCGTCGGCTTGCTTGTTGCGATTGTTGCGATTTGCATCATCACGGTCATTGCGCGGCGCAGGCGCGGGACGGCTGCGTTGATCTGTCGCTTTTTGCGCAATCGCTTGTGCCGCAGCAGGATCATCCTCCGCTTGAGCTTTAGCCGCTTTAGGCGCAGGCTTTGTTGCCTCAGCACGTTTTTTGGCTTCGTCGGCTTCCGCTTTTGCGCGCTCTTCTTCGATTTCTTTAAGCTTAAGGGCCTCGATACGCGCTTCTTCTTCGCGTTCTTTGGCTTCAATCTCAGCACGCTTGCGCTTGCGCTCTTCTTCGCGTGACTTTTCTTCGGCAGCGCGACGTTCGTTTTCCGCGGCCTCATTTTGTTTGGCAAAGGCAAGCGCCTTCATCCGACGTTCCATTTCCGTATCGGAAATGCCCGCAGGACGTTTGGACGGATCACCAAGTCGCGGAGATCCGCCACCTGTTTTCGCAGCGCCAGCTTTTGGCACCACGACGCGCTTGCGTTTGGTTTCCACCACAACACTTTTCGTGCGTCCGTGAGAGAAGCTTTGTTTTACTTGTCCGGGGCCACCGCGAAGGCCAAGGGGTTTTTTTCCATCAGTATCGCTCATATCGTCGTCTTACCCTTTCCGGCAGAGCGCTCTCCACCGTTTATCTCGCGCACACCCATCAAACGTGCGGCGTCCTCTACAACCTTATCGGAGAGGCCACCACGCGCGAGCGCGCCATGTATCACACTTTCACGGCCGAAAGCCAAACCCAATTCGGCGCTCGTCAGATGGCCGAACCAACGACCTCCTTCTGGCGTCCGAAGTTTGCCTTTGCCGCGTTCAGATCCGTCGGAGGCTTGCATCAAAACAATTGCGTGTTCTTCGGCAATCCACCCTTTAACTTTTTCAAATCCACAGACCGCTTCACCTGCCTTGCGCGCCAATGCGATGAGGTGCACCACACGCTTGAGAAGACCTTGTTCGATAAGATCAACAAATCCGTCGGCCACCAAAACATCTGCTCGTGCCGCTTTGGCAAAGAGCTTTTTCTTAATCGCCTCATCTAGAGCAGCACGATCTGCGCTGACCCAAATGCCGCGACCTGGCAGTTTTTCTGCCAAATCAGGGACAACCTGCCCGTCAGGGCCGATCACGAAACGGATCAGGCCAGAGCGAGGCTCTGCGTCGCGCGTAACAATGCAGCGACGCTCCCCATCATCTTTCGTTTTCTTGTGGCCACCACGGGACATCAGATTCACCTAAACCGAGACCTATTAGGCCTCAGCCTCCTCTGTATCGCCATCGACAGTTTCGTCTTCCGCATTGGCGTCCAGTTCGGCGGGGTCAACCCAACCCAACTGAATACGTGCGGTCATGACCAGCGTTTGCGCCTCTTCCAAGGACATGTCAAATTTCTCGAGCAAGCCCTCATCTTTGTGACGCTCACCGTTGACTGTCGTCCAGCCGCCAGCAAGTTCCCAATCCGCGCATGTTGCAAAGTCTTCAAGTGACTTCACGCCATCCTCAGCCAAGGCTTCAATCATTTGGGGTGTCAGGCCGTCAAATTCAACCAAGCTGTCCAAAACGCCCAAAGCGCGCGCATTTTCGAGCGCTTTGAGGTTTGCAGCCTCAAGAACGTCACGGGCACGGGCTTGGAGTTCGCCAGCTGTTGCTTCATCAACGCCGTCGATCACGAGCAGCTCATCGATTTCAACGTATGCGACTTCTTCCAAGCTGGTGAAGCCTTCGGACACAAGAAGCTGTGCGAAGAATTCGTCCAGATCAAGGTTGTCCATAAACAGTTTGGTGCGAACCGCGAACTCTTTTTGGCGACGCTCGGACTCTTCAGCCTCGGTGACGATGTCGATATCAAGGCCAGTCAATTGAGACGCAAGGCGCACATTTTGACCGCGACGACCAATCGCCAAGGACAACTGTTCGTCAGGCACAACAACTTCGATTTTACCAGCATCTTCGTCAAGAACAACTTTGGACACTTCAGCAGGTTGAAGCGCGTTCACCAAGAATGTTGGTGCATCTTCGTTCCACGGGATGATGTCGATTTTCTCACCCTGAAGTTCGTTCACAACCGCTTGTACACGTGACCCACGCATACCAACACAGGCACCCACTGGATCAATCGAACCATCGTTGGAAATCACAGCAATCTTAGCACGCGATCCGGGATCACGGGCAACAGCTTTGATTTCGATGATGCCGTCATAAATTTCAGGCACTTCCATTTTGAACAGCTCAGACATGAACTCAGGCGCCGTACGAGACAAGAACACCTGTGGACCACGCGCTTCGCGGCGCACATCTTTGATGAAGCAACGCACACGATCGTTCGGGCGGTATGTTTCGCGGCCGATTTTCTCATTACGACGCAAGATGCCTTCGCCGCGACCAATATCCACGATCACGTTGCCGTATTCTTCGCGTTTCACAACACCGTTGATGATTGTGCCTGCGCGGTCTTTGAATTCGTCGTATTGACGATCACGTTCTGCTTCGCGGACCTTTTGCAAGATCACCTGCTTGGCAGATTGCGCGGCGATACGGCCAAGTTCAACAGGTGGCACTTCGTCAGAAATTTCACTACCGATCTCAGGATCAGCCATGAATTGTTTGGCTTGCTCAACAGTCAACTCGGCTTGGTAGTTTTCAAGTTCTTCGTCAGCCACAACAGTACGCACACGTGTGAACGTGGCCTTGCCTGTTTTACGATCGATGTGAACACGAATGTCCATCTCAGAGCCGTAACGGGACTTCGCCGCACGCGCCAAGCTTTCTTCCATCGCCTCAACCACAAGGTTGGGATCGATCATTTTTTCGCGGGCCACAGCCTCAGCGGTTTGAAGCAACTCAAGCTGGTTGGCAGAGGTGATTGCCATATCTCAGTCCTCTCTAAGGTCGTCGGTGGAACCGTCTTCGGTTTCAACGTCATCAAATTGGGTTTCATCAATCGCACCGGACGCTTTGCGTTGGCGGAGCATTTCAGCGATCAGGTCGTCGGTCAAAATCAATTTCGCGTCTGACAACCATTCAAATTTAAGTCCGATGGTGACAGTTTCGCCATGTTCGATAATGTTGATCAATACATCATCTTCTTCAACGCCAGCCAATTCGCCCTTAAAGCGGCGGCGGCCGTCGAACATTTCGTCAGTTTCAATGCGAGCTTCATAGCCCTCAAAGGTCTCAAAATCTTTCAAACGCGTCAGCGGGCGGTCGATACCCGGGCTAGACACTTCAAGCGTGAACTCGTCTTCGATTGGATCCTCAACATCCAAAACCGCAGATACAGCTGTGGAAATTTGAGCACACTCATCAACTTCAATCCCACCAGTGGGGCGTTCAGCCATAATCTGTAGCGTTTTCGACTTTGTCGATGACATCAGACGAATACGTACCAATTCAAAGCCCATGCCCTCAATAACGGGACCCACGATCTCAGCCAATCGGCGATCGATAGAGGTTTTGGCAATCAGTTCGGACATAATCCAGTTGGCCTTTCGGGCATTTGGGGGCCCTGATTTAAGGGCACAAAAAAACGGGCGCGCGGCCCGTTGATATTTCCCGGTGGAACCTTGGAATGACCCAACGCGCCGCTGTTGAACAGGCATATACGCCCTGATCCCCGAATCTGCAAGCCTTATCGCATATAGCGCGCAATATGATCCATGGTTTCGACCAACTTGGCGGCAATATCCGTCTCTGACAAAGCATGCCCAGCTAGGCCAACCATATGTAATGACGACTTTGGCCAGCGTTTATGAAGCGCATAAGCGCTGTGTGGAGGGCACACCATATCAAAGCGCCCCTGCACTATTGTCCCCCCAATATGCGTCATCACATCTATATCGTTCAGCAGCTGTCCATCCTGTTCAAAAAAGAGATGGTTCGAGAAATAATGATTTTCGAGACGCGCAATGGCCCGTGCGAAATCAACAGGCGGATTTCCAACCATCCCGTTCGATCCTATCGCAGCCAATGCATTTTCCCATTTGGACCAAACCCGTGCAAAATGGTTTTCCGTGGCCGTGTCGCCACTGAAAAGTCTAACATTATAAGCCTTTATCAAATCTCCACGTTCATTTTCTGGAATATCTTCAACAAAGACATCCCATAAATCAGGCCAAAACCGCCCAGCGCCACCGCCATAAAACCAGTCCAATTCAGTTTTCACACCCAAGAACACACCACGAAGCACCAAATGGAGAACGCGGTCAGGGTGCGCCTGCGTATAAGCCAAACCAAGCGTCGCCCCCCAACTGCCGCCAAAAACCACCCAAGTATCAATCTTAAGAGCTACACGGATACGCTCAATATCGGCGATCAGATGCCATGTGGTATTATCCTCAACCGAGGCAAAGGGTTTTGAACGTCCACATCCACGCTGATCGAACAAAATGATCCTATAGACTTCAGGATCAAAAAAGCGGCGCATAAACGGGCTACATCCGCCCCCCGGACCACCATGCAGCACCACAACAGGAATGCCGTTGGGATTGCCGCTTTGTTCAACATAAAGTGAATGCCTATCGCCAACATCCAGCATCCGCTGATCATTTGGCGCGATCTGAGGGTACAGATAACTGTATGCGCTCTTTTGGCCTGATACCTTGTCCATGGAAATCCTATATAGAGCGTGGTAGCTCGACAAAATAATGATCACGACGTTGATCTAAGATGAATTGAACATGAAGGAACGGATCATGCAAACGCATCACTCCACCATTGACCCCGCAGAAGTTGCAAAATTCGAAGCGATGGCCGCAGAGTGGTGGGATCCCAACGGAAAATTTAAACCGCTGCACATGCTCAACCCTTGTCGTCTGGATTATATCACAACGCAAATCGCTGCCGAATTTGGCCGTGACCTAAGTGACCCAAAACCATTTACAGGCCTGCGCCTTTTGGACATTGGATGTGGTGGTGGGCTGTTGTCTGAACCTATGGCGCGCCTTGGGGCGACTGTCGTTGGCGCGGATGCTGCTGCGGGCAACCTTCCCGTTGCGCGCTTGCATGCCGATCAATCCGGCTTGGACATCGACTATCGCCACACCGCCGCCGAAGATCTGGCCGATGCCGGCGAGCAATTCGATGTGGTCCTCAATATGGAAGTTGTTGAGCATGTGGCCGACCCGCAAAATTACCTCAATGCGTGTCAAACCTTGCTCAAACCGGGTGGGATGATGATTTGCTCAACCATCAACAGAAACCCAAAATCTTATGTGGTTGCTATTTTGGGAGCAGAGGTTGTGATGCGCTGGTTGCCACGCGGCACACATGAATGGGACAAATTCATCACCCCTGATGAGTTATTCGATTTGATTTCAAACGCTGGCTTGTCACCAGTGGATCGCAAAGGCTTCGTGTTCAACCCGATCCTTTGGTCATGGTCCTTGTCTGATCGCGATCTATCGGTGAACTACGTCACGGCGTCAATTAAGCCAGTTTAGGGTCTAATTTAGACGTCTTCTTCCAACCGAATGCGCATTTCGCGCAACACGGGAAGGGCGTTTTTAACTTTATCTTGACCAATAGCTTCGACCACTTGATTGAGAATTGGCGTGATCACAGCCAAAGCTGCGTCTCGTGCGCCTTTCCCCGCAGGAGAGATCGACACAAACTTGCGGCGCGCATCATCCCAGTCTGGGCGAATATGAATGTGCCCCGCCCATTCCAATTTATTCAATGTATTGGTCATAGCCCCACGTGTGACGTTAAAAGCCCGCGCCAACTGTGCGGGCGATCGCTCTTCACCAGAACGCGCCAAGTGATTGAGAACTGAAAAATGGCTGATCTCCATACCCTTTGGCAACGCCTTTGTCAGACGATTTCGGGCAAGCTGGTCTGCCATAAAAATCTCTGAAAAAAGCGCCACCGCCAAAGAATCTGTACCTGATGATGATGTCATTTTGGGGCCTCAAATTCTCTATCATGCTGCAACGATGGCACTGCACTACGTGCCTTGGCGACATCGTTCAGATCATAATCGACAATCCCAACACCACACTCGGTTCCGCCGTCATAAAGAACTTCGCCCCAAGGGGAAATCGCTAAACTGTGGCCATAGGTCTTACGTTTGCCACCCGAAACCTCTTGGTGGGCGCCAGTCTGCGCGGGCGCAAAGACAAAACAACCCGTTTCAATCGCACGCGCTCTTAGCAGAATTTCCCAATGTGCCTGCCCCGTCGCTTGCGCAAAGGCCGCTGGAACCGTCAAAATCTCGGCGCCAGCCTTTGCCAATGCACGATACAAATACGAAAACCTCAGATCGTAGCAGATCGACAAACCGATCTCGCCGAGAGGTGTTGGGGTCATAATGGATTGAGTGCCAGGGCGATATCCTGCGGATTCTTTGTAGGATTCCGTATCAGATAAGGTCACATCAAACATATGTATTTTGTCGTAGCGCCCTTTGATTTCCCCATCAGGTCCGATCAAAAAGGATCGATTGGCAAACCGACCATCTACATCATCCGTCTTGAGTGCCAATGACCCAATAAGAACCCAAATACCCAAATTTAGAGCCTGTTTTTGCAGTGCCTGTAGCGTTGGGTCATCCGCCTCATGACGCAAAACCTGTTGCTGATGCACCCGCGATGTCGATACGCAATTGGTGACTTCGGGGGTCATCACAATTTGCGCACCGCAGGCGGCCGCCTCATCAATATAGGTTTGCACCACACGCAGATTATGCGTGGGATCATCGCTGGAATTGAGGGTGATGAGGCCAACCTTAGGCATTCACTTATCCCGCCAAAAGCGGATCAAGTTTTCCGGCACGTTCCAGTTGGTGCAACTCATCACACCCACCAACATGCGTCTCACCCACAAAAATTTGTGGCACAGTATGGTGCCCATTCGCGCGTTGCATCATTTCGGCGCGACGATCAGGATCGGCCATCACATCAATGTCGGTGTATTCCACACCTTTACTATCCAACAATCGCTTGGCTGCGACGCAAAACGGGCAAATCGGGGTGGTATAGAGAGTTACAGGCTGCATTTATTAATCCTTTGTGTCCGGCAGGACTATACGGATTTAGTTCTTCTTCGCAACGCGTGCCAGCACCGCCACGGAAACTTGATCAGCCCCCCCATCGAGACAAGCTTTGGTACAGGCCGTCAGTGTTGCGCCCGTGGTCATGACATCATCGATCAACAACACATGGCGTCCTTTGATTTTCGCACGGTAATGCGGTCGCAGCGTGATCGCACCCGATACAACATTCATACGCTCACCCGCGTTCATACCGTCAAGCTTGCGCGTCGCGACACGCCTTCGCAAAAGGTTTGGGCAATGATCAAGATTCAACACACTGGAAACACGTCGCGATAGCAAAATAGATTGATTGTACCTCCGCCTAAATCCACGAAACCAATGCAACGGCACAGGTGCGACAATCGTATTATCGTCCACCAAAGGCTTTGCTGATTTCGCAAGCCACTCTCCCACAGGATACGCAAGATCCGTCCGATCGCCGTGCTTTAAGCGCAAAACAATAGAACGCGCATTGCCCTCATACAGTAACGCAGCACGCGCGCGCGTCCATGGACGTGGCGTGGTGTGACAAGAATCACATAAATCGCCCGCCTCAACGTCGCCGATCAAAGGCCTTGCACACATTTCACAACAATTTTCGGTCACAAACGGCGTGTCGCCCCAACATTTAGGACAAAGACCATACAAGAAATCGACAATTTCGTCGCATGTCAGGCATTGAGGGGGGTATAGAAGCCGCGCCAGTCTTTGCATTTTCCACATGACTTCCTAAGTTGGCCCAACTTCACGGAAAGAGAGCCTATGTCCAATACCGCCCCTCTTGTTGATCGCGCTCAATTGATGCGCAACCGCCAGCGCGCCACGCGCATTGGGGGGGATTTCTTTTTGCACCAAGAAGCGCGTCTTGAGGTTCAAGATCGCCTCGACATGGTTAACAAATCGTTTACGTCGGTCGCAATTGTCACCGGTTTCCCCGATCTTTGGAAGGCGTGGTTCCCTGACGCAACGATTGTTATGGATGATGATGTTCTAGATTTACAAGAGCGCACGCATGATCTTGTCATTCACGCCATGTCGCTACACTGGGCCAATGATCCCGTCGGCCAACTCATTCAATGCAATCGCGCTTTAAAGCCCGATGGATTGATGCTTGCTGCATTCTTTGGCGATCAAACACTTCATGAACTGCGGTCATGTCTGTCTCAAGCAGAAATACAATGCTCAGGTGGTCTTTCACCACGCGTATTGCCCATGGGTGAACTTCGCGATTTAGGTGGTCTTTTACAACGCGCGTCTTTTGCGCTGCCTGTTGCCGATAAAACAACGACAAACGTGACCTTTTCGTCTCTAACCCACCTCATTCACGAATTGCGTGCCATGGGGGAAACATCTGCACTACAGGCCAGACCACGTAAAAATACGGCGCCTATGCTGTTTGATGCGACTGAAAAACTCTATCAAGATCACTTCAGCGACGATGGCCGCTTGCGGGCTACTTTTGACATGGTGTTTTTGACGGGCTGGGCGCCAGACGCCAGCCAGCCAAAGCCATTGATGCCCGGATCAGCCAAGACACGTCTCGCTGATGTGTTGGGAGCAAAAGAATTCAACTTGCCAAATGAGGCAGATCAAGCTTGAACAATCAAAGCTGCGCCCTAGCCTAACAGTATAGAAAAAAGACAGGACCAAGCGATGGGAACCATGAAGCCGACACGGCTCAACACCAATGCCACAGATGCCGTTTGCCCCGCGCATGCGTCAAAAGATCACCCAAAAATTCCAAAACAAAAAATCGGCGTGCTTTTGGCAAATCTGGGCACGCCCGATGCGACGGATTATTGGTCCATGCGCAAGTATTTAAGCGAATTTTTATCGGATCAACGCGTCATCGATTATCCCGCTTGGAAATGGCAACCTATTTTGCAAGGCATCATCCTAACGATACGCCCATCAAAATCCGGTGCTGCCTATAAATCTATCTGGAACAATGAAGCCAATGAAAGCCCTCTTGCGACAATCACCAAACAGCAAACATCGGCGATTTCAGCCGAATTAGGGTCTAAATTTGGCGATGGCGTAATGGTTGACTACTGCATGCGCTATGGCAATCCATCCACCAAATCCAAGGTTGCCAATATGGTGGCCGAGGGCTGTACCAAAATACTGTTCTTTCCACTGTATCCACAATATGCGGGCGCTACGATTGGCACAGCAAACGACCAGTTCTTTCGCGCCTTGATGGAAGAAAATTGGCAACCCGCGTCTCGTACCATCGAGCCCTATTTTGACAAACCAGAATACATCGACGCCTTGGCGCAATCCATTGAACGCGGCTATGCGGCAGCCCCCAAAAAGCCAGATATCTTGATTTGTTCATATCACGGCCTGCCAGAACGCTATCTCACCGAGGGTGGTGATCCCTATCACTGCCAATGTCACAAAACCACAAGGTTGCTCAAAGAGCGACTGGGCTGGGCTGATACTGAAATTATGACGACCTTCCAGTCTAAATTCGGCCCCGAAGACTGGCTTCAGCCCTACACCGTCGAAGAAGTTGCACGTCAAGCAGAGACTGGCAACAAAAGCATTGCAGTGTGTGCCCCTGCGTTTTCCGCTGACTGCATTGAGACGCTAGAGGAAATCAACGAAGAGATTAAAGAAAGTTTTGAGCACGCTGGCGGCGAGGACTTTTTGTATATTCCATGCCTGAACGATGACGAGGCACATATTGCGGCACTGTGTAAAATCATCGAAACCAATCTGGCCGGCTGGATCTAGATCAGTTTTGACAAAAAATGGCGGCCCCACAATAGGGCCGCCATTGAAGAACTGGGTATCATTGCACTGTTAGATCAACAAAACTTGTGTGCCGTTTTTCGTCAATCCATACAGCTCAGAAATATGTTCGTTGTACAAACCAATGCAGCCATTCGAAGATCGGCGGCCAATTTTGCGCGTGTCGTGAGTGCCGTGAATACGGTAATATTGCCACGAAAGATAAAGCGCGTGCGTCCCCAAAGGGTTGTCAGGACCAGGCCCAACAAAGCTTGGCCATTCTGGATTGCGAATGCGCATAGCGGGCGTCGGTGACCATGACGGACCTTCAACTTTACGAATAATGGACGTGCGACCAAGCCGCGTCAAATCATCTGAAACAGGAACGGATGTCGGATACAGTTTGTAGGTCGACTGATCTTCGCTCCAATAGTGCAGCGCACGCGATGTTGTATCGACCAAAATCGCCCCATTGCGCGTGTTGTCAAAATAAGGGCGCCAATCTAAAGAACGGAAGCTTGAAATATTACGGCGCACAACCTCGGATATATCGCGCTCAACTTCTGTGGAATTCTCAGTTTGCGCCAAAGCTGGAGCAGCCAAGCACGCAGCTGAGGTTGCAAGAAACGCCCGTCTTGAAAAGTGAATGTCGAATTTATTGGTCATGATGACCCCTAAAAGAGTTATTTCATTGTGCCATCTATATGGCGCGATTGTCGCAGTCGCAAATCAAACAATCGTGGACGGCGAAAACACGCGGACATGATTTGATCCGACATCATTTTCAGGATAGGTGATTCGAAGATCGAATTCAGGGTATCAAAAAAAATGACGCGTTTCTTTGTTCTGCTTCTTGTTTCCATTATCGGCCTAAGCGCGTGTGAAAGCAACACCACCACTTTGGGCCCTGACGGAAATCCTCTTCCTCGTGTCTATCGCATCAGTGCGCGGGATGAAGCCAAGGTTCAATATCGCATGCTGGATTCTATTAATGCCCTAAGATCTGCATCGGGAGCGCCGGAAATCAAACTGAATTCCAATCTCAACGCAGCCGCGGCAACTCATGCAATAGATATGAAAAACCAGAATCGCCCATGGCATTTCGGATCAGACGGGTCATCCCCAATCGATCGCGTTGCACGCTCGGGTTATGCTGGAACGATGCTTGGTGAAAACATTTCAGAAACCTATGAATCTGAACTGGAAACATTGAGTGCTTGGATGGAACAACCCGACACGCGTGAAATCATTTTGGATCGTCGTGCGACAGATCTTGGGTTTGCTTGGTATCAGGAAAAAAATGGTAAACTGTGGTGGACACTGATTTTGGGTGGTGCTGCACCACAATTTGCCAACGGTATGTAACTGCACAAAGGCATCCTAAGGATGGATGTCTATTTGCGTGCCGGTCAGAACCATCATGTAAATTTCTTCTATATGCTTGTCTTTGACGGCAATACAGCCAGCGGTCCAATCGCGCCCAAACCCTCTATGAGCGCCAGCGCGGCCATGGATAAAAATTTCACCACCCGGACTGCGGCCAAACTGACGCGCATACGCGACATCACGGCTGTTTGGATAAGAGATCCCAACGGACAAATGATATTTTGACTCTGCATTTCTACGGTCAATGATATAGCTGCCCTCGGGCGTTTTGCCGTCACCTTCAAATTGCTTGTGACCAACAGGAACCCCACCAAGCCCAACCTTATACTTTTTCAACACCTTGGTTCCACTTAACAAATACAAGCGGCGCTTGCCTTTGTACAAAACAACACGCGTGACCTGCGGCCCAGAATAAGGCTTGAGTGTGCGCGCAAAAGCCGTGGTGGGGAAAAGGCTAAGTGCTGCCAATCCTGTAATGATAAAGCGGCGGTTCATTGATCTATCCATGCCTATTTTTTTGCTGCGTATATGCCAGCATTTGAAAAGCTCAAAGTAAATTCTGCGTCAAGCACGGCTGAATTTTGCAGCGATCTCGACATGCGCAGACCATCTGAATTGATCAACGACACGCAGCCAATCAATTTCGAAACCACTGTCGATCAAAATCTTGGCGTCTCGCGCAAAAGTCACAGGGTTACAGGACACAAACCCAACTGATCGCACATTGCTTTTGGCCAATTCACCAGTTTGCGCCAAAGCCCCCGCACGTGGCGGATCGATAATCGCAGCATCGAATTTATTAAGTTCGTCAGGCAAAAGCGGCTGGCGAAACAAATCGCGCGTCGCAACTGTGACGGGCTTTAATCCAGGCGCGGTTTTCCATGCGTCAGACAAGCTTTTAAGCATGGAATGTTCACCCTCGACAGCATGAACCTCGGCAAATTCAGCCATCGGCAACGCAAAAGTACCGCAGCCTGCAAACAGATCGACAACACGATCCGCGCCCGCGACAGCCTCTTTCATCAGTGCAACAAGGGTGTGCTCACCATGTCGCGTGGCTTGCAAAAAGGCCCCCGGAGGCGGAACAAGACGGGCCCGCCCAAACGACAAATAAGGTCGCGTTTCCTGGACGACCTCATCACCATTCCACGACAAACGGATGATACCGTATTTGCGAACAACGGATGCCAATTCGGATCGCAATTCCATGTCGAGCGTCTTGCCGTCGACAACAGACACATCCAGTCCAGCATCCGAATCTATAACAGTGATAGCCATTTCACCGCGCCGCGATCCGCCAGCCAATACCAATGCCTCAAACGCAGGCATGCCATCCATAATTTTTTGCGTCATCAAAGTGCAATCAGGAACAGGCACCAATGTGCCAGACGCGCGCCCGTGCAGTCCAACCAAGACACCTTTTTTGGTGCGACGCCCCGCAAAAGTTGCCCGTCTGCGTGACTGTGCCGGAGACGTAAAAACATCCGAAATAGGAACATCAATCCCTTGGTGAGACAGCGCAATTTGCACGATATCCGACTTCCATCCCGCAACAAATTCATCCGACGCATGCTGCAAAGCGCAACCGCCACACGCCTTAAAATGGGTGCATGGGGGTTTGACCCGATCCGCAGATGGGGTGACGATGCTTGGGCTCAACATACGATCCCCCGTCACCTCACCTTCGACAATTTCGCCCGGCAGTGTTTTAGCGGCAAAGATTGGGCCAACAGCAATACCGTCGCCGTGGTGACCAAGTCGTGTGATTTCAATTTGTGTCATTGTGACTTGGCTTCCAATATATTCAACAATTTCGCCTTGGTTAGGGCAAAACCGGAGTCCAGCCAAGCACGTTGTAACATCTTCAACGTAGCGCCTAAGTCAGCGCCAGAATACGCTGGCATCAAATCCTGTGCTTTGACTGGAAATTCTTGGTCAGATGCCCTCGAAATTTGCGCCGCCACGCCAGACGGCAATGATTGTTCAAACACCGCTGCGCGCAAGGCGGCAACACAAAGCGCTATATCTGCGCCCTCTTTATAGGCGATCTCATCCAAGCTGACAGTGCTGCCAATGGCATCTTTAAACAACGAAAGGCGAACAGCTTGCTTTTTAGACAGTTTAAGCCGCCGATCAGCATCCTCTCCGCCCAGCGCGGCAAGCCGCGCCATAGGATCGATGTGAAATTCCTGCGAGATATAAGGATAAAGTGATCGCCCTGATGCACCTGGTAAAATAGCCCGCAAGACGCCACTCGCCTCCATTGCCCCAATGGCCGTGCTTGGATCGTTTGCCGCAACAAGCTTGATCATTTCCGCGCCAATGCGCTCTTTAGACAAACTGTCCAGCCCACCCAAATGCTCTGCACATGCAGCCAACGCATCCGGATCAAGGCCAGAATCATCATTGCCGTATACGGCGTGAAACCGGAAAAAACGTAGAATTCGCAAATAATCTTCGCAAATGCGGTCCTGTGGTTGCCCAATAAAGCGCACTTTGCGCGCCTTTAAATCACTCATGCCCCCCAGCGGGTCCAAAACAGTGCCATCAAGATCCACATAAAGCGCATTCATCGTAAAATCACGACGACAAGCATCCTCATCCAGATGATCCGCAAACGCCACAACTGCGCGACGCCCATCTGTGGCCACATCACGCCGAAAGGTCGTTATCTCAAAAGGCTCACCATGCGCGACAACCGTCACTGTTCCGTGCTCGATCCCCGTGGGGATCGCTTTTAGCCCGACAGACTTTGCCAACGCCATAACTGCCTCTGGACGCATTGGGGTTGAAACATCCAAATCGGTCACAGGCACGCCCATCAAACTGTTGCGCACACATCCACCAACGAAATAAGCGGTTTGATCAGCCCCTTTAAACATAGAAATTATCAATTGCGTGGCATCCGATTGAAGCCATTCGAATGCTTGAACCGAGCTCACTGACTGACCTTTTCTGCAAAAGATCGCAGCACCCGCGCTGTGGCCCCCCAAATATAATAAGGCCCATATGGAACAGTGTAAAACCTGCGCATCTGCCGACGCCAAATGCGCGATTGAACTGCATAATTCGACACATTTAAGACATGCGTCAATGGCACCTCAAAAATTTCAGACACTTCTGCCTCTTCCAAGCGAGGCGTGAAATCTTGAGTGACCCAGCCAACAACGGGGTGCATGGTGTAGTTCGAGACAGTTTCATGCGTTGGCAACTCGCCAAGAACCTCAACCAAAGATGGCTGCAACCCGATTTCCTCATCAGCCTCGCGCAATGCTGCTGAAACATGCGTGGTATCCTCAGGGTCAACGCGCCCACCAGGGAACGCAATTTGACCCGGATGATTTTTGATGGTTGCCGATCGTTTGGTCAAAATCAGCTGAAGGCCGGATGCGCGCTCAATAATCGGCAAAAGAACACCCGCTGGCTTTAAAATGACCGGATTTGGGCGCGCTTCAGGATTGAGATCGAAATCAGAGGACGGGCGCCCACCCTGTGTCAGCGCCCGCTCAATGCTTAATCTATCAATCCGTATCACCATTGGTCTGTGCCTTTGCTTCAAAGCCAAGTGTCGTGGGATCCATAACGTAATGCGCCCCACAGAATTGACAATCAGCTGATACAATACCTTCTTCGGTCGTCATCGTCGCGATATCTTTTGCAGAATAGATCGACAAACTGCTGCGAACGCTGGTTTCAGAACAGCTACAACCAAAGGCGACAGGCTGTGCCTCAAAAACACGAGGCTTATCTTCGTGGAACAAGCGCACAAGCAAATCGGTCGGTTGAACGCTTGGCCCAATCAATTCAAGCGGATCGACGGTATCAAGCAAAATATTCGCACGATTCCAGTTTTCAAAATCGTCATCATCCAAAATATCAGATGCCGTCAGCAAGCCATCATCACTGGTCCCCTCCAGAGGGGCAGCACTTGGGGACGCTTTCGGCATTTTTTGCAGCATAACGCCGCCAGCGCGCCATGTTTCATCGCCACCCGCAAGCGTTGAGCGCCCAAAGGACAATTCAAAACGGGTTGGAAGCTGCTCGGACTGCGCGAAATACGCCTCAGCACAATTGGAAAGCGACGTACCAGCCAGCGGCGTTATACCTTGATAAGGTTTATTGCCCTCACCTTGGTCGATTAAAATCGCGAAATAACCTTTGCCCAGCTGCGAGAATGCATCGGTATTGGGAACAAGGCGCGTTTCATCATATGACGCATAGGCACGAATGCGTGCCGGCTTGCCATCTGCTGTGGGTGCATAATAATCCGTCGCGATGATACGCGCAGGCCCGTCACTACGGACCTGAATGGACAATTTCCAACGCAGTTTGATGGTTTGACCTATCATTGCAGTCAATAAAGCAACCTCTGCAACGAGCGCTTCAATGACCGGCGGGTAGTTATGTTGCTCGAGAACTTGCTCAAGCACGCCATCAAGGCGGGCCACACGACCGCGCACATCTGACTTATCGAGTTGAAATGGGAGAACCGTGTCATCCCAGGCGATTTTTGATCCAAGCATTTTCAGTTCCCTTGCACGTCGCGAGTTGGCATACCTTGTTCATATAGGGGCGACAACCGCTGGAAAAAGGGCGAGCAATGATTCGACGTTACGGTGAACCTAAATTAGAAGGTGTTTCCTACACTTTAAGGCCTGGCGCATACGCAATATTGCCACGCAATGGCTCTTTACTGTTGACCCATCAAACAGCACCAACAAGCGAATTTCAATTGCCCGGTGGTGGTGTAGACAAGGGCGAATCTACCATGGCCGCGTTGCACCGTGAAGTGATCGAAGAAACAGGGTGGCGCATTGCTCAACCAACGTTTTTACATGCATTTCGTAGATTTGTATTCATGCCTGATTACGATATCTGGGCCGAAAAAATCTGTAAAATCTACGTCGCGCGCCCTATTCGCCGTCTCGGACCTCCGACAGAAGTTGGCCATACTGCAAAATGGATTCGCGTTGAGGATGCAACAGACTGCTTAAGAAATCCCGGTGACAGAGCTGCAATCAATCAGTACTTTGGCCTGAATACTCGAGAAGGATAGCAGAGATATCATCAGGAAAGTCTTTGTCGTTGTTAAAATTGTTCAGATCCCAAAGCATCGTATCAAAAAATGCACTACCTGATAGATCGGCGATGTTCTCTACCAAAGTTACCAAACCATCCTCTCCAAGCATTCCATCAGCCCCATCAGGACATTCGGTAACCCCGTCTGATAGTAAAATAATTCTTTCGCCTTGAGAAATTTGTATTTCAAAATCATCGAATGATGCATCAGGGATCAAGCCGATAGGAAGTCCGCCGCCACCAAAATATTCAACCGATCCATCCACGCGCTGAATGGCTGGGTGCGGGTGGCCACATTGTGTCATGACAAACCTCCCTTGCTGTCGGTCAAAATGACCTAAAATCATGGTGAAATAGAGATCCGTCTCCATCTCTTCAAGCATCAAAGTATTTAATGCCTTAGCCACCTCTGCCGGAGATTTGGCTATATGGGACCCGTCGGCGGATCGTGCTATGGCTAAATTTTGATCGGATGTCGATCCAGTTAAATATGCGGCCAATCGTGCGGTCATTAGCGCCGAAGCCACACCATGCCCCGAAACATCGATCGAAAAAACTCCGAATTGATCGTTATTGATCGGAAAAAAGCCAACAAGATCGCCGCCCACATGACCGCTTGGACGCAACAAAAGTGACACTTGAGCGGTTTCAAAGTCTTTAAAGCGATCCCTCACAAGTGATTGTTGCAACTTACGCGCCTCGACCAAATCACGATCCAACGAATCATATAATGCTGAAATTTCTTTCAATGTTGAGCTAACAAGATCATTTTTAGCCGTCAGCTCTCGCTGCATCCGTAAAATGCGTTCTCCAGCACGAATGCGAGCTAAAAGCTCATCACCGGCTACAGGTTTTGTCAGGAAATCATCAGCACCAACATCTAAACCCTGTGCAACTTCGGCCTTGTCCGATTTGGACGTCAGTAGAATAAAATATCCATAATTTTCACGTTCTAATGTGCGAAAAATACGACAAAAATCGAGTCCGTTGATACCAGGCATCATCCAATCCGAGACGATAAGGTCAATTTTATTCGCTGCACACATTTCCAGCGCCTCTTCACCGGACGCTGCTTCGAATACGGTATACCCCCATCGGCCTAAATAGGACGATAATATCCGCCGTTGAGCACGAGAATCGTCAACGACCAAAACGTTGTTAACGACACCTCGTTCAGGGACGGCCTGAAGATGTACTTGTTTTTGTTGCGCGATCGCCAATGAATATTCCAACTTAAATGTCATGGTTTTCGCCACATTGCCTTGATCAACTTAATGGTCCCTTAAATCTAAAATTGATTTTAATTATGCTCAGGTGGTTACGCGATCTTAAGCCGACCATGCGATAGAAGGTTAAAGGAGTGCACATATGATTGATTGGAACCGAGTTACCGAACTACGCGACGAGGTCGGTATTAAAGACTTTGGTGAGGTTGTTGAGCTTTTCCTTGAAGAGGTCGATGAAGTCATTGAGCGGCTTGAAAGCTCAAGCGATCGAACCAAAATCGAAGAAGATCTGCACTTTTTGAAAGGCAGTTCTATGAATTTAGGGTTGGCATCTTTTGCCAGTCTTTGCCAGGCGGGAGAAGCAGCATCGGCAAAAGGCGCTGCTGACGCAATCGATCTCAATGCAATTTTAACATCATACAAATTGTCTCGTGCCGAATTTACAGACAAAACCAACGCAATGTTACAACCTTAAAGTACAAATTCTGACAGCGCTTGGTCATTGGTTATATCTTTGTACACAAGACCTGCTTGATCCATTCTTTGAAACAAGCGTTCAAAATTCTTTGGCTGATCTGTTTCAATTCCAATGAGAACAGATCCGAAATTGCGTGCAGATTTTTTAAGATACTCAAACCGCGCAACATCATCAGTATCGCCGAGAAGGTCCAAAAAGTCCCGCAATGCGCCGGGCCTTTGCGGCATACGCAAGATGAAATATTTTTTAAGCTCAAGATATTTTTGCGCACGCTCTTTTACTTCTGGCAGCCTTTCGAAATCGAAATTTCCACCAGAAACAACACACAAAACCCTACGCCCGCGAATGATTTTCTTTAAATCTTGCAGTGCATCGATTGTAAGTGCCCCAGCAGGCTCAAGAACGATCCCTTCAATATTGAGCATTTCAATCATTGTCGCACAAATACGATCTTCAGGTGCCGTCAATAACTGACTTTGATCCACGTTTTTCAGAGTCGCAAACGGTATCGCCCCTATTTGAGCAACAGCAGCACCATCAACAAAACTATCAACGGATTTAAGTGCAACAGGTTTGCCCGCAGCGACGGCGGCCGCCAATGACGGCCCGCCACTTGGCTCAACAAAATAAATCTCAGTTTTGGGTGCAACTTTCGCCAAATATTGAACAACACCAGCAGATAATCCACCACCACCAACGGGTAAAATAACGACATCTGGCGCTTCGGCCATTTGCTCCATGAATTCAACAGCCACCGATGCCTGCCCTGCAATGACATCAACATCATCAAATGGGGCCAAAAAATATCCCGATGCTTGCTCGCAAAACGCCTTAGCTGAGGTAAGCGTATCGTCAAAATAATCGCCGACCATCCGAACTTCGATATTATCCCCACCAAAAATTTTGGTTTTTTCGATCTTTTGTTTCGGCGTGGTGACGGGCATAAAAATGACCCCCCGCACGCCAAAATGACGGCAAGCAAAGGCGACACCTTGAGCGTGATTTCCCGCAGATGCGCATACAAAGAGATCAAGATCGGGGTTGGCCGTCCGCGCACGGCTCATCGCATTCACTGCGCCACGAATTTTATAACTGCGCACAGGCGTTAAATCTTCGCGTTTGAGCCAAATATCCGCATCATATTTTAGGGACAAATGGTCGTTATGCACACAGGGAGTAGGGGCAAAAATTTTGCGCACCAATTTGGTCGCTTCAAGCGCAGGTTCACGGCTGTCTTTTAAAGATGTCATACATCATCCTTTGGGACTGAAATTTCATAAATTGCAGACAAAAGGCTGACACCCACCATCAAGCCAATCCATCCAGAAATCAAAGAAAACACAAGGCCGATTACCCCATTGCCAACAAGCGTTACCGGAGATTGCAAAAGCATCCACCCCAACATCATCAAAATGGTCGCGTGAAAGATTGGCGTTTTATGAGCTTCCGTCGTGGCCCAAGCAGCCTTCAAAGACAACGTTTCATCCAATGCCGCAGCAGGCAAAATAGGCGAAAGCCGGTGGAACACATACATCAAACATGTGCCCAAAACCAAAAGCATTGCATAAAATAAAACAGGTACGGACCCTACAGCCAGCGTCACCAAAGTGATAACCAAAGTCGCGCCCACCATCATTGCCATTAGAACCATCGACAGCAAAAGCGATTTTCCCAAATAGGTTGCAAATAATTTGCCCCGAAATGGTGGAATAATTGTGTGTGGTCGCGCGCCGAGCAAAACAAAACGGTGCCACGCCACAGCAACCCAAATACTAGCGACAAGTACAGCAAGGTTGACCCCAAAAATGATCAGCAATCCTCGCGTCGACACCTCATCCCAAGCCGCTGTGCCGGCCGGTAAGGCTGGCGCGTTCGAAGATGCAATGACAGAAATGGCCACCACTCCGATCCAGATCAATCCTGAAATCGCAAGCGCATCATCCAAATTCCGAAACACGCGTAAAACAGCGTGCTTAAACAGCGAATATCCAGTCATTTCGGTCCATTCCCAAACAATATTAGCAACACTTAGGGCTTTTGCAGTCAAACAGAAAGCTTTCACGGCACGAAACCTTGCCCTTGGTCTAAAAACTCGGTAATCGCCCAAGCGATATCCTCAAAAGGAAAAGCCAATGTCCGCGCCCAAAAAAGTCGTCCTCGCCTACTCCGGTGGCCTTGATACATCGATCATTTTGAAATGGCTTCAGACCGAATACGGTTGCGAAGTTGTCACCTTTACCGCCGATTTGGGTCAAGGTGAAGAACTTGAGCCAGCGCGCGCCAAAGCTGAGCTGCTTGGGATCAAGCCTGAGAACATCTTTATCGAAGATGTGCGCGAAGAGTTTGTACGTGACTTTGTTTTCCCAATGTTCCGTGCCAATGCGATCTATGAAGGCCAATATCTGCTTGGTACATCTATCGCCCGCCCATTGATTTCCAAACGTCTGGTTGAGATCGCGGAAATGACAGGCGCAGATGCTGTGGCCCACGGCGCGACTGGCAAAGGCAACGACCAAGTGCGCTTTGAATTGGCAGCCTACGCTTTGAACCCAGAGATCAAGGTGATCGCGCCTTGGCGTGAATGGGATTTGTCCTCACGCACACGTCTTTTGGAATTTGCGGAACAGCACCAAATCCCTGTCGCCAAAGATAAACGTGGCGAAGCGCCGTTTTCTGTCGATGCCAACATGTTGCACACCTCATCCGAGGGTAAAGTTTTGGAAGATCCAGCCATGATCGCGCCAGAATATGTACACCAACGCACTGTAAACCCAGAAGATGCACCAGACACACCTGAGTTCATCGAAGTCGGATTTGAAAAAGGCGACGCGGTTTCTATCAACGGCGAAGCACTCAGCCCCGCGACTGTTTTGGAAACGCTTAACGAGTACGGCCGCAAGCACGGCATTGGTCGTTTGGATTTCGTAGAAAACCGTTTCGTTGGCATGAAATCCCGCGGCGTTTATGAGACACCCGGCGGCACAATCTTGCTCGAAGCGCACCGCGGTATTGAGCAAATCACACTCGATTCCGGCTCAGGCCACCTTAAAGACAGCCTGATGCCACGCTACGCTGAACTGATCTACAACGGTTTTTGGTACTCACCAGAGCGTGAAATGCTGCAAGCCGCGATCGACAAATCACAAGAGCACGTCACAGGTACAGTGACTTTGAAACTCTACAAAGGCTCCGCTGTGACCGTTGCACGCGCGTCAGATCACTCGCTTTACTCAGAAGCCCACGTGACATTCGAAGACGATGCGGGCGCCTACGATCAAAAAGATGCGGCAGGGTTTATCCAACTGAACGCATTGCGTTTGAAACTTTTGGCTGCACGTAACCGTCGCTTTAAATAAGATTTACGACCAAAAATTGAAAAAGGGGCGCGTTTTGCGTCCCCTTTTTATATCCATTTTGTATGTGCCTATTTTGAGCGAAATGCCTCAACATCCGCCGCCGTTGGTATCACATCCGCCGTCCCGTGCCGCGTGACTTTAAGGGCTGCAGCTTGCGTGGCCCATTCCATCGCCTTTTTCACGGGCATGCCCAAATCCAACCCTGCTGCGAAGTAGCCCGCAAACGTATCACCTGCCGCAGTCGTATCAACCGCTGTCACCTTGGGTGAGGATACTTCGATCACTTCGCCCGTTTCATTGGATCGCCACATCGCCCCCTTGCTGCCAAGTGTCACCAAAACTTGAGGCGCAGGAATTTGTTCCAGCGTGATGTTCATTTCACAACACAACTGCTCCGCTTCGATAGCATTCATCACCACCATCGACACATCGGGCACCAGCGCCTTGATCGCAGCGACAGAAAAAGGCGCTGCTGAATAAATCACACGCATACCTTTAACCATGGCAAAAGTTGCCGCGTGGGGTTGAAGGTTGGTTTCATTTTGCAGCAAAAGCGTGTCACCCGCGACAGCACTATCGATGGCTTCAATCACAAATTCACTGTCTTGCTTCGTGTTTGTGCCGGGTTCTAAAATGATGGTATTTTCGCCCTGCTCATCCACAAAAATAATGGCATGGCCGGTGTTGCCATCGAGTTCACGCAAGAACTGGCAATCAACACCGTAACTTTCTATGCGCGCGCGGACCCAAGCGTCCGCTTGGCCAATCGCACCAATATGTTTTACTTTTGCACCCGCGCGTGCCGCCGCGACGGATTGGTTCATACCTTTGCCGCCCAGTCCCACACTATGACGCAAAGCGCCAAGTGTTTCACCTGGTTGGGGCAGATGGTGAAGCGCGTAGAATCTATCGATATTGATCGAGCCTAGATTATAAATAGCCACGCGCTTCTCCTTTTTGTTATTTGAACTGTCCGACCTTACACGCCGCTAGGATCGCCATATTCAAGATATCATTTACCGTCGAAACAGTTGAACAAATCTGAATAGGTTTATCAACACCGGTCAAAATCGGACCAATAACTGTCGCGCCCGCCATTTCTTGCATCAATTTGACAGAAATAGACGCAGAATGCCGCGCAGGGACCACCAAAACATTCGCAGGCCCCGTCAAACGGCAAAATGGATAATTTGCCATCGCATCAAGATTGAGCGCCACATCGACAGCCATTTCACCTTCGTATTCGAAATCAACGCCGCGTGTATCCAACACTTTCGGTGCCAAATGCATTTTATTTGCACGCTCCGACACAGGATACCCAAAGGTTGAAAAGGATGCAAAAGCCACACGAGGCTCAATCCCAAGCGCACGCGCAACTTGCGCCGCTGCGATAGCGATATCGGCAAGGTCATTCTCATCAGGCCACTCATGCACCAAAGTATCCGCGATGAATACAATTTTACCTTTGTGCAAAAGAGCCGTCACGCCCACAGCGCCATCGGCAGCCGTCGCATCAAAAACAGAGTTGATCCGGTCCAACACATGCGCTGATTTGCGTGTGGCACCTGTCACCAAACCATCGGCGTGATCATGCGCCAACATGAGCGCTGAAAACGCATGACGATCTCGCGCCGCAAGGCGATGAATGTCTTTTTGATCATGGCCAGAACGCTGCAAGCGATTGTACAAAAAGTCTTTGTAATCACCCAAATGCTCAGTGTTCGCGGCATTGACGATTTCAAGCTCTGCGGCAGCTTCGCTCAGGCCTTCGGCACTGAGTTTTTCACGCACATCTTCTTCACGACCAACAACCAAAGCGCGGCCAAATCCGCCACGTTGATAGGCCACAGCCGCACGTAAAACACGCGGGTCATCGCCCTCGGCAAAGACCATCGTCGCCTGCGCTTGACGGGCGCGGGCATACAATCCTTGCAAAATTTGAGCTGTCGGATCCATGCGCGCTTTAAGATCATGTTCATACCCAGCCATGTCCACAATAGGACGGCGTGCAACGCCCGTTGCCATGCCTGCTTTGGCAACCGCTGGTGGGATTGTGTAAATCAAACGCGGGTCAAACGGCGTTGGAATGATATAGTCGCGGCCAAAAGACAGTTTTTGCCCATACGCCAAAGCCACCTCGTCAGGCACATCTTCGCGGGCCAGTTCAGCCAAGGCCCGCGCACAGGCGATTTTCATCTCGTCATTGATCGCACGCGCATGAATATCAAGCGCCCCACGGAACAAGTATGGGAAACCCAAAACGTTGTTCACTTGGTTCGGATAATCAGAGCGCCCAGTGGCCACAATCGCATCTTCGCGCACGGCGTGGGCGTCTTCTGGTGTGATCTCCGGATCTGGGTTTGCCATAGCGAAAATAACCGGATTTGGCGCCATTGAGGCCACCATATCTTGGGTCACAGCCCCCTTGGCAGATACGCCCAAAAACACATCCGCATTCTTCATAGCATCCGTCAAATCCCGTGCATCAGTTTTGGCAGCATGGGCAGATTTCCACTGGTTCATACCCTCGGTACGACCTTGATAAATAACGCCTTTTGTGTCGCACATGATGCAGTTATCATGTTTTGCACCCATGGATTTGATCAACTCAAGACAAGCAATACCAGCAGCACCAGCACCGTTCAAAACAATGCGGCAATCTTCGATCTTTTTGCCGGAAATATGCAGCGCGTTGATCAAGCCAGCAGCACAAATCACCGCCGTACCATGTTGATCATCGTGAAAAACCGGAATGTCCATTTCTTCCTTGAGACGCTGCTCAATGATGAAACACTCTGGGGCTTTGATGTCTTCTAGATTGATGCCGCCAAACGTGGGCCCCATCAATTTTACGGCTTGGATGATTTGCTCGGGATCTTCTGTGTCCAACTCGATATCAATCGAGTTCACATCAGCAAATCGTTTGAACAAAACAGACTTGCCTTCCATCACAGGCTTAGACGCCAGCGCACCAAGATTACCAAGACCAAGCACAGCCGTACCGTTGGAGATCACCGCGACAAGGTTGCCCTTGTTGGTGTAATCATAAGCCGTCTCTGGGTTTGCTGCGATTTCTTCGCAAGGCACAGCCACGCCGGGCGAATACGCCAAAGACAGGTCGCGCTGTGTGGTCATTGGAACGCTCGGCGTTATGTCAAACTTGCCGGGGCGTGGGTCCATGTGAAACGCAAGCGCTTCCTCACGGGTTTGTTTGGGTTTGGGCATTCGGGGGGCCTCCTTTTTGCCAGTCCGACCTTATTAGCGACCCACGGCCTATCACTCAACAAAAGAACGCATGCGCCCTTTACCCTGCCCCCTGTGCCGTTAAATTGGGGCCGAAATCAAACCAAGGAATTCCCACGTGGCCGCTGAAAAACCTACCGTGACACCGATGATGGCGCAGTTCCTTGAAATCAAATCGCGCCACCGCGATGCTTTGCTGTTTTACCGCATGGGCGATTTTTACGAGATGTTCTTTGATGACGCGATTGCCGCATCAGAGGCCCTCGATATTGCGCTGACCAAACGTGGCAAACATGACGGTGATGACATTCCCATGTGTGGTGTCCCGCATCACGCCGCCGAAGGGTATTTTTTGACCCTCATCCGAAAAGGGTTTCGTGTGGCGGTGTGTGAACAACTGGAAAGCCCAGCTGAGGCTAAAAAGCGCGGTGCAAAATCTGTCGTCAAACGTGATGTTGTGCGCCTTGTCACACCCGGCACCTTGACCGAAGACAGTCTGTTAGAGGCGCGTCGCCATAACTTTTTGGCCGCCTATGCCGAGGTTCGAGATGAGGGCGCTTTGGCTTGGGTTGATATCTCAACCGGCGCGTTTCACGTGATGCCATGCCCCTTGGTGCGACTTGCACCCGAATTGGCACGATTGAACCCATCCGAATTGATTGTGTCTGAAGCAAATATATCAAATTGGGCTGAATTGGTCCCTGATTTTGATGCCGCAACAACACCTTTGTCGCGCAGCTCTTTTGACAGCACATCAGCCGCAAAACGGTTACAAGAACTGTTTAGCGTCTCAAGCTTGGATTCTTTTGCGCCCTTTGGACTGGCGGAAATTTCGGCGATGGGAGCCATCGTTGATTACCTAGAAATCACTCAAAAAGGCAAACTGCCGCTAGTGCGTCCACCCCTGCGCGAGAACGTTGGGGGTGCGATGCAAATCGATGCCGCGACACGGCGCAATTTGGAAATCACCCACGCCCTGTCCGGCGGTCGCGAAGGATCGCTGATTGCAGCTATGGACCGAACTGTGACAGCCGCTGGCGGCAGATTGTTAGAACGCAGGCTGTCCAGCCCCTCTCGTGATGTGGATTTGATCCAAACGCGTCTAGATGCGATTGAATTTTCAGTGGCAAACAAGCAGCAATGCAATGACCTGCGTGACATGCTGCGCAAGGTTCCAGACATGGAGCGCAGCCTATCGCGTCTTGGTCTTGACCGAGCTGGTCCGCGTGATTTGACCGCTATTCGCAGCGGCTTGACCCAAGCCCTTGGCCTTGTTCAATCCTTGGACTCTGATCAAATTCCGACCCTATTCCAGCTAAACATGGGTCTTTTGCAAAATCATGATGCTGTCATTGATCTGCTTGATGCAGCCGTTGTTGCAGAGCCCCCGCTGTTATCGCGCGACGGAGGGTTTATTGCCCAAGGTTATGACGCTGAACTTGATGAGTGTCGCACGCTACGCGATCAAGGGCGCGGCGTCATCGCATCTTTGCAAACGCAATATGCAGAAACCACAGGTATTTCGACGCTCAAAGTCAAACACAACAATGTGCTGGGTTATTTTATCGAAACCACAGCAACGCATGCTGAAAAAATGCTATCTGCCCCCCTGAGTGAGACCTTTATCCACCGACAAACCACCGCGAACCAAGTGCGCTTTACCACGCTTGAACTGAGCGAATTAGAGACGAAAATTCACAATGC
>JBLHXX010000006.1:0-84978 GCA_047630475.1 Celeribacter sp. | reverse complement strand
ATCATGCTCCAGTGTTACGCCGTCTTGCGCGACAAATTGATGAAACTCTTGCGTCGTTTATTCGCGGACAGGGAACTGTTTGTTTGATCTTGGGCGTGTTTTATGCTGCCGCTTTGATGCTGGTCGGGTTGAAGTTTGGATTGGTAACCGGCGCGATTGCCGGTGCATTAACGTTTATTCCCTATGTCGGTGCCTTGGTCGGCGGCGTCTTATCCATTGGGTTGGCGCTGTTTCAGTTTTGGGGTGGCTCCGATGTAATTGACGGTGAAACGATTTTAGTCGCGACAGATTGGCTGCGTATCGGGCTTGTCATCGGTATTTTTGCGCTCGGGCAGTTCTTTGAGGGCAATATTCTAACCCCTAAACTCGTAGGCTCATCCATTGGGTTGCATCCTGTGTGGCTTATCTTTGCACTGACAGCCTTTGGTACCATGTTCGGTTTTGTTGGCATGTTGATCGCCGTCCCCGTTGCCGCATCGATCGGTGTTGTGGCGCGCTTTGCGATTGAACAATACCACGATAGTCGTTTGTACACAGGCCTCGCGACATTCGAGCAAGGCACTGAAGCAGCCTACAATGCAGCGTCCATCGATGATACTTCCGATTCTACAGAGCAGTCCTAGCACATGGCCGAACAACTGATCTTTGATTTGCCTGTACGCGAAGCCTTACAGCGCGAGGCATTTTTCGTCTCTCCGTCCAATGCCATCGCATTGGCAACACTGGACATGCCCGATCATTGGCCCAACAATAAGCTTGTCCTCACAGGCCCACGCGGATCTGGCAAAACACATATGGCCCATGTTTGGGCCGTGGACCGCGACGCGGTCATCATCAATGTTGATGAATTGTCACAAGCCGATATCCCTGTTCTGGCCAGCTTGCGCCATGTTGTCGTTGAGGGTGCCGATCAAATTGCGGATTTGCCAAACGATAGAGACACAGAGGAAGCGCTGTTTCATCTGCACAATCTCACGTTAGCAGAAGGCGGGCGCCTTTTGATCACAGCCAGCATCCCCCCAAATCAATGGCGGCTCACCCTGCCCGATCTGGCGTCTCGGATGCAAGGCACCTCTGTGGCCAAAATTGACGCACCGGATGACGCGCTTTTATCTGCCATGTTGCTGAAACAATTTGAGGATCGACAGCTGGCGGTTTCTTATCCATTGATCCCCTTTTTGGTCAAAAGGATGGAGCGCTCAACCGCCAATTTGCGCAGCATCGTTGAAGCCCTAGATGTTGCGGCATTACGTTTTGGAAAGCCCATTTCACGCAGTTTTGCGGCACAAGTTCTGGACAATATCTCTTTGAGCGCGCAGGATAAAATCTGAAGCCCCCTCACATTGGTAACCGCTGCGGTATGACTTTGATCCCATCAACAGACTTTCTAAACGCACCCTTTCCTGCCCCAATCGAGCTGCCACCAGAGTGCCTTGACAGCCCCAAGCGATTTTTTAACCGTGAACTCAGCTGGCTGGGTTTCAATTGGCGTGTCTTAGGCGAAGCGCAGAATCCACGTGTGCCTTTGCTGGAACGTTTAAGATTCGTGTCAATTTCTGCTGCAAATTTGGACGAATTCTACACTGTACGTGTCGCAGGCCTGCGCGAATTGGCCAAAGCGGGCAACACCACACCAGCCGCAGATGGGCGTTCGCCAGCCGATCAATTGGTATTGATTTCCAAAGATGCGCGCGACCTGTTGGCAGCCCAAGTCACAGCATGGGAACACATTCGCAGTGAGATGCATTCTCAGGGCATTTCCATTTTGACGCCTGATAGATTGACGGACGATGACTTAACCCATCTACGCGACGTGTTTTTAACCCAAGTGTTTCCGGTGTTATCTCCCTTGGCCATCGATCCGGCTCACCCGTTTCCGTTTGTGCCCAACTCTGGTTTTGTCTTGGCTTTGCAGATGGTGCGCGACAAAGACAAACGCGCGCTGCAAGCTTTGTTGCCAATTCCTGCATTAATTGACCGCTTTATTCGCCTGCCAGAAACACCTGAAACGCCAGACCGTTTCTTGCCGCTCGAAGACCTTTTGCTGATCTACATTCGCAATCTGTTTCCTGGCTACACTGCCGAAGGATCCTGCACCTTTCGCGTATTGCGCGACAGTGACCTTGAAGTCGAAGAGGAAGCCGAGGATTTGGTGCGCGAATTTGAAACGGCGCTCAAACGCAGGCGTCGCGGTGAAGTGGTGCGTTTGAAAATCTCCCTAGGCGCGCCTGATGCCTTGCGTGCGGTGATCAAAGAGCAACTGGGCGTACGCGAAGACGAAATTGTTGAAGTTCCCGGCATGTTGGGCCTCGCCGATTTGAAAGAGCTTGTCCTGAACACACGCAGAGATTTGCAATGGCCCAGCTACACCCCTCGCGTGCCTGAGCGCGTGCAAGATCACGAAGGTGATATGTTCGCCGCAATTAAGCAAAAGGATATTTTGCTCCACCATCCCTATGAGACATTCGATCTTGTAATCCGTTTTCTGGCACAGGCCGCAAATGACCCAGATGTGGTGGCCATCAAACAAACGCTATATCGTACCTCACACGACAGTCCGATCGTGTCAGCCCTGTGTGAAGCCGCCGAAAATGGCAAGATGGTCACAGCGCTGGTCGAATTGAAAGCCCGCTTTGATGAGGCCGCAAATATTCGCCAATCGCGTCGCTTAGAACGCTCTGGTGTGCATGTGGTCTATGGGTTCACCAACTACAAAACCCATGCGAAAATTTCCACCGTCGTACGCCGCGAAGGGGCTAAACTGGTCACCTATACGCATTTTGGCACGGGCAATTATCACCCAATCACCGCCCGTATTTACACTGACCTCAGTTTTTTCACCTGCGATGAGGCCTTGGGCCGCGATGCCACCAAAGTGTTCAATTACATCGGGGGATATGCACCGCCTGAGGGCTTGGAAAACCTATCCATTTCGCCACACGCATTGAAGGCCGATTTATTGGCTGGGATCGCGCGCGAGGCCGAGTTTGCACACGCCGGAAAGCCCGCTGAAATTTGGGCAAAAATGAATTCACTTGTTGAACCCCAAGTGATCGACGCGCTGTATGCCGCGAGCCAAGCGGGGGTTAAAATCAACCTTGTTATCCGTGGCATCTGCGGTTTGCGGCCTGGCGTCAAAGGCCTGTCTGAAAACATTCGTGTTAAATCAATCATCGGGCGTTTTTTAGAGCATTCGCGTATTGTCTGTTTTGGCAATGGCAAAGGTCTGCCTTCGAAAAAAGCACGTGTCTATATGTCGTCTGCCGACTGGATGGGGCGCAATCTCAATCGTCGCGTTGAAACGTTGGTTGAAATCAAAAACCCAACGGTCAAAGCCCAAATCGTGCAGCAAATCATGGCCGCCAATATGGCCGATGTTGCACAAAGCTGGATCTTGGCTGGCGATGGCACATGGAAACGCCCAGAGCTTGCCCCCGATGCATCACCCTTTTCGTGTCACCAATTCTTTATGGAGCACCCGTCTTTGTCGGGGCGCGGGTCTGCCGGCGTCAAGGATGTACCCGAACTCACACACACCAATATTTAACCTCACGCGTTCATGCCTGCTTGAGAAAAGCCACGACAAACACGCTCAGAGATTGACAGAACTGTCCACGATTTGGCAGTCTGCACCACAGCCATCGAGGACGACATTTTGCCGACATCTAAATCAGCACAGGCGGTCACCGCCCAAAGCGAATGGGGCGTATTTGGGCGTCCGCTTTTCCTTGACGAAGATGCGCGCGCATTGTCACGTGTGGGAGTTGTCGATGTTGGCTCAAACTCCGTGCGGATGGTTGTTTTTGACGGGGCCGCGCGCAGCCCCGCCTATTTTTACAATGAAAAAATTCTATGTGGCTTGGGCGCGGGATTGCGAGAAACGGGGCTTTTGAACCCAAGAGGCAAAGAGCGCGCCTTGTCCGCGATCAAACGATTCCAAAAGCTGGCACAGGGTATGGGCATCCCCCCACTGACCGCCGTGGCCACGGCCGCTGTGCGCGAAGCGCAAGACGGCCCCGCATTTCGAGAGGAAATACTGCGAGAGACCGGCCTGGGTCTTTGGGTTATTGACGGCGAAGAAGAAGCACGGCTATCCGCTCAAGGTGTCCTGTTGGGGTGGCCCGATGCGCGTGGCATGATCTGTGATATCGGCGGGTCGTCAATGGAATTGGCCGTGGTGGGCGACGGACAGGTTGGCAAGCGTGTCACCTCACCGCTTGGCCCATTGAAATTGCAAGGTCTCAAAGGTGGGCGTAAAGGCATCAAAGACCACATCAAACCTATTATGGCTGATCTGGCACAGACCATGGGCGTTGATCACAAACGTATTTATCTGGTTGGTGGATCTTGGCGCGCGATCGCGCGGATTGACATGGAACGCCGTGGATATCCGTTGCATGTCTTGCACGAGTATCGCATGTCCGCCAGCGCCGTCAGCAAAACGATCGAATACATTCGCACCAATGCCATAGAAGACATCCGCAACAAAACGGGCACATCATCGGCACGGATGGCCTTGGTTCCGATTGCCTCGGAAGTGCTGCGCCAATTGGTACGCACGTTTAAGCCCAAAGAAATATGTATTTCATCCTACGGCATTCGCGAAGGCATGCTGTATGAACAAATGCCCGCGTCGGTGCGGGCGCGCGACCCTTTGATCGAGGCTTGCCGTTTTGCCGAACAAAAAGACGCCCGCATTCCTGGTGTTGGCAAACGGCTGCATCGGTTCATCGAACCTATTTTCCGAGCACGTGCCTACGAGAAAATGCGTCTCATCCGTGCCGCCTGCCTGCTGCACGATGTGACATGGCGCGCGCACCCTGACTACAGAGCTGAGGTTTGCTTTGACAATGCGACCCGTGCGAACCTTGGCGGGCTGACCCACAAGGAACGTATCTTTTTAGGTGTCGCGTTGTTGCACCGTTATAAAAACTCACGCGAAGGCACCAGCTTTGCGCCCCTTATCGAAATGCTATCAGACAAAGAGCTCCAAAACGCAGAAGTGCTTGGAAAGGCAATGCGTTTCGGGGCGATGATCGCCGTCGATGCCCCTGATGAGTTGGCAAAACTAAGCTATTTCCCCAAGAAAAAAGAGCTCATTTTGACGCTGCGACCCGATGCCGAAGATCTATTTGGCGAAGTGTCCGAAGCGCGTTTCATGTCTTTAGCCTCATCTCTCGGGGCAACAACGCAGATCAAACACGCCAAAATCTAGAGTTCGATATCATCATCCTGCATAGGGTCGATTTCAATATGCTCACGTGGAAGAGGGACTTTGGGGTGATCTGGTGTTTTATTTTGATCCACAGGCGTTTTACGTCGGATCAAAATGTCGCCATTCGGCAAAACCACTGGCGCATCATAAGCCTCAAGTTCAAGAGCGAAATGTTCTAAGCCCTTCAATGCAGGTTCAATCTCATCAAACAAATCCTGCATCAGTAATTCAGCACCATCACGCAACACATCCAACCCCTGACGAAAGGGTGCATCCGTTAAAGGATCAGGCGCTACTGTGGCCGTATCGTCGGCCCATAGTACGGCCGGCATCATCAAAACGACACAGGAAAGATGGCACACAAAATGTTTCATTTGCCCAATATAGTCCTTTTACGCGTGAATTTCACCTGTTGTTAAAATACAAATCCAACGTCACGGGAAAATGATCCGATGCGGTTAACAAAGCCTCGCGCAAATCCACATCTTCATAACATTCCCGATCATCAAACGGATGCCAAATACGCCATGCCCCCTTGGGGGCCAAATCTTTTGACACCAATATATAGTCCAACAATGCAGACAAATACCGGTTTTCATGGCGGATGAAAAACCGCGAGGATGTGGGGGTGGCACTGGCACGGGGCGCAATGGCCATACGTGCATGCGGATCGAACAAGCGCTGATCCTCAGGCGCGCCCCCGACCCCCTCTCCAATCACGATTTCAAGACCTGAACGCCCAAACAACGCCTCAAATTCATCAAGCCCCGGCCCATCATTGAAATCCCCCAAAACAATCAACGGATCGCCAGCCATCAAATGCCGCTCAACGCGTTCCCGCAACCAAATACATTGCGCTTGTTGCTTGCGACGGTTCTCAATTGAAATGCGGATTTCGGCATCACGATTGCGCGCGCCATGTGGCGCTTTGGATTTGACGTGAACGCCAATCATCCGAAACGTAAATCCCGTTGCGCGCACTTCCACAGCAAGCTCTAAGGGCGGCTTGGAAAACGCAATGGGGTCACGATTCATATCGGTATCAAGATCAAGGTGATAAACAGAATTGAACGCAGGGGGACCGTTTTCAACATCTTGATCCAAAGGTAAATCGTGCTCCGAGGACACGCCCTGCGGATCATGATACGCCCGTAGAATATGCGGATCATACAGCAATGCAATTTCTTGCTGGGTGTCATTGAGAAACCCAGTGACAACAGCCCGCGTACGAAGACCTGCAAACTCTGAAAATTGTTCAAGGGCTTGCACCGTATCGCGTTGACGTGATGTATCTGGAGCTTCGACAATCATGATGGCATCCGCGTCCAACGTGTTGAACACTTTCGCCAAGGCGTTGAGTTGGTCTTTACGTCTCACATCGCGCCGCCGCGACCATGCGCCATCAAAAATCGGGGTGCCCTGCGTATCAAACAGCGCATCAAACCATTCCACATTATAGGTGGCGATGCGCATTAACTTGCGTGTGCCAAGGCAATATCATCCCACGCCCCGTTGATTTCAGCCAATCGGCGCGTTGCCATTTGAACTGCCTCTTCGGGAACGCCGCGGGCAATCATTTTGTCAGGATGGGTATCGCGTACAAGGTTGCGGTAAGCCGATTTGATATCTTTGAGTGCCATCTTCGGATCAACGCCCAAAATGTCATAGGGGTCCCGTTCGGCATCGGGGACAAAACGCGCACGAATGATGCGAAATTTATGGTCGCTGATATCAAAAATTTCAGCCACACGGTGCAAAAACGCATCCTCATTCGGATGGTACTCTCCATCAGCCATTGCGATGTGAAACAAACCATCAAGTAAATCCAAAAGCGGCTCGCAGGTGTCGCCATACATGGTCTTTACCCGTTTGGCATAATCTTCAAATCCTGCAACATCTTGACGAGCAAGGTTAAAAACGCGACCTGCGGCGACTTCATCTTCGCCAGAAATATCGAACACTTCCCGAAAGGCCGTGACCTCATCACGGGTCACCTGCCCGTCAGCTTTGGCCATTTTGGCCCCCAAAGCGATCACTGCAATAGCAAATCCCACACGCCGGTCAGGCTCTGAACGCAATCGATCAAAGACCGACGACAAACCCTCACCAGAACGCAACGCCGCGATGGCGTCTAATATACGGTACCAAATTGACATAAAGACACTTTAAACAAAGTACAGGAGAGTGTCAGGTCACAAACACATGATGAATTGCTACAGACGCAACCCTGCTGAAACTCATAGCATTTTTTGCATAAACAGGGCGTCAAGCCAGCGATCAAATTTAAAGCCAGACTGCGGAATGCGCCCGACCTCTTTGTAGCCAAGCGCCTCGTGAAATGCGATTGATGCGGTGTTGTCGGCATCGATCACACCGATCATCGACTTGTGACCCGCTTCACGTGCATGCTCTTCGATGGTGATGAGCAAAATGCGCCCATATCCGCGCCCTTGGGCTGCGTCACTCAGATAAACAGAGTGTTCCATCGTAAAACGGTAGCCGTTGTTAAAGCTCCGAAATTGCTCATAGGTGGCGTAGCCCGCCACCTCACCGTCAACTTCGGCCACATAAAAGGCCCGACCATCTGCAAGACGCGCGGTAATCAATGCGGCCCATTCATCTACCGTTTTTTCAACGGACGAAAAGGTCGCTGTAGACCCCTCGACCACAGGCTTCATGATCGCCTTTATGGCGCTGGCGTCCGCTGGAGTTGCTATGCGAAGTGTCATGCGATCCAAATCTCCCCTGATGCTGATCCGATTTCCGCTTGCAAAGACGCCACTGCCCCTTCGCCGATTGAAACATGTTCCATGGCTTCGATAAAAGGGGCAAGAGCCGCACGCAAGCCTTGTGCATTTGGATGGGTTAATTTCAACCGCCTCAATCGTAAATCACGATGCGGCAACTGTGCGGCGGGGTGTTTTGACTGCCATTCAATCAAGGTTGGAAAGCATCCGTCAAAAAGAGGTTTACCATCCTCAGGCACCAACATCCGCCACGCATAGTCACCGCGCTGAAACGACATGATATTGCCAACGGTTGCGGGGGCGCGCTCCCATGCTTCATCAAGATCATCACAACGGATCACCCAATTTGACAGCTTCGGTGCGCCGCCAAAGTTGTTCAAATCGAACCAACGGGCATGATCTGGCTTTGGTGCATCTGGATCCACAGCGATCACTTCGAAATAGGTATCTTTGTTGAGGCGCACGAGATGATTATGAGTGCCCATCAACGCATGCGCCCCGCGCGCCTCGAACGGCACGTCCAAAAGTCCCTCGGCCCAAAGGCGCCCTTGGTCCAAGTCAGAGGCACAAACCACCAAGTGGTCGAGAGAATACGGCATATATCACCAAATTTAGGGAGCAATTGAATTGAGGGCATAGGCCCCCGTTTCCTCCTATGGTGACGGTCTCTTATGCAAAAGAAAAGGGCAAACCGCCCCAAACCTTTGTCTCATTGCGAAATGCATATGCAAAACGGGGTGCGGTAAAGCCACCCCCCGTTGCACATGTTTATTTTTCGCCAATCAATTCCAAAATCTCACGCGCCGCCGCGGGGATATTGGTACCAGGTCCAAAGATCGCTTTCACACCTGCATTTTTCAAAAACGCATAATCTTGCTGGGGAATAACGCCGCCACAAATCACGATGATATCGCCTGCGCCTTGCGCCTTGAGTTCTGCGATCAGTTTGGGGGCAAGTGTTTTGTGACCTGCGGCTTGTGACGAAATCCCAACAATATGCACATCGTTGTCGATAGCGTCTTGTGCAGCCTCAACTGGCGTTTGAAACAACGGACCCACATCGACGTCAAACCCGATGTCCGCAAAGGCGGTGGCGATGACTTTGGCACCACGGTCATGGCCATCTTGGCCCATTTTAACCACGAGCATACGTGGGCGGCGGCCTTCTTTTTGCGCAAAGGTTTCAACGTCGGCTTGGATTTGCGCAAAACCCGCATCGCCTTCGTAAGCGGCCCCATAAACGCCCGCGAGGGTTTTAACCTCAGCGCGGTGACGGCCAAATGATTTTTCCATCGCCATAGAAATTTCCCCAACTGTGGCCCGTGCCCGCGCCGCCTCAACAGCCAAAGCCAAAAGATTGCCCTTGCCCGTTTGTGCCGCAGCTTCCAGATCGGACAGTGTTTCATTCACCATCGCATCGTCGCGTGTTTCGCGGATTTTCTCAAGTCGTGCCACTTGATTGGCCCGCACGGCCACGTTATCGACATCCAAAATATCAATCGGATCTTCACTGTCTTTGCGATATTTATTAACGCCAACAATCACTTCGGTACCGCGATCAATCAACGCTTGGCGTTTGGCTGCAGATTCCTCGATGCGCAGTTTTGGCATGCCGGTGTTGACCGCTTTGGTCATCCCGCCCATGGCCTCGACCTCTTCCATCAATTCCCACGCTTTGTCCGCCAGCTCTGCCGTCAGACTTTCAACGTAGTAAGAGCCCGCAAGCGGATCGACGACATTGGTGATGCCTGTCTCTTCTTGCAAGATCAACTGCGTGTTGCGCGCGATGCGGGCGGAAAATTCTGTTGGCAAGGCAATGGCTTCATCAAGCGCATTGGTGTGCAAAGATTGCGTGCCCCCCAGCGCTGCTGACATGGCCTCATAGGCTGTGCGGATCACGTTGTTATAGGGATCTTGTTCTTGCAAAGACACGCCAGAGGTCTGGCAGTGCGTGCGCAGCATCTTGGATTTTTCTGACTTTGGCTCGAACTCATCCATCACACGTGTCCACAAAAGACGCGCGGCGCGCAGTTTGGCAGCTTCCATAAAAAAGTTCATACCAATGGCGAAAAAGAACGACAAACGCGGCGCAAATTTATCGACATCCATGCCCGCTTTGATCGCGGTACGCACATATTCGCGCCCATCCGCCAAGGTAAAGGCCAACTCTTGCACCAAGTTCGCGCCAGCCTCTTGCATGTGGTAGCCAGAAATCGAAATCGAGTTGAATTTCGGCATCTCATTCGCGGTGTATTCAATAATATCCGCAATGATCCGCATCGATGGCTCAGGCGGATAAATGTAGGTGTTGCGCACCATAAATTCTTTGAGAATGTCGTTTTGAATGGTGCCCGCAAGCAGCGCTTTGTCGTGGCCTTGCTCTTCGCCAGTCACAATAAAGCTTGCCAAAATCGGAATCACAGCGCCATTCATCGTCATCGACACCGACACTTTATCCAGCGGGATGCCATCAAATAGGATTTTCATATCCTCGACACTGTCAATCGCCACGCCGGCTTTGCCGACATCCCCCTCAACACGCGGATGATCACTGTCATACCCACGGTGCGTGGCCAAATCAAAGGCGACAGACACGCCTTGTTGGCCTGCATCCAATGCTTTGCGATAAAAGGCGTTGGATTCTTCTGCCGTCGAGAACCCCGCATATTGGCGAATGGTCCATGGACGCCCCGCGTACATCGTCGCTTTGACACCGCGTGTAAACGGTGCCTCGCCCGGCGTATTGCCAAGATGAGCCAACCCTTTGATATCATCCTCAGCGTAAAGCGGTTTGACCGTGATGCCCTCAAGCGTTTCCCACGCGAGGCTTTCAACAGGCTTGCCACGAAGCTCTTTGCCTGCAAGTTCGGTCCAAAGTTTTCTATCGGTCATGAGTGGTCCCTTTCAAACGAGTGATGCGGCAGGGCCATTACAGCAAAACTCGTGTTGGTTTTCTTGGTAAATCCTGCACGACACCCTATATAGACAGGGACCGGAGGATCGATGAAACACATATTTCTCAGCGCCCTAGGCGCTTGTCTTATAGCGATGACACCTGCCACTTTTGCACAGGAGCCCACAGAGGGTGCCCCCCTGTCACAAGCGGCCGCAGATGTGTCCTTGGCAGACTTCAAATGGGTCAACCGTGTTGTGGTGGTGTTCGCCGACAGCCCGCTTGACCCCAGTTTTCGCAGCCAAATGGATTTGTTGGCAGAGCGCCCCGACGTGTTGACAGAACGCGATATCGTGGTGATCACCGACACCGATCCCGACATTCTAAGCACAGTGCGTAAAACGCTACGCCCGCGGGGGTTTGCATTGGTTGTGGTCGATAAAGACGGCACTGTTATGTTGCGCAAACCCGATCCATGGGACCTGCGCGAACTCAGCCACGCCATAGACAAAACACCGCTGCGCCAGCAAGAAATACAAGACATCAAAGACGCCGCCCGCGCAGAGCAATAAGGCACGGACAACGATTGACGCAAATTATGTGACGCAGCAGCATAGGTCATGGAGTTATTCGAACTCCATGATCACTTCGTCCACGGCCAAACTGTCGCCCGCAGCGGCGTTGATTTTGGACACCACGCCTTTACGTTCAGCGCGCAGGATGTTTTCCATTTTCATGGCTTCCACGGTGCACAAAGTTTGCCCCTCTTGGACCTCATCGCCCACCGAAACATCGACTTTGACGATCAATCCAGGCATGGGGCACAGCAGTAATTTGGACGTATCCGCAGGCTCTTTTTCGATCATGTATTTCGACAGTTCTGCCGCACGCGGACTGCGCACATAGACTTTTAGATCCGCACCACGATTGCGAATGCGGAATCCGCCAGGAACCTTGCCGACTTTCAAAGTGATCGGCGCACCATCGACGTTGATCACGGCCAAGCTGTCACCTGGCACCCAGTCACTTTCAATGCGCATCACTTGGTCGCCCAAAGTGACGTTCGATCCGGTTTTGTCGGCATCAATATGGACAGGAAAATCTTGATCGCCAATTTGTACAACCCAATCCGCGCCAACAATCCGCTCGTGATTGTCCATGCGACCCGAAATGCGCGTACGCCGAATTTCAGCAACACGGTACATCGCAGCACTTGCCGCCGCGATTTTGATCAGCTGCGCCTCAGACAACACAGCGCCCTCAAACCCATCGGGGTATTCTTCTTCGATAAAGGCGGTGGTGATATTGCCCGACACGAAACGCGGGTGATCCATCACAGCAGACAAGAACGGCAGGTTGTGCCCGATGCCTTCAATTTCGAACGCGTCCAACGCGTCGCTCATGTGATCGATGGCCTCAGCGCGGGTTGGGGCCCAAGTACACAGCTTCGCGATCATCGGATCGTAGTACATCGAAATCTCGCCGCCCTCAAAAACGCCTGTGTCATTGCGCACGATACGCGTGTCTGACACGCTTTCAGCAGGCGGGCGGTATTTGCTCAAACGACCGATTGAGGGCAAAAAGTTGCGGTATGGGTCTTCGGCGTACAGACGACTTTCCATCGCCCAGCCGTTCATCTGCACCTCGTCTTGTTTGATGCTCAATGCCTCGCCGTTTGCGACGCGGATCATTTGTTCCACCAAATCAATACCCGTGATCAGTTCCGTCACGGGATGCTCCACCTGAAGCCGCGTGTTCATTTCTAGAAAATAGAAATTGCGCGCGCCGTCCACAATAAATTCAACCGTGCCTGCTGAAGTATAATCCACGGCTTGTGCCAAGGCGACGGCTTGCTCGCCCATGGCTTTTCGAGTGGCAGCATCCAAAAACGGGCTTGGTGCCTCTTCAATGACTTTTTGATTGCGGCGCTGAATAGAACATTCGCGCTCATGCAAATAAATGCCGTTACCGTGACTGTCACACAGCACCTGAATTTCAATGTGACGCGGTTGGGTGACGAATTTCTCGATGAAAATCCGGTCATCGCCAAAGGACGACGCGGCCTCATTTTTGGACGACTGAAACCCTTCGCGTGCCTCAGTGTCATCATAGGCCACACGCATGCCTTTGCCGCCGCCGCCAGCAGAGGCTTTAATCATCACCGGGTAGCCGATTTCATTTGAGATTTTGACCGCCTCATCAGCGTCCTCAATCAACCCCATATAGCCGGGAACCGTGCTGACATTGGCCTCTTGCGCCAATTTTTTCGATGTAATTTTATCGCCCATGGCCTCAATCGCGCCCGTCGGCGGCCCGATAAAGGCAACCCCCGCTGCGGCCAAGGCCTCGGCGAATTTCGCGTTCTCAGACAAAAAACCGTAACCGGGATGCACAGCCTGCGCACCTGTTTGACGGACCGCATCCATGACCTTGTCGATCACAATATAGGATTGATTGGCTGGCGCAGGTCCGATGTGAACGGCCTCATCCGCCATTTTGACATGCAACGCATTTTTGTCTGCATCGGAATAAATAGCGACCGTTTTGATCCCCATTTTTTGAGCGGACTTTATCACGCGGCAGGCAATCTCGCCTCGGTTGGCGATCAGAATTTTATCGAACATGTGCTCTCCCTTTTTCTTTTCATATCGGTCTGCCCTGCACAGATAAGCGCGGCCAGCGATGGTATTTCAAATCATGCGCATGAAAAAAGGCTTCCGAGCGGATCAGCTCGGAAACCTTGTTTTTCATGTAGCCCCTGCACGCGAGTTCGCGCGCCCAAAGCCAATATTAGTGTTACAGTCTTAGCGGCAAACGCCCGCGTCATCACACAGCGCGCCGGCTGCGGCGCCCGCAAGAGCACCCGTTGTGGTGTTGCCCCCAGTTGCGTCCGCAACAAGCGCCCCCGCAAGGCCGCCTGCGATTGCACGTTCTGCGTCATTGTCCATACAGCCAGCAAGGGCTGCAACAGAGATAAGGGCGATTGTAAGAAATGATTTGCGCATGATTTGTCTGCTCTTTGTTGGGTTGCACTCACCTTGACCCTGCCAAAAAAGACGGCACGAGAAAAGGAAATTCCACAACAGGCAGTAACATCGGCGAAAGACAGCGCAGAGCGTATCTGTTCAGCCAAAAAACAGAAAAAGGGGCAAGGACTGCACGCAATCGGCGCAATCCTTGCCTGAGGGGAAGGGTCGTAAGAACGTGGTTCACCGATGCGCGCATTGCTTAAAGCACACCGGATAAAACGAGGATGAAAGCCCACGGCCAACCGCGCAACCCCTACCCCAAAAACCACGCCCAAACGGGCGAGCTTTTGCGCAGGTGAGCGATATGACAGCGACAATCCGCGCATTTTACCAGTCTTTCTCATCTGTTTGGGCGTCGACATCAGCCTCGGCATCAAAAGGGTCATCTTCCACGAATAGGTCCGGGAATGTGACTTGGGCGATTTTCACGTTGATCTTCAGCAACGCTTCATAGGACGCCGGATCAAAATCATCAGGATCGGCGGGCACCACTTCGCGCCCCCAAAACCATGACAAACGTCCCGCATCCAAATTGCCGCGTTCAAACGGCTGATCGCCAAACTGGGTCCAAAGCGCGGTGATGAACGCCGCATCCACACGTTTGTCCAGCGGCTTGCGATCTTTAAACCGTTCAAGCGATTTGAGCGGCGTCACCCCTTTTGGGTTGGCACGGCGCAGCGTGAATTGAAAATCTGAACCGGGATAGCGCCCCGGAAACCCCTTGTGCTTGGGCATATAATCTTTGGGCGGCATATTATGCATCCTCCTGCGGTCTGCGCGCGATCAGGTCGATTTCGACCAAAGCGCCAACAGCCAGAGCGGTCACGCCCACCGTGGTGCGTGCCGGAAGCTGGCCTGCGAGGAAATAACTTTTGTATGTGTCATTGAACAGGGCGTAATCACGTTCAAACGCCGTCAAATAGCACCTACATTGCACAACATGGCTTAAATCCAGGTCCAATTCAGCCAAAATGAGCGCCAAATTGCCCATCACGCGCTGTGTCTGTGCTTCGATACCATCCGGTAAAGGCGCATCAGGAGCCTGTGGATCTGTCGGCATTTGACCCGTTAAAATCACCCACCCATCATCTTCTACAGCATGCGAAAACGGGGCGACAGGGCGTGGACCTTTGTTGAACAGGTGAAATTTGGGCGCCATATTAGAACGCCTCCCATTCACAGGTTTCACCAGCTGGGCGGTAAGCTTCGAACACCTGCGTCACATCAGGGTCCACAGATCCAAACACGGTTTCGCGTTGGGACAAGGAAATCACGATCATTGACGGCACCGGCGACGCGATACGAGGCAAAGCGTATGTATCGCACAAATATGCCATATCGGCCTCAAGTTGTTCATAACTTAAGTCCACAAGCGTTTGCGCCAACTTAGGTGCGACAAATCGAAATCGCGCGGTCAATCCCATAGCGGGGCGATCCAGCAGGCTTTCGAAAAACGTCACAGGCTGACCTGACGGCACAGTGAGCACATCCAAATCACGCGGCGTCAAATCCGCATGGGCCGATGAGGCTGCAAATATCAGCGCGCCACAAAATGAAACGGTTTTCATATCTGGGCTCTCCGTGCGCTGCGCATCCAACGGGCGCGGCGATCAGGACACTCAAGCACCTCGGACACCTGCCCTTCGGATTTTTGCTTTGGAAAGCGGCCAGCGACAGCGCCACCGGCAATGATTTCAAGATCATCGCCCTGCACGTTGATTTGCACCACGGGCGCAAACCCCCGCAAAGACTGCAGCGCGCGCCACATGTCTTGGCGCACTTGGGTGGCCAAGCGGCCTTTGCGCAAAGTTGCACCGCCTGAAATGACGGTTTTTGCCGCAAAATCAAATCGCGCAGGCAAGCGCCGAGACAGCGTTAACGTCCCATCCTCGCGTAGCATATGCCACTGTTGATGTGCTCCAGTTTTTCCCATGATGTCCTCACAAATCCCAAATTACAGAGGGATATTGTCGTGCTTCTTCCATGGATTTTCGAGCTTTTTATTGCGCAAGCTGGCAAAAGCGCGTGCGACGCGTTTGCGTGTCGACTGTGGCTGGATCACTTCGTCGATAAAACCGCGCTCTGCGGCGACGAACGGATTGGCAAAACGATTTTCGTAATCGGCAGTGTGTGCCGCGATTTTATCCGCATCATTCAGGTCACTGCGATGAATGATTTCGGTCGCCCCTTTGGCGCCCATCACAGCAATTTCGGCTGTCGGCCACGCATAGTTAAAGTCGCCGCGCAGGTGTTTAGACGCCATAACATCATAGGCACCACCGTAAGCTTTACGTGTGATAACAGTGACTTTCGGGACAGTTGCTTCGCCATAGGCGAACAAAAGCTTCGCGCCATGTTTGATCACGCCACCGTATTCTTGGCTGGTGCCAGGCAAGAACCCGGGCACATCAACAAGCGTCAAAACGGGGATTTCAAAGGCATCACAAAAGCGCACAAACCGCGCTGCCTTTTTGGAACTGTCGATATCCAAACATCCCGCCAAAACCATCGGCTGGTTGGCCACGACCCCAACGGTTTGGCCCTCGATACGCGCAAAGCCAGTGATGATATTTTTGGCATGTTCGGCTTGGATTTCGTAAAAATCGCCCTCGTCGACAACTTTGTGAATCACTTCCTTCATGTCATAAGGCGTGTTCGCGTTGTCGGGAATGATCGTGTCCAACGACATATCGATACGTGCAGGATCATCAAAGAACGGGCGCACGGGCGCTTTGTCACGGTTGTTTTGCGGCAAGAAGTCCACCAGACGACGCACTTCGATCAGTGTTTCCACATCATTTTCAAACGCACCGTCTGCAACAGATGATTTTTTGGTATGAGTGGATGCGCCCCCCAGCTCTTCGGCGGTGACGACTTCGTTGGTCACTGTTTTGACCACATCGGGGCCGGTCACAAACATATAGGATGTGTCTTTGACCATGAAAATAAAGTCAGTCATTGCAGGCGAATAGACCGCGCCCCCCGCACATGGCCCCATGATCACAGAGATTTGTGGCACCACGCCAGAGGCCATGATATTGCGTTGAAAAACTTCGGCATAGCCAGCCAAAGATGCAACACCTTCTTGGATTCGCGCACCACCGGAATCATTGATCCCAATCACAGGCGCGCCATTTTGCATCGCCATATCCATGATTTTGCAGATTTTTTCAGCGTGCGTCTCAGACAAAGAGCCGCCAAAGACCGTGAAATCTTGGGAAAACACATAGACCATGCGACCATTGATTGTGCCCCAACCCGTGATCACCCCGTCGCCCGCTGGCTTGGATTGCTCCATACCAAAATCAGTACAGCGATGCGTCTTGAACATATCGAACTCTTCGAAGCTGTCTTCGTCGAGCAAAAGCTCAACCCGTTCACGCGCAGTCAGTTTGCCTTTGGCGTGCTGCGCGTCAATGCGGCGCTGACCTCCGCCCAAACGGGCATCGGACCGGCGATCATGAAGTTCTTGAATGATATCTTTCACGGGTAGGCTCCTCCTCGGCTTAGGCCCACCCTATCCTTGCGAGGACCGCACTCAAAGCGAAGTTTGGCAGATTTGCAAATGATGCAAAGGGCGCGCGACGTTAATTGCAAATCTGCAAACGGCAACTCCACCCGAAAACAATGCAAAGCTCGCAAGCCCTGTGCGCAAACGCGCTATGATTGCGATGGACTTGGTGTTTTACGTGCCTATTGTTGAGCGATGGATAAAATACCAACAATTCGCTTTTTAGATCGCACGACGCCACCGCATATTGTCACACTCGTGTTGATGGCTGGCATTTCAGCCATGACAATGAATGTCTTTTTACCTGCGCTACCTGAAATGACCAATTATTTCGGCACAAACTATAAATACATGCAGCTTTCAGTGGGTGTATTTATGGGGATGAACGCGATTTTGCAGCTGATTGTTGGCCCAATGTCGGACCGATTTGGCCGCCGCCCCGTGGCGCTTATTGGCGTCGTGTTGTTCATCGCAGCAACCTATGCAGCCATGCAAACCACGACCATTCAAACATTTTTGATCATGCGAGCCGCCCAAGCCGGCATTGTCACAGGACTGGTGTTATCGCGCGCCGTTGTGCGCGACATTTACCCCGGTGACATGGCAGCGACCATGATGGCCTACGTGACCATGGGCATGTCGCTTGTCCCCATGATATCCCCAACGATTGGTGGTTTTTTAACCTCGGCTTTTGGCTGGGAAAGCACCTTCTGGCTTTTGCTCGTCAGCGGCATAGGCCTTTTGCTTTTGGTTTATTTCGACATGGGCGAAACAGCACCAGCCTCTGACGGGTCCTTTTTTGAAATGATTAAAGGGTTTCCTGACCTGCTGTCATCACAACGTTTTATGGGATACGCCCTGTGTGCGGCCTTTGCCTCTGGCGCATTTTTCGCTTTCATAGGCGGTGCGCCATTTGTGGGCGTTGAGATTTTTCATATTTCGGAATCAGCACTTGGCATGGGTATCGGCGCGCCTGCGATTGGCTATTTCTTTGGGAATTTCTTGTCTGCGCGGTATTCGTTGCGGATCGGCATGAACAACATGTGCTTGATCGGAACTTTGTTCACCTTTTCGGGCATCGCCCTATGTGCGCTGTTCATTATCACAGGCCACATCAACGCCTTTTGGTTCTTTGCCTTGCTGATTCCCCTTGGGTTTGGCAATGGGTTAACCCTGCCAAATGCGGTGACAGGATCAATGTCTGTACGCCCCAAATTGACAGGCACAGCAGCGGGCCTTGGCGGTGCGATGATGATTGGTGGCGGCGCAGCACTTTCGGCTGTGGCAGGATCAGTTATGTCCGCAGAGCACGGCATTTTGCCGTTGATTTTAATCATGCTCGGCGTGTCGTTGATAAGCATAATCTGCATTCTGTGGGTCATGCGCCGCGAGCGGACACTCAACGTTTAGCCCCCCCAGCGCCAAACCGTCGCAGACCATGTGGCGCAAAGCGACTTGCGTAAAAGGTTTGCAAAGGCGATGCTAGAGATACGCAAAGATGCAAACCTCGTGAGGCTCCATGGCTCAGCAAAAACTTTACGCCGGCGCAAAACTCCGTGAAACACGCACGCGTTTGGGTTTGACCCAGCGCGCGTTTGCGGAAAAACTTGGCGTGTCCCTGCCCTACCTCAACCAAATGGAAAACAACAATAGACCCGTATCAACAGGCGTGGTTTTGGCATTGGCACAGGAATTTGGCTTTGATGTCACAGAGCTGTCCACAGGTGATGCCGAACGCATGGTCACCGATATGCGCGAAGCGCTGGCGGATCCCGTGTTTGCAGATGGTGCGCCGCCTTTGGCCGATTTGCGTCTGGCTGCCAGCAATGCGCCTGCACTGGCGCGTGCGTTTTTAAAGCTGCACAGCGCCTATAAACAAAGCTCGGAACGGCTGGCGTCGCTTGATGATGCCTTGGGGCGTGATGACAGCCCCGCACGCCCGTCACCATGGGAAGAGGTGCGAGATTTCTTTCACTACTGTGACAATTACATCGACTCGATTGATCGCGCGGCTGAACATTTTTCAGCGCCCGCGGGTCAGACACGTGATGCCGCAGCCGCCGCGATTGACGTGCTCGAATCTCAGGGCATCCACATCCGTTACAACACAGAAAACGTGCGCGAGTTTGACAAAAGCCGCGGCATTCTATCGCTGTGCTCGCGCACATCCAAGGCCACGCAAAGCTTTCAAATCCTTCATCAATTGGCACTCCTGACCCAAAATGATTTGCTTGAGGCGACACTGGATCTGGCACGGTTTCATACCGAAGATGCCCGCAGAATTGCGCGCATTGGCTTGGCCAACTATTTTGCCGGAGCAGCCTTGCTGCCCTATACAGAATTTCTAGCCGCCGCACGCGAAACGCGGCATGACCTTGAGATGCTCGGGGATCGTTTCGGGGCCTCCATCGAACAGGTCGGACACCGCCTATCGACGCTTCAACGCGTTGGCGCAAAGGGCATCCCGTTCTATTTTGTGCGGGTTGATCAAGCAGGCACCATCACCAAGCGGCACTCGTCCACACGGCTGCAATTTGCCCGCTACGGTGGCGCCTGCCCGCTGTGGAATGTGCATCAAGCCTTTGAGACACCGGGGCGCTTCTTGCGACAATTGGCAGAGACACCTGACGGCGTGCGATACTTGTCGATTGCGCGTGATGTGTCGAAATCTGGTGGATCATTTCATGCGCCCGTGCGGCGCTATGCGGTCGGGCTTGGATGCGAGGTCAGCCATGCGTCCGAATTGGTCTATGCCGATGATTTGGATGTGAAAAACCCCAACGCTTTTGAGCCCATCGGAATTTCGTGTCGCATTTGTGAGCGCAAAAATTGTCATCAACGATCCGTGCCGCCCCTCGAGCGCGCTTTGACCATTGATCCCGACAAACGCGGCACCCTGCCTTATTCGATAGACTGAAATGGAAATGGTGGCGGTGGCGCCATCTTTTCTCGCTCACATACAATATAATGAAAAGAGGAAAAATGGCGCGGTTGACGGGACTCGAACCCGCGACCCCCGGCGTGACAGGCCGGTACTCTAACCAACTGAGCTACAACCGCGCATTGCCTTTCGGCTATTTCCTGCCTCACTTCGAGGCGTCTCAGATGAGACAAGGTAGCGTGGCGCGGTTGACGGGACTCGAACCCGCGACCCCCGGCGTGACAGGCCGGTACTCTAACCAACTGAGCTACAACCGCTCGCTACCATTCCGACGTTACCGTCTGAACGTTGTGGCGTTCTATGGCTCGGCGACGGGCACGTCAAGCGCCATATGCACGAAATGTGAGTTGCTTGGCAAAAAAAATTCTCGCATGCAACTTGCACGTAAAAGGAGGCCATAAAACATCCGCCCAACACACGAAGGAGCGTTGGAGTGCGTGTATTAGATTTTCAAATTGGGGATAATGGTGGGTCGTGAGAGGCTCGAACTCCCGACATCTTCGGTGTAAACGAAGCGCTCTACCAACTGAGCTAACGACCCGGTGAGGGCGATTTAACGAATGCGGAAGATGGACACAAGAGGCTTTATGCAATTTATGTGAACTTCTTTTCACATCAGGCTTTTTCCTCAACAAAAGGCGCTTGCAGGCGGTACCACAACAGCACAGTAGAAACCGTCAGCCCAACAGATTAACTCCGCGCAGCACGCCAGCCTGCAGCTTTGGCATCTTGTTCCGAGCAAAACCATTGCTCGCCCTGCGCCAGATTGATCCGCGTGCCATCATACCAACGAGACCCAGGGACATGATACAAGCGGCCAGATTTGGAAATATTGCCTTTGATGGCACAGCCCTTTGGATTTGGTATCTCGACAGCTGCCTGTCGAACCTGCGCACTTGCACGTTTGTCTGCGCGATACTCGGAGGGGGCCTGAGCCCCTGAACGCCACATGCCAGTGGCCAAACGGCGGGCTTGTGTTTCTTGGGGGACATAATCGCGAGCATATTTCACATAGGCAAAGGCAGCCCCCTTGGCGACCATAGCCGCGTTCACATCTGTGTCCTCGGCAAAACAGACCCCAACAACACGGTCGTACCTGTCGATGTCTTTTTGAACGCATGTGACAAAGCCCGAGGCCAAACGCTCAAGCGCCGCTTTAGACCATTGCCCACAGGTCCATGCACCACCATGCATATCATTACAGACCTGAGAAATTTCGGGAGCATCAATCCCATGCAAGCGAATCTTTACGTCACCTAGCGCAAGCGTATCCCCATCGATAACACGAGCAGCACCTGTAAACTCGGGGAGATCGCTGTGATCGCGAGGTGCTGCAATTTGCGGGGATTGCGCAGCCTCAAGACCACCTGTTTTCACAGATGGGAAAGCCACACCAAGCCCCACCACGGCCAAAAAGACCGCAACATATTGTATAAAACCCCATCTCACCCCTCAGTATCTGGGGTAAAACGAGAACAAACACAAGAGGGCATGTACTCTTACAGTTAACACGCCCCCTATCTCATCAAGCCCGTACAAGCATCCGCGACGCGCTCTAAGATGCAGCAGTCAGAATTTTGTACAGCTCATCTTTCAAAGCCATACGATTTTTGCGCAACTCTGCCTGCGCCAAGTCGTCCATCGGCTCGATATCGGTCTCAGCGCGATGCACCTGACCGTTCAGCGCGTGATACTCTTCCATCCGGCGCGCAAAATGCGCATCAGAGACTTTCAACGTTGAAATTTTATCAGCAAGCTCGGGAAAATCAGTGGACAATTCGTGTGGTGTATTGGACATGGTGCGTCTCCTTTTGATCCATTTCTTGTCTCGACTGTCCAGTATTTTGCGGGCTTGGACATTGACCAGGATCAACTGACAGCACCTTTATGGCACAGAATGTTCAACACTCTTGCGACGCTTGGCGCGCGCCTCGCGAAGGGTGATAAATGTTACAGATCCCATGATCAAACCGCCTCCCAAAGTCACATAGATATCAAAGCGTTCGCCGAACAACGCCGCCCCAAGAACCGTGGCCCACAGCAGCTGTAAAAACGCCACGGGTTGAATGGCGGATTGCGGCGCACAGGCGAATGCACGCGTCATACAGTAATGCGCAAAGGTGGCAAAAAAGGACATCAAGAACAGTAGAAACAGCTCTAGCAGCGTGGGCGTTTCCCAAACATGAATGGCAAACGGTGCAAGAATCAGGGGCACAATGATGGACATCGCAAAGACCACAACACTCGCGGGCACGCGTTTGGACAGGGCATTGGCAAACAGATAGCTACCAGCAATTCCCATGGCGGCAAAAATCATCGCAATATGTCCCGGATCGAGCGTGCGAAACCCTGGTCGCAACACGATCAATCCACCAATGACCGCAACGATCAACGCCAAAATACGCGGCAGTGCTATTTTTTCACCGAACAAGAACACCGCACCAATCGTGACATAAATCGGGTTCATAAAATTCATCGCGGTGACTTCGGCCATCGGAATGCGCGTCATCGCGTAAAACCACAGCACCATGGCCACCGTATGAACAACGCCGCGCCCAATCATCAGGCCAACAATCTCGCGAGTGTAGACCACAGATCGCACCGCATTGATCATCGGCAATAAAAACACCACGCCCAAGGCAAACCGCAAAAACGCAGCTTGGATCACAGGCACCCCCGTGCCCACATATTTCAACAAAACATTCATGGCCACGAAACTGATCGTGGTCACAGACATCCAAAGGATGCCAGCCAGCGGGCGTGAGGGGGAAGCGATTGTCATTTTCTAAGGTGTCTGCCTTTGGACCCAAGAGTGCAAGCGCTACTCGCCCAAAATCAATTTTAAAGCGATTGACCACATGACAATGCAAATCAATACATCCAAAATGCGCCAAGATCGCTCTTTAACAAACACAGGCGCCAAGAACCGCGCGCCATACCCAAGGGAGGTGAAAAACACGAACGATCCAGTGACGGCACCGATGGCAAACAGGCCGCGCTGTGTGCCAAATTCGGCAGATATAGCCCCCAGCAACACGACGGTGTCCAAATACACATGGGGGTTCAGCCACGTCAGCGTCAAACAGGTGAGGATCGCCGTCAACATCGATTGCGCTTTGCCATCCTGCGCGTCCATATGTTGCCCGCCGCGCCACGCAGAGCGCAGTGACATAGCACCATAAAACAGCAAAAATGCAGCGCCCCCCCAACGCATAATCGGCACAGCAGCAGGCACCGCGTTTGATATTTTGGCCGAGGCAAAAACCCCAACGCAAATCAACACCGCGTCAGACAGCGCACAAACCAAAACAACAGGCAAAACATGTGCCCGACGCAATCCTTGGCGCAGCACAAATGCGTTTTGCGACCCGATTGCAATGATCAACGATAAGCCGGTCAAAAAACCTGTCACGACAGCCTGAGCCTCGATCATCATAAAACGTTCCACCTTGTTGGATTGTTACCCTTGGCCTGTGAATAAGCACTGAAAGCCGCGCGATCAAGCTCTCGCAGGCTCATCAATATACGCCTCAAACCTCGCCCAGAACACCTGTAACGTAAGAATTCACGGGAAATTAAGCAAATAATGGCACCCTAAGAGGACCAAAGCGATGCCTTTTTGAAAGCCAACAGGAATGACACTCTACAACCTACAATTTTTCGACATCACCAGCGCGACGACCAGCGCTGCGGCCGGATTTTCTGACAATGGCGGATACCAATTCAATTGGGGCGTCGACACCATCACCCTAACGCCAGGTGCAGATAGTCAAATCATTTCGGTCCATGACAGCGCCGATCAATTTTTTGATGATGATCCCAGCGGCAGCCAAACCTTGAGTGGCACACAAACGCTCAACGGCACCGTCTACGCGGACAACACGACCATTGATGCGGAATACATTGTTCATCTCGAAGACAGCCTGGGCAACACATACACGCTACAATTTGTATCCGCTGCCGATGATGCCTACAACATTGTGGGCTTTGTTGTTCAAGGTCCATTGCCCCCCTTCGGTGAACCACTCACGGTTGTAAGCACCCAAGACATGGTCAATGATGTCTACGCCTACAACACATCCACCCCGGCCTGTATTGCTGCAGGGGCGCGCGTTGTTACGGACACCGGCCCACATCGTGTAGAGCGACTGACAACACGGCAGATCGTTCACTTGGCAAATGGAAAAACCGCGAAAGTGGCTTTTGTTTTGATCAGTGAATTGCCCGCCAATGCACCCGAGCATCAGTGGCCTGTCACAATTGCGGCAGGGGCATTGGGCCCCAATACACCTCAACGTGCTGTCACACTCTCGCCGCAACACAGGCTACGCCTGCCCGCAGGAACAGACTTGATCCCAGCCCGCGCATTGCTGGGCATGCCGGGGATCACAGCCACGCAAAACACAGAACCGCTCACCTATGCCCACGTTGTCTTAGAACAACATGCGCTTATGCAATTGGATGGTTTAGAGTGTGAAAGTTTTTGGCCTGGCCCTTTGGCGCTCAAAGCGTTGCCGCCCAAGGCAGGCGAACGCGTGCGCCATGTCATGGGACCAAACCCGAAACCCGCCTGTACAGTGCAATCAGTTGGCGCTGCGCGTCGCGCGCTTGGCTTGCCCCGATTGCCAAACAGACCCCCTGCGAGGATGCAAAAAGCCCCACCAAACACGGTAGGGCTTTCAGTTTAGCACGTTTGATTTGAAGAGTTATGCCTCTTCAAATTGCGCCATAACGTCGTCTGAGGCTTCAAAATTTGTTGTGACGGTTTGCACATCGTCATCATCTTCCAAAGCATCCACAAGTTTCATCAGCTTTTCCAAACCATCAAAATCAAGTTCGGTTTGAATATTTGGCTGCCAAATCAATTTGGTACTTTCAGATTCGCCAAGCTCAGCCTCCAACGCGGTGGACACTTCATTGAGATCCGTATCCACACAGGTGATCAGGTGACCTTCCTCTGAACTTTCGCAATCTTCTGCGCCCGCTTCAATCGCGGCCATCATCACAGTGTCAGCATCACCAACAGCAGCAGGGTACGAGATCGATCCTTTACGATCGAACATGAACCCAACGGATCCCGTTTCGCCCAAATTCCCACCGTTTTTAGAAAACGTAGACCGCACAGTGGATGCCGTACGGTTACGATTGTCTGTCATCGTTTCGACGATCACAGCCACACCGTTTGGACCATAACCCTCGTAGCGGATTTCATCATAGTTTTCCGCATCGCCACCAATGGCTTTCTTAATCGCGCGATCGATCACGTCCTTTGGAACAGAGACAGATTTCGCCTCTTTCACGGCCATACGCAGACGCGGGTTTTTATCAGGATCAGGATCGCCCATCTTAGCTGCCACGGTGATTTCCTTGGCGAGCTTAGAAAAGAGTTTCGAACGCAATTTGTCCTGACGACCTTTACGGTGTTGGATATTTGCCCATTTTGAGTGGCCTGCCATGAGAGAGCCTTTCGCAACTAGAATTTCAGATTTGCCCCCGTATAGGCGATCCGGCCCCTGCCCCGCAAGGCCACGGGCGATCTCTAACGGGCCAAAGGTTTGGAATTGCGCCTAAAGGGGCCATAAAAACGGAATAACAGCCGAGGCCAAAAGCCCAATCGAGATATTCAGCGGAATACCCACCTTCATATAATCGGTGAACTTATATCCACCAGGCCCGTAAACCATTGTGTTGGTTTGATATCCGATGGGGGTGGCAAAGGACGCAGACGCCGCCACCATAACGGCAACAACAAGCCCGCGCGGATCAAGCCCCATTTGTTGCCCTAATGCGATCGCAATCGGAGTGACAACCACCGCCACAGCGTTGTTCGATACAAGTTCGGTCAACACAGAGGTCAAAAGGTAAATGGACCAAATCACAAAGAACACTGGCAGCCCGTCTAATAGCGGTGCAATCCAACCGACGATCATCGCCACAGCCCCAGACGCCTGCAAAGAGGCGCCGACAGCCAGCATCGAAAAAATCAGGGTCAGCAGGCGAATATCCACGAAAGAAAACGCTTCTTCGGCATCAATACAGCGGGTGATCAACACCACCGCGACAGATACGATGGCCAACATCAAAATCGGTGCCACACCCAAAGCAGCCAAGATCACAATCGAGAACATCGCGATCAACGCAATCGGCGCATGCGAGCGATGATAAGCACGCTCTGTCGGCTTGGACACATCGCCCATATCCATGTCGGCGGCCAGCCGCTGAATGTCTGCGGGGGCGCCCTCAATCAACAAAGTATCACCAACGCGCACCACCAAATCATTAATCTTTTGACCCACATTTTGATTGCGCCGATGCACAGCCAAAACATAAATCCCGTAACGACGACGCAGGCGCATAGACCCCAAAGAACGCCCCACCATCTTACATCCTGGCGTGATCAAAGTCTCAACCGTGGTTGTTTCAACAGCAGACACCTGATCGACGCGTTTAAGCGATTTATCACGCTGCAGGCTCAAAAGTTCGGAAATCTGTGATCGCAAGATAATGCGATCTCCAACTTCCAAAACCACATCTTTCAATGCATGGCGCAACGAATGATCGCCGCGCACAACATCGATCAACCGCACGCCTTCGCGCTTAAACAGCTGAACGGTCAAAGCTTCACGCCCGATCAAGTTGCTGTCTGGCGGCACAATCGCTTCGGTAAAAAATTTCATCTTGGATCGCGATCCGTTGAGCATATTTGCCAAACTTTCGCGTTCGGGTAGCAAATGTCGCCCAATAAAATACAAATAAGCCATGCCCCAAGTCACAATGATCATGCCCAGAATAGACACCTCAAAAATGGAAAACGGCTCAAGCCCCTCGCCGCGCGCGACCCCATCGACAAGCAAGTTGGTTGAGGTGCCGATCAGTGTCATTGTCCCCCCCATGATTGCGGCATAAGATAATGGAATCAAAAGTTTAGACGCCGATACGCCCAATTTGGACGAGAGCTGCACAAACACAGGGATCATCACAACTACGACGGGCGTGTTCGCGACAAACGCGGACAAAACCACGACCACGGCCAAAAGCATACCGATAGACAAAGAGGGGCGTTTTTCGGCGTACAGCCCTGCAAGCCGTGTGAACCATTCCAATCCACCAGTACGCACCAAAGCGCCCATCACGATAAACATCGCAGCAATCGTCCACGGCGCGGGGTTCGACAGCACGGCCAGCCCTGCGTCATAGGGTAAAATGCCTAGGACAATCATCAAAGCAGCCCCTGTCAGAGCCACCACTTCGGTCGGAAAAACCTCGCGCACAAACAGCACGAACATGAACCCGACAACCACCAAAGACACAATCGCTTGTGTCATCGGATCAAAATGAAAAATCTCCATGCCACCTCAAAGACCAAATGCACAACACATCTATAATTGACGTGGATGCAAGTGCACTACAAGCGGCAAAATGCCCCCACGAGGACAGGAGGCCTTAAATTCATATAGCGCGGTCAATTCTGGATAGCCATGTTCCAAGCCGTCAAACACTTAAGGGTGGCTTTGTTCCAAGCGCCCACGCTATTATGGGTGGCTTTGTTCCAAGCGCCCACCATGGCGGATTTGTTTGACGCGCGTGGCCAGACCTGTGCGATCGTCGGTTTCAACATAAACACCCGACAGCGTCGCCTCACCTTTTGCGGGTTCGAACCGCCCCTTGGACATGCCTGTGATAAAGCGCCGCATAGGTTCCGCTTTATCCATGCCGATAACCGAATTGTAATCACCGCACATGCCAGCATCGGTCAAATAAGCCGTGCCTCCGGGTAAAATTTGCGCATCTCCTGTACACACATGAGTGTGCGTGCCGACAACGATTGAAGCTTTGCCATCGCAAAAATGCCCCATGGCCATTTTCTCGGATGTGGCTTCGCAGTGCACATCAATCAACGCGGCTTGAATTTGACCGCCCAATTTGTGACGCATGAACACGTCGTCGAGCGCGGAAAATGGATCATCGAAAGCCCGCTTCATGAACACTTGGCCCAAAATTTGCGCCACCAAAATACGACGTCCACGCGCATCTTCGAAAATGCGAACGCCACGTCCGGGGGCCGTTTTGGCGAAATTGATCGGGCGAATGATCCGCGTTTCAGTTTCGCAAAACTGCATCATATCGCGTTGATCAAACGCGTGATCGCCAAGGGTCAAACAGTCGACACCCGCGTCCAGCAACAGCCGCGCGTGATCCGCCGACAGTCCCATGCCGTTGGTGCAGTTTTCACCGTTCACCACAATAAAATCGAGTTTCCACTCTGCACGCAAAGTTGGAAGCCGCTGGATCACCGCATCGCGCCCAGCGCGACCGACGATATCGCCGAGAAATAGGATTTTCATGGGCACGACTTACCCGTCCTTGCCCCCCAAACGCAAGCCTTGGATGATGGGCAAAGCCGCGCAGGCAGAGTTCACAGCGTGAAAACCTCGCCTTCGGTTACAATCGCATCCAATGGAATATCGTAACGCGATACAGGAAAGTCAGACATTTCTTGCCCGTCATAAGCAAATCCAACGGCAAAAACATCACGTGTTTCACGCAATTTGGCCAAAGTTCGATCATAAAACCCGCCGCCATAGCCAAGCCTGTGGCCTGCGCGATTGAACGCCACAAGCGGCACAATCAACACATTAGGCACGATGGGAATCGACACCCTTGGCACTGATGCGCCGAATGCCCCGGGGACCATGTCTGTCTCAGGTGTCCATGTATCGAACTGTAATGGCGTTGCTTTGGCTTTGACTATCGGCACCGCCACCGGACCATGTGAAGAGAGCGCGTGCATAGCCGGCAAGGGATCTATTTCAGATTTGATTGGCATATACCCCGCGATGACCTTGCCGTAATGTGGTGCCAAAAACGTCGTCAACAATTGGCATGCGCGCCCAGAATAAACGTGATCACGCGCATGCACCTTGGCGCGCTGCGCCAGCGCACGCTTGCGCGCGATCGCTTTGATATCAACACTTACATCCCCCAAACCACAGAGCCTTTCGCAGGTTTTATAACAAAAATGTCGCCGCAAGCCCAAGGAATGCGAAAAATCCCACAATATCCGTCACCGTGGTTACAAAAGCCCCAGACGCAAGAGCCGGATCAACACCGATCCGCTCTAGCACAACAGGCACCCCAATACCGGCAAGGCCAGCAACCACCAAGTTGATCACCATTGCCACCGCGATCACCCCGCCCAGCGCAGGGGAGCCAAACCAAACAATCCCGACAACGCCCATGATCACAGCGAAAATGATCCCGTTGACCAGCCCCACCAAAACCTCACGGCGAATAACCCGCCACACGTTGGCCCCAGTCAAATCGCGCGTGGCAATAGCACGCACCGCCACTGTCAATGCTTGGGTGCCAGCGTTGCCCCCCATTGAGGCCACGATGGGCATCAACACAGCCAGCGCGACCAACGCCGTGATCGTGCCTTCAAATTGGGCAATCACCAGCGAGGCCATGATGGCCGTCAACAGATTTACCGCCAACCAAGGCAAGCGCTGTTTGACAGTGTCTAAAACGCGGTCAGCCAAGGTGCCTTCGCCAACCCCCGCCAAGCGCATGATGTCTTCTTCGTGCTCTTCATCCAACACATTCATCGCGTCATCGATGGTGATCACGCCGATCAAACGGTCATCTTCATCCACAACAGGCGCGGAAATCATATGATACTGGTTGAACGCATAAGCCACATCAGATTCGCTTTCATCCACGCGAAAAGTGCGAAAGCCCGGCTCCAAAATATCGCGCAGCTTTTGCGCACGTGGCGCGCCCAATATTTTGCCCAATGTCACATGCCCGATCGGGTGCAGCAAAGGATCTGTGATCACCATGTGATAGAAATCCTCAGGCAGCCCTTCAGTCTCGCGCATGTAATCAATCGCTTGACCAACAGACCAGTGTTCAGGCCCCATCACGACTTCGCGTTGCATCAAACGACCAGCCGAAAACTCTGGGTAGGACAAAGATTGCTCAACCGCGACACGATCAGCGTCTTCAAGTGAGGCCAGAATTGCTTCTTGGGCGCCTTCTTCGAGATCCTCGATCAGATCGACAACATCATCGGATTCCAAATCACGCACAGCTTCGGCCAAAACCTCTGGCCGCATCAATGCGATGACTTCCTCGCGAATACCGTCATCGATCTCGGACAGAATTTCACCGTCCAGCTCGCGCCCATAGAGTTCAATGATCCGCCGGCGATCGAAGGCGTTCACCTGTTCCAAAAGGTCGGCGATGTCGGCCGCGTGCAGCGGTTCCATCAACGCAACCAATTGCGCCTGATCTTGTGTCTCTATCGCAAATAGAATCGACGACAAAAGCCGTGGGCCTAATACGTAGGCATCCTCGTCTTGTGTCTCATTTTGTTCATTTTCGGTGATTTCTTCGACCATAGTACGCTCGCGGCCTTGGGGTTGCCTGTTTTAACGACATTACGCCACGAAGAGATTAAGAAACAGGGGCAAGATAGATTTACCTTAGAAAATCATCCGCCTAGTTTAACGCAACAGATTTTGGAGCGCCCCATGAGCACCCTTGCCACAAACGACAGCATCATCGCCGGTCAAATCGTCTCATATCATGGCGATCCCTTTGCAATGCCCGCGACTGAGGCTGTAACCGTTCGCCAAGGCGCGCTTTTGATCAAAAATGGCCGCATCGCACAGATCGCTCATTTGGACGACCTGCGTCAAGCCAATCCGCAAACCCCCGTGATTGACCACAAAAACGCGTTGATCACGCCTGGTTTTGTGGATGCCCACGCGCATTACCCGCAAACGGGCATTATCGCATCTTGGGGCAAACGACTGATTGATTGGCTGAACACCTATACATTCCCCGAAGAGCAGCGATTTCAGGACGCGGCCTATGCCCGTGATATCGCCGCACTGTATTTGGATTTCCTGCTGTCAAATGGCACCACAAGTGTTGCGTCTTTTTGCACAATACACCCCGAATCGGTGGAGGCCCTGTTTGAAGCCGCCGAAGCACGTGGCATGCGCATCGTTGCGGGCAAAACATGTATGGACCGCGACACTGCCCCCAAAGGTTTGCGCGACACGGCCCAAACGGCATATGATCAATCCAAGATGCTTTTAAATCGCTGGCATCACAAAGGCCGTGCCACCTATGCGATTACGCCGCGGTTCTCGCCGACATCTACACCAGATCAACTTGCGGCACTTGGAGCCTTGTGGGCTGAGACCCCCAGCTGTTTGATGCAAACGCATTTGAGCGAACAAACTGATGAAATCGCTTGGGTGAAATCACTTTACCCCGAGGCACGAGACTATTTGGACACCTATGAAAAATTCGGATTGATTGGCAAAGGCGCGTTGTTTGGGCATGCGATTTATTTGGAACCCCGCGAAATTGCCCGCTTGCAAGACACCGGCAGCTCGCTGATTCATTGCCCGACCTCCAACACCTTTATCGGATCTGGCCTGTTCGATATGGCCGCGCGCAAAGCCGATGGGTTGCGGGTGGGCTTGGCCACGGACACCGGCGGCGGGTCCAGTTTTTCGATGCTGCGCACTATGGCGGCCAGTTACGAGGTCGGCCAATTGCGCGGCACAGCGTTGCACCCTGCGCAATTGTTGTGGCTGGCCACGCGCGGCTCGGCCGAAGCGCTGCATTTGGATCACGAGATTGGCAGCATCACTGTGGGGCAAGAGGCCGATTTGGCCGTGATCGATCTAGAATCAACCCCTGCAATTGCCCAACGCGCCACGCGGTCTGATGATATTTGGGAAGCCATTTTCCCAACACTTATGATGGGCGATGATCGCGCTATCGCACAAACTTATGTGATGGGCCGCCCTGTCCGCCCCGTTTGATAGAATCACACAAACAACGCAAGGCAGGCCAGCTTTAACAGCGGCTGCCAAACACGGTCACATAGTGCGCGCCATCCGCGATACCGATGCCCATTTCGGTAAACTTACGGTTCAAAATATTGTCACGGTGGCCTTTGGACGCCATCCAACCTTGCATTGCGGTCTGAATAGATGTGTGGCCCATGGAAATATTTTCGCCGACAATACAAAAATCGTATCCAACCCGACGCGCACGGTCCGCAGACGAACTGCCATCACGACCAGTGTGCGAAAAATAACCATTGCGCGCTAGATCTTGCGCGTGACCGCGTGCCGCACGGGTCAACAATCCATTATACGCTAAACTTGGCAACCCTGCCTGCGCACGCTCGGCATTGATCAGCGCCAAAACTTGCCCCTCGGCATCCACGGATGTGTTCACCCCGTTCGCATAAACCGGGGTCGCCGCAGTGAACCCTGCCCCCCTTTGGGGTTGGCATCCACTCAACGCCAAAGCCGCACTTATAACAATACATATCTGTTTCAACATCGGTTTTGGATCCTCGTAAAGTTACACGTCAATTTAAACACGTCATGCATCCATCAGGCCGCGCACCAAATTGGATTGCCGCTCCAACACACGCGCCATATCAAGTGTCGCAAGCCAACCGTCTTTGATAATTTGGTTGCCCTCAACAAAGAGATGTTTGACCTGCGTCGGGCCAGCCAAAAGCAAAGCGGCCGGATCCCAACTGCCTGAGGATTCGATATCAGAGACATCCCAAATCGCAATATCGGCGCGCATGCCAACGGCGATTTGGCCGACATCATCGCGCCCCAACACTTTTGCACCGCCACGAGTGGCAATTTCCAAGGCTTCGCGCGGGCTCATTTTATCAGCACCGTTGATCACACGTTGCAGCAACATGGCTTGACGCGCTTCCACCACAAGATTGCTGGCATCATTGGACGCCGATCCGTCAACCCCAAGACCGACATGAACGCCTGCATCGCGCATCGCCCGCACAGGAGCGATGCCCGATCCAAGGCGACAATTGGAACAGGGACAGTGGGCCACACCCGTTCCCGTTTGGGCAAACACTTCAATTTCAGACATATCCAATTTGACACAATGGGCGTGCCAAACGTCTGGTCCCGTCCACCCCAAATCTTGGGCGTATTGCCCCGGGCGACAGCCAAATTTTTCCAATGAGTATGCCACATCTTCATCGTTTTCGGCCAAATGCGTGTGCATCATCACGCCTTTGTCACGTGCTAAAGTAGCCGCATCGCGCATCAATTCACGGCTGACCGAAAAGGGTGAACACGGGGCCACACCGACACGGATCATCGCACCAGGATTGGGGTCATGAAACGCATCAATCACGCGGATGCTATCGTTCAAAATATCGTCTTCGCGTTCAACCAAACTGTCGGGCGGCAGACCGCCGTCACTTTCCCCAATGCTCATCCCCCCACGTGTGGCATGCAGGCGCAGGCCCACGTGTTGGGCGGCCTCGATCGTGTCCTCAAGCCGCGACCCATTGGGGTATAAGTAAAGGTGGTCCGAGGTCAGCGAGCATCCCGAAAACGCCAATTCCGCCAAGCCCACCATAGCAGAGACACGCATGTGATCCGGTGTAAATCGCGCCCAAATAGGATAAAGCTGTTGCAACCAGCCAAACAGCAACGCGTTTTGGGCTGCGGGGACAGCGCGGGTGAGGGTCTGATACAGGTGGTGATGCGTATTCACCAAGCCCGGCGTCACAACGCAGCCGCGCCCGTCAATGATCTGCGCATCGTCGTCATACAACAGTGTGCCGACAGCTTCGATCACGCCATCACGCACCAAGACATCGCCACCTTTGATCTCTCGGCGTGCGTCGTCCATTGTGACAAGAACGTCAGCGCCACGAATGATGAAACATGGATGCATCCACTGTCCTTTTCAAATCGCTCAAATCGATGTGCCGCGCCCTGTACAGACGCGATCCTACGGTGTGTCGTTTAACAGCTCGAGCGCCTCAGCCAACAAAGTCTTTGATCCTGCCGCCACGATACGTCCGCCCTTTTGCGCAGAATTTCCTTGCCAGTCCGTTACCACGCCCCCAGCGGCCTCGATCACACCGATAGGCCCCAAGATATCATAAGGTTGCAACCCCGCCTCGATCACCAGATCAATTTGCCCCGCCGCCAAAAGCGCGTAAGCATAGCAATCCATCCCGTACCGCGTCAGCTTGCATGCCTGTGCCACGGCTTCAAAGCCTTTGCGATCGTCAGGCGTGCCGACCTCGGGGAATGTGGTGAAGATGATGGCGTCCTTCAAAACAACGCCCTGTCGTGCGGCCAAAGGTCTGTTGCCATGCGGCCCTGTCAGTTCAGATTGCCCAAAGCCGCCAAAAAATCTTTCGCCTATATAAGGCTGATCAATGATGCCAACATGCACTTGGGTCTCATCACGGCAAGCAATCAAAACACCCCATGTGGGCGTGCCAGATATAAAGCCGCGCGTGCCGTCAATCGGATCAAGCACCCAAGTGAAACCTGAAGTGCCCGATTTTGGCGGAAATTCTTCGCCGTGAATGGCATCATCAGGGCGCATATCGCCGATGATTTTGCGCATGGCCTGTTCGGCCCCACGATCGGCCACAGTCACAGGGTCAAAACCAGCCTCAAGTTTAGACTCCGTATCCAAAGACGTGCCACGAAAATATTGAAGCGTGATGTCACGGGCGGCGTCTGCTGCAGCGTGGGCGGTTGCAATAATGTTGGCTTGTTGCTCTGCGCTCATTTTAGCTTGTGTCATACTCGAAACACACCCTTTGCGGTTTGACCTGCACGGTATCGACGGTTGATGCCAAAGTTGCACCTCGGACGAACGTCGTGTCCGTGTCTATACATTGCGGTAAACGGTCGCTCACTGTGCGTCAAGACGCAAGACAATGGTGCAAAAATATGCGCTCTGATTGGGTGTTAAATGTGCGAAGGTCCCGTAGCCATGAGAGACATCGGGACCATTGCAAGAGGTCGCACTGACCAAACGACGGTGCCAGACAGGCACCATGTAAATCAAGCTACGTCAGATAAAACCCGCGCCAGCTCAAACAAACGACGGCGTTGGTTTTCTGGAATAGAATAATATGATCGCACCAATTCAAGCGCTTCTTTATCAGCAAGAATGTCTGCCGGAACGGATCCTGCGACAGGCAAGTCATCTGCTGTTGAGGCATCGACACCATCAAAGAAGAATGCGACAGGAACGCCAAGAGCTTCAGAAATATCCCAAAGGCGGGATGCCGATACGCGATTCATACCCGTTTCATACTTTTGAATTTGCTGAAACTTAATACCCACCTTTTCGGCAAGCTGTTGTTGCGTCATTCCGACCATCCAACGACGATGTCGAATGCGTTTCCCTACATGTACATCCACCGGATGTTTCATACTGACTGCTCCTTAACTGAGGCACACAGATTAACCTATGCGTGTGTAGCAGATTTCCTCTGTGTTGGGGCTTTCCTCAACCTGTCTTTTTGGATAGGGCAGAGCTGTTTCCAACCAAACACCTGATAAAAAAGAGTATTAATTATTCTTATGGCAAAACTAAGTAAACTTTACCTCTGTGAAAATCGATTTTTTGACTAAACCGCAACGCGAGCGACTGATATTTTCGCATTTTGCAAAACTTCTTAGCAAAAAGCAGCCTCCCCAACGTAAGGAACAAATCGCTAAATGCGTCAATTCGGCTGATTCACTTATCTGAGTGTTGCGGTATCACTAGGCCATGTCAAAAATCACATCCGCTTTTCAAGTTGTCAACTTCGACACCCCGCCTCAGCTCACGCAAGCCAGCCCCCCCCCTGTGCAGGCGCATCAAGCCCTTGTGCATATACGCGCCTGTGGTTTGAATTTTGCTGACCTTTTGATGTGCTCTGGCAAATATCAAGACACCCCGCCCCTTCCCTTCACGCTTGGGCTTGAGTTTGCGGGTGATATTCTCGAGCTGGGCAGTGACGCCCCAGATCACCTCAAAGTGGGCATGCGCGTTGCAGCCTACACAGGGCAAGGCGGATTGGCACATACCGCCATCGCACCAACACAGCGCTGCATCCCCCTGCCCGATGCCTTGTCATATGATATGGCAGCCGCGCTGCAGATCGCATACGGCACATCACATATGGCGCTGGCCTATAAAGCGCGATTGCAACCTGGTGAGCGCTTGGTTGTGACGGGGGCCGCTGGGGGCGTTGGCTTGACGGCAGTGGAGCTTGGCAAACTGATGGGGGCCGAAGTGATTGCCATTGCGCGCGGGGATGCCAAACTTGAGATTGCCCGTGCGGCCGGAGCAGATCATGTGATCGATGCCGATGATCCAAACATACGCGACAAGATCAAGGCGCTTGGCGGGGCAGATGTTGTGTATGACGCTGTTGGCGGCGCGCTGTTTGAGGCTTGCTTTCGCGCCACCAATCCAGATGGGCGTATTTTGTTAATCGGTTTTGCCGGAGGCCATTTGCCCAATTTAAAACCAAATCATATGTTGGTTAAAAACATCACAGTGATTGGGTTCTACTGGGGCGCATACTTTGATGTCGCGCCCGATGTGGTGGCCGCGTCGCTGGCCCAGCTGTTCGACTGGGCTGCGACGGGTAAAATCACCCCACATATTTCCAATCGACTGCCACTGGATCAAGCCGCCGAGGGCCTCGCTTTATTATCGAATCGCACAGCAACCGGAAAAGTGATCATCAATCCGTAAAAGCCCCTTATTGAGCCGCAAGACTGCGCGCATTGAGACGGATCTCAAACGACGCGCGCAACAAATCACTGAGTGCATTGAAGGCTTGCCCCCGCGCCAAATCGGCACTGTACAGATTGACCTTTTTACTTTGCAACTCGGGCAAAGCCCCGCCATGTTGAACGGTCTCAGATTGCGGCGGGGTAGAGCCCACAAGCATCGCATGCACCGCCAAATCCGCCGACACTGAGGCCTCGATCGTGCGCGATTGGTCGCTTTCGATCGCCATTTGCCACGGAATTCCATCATCATCCAACGCCTTTTGCACGCCCTTGCGGAACAAGCACCGGTGCTCAAAGGCAAGGCGCAACGGGCGTTGACGCCAAGCAGAGCCATTGATCGCCCCGACCCAAACCAAAGGCAGCTCGACCAAGGTCTCGCCGCCCGCGTCCAATGTATCCTCGGTGGTTAAAATCAGGTCCGCTTCGCCGCGCGCGAGCATTTCTTTCAACTTTAGCGTAAAAGATGACACCAAATGCACCCGCATACGGGGATACGCGTGATTGAACTGCTGCAACACCTGCGGAATAGAGGGGTAGACGATGTCATGTGGCACGCCCAACACAATTTCGCCCTCAAACTCCTGCGCGGTCAATCGCCCGAACACCTCGTCATTCAAATCCAACATCCGGCGCGCATAGGACAACAACTGTTCACCATTGGCCGTCAACGCAATGGTCCGCGCAGAGCGATCCAGCAGCTTTAGATCAAGACTTTCCTCAAGACGCTTGAGCTGCATCGACACAGCAGACTGCGTGAGATTCAAAAAACCAGCAGCGCGTGTCACACCACCGCAATCTGCGACAGCTACAAAAGACCGCAACGCCGTCATATCCAAATTTCGCGCCATATCAAACTCCGTGATGCTTTGCCCAACAACCATTCATTTTACTTATGTCGCACGATCGGCGAAACATATCAACATGGATGATACATAAACACAGACACTTCACAAATAGGAAACAGTCCCATGATCTCATTGACGCTTCAGCGCCCGTCGCGGCCACGCCCCACCCAATCCTTGCTCTCTCGCTTTATCCAAGCGCGTGCATTGGCGCGCGGCCGCAAAGCTTTGGCAGAGCTAGATGATACGATTTTGGCGGACATCGGCGTCACCCGCGCCGAGGCGATGCGCGAATCTGCGCGCCCATCGTGGGATGCCCCACAGCATTGGATGAAATGAACACGAGACTTGCACACCAATATCGCCTGATTGGAATCATTGTCCCCGAACCATCAGCGATCCAAGACCGCGCCCTATAAAAAGGCGCGGTCTTTTTACGTCTCAACACCAAAACCAATCGTTTGAGCCTTGAAAAGACGCGACTTCATGCCAATATTGTTATGGAAACCAAGCAAACGGCTTGGTCAAACGTTTTAAATCGCACAGGAGACAGTCAATGGCTGACTACAGAACGATTGATGCTGGCATTGGTGCCCGCTCATCCGCCCAAATCGACGCGGGCCTTCGGACCCACATGAATAAAGTCTACAGCACAATGTCTGTTGGCCTTTTGCTCACGGCTTTGGTCGCATGGGCCATCGGTTCCAATGATGCGCTTTTGTCGATCTTTCGTGACCCACTGACACTGCGTCCAAATATTCTTGGCTATATTGCGATGTTTGCGCCACTTGGCATGATTTTTGCCTTTGGGGCAGCGATCAACCGCCTGTCCGCCGCTGGCGCGCAGCTGTTCTTTTACGTCTACGCAGCGCTGTTTGGCATCTCGATCAGCTACATCTTTGCGGTCTACACAGGCTTCTCGATCACGCAAACCTTCCTTGTGACCTCCATCGCCTTCGCGGGCTTGTCCATCGTCGGCTACACCACCAAGAAAAACCTGTCTGGCATGGGCACGTTTTTGATGATGGGTCTGATCGGTTTGATCGTCGCGATGATCGTCAACATGTTCTTGGGTTCTGGCCTATTGAGCTTTGCGATCTCAGCGATCGGCGTTTTGATCTTTGCGGGCCTCACAGCTTATGACACACAAAAAATCAAAAACGACTACCTCGCCCATGCCCATGCCATGGATGCGGAATGGCTTGCCAAATCTGCCATTATGGGCGCGCTGACCCTCTACTTGGACTTCGTCAACATGTTCATGTTCTTGCTCAGCTTCCTCGGCAACCGTGACTGATTTTGCGAAATTTTAAGACACTTAATACGAAAAAGGCCGATCTTAGGATCGGCCTTTTTTTGTAGGACATTTCAATGTCAGCACTCCGAATGTCGTCAATTTAAAGCACGCTGCATCTGAATGGCAGGCAAATACAGGCCAGGCTCTAACGTCAACTCGACCTCGCCTGTGGCATCAAATCCGCGCGCCTCGTAAAAGCCCTCGGCGGCCAATGTGGACAGGCAGAACATTTTGGTGACCCCATGCCTGCGCGCATTTGCCAAGGTGTGATCCACGATCAATGACCCAACACCGGACCGGATCGCACGCGGCAAAACCGCAACGCGCCGCATGTGGCCGTTACTGGCGGGACCAACCCCACCAAACGGCGTGGCTTGCGACCAGCCCCCTGCCCCCAAAAGCACACCGCCGGCATCGGCAACAAAATAAGTACCGCCAGACAACAGACTTGGCGCAGTGCGCATCAGTCGCGGCAAAGCGCGGGCCAGAATGTCATCGTGGTATACAGGCGCCATCAACGCGCCATAGCTGGACGCAATCAAACCATCGATCGCGCTTGCATCACTTGGCGTCGCGGTGCGCACAATAAAAGGCGGCAGCTCGGTGTTAAAGGCTGGCAGCGCTGGGTTTGTTTCACTGGATAGGCTTGAATTGTCACCCTCACTCAAAGGGCTTTCTTGTAATAGACACATGTCGGGGTCTCCTGTGTCACGCTGAAATTACGTGGCTTCGGGGGAGGTCCGCTGAGGTTATCTTTACAAAGAAAAACCGCGCGAACCTTGGGGGTTTGCGCGGCTTTTGCATTTTGTCGTTCAAATCAGGCTTACTTGATTTTGCCTTCTTTGTACTCAACATGCTTGCGCACAACCGGGTCATACTTTTTCATGACCATCTTTTCGGTCATCGTACGAGCATTCTTTTTGGTCACATAAAAGTGGCCCGTGTCCGCAGTTGAGTTCAGACGGATTTTGATTGTGGTTGGCTTAGCCATTTTAAAGTCTCCAGTCTTACGTACAACGGGTCAGTCGGGCACTTACGCGTGACACCCCGTGAAATCCTTGAAGCCCGCCTTTTAAAGGGTTGCGCCCCCGAGTCAATGGGCAACGCAGCAAAAAAGCAAGCTGGGCCACCATGGCCCATAGTAATGACGTGAAAGGGTTCTATTTGCCCCGTCAGCCGTTCTTGCGGTTCCTATGCCATAGATTCGCGCGGGCAGCTAGAGGGATATCGCCCTATGGGCCGTTCTTTTCGCCCCAATGTATATGTGTACTTCAAACCAGAGAGGGCTCATGAGCACTTGCCACGAAAAAGGGCCTCACCGCATGCGCCAAGGCCCCTTTTTAGATTGCAAACATCTACACCGCGTTACAACGCAGGCTTGCCCATCGATTGATGAATTTCAGTTTGCGCGGCAGCATCAATTTGCAGTGCAGCAGCCAAAGCCATTAGAAATGCTTTCTCAGCATCCGTATCGACCGAAATCGCCATCAAAGCCGCTGCATAAACCTTGCCTTTGGTGTCCTCGGTCGCGTCTTTGGCCAAGGCGACGGGATCAACCGGTGCATCCAGTTCCGATTGCACAAAATCGATTTCATCTTGCGAGGCATCTGTCAGGTGATCCAAAATTTTGGTGCGCTCTTCTGCGTCAATTTCGCCATCCGATTTCGCCGCCATAATCATCGCGCGGATCATCAACTTGGCATTGTCTTCAGCCGCAGCCGCGACAGGCGTGCCCTCGGTCACAGCGTCGAACATATCAGACAAACCGCCAGCGCCCGCCGCCGCAGCGCCCCCCATGGCCGCAAACAAAGACCCAAGTCCCGCCTCAGTGGCCTCAGTGGCATCCGCTGCCTGATTGCCAAAACTGCCCATCATTTTCTTGATCGCGTCCGCACCACCAGGCACGCCGAATTTCTCAGCCACTTGGCCCATCTGGTCGGCCATGCCGCCCTCATCACCAGCCTTGCGCAGCGCATCACGCACGCCGTCCATGCCGCCCATTTTGCGGACCTTATCGACGCCTCTAGCACCTGCAAAGCCGACAGCCAAAATGGCCAATGTTTTCACGAAACTCATATGGATATCCCCCGTTGGAGTAACTGTCTGATATGAATATGGGGGGGATTGGCCGCAATTCCAAGCATTTGAGCGGTTTAGGGGGAGCGATTGGCTGTTTGGCACCGTCAACGTACAAATCAATTTACGCATGCAATTTCTTAATCTGTTTTGACTACAAATAACCAAAGCGACGCATCAACGCTCCGTATCTGCGTCCGAGACAAAGCACGACAAAAGGCCGAATGAACAAAATGATCACGTTTGAAAATGCAATGCGCGCCATGGATCAACCTGCCATCTGTGATCTGAGCACCAAATCCTTATCGCGAACCGATGTGGTCAATTTGATACTGCAACGTTCCGAAATCATCCGCGATCAGCACAAATTTAACAAATATATCAAAGCGTGGACCACTGGCGACGATGCCCCACTGCTCGATCTGATTCAACGCCTAGGCACTGATATCCTTGTACGCCGCGCCGCTGCTTTTATTTATCTGGAATATCTCGAACTGCGCCCAATTTTTGAGGCAAAAACCCCAGAGGCCATCGCGGACATCGGCTGTGGTTATGCGTTGTTTGATTTGTTTCTGGCCCAAGACTACGCCAGCACACTCCATCTCATTGATTTGGAAACCAGCGACAGCCGCCACTTTGGCTTTGAATCCGAAGGGGCTGCCTATTCCAGCCTCGCAAGTGCCCGTAATCTATTGCTCGACAACGGTATTCCCGCACACTCAATTCATACACTAAACCCTGAAAAAGACGACGTCAGTGCGCTGCGGGATCTCGATTTTGCCTTCAGTTTCATTTCTTGTGGATTTCATTATCCTTGGAATACCTATCAGAAATTCTTCGAGAAATCCGTTATAGACGAAGGCCGCGTGATCATTGACATTCGCGCCCGCACGCTGGGGCCCTCTTTACAAGAACTGTCCGAAATTGGATATGTCCGCATTGTCGAACAAGCCGCCAACAACAGCGCCTATCGCGTGATGATCGCAAAATCCAAAGCCGCAGCGTAAACGCCTTAAGCTTTCATCACATATAAAGCTCTGCGAGGACTAATTTCATGACATATTTCATATAAAATTTGCACGGATGGCCTATAAGCCGGATTTTGTCTGGGGTTACCCCCTCGATGACCATTCCTCTAGGCGCATTGTTACCAATACGCTCAAGCTGCCAACCCGGGTCCTCGGGCTTGAACGACCCTGTGAGCGGTATGCGCGGACGCACAACGGACCTCACGTAAGACCCCTATTTGGCATTGCTCCCAGTGGGGCTTGCCGTGCCGCTTGCGTTGCCGCGCGCGCGGTGAGCTCTTACCTCACCGTTTCACCCTTACCTCCGATTTAGAAGGCGGTCTGTTCTCTGTGGCGCTGTCCCTAGGGTTGCCCCCGCCGGGCGTTACCCGGCACTGTTGTTCAATGGAGTCCGGACTTTCCTCGCGTCCCAGTACGCTTGCGCGCCCAGAACCCGCGGTCATCCAGCCATCCGTGCGATTTGGGACTTAGGCTGTCGCGCGCGCGCGGTCAACGGGAAAGCGCACAGCCAGATCGCGGGCCATTGCCATATCGATGCCATCAAGTGAACCTGCGTGACGTGGGCGAAACCGATCACGAAAGGCCGAAAGACGCGCCGCAAACGCAACATCTGCCCCATAGCCAAAAGCGCAAAGATCAGATGAAAAGCGTGCCTCATCAATATCCAAAGTACCGCAAATACTTGGCCAAACGCTCAATCCCTGCCGCGCCAAACGCTGCCAATCAAAACGAGGGCCAGGATCAATTTTACGGCTGGGCGCCATATCAGAGTGGCCGATCACGCGCTCTGGCACAATCGCGTGGCGCGTATTGATGTCACGCAACAGCTCTTCCAAGGCATCCATTTGCGCAGCAGAAAAGGGCACAGATCCAATATTCGCCAACTCAATTCCAATAGACCGCGAATTGATGTCAGTGACATCACCCCATTGCCCAGCGCCGGCATGCCAAGCCCGCTGATCCTCATCGACCATACGAACAATCCGACCACAGGCCGCAATCAAGTAATGCGCTGAGACTTCGAATTCAGGATCACACAGCCGCGCAATGGCGTCCTCAGCCGATCCCATCGCGGTGTAATGAATGACCACCATATCTGGCAGCCCCCCCCCCCGACGCGCGCCAAAGTTAGGCGAGGCATGAGGATGGCATATCAGATTGCTCATATCCGTTTAATTGCTACGCGACGCCAAACGGAACGGCTGTGGATTCCATGAACAGGCAAAGCCATCGCCGTCGGGATCAAGCCCTTTGACATTGCGCTGAGGTCCGCCGCCGGCCAAAAAGGCTTCTTGAGCCAAATCTGGTGATGGGTATTTCGAACAATTGCGCAATGCACGTGCCTCGGCACCGATGGTCAAACGCGAATAAAGAGGTTGCCCCACAGAGTTGGTTGTGGACAAGGCAAATTTCACCAATGACGTTGTTGCACCAGAAGGCCGGTTGAGCACAGACGTCGGCGCAACCGTTTCATATAACTCGCGATTTGCAGCAACGCGTGCCGCATCTTGTGCGATGGACCGCTCAGAAGACACGGCATCAAAATCATTCTCAGCGGAAATGCCAACACCGTTTTCCACCCCAGCCGAGACAGATGCAGATGTGCTTGGTGCGTATTGCCCTGTTGGATCAGCAGGCCCCCCAACAGGTGCCGACGACTGACCAATTGCGGCCATCGCGTCATCTGCAATATCAGACCCTGCCGAAGAGGTGTTCGCCTCAGGGGACACGGTAAGGGGCCGCACGATAGGGCCAGCGCCCCCTTCGCCACCTGCGATCAGTTCCGCTTCACGGCGCGCTTGATATTCAGCATAGGTTCCAAATCCAACACCCGCACCACTGTCTGGCACGGCCGGATCACAGGCTGCCAAGACAGCCAAAGACATCACAGCAAAAGCGGCACGGCGCATCATGCGTCCCCCGAAAAAATGAAAATTACAGGCGAAGTTACCACCATTTGCTTGGCTTGGAAACAAAACCTGCGGCTTGCTCAAGGCTATGAGCAATATTCAGCAGATCGCCTTCTTCCCATGGACGCCCGATCAATTGAAGACCCAGCGGCAGCCCCGTAGACGACAGCCCTGTTGGCACTGAAATCCCTGGCAAACCGGCCAAGTTAAGCGTCACAGTGAACACATCGTTGAGATACATTTCAATCGGATCAGCGCCCGTGACTTCGCCAATACCAAAAGCGGCAGAGGGCGTTGTGGGGGCTAAAATTGCGTCCACTCCAGCGGCAAACACCTGTTCAAAATCGCGTTTGATCAAGGTGCGCACTTTACGGGCACGGTTGTAATAGGCGTCATAGAACCCTGCGGACAAAACGTAAGTGCCGACCATGATGCGGCGCTGCACTTCGTGACCAAAGCCTTCGGCGCGGGTTTTTTCATACATGTCGTCAATGCCGTCGCCTTCGCCGAGTTTTGCACGGTGACCGTAACGCACACCATCATAGCGCGCCAAATTGGACGAGGCCTCAGCCGGAGCAATCACGTAGTAAGCAGGCAAAGCGTATTTGGTGTGCGGCAAGGTCACATCGACCACGTCCGCCCCCGCATCGCGCAGCATCGCAGCACCATCGTCCCACAATTTGGCGATTTCATCAGGAATGCCATCGATGCGGTATTCTTTTGGAATACCTATTTTCTTGCCTTTGATGTCACCAGTGATCATCGCCTCGAAATCAGGCACAGCGAGATCAGCAGAGGTGCTGTCTTTGGCGTCGTGACCCGCCATGGCTTCGAGCATGATCGCAGCATCGCGCACGGTTTTGGTCATTGGGCCAGCTTGATCAAGCGACGATGCGTAGGCAACAACGCCCCAACGCGAACAGCGCCCATAAGTGGGTTTGATGCCAACGGTGCCGGTGAACGCGGCAGGTTGGCGGATCGATCCGCCCGTGTCCGTGCCTGTGGCGGCCAAACACAGATCAGCCGCAACAGCCGCAGCAGAGCCACCAGAAGATCCACCCGGCGTCAACTCACGATCATCGATTTTCCAAGGGTTGATCGCAGGGCCGTAAACCGAATTTTCATTCGATGATCCCATCGCGAACTCATCCATGTTCAATTTGCCCAGCATGACTGCGCCCGCACCAAACAATTTGTCGGTGATTGTGCTCTCGTACTCTGGCTTGAACCCGTTCAAAATATAGGACGCGGCCTGTGTGGGCTGGCCTTTGGTCGCAAACACGTCCTTCACGCCAATCGGCAGACCGCACATGTTTGGCGCGTCACCGGCTGCGATACGCACATCGGCGGCTTTGGCCTGTGTGCGGGCTTGTTCGGATGTGTCGTGAACGAATGCGTTCAATTTTCCGGCAGAGGCAATAGAGGTCAGGCAGGCCTCGGTCAAATCAGATGATGTAAAGTCGCCTTTGCGCAACCCATCGCGTGCGGCGGCCAATGTCAGTGTGTTCAGATCAGTCATAACGATTACTCCACCACTTTGGGCACAGCAAAGAAACCTTCGCGTGCGTCAGGGGCGTTTTTCAAAATTTTAGCTTGTTGGTCGCCATCTGTGACAATGTCTTCGCGGCGCTTCAGGCGCTGCGGAGTCACGGATGTCATCGGCTCAATGCCCTCAACGTCCACTTCGCTCAGCTGCTCGATAAACCCCAAAACAGCGTTGAATTCTTGGGCAAGCCCAGGAAGCGCGTCTTCTTCAACCCGAATGCGTGCAAGCGATGCAACGCGGCGTGCGATATCAATGTCGATCGACATGGGGCAACTCCGTTTTATCAACAGCGCAGAACTGACACCCTGCGCTTAAATCCTATTTGCTATGGCTTTATCGCGCAGCACCCTGCACTTCAAGTATATGTGCGTGATAAACCGCGATCATATGGCCCAAGGTCAAAGCATTGATCAAATGCCATGCCCAATGCGTGCCCATGGGGACAACCTCGCAAATGCCAAGATCCATCGACCTTAGATACAGTGATATTGCCAAAAAACACGCGCCTTCCCAAAACCCGCGTGAGATTTGGCGCGACGCCGACGCCGTGAACCCTGCGTATAAAATCAACATCACCACAACGGGTGCATATGCGCCTGAACTGCCCATGCCGTAATTGATAAAAATCCGTCCCACGATGGCAGCAAAGGGAAAAAATGCGACACAAAGGGTCAAGTTCAAAGGCCAGCGCATGTTTAATATGTCGCGGTTCGACAAAAACAAGAAATATAAAATAAACGCCAAAATTGGCGCAACATCCATCAAGGCTCCCAATTCGGTCGCCGTGGTGTGAAACGCAAAAGACCCAAGCCCGATCAAAAACAAAATCACAGCCAAGCCCTGCGCCTCGGGCACGCCTTTGGTCCGGCGATACATAACAATCGCCACACTCAAGAACGCGACATTCGTCACCGCATTGATCGGCTCAGACCAAAAGGTAAAATCCGTCCGCTCGCAATAGACGTCCAGCTGGCGCGCCCAGTCCAAGGCCTATCCTCCGACCAAAAAATACCGTGCAATTCCGTAAACATAGAACAAAGCGAACAATATATTCACCCATTTCAACTGCCGCTCAGTGTGCAGCCACGCCATAGACATCCAGATGATGCAAAACGGCAAAGACAGGAACATATTGAGCGGATACCAATTTTGCACGATGGCCACAGTGGACAACACGCCCAAAATCAGGGCCAGGTTTTTCAACACTGTCTCGCGGCGAAAGAGGAAGGTTTCAATCATGATCTGCGACGCGCCTCAAAAAAGGATTTCAACAATGCCTCAGACGGCACGGCACTGATGCCATCATAAACCTCAGGCGCATGGTGGCACTGCGCATGGGAAAACACCCGCGGGCCTTGGGCCACACCGCCAGATTTCACATCCCCCGCCCCGTAATATAACCGTGCAATGCGCGCATTGGAAATGGCGGCGGCACACATCGGGCATGGCTCTAACGTCACGTATAAATCATAGCCTGTCAGGCGCTCTTGGCCCAATTTTGCACAGGCCCCACGGATCGCCACCACTTCGGCATGAGCCGTCGGATCATTCCATTCGCGGGTGCGATTGCCGCCTTGCGCAACAATCACGCCTTGCGATGACACAATCACAGCCCCCACAGGCACCTCACCACGTGCAGCGGCAGCCTCGGCCTCTTGCAGGGCGATATCCATATACGATCTGAAAGTCATAGCCTCTACTTGACGCGGAATCATGCCCAAGACAAGCAATTGTGCCCTAAACCACTGCGCATGACGATTTTGCCCCCTTCCCAAGTGACGAAAGCCCAGCTATGGCAGGCGTATGACACGAGATTCCGATAAAAAACCCGCCCGCGGCGCAAGATCTGGCGCACCCTCCTTTGTTTCCAAAAGCAAAGGGTCCCGCAGCCATGGTGAAACGGAAGGCAAATCGTACAAAAAGCCCCCCGCCAATCCCTATGCCAAAAAGGGCGCCCTCAAAACAGCGCCCGCCAAAGGCCCTGAGGCTGGCACGGATGGCACACGCCCCGGCGACCGGATCGCCAAGGTTTTGGCACGCGCAGGCGTTGCCTCGCGCCGCGATTGCGAGGTCATTATTGATGAGGGCCGCGTGACCGTGAATGGCCGCAAGGTTGTGTCCCCTGCCCTGAATGTTCTGCCCGGTGATCGCATCACTGTGGACGGGCAACAAATCGGCGAAGCAGAGCCGCCCCGTTTGTGGCTCTATCACAAACCACTGGGTCTTGTGACCACCGAAAAAGACGAACTTGGCCGTGCCACTGTGTTTGAAAACCTGCCCGCAGGCCTGCCGCGTGTGTTGTCTGTTGGGCGTCTCGATTTGAATTCTGAGGGGCTTTTGCTGCTCACAAACGATGGCGAACTGAAACGCAAACTTGAGCTGCCTGATACTGGCTGGTTGCGCAAATATCGCGTGCGCGTCAAAGGCTCGCCCTCTGAGGCCCTGCTCGATCAATTGCGCAAAGGCATCACCATCGATGGCGAAGATTTTCAACCGATGGAGGCCGTGTTTGACCGCCAACAAGGGGCCAACGCGTGGCTGACCATCGGCATCCGCGAAGGCCGCAACCGCGAGGTGCGCCGCGCGATGGAACACATCGGCGTTGTCGTGAACCGCTTGATGCGCATTTCTTATGGTCCGTTCCGCCTTGGCACCATTCGCCCAGGTCAAGCCGAAGAGGTTAAAGCCCGTGTGCTGCGCGATCAATTGGGCGTCGATCCTTTTGCCTCAGACATCGAACACCCAAGCGAACCGCGCCGCCAGGTCAGCCGCGGCGGCAAACCCGGCGGTCCACGTAAAGAAAGCTTTGGCCGCTCAGATTCTCGTGACCGTGATGATCGCGGCCCAAAAGGTGGCGGCTTTAAATCTCGTGGGGATCGTGATGATCACGGCCCCAAAAGCGATGGGTTTAAACCACGTGGCGAAGGCTACAAAGGCAAATCCGGCGACCGCGACGGCAAGCCAGATTTCAAATCCGCAGGCTATAAATCACGCGGCGGCCCAGACGGTGGACGCGCCAAAGGGTTCAAATCTCACGGCGACAAACCCTCAGGCGGACGCGATGGCAAGCCATCCGGCGGACCACGCGGTGGCGGTGGCTTTGGCGGCAAAAAACGCAGCTAAACGACACGGCTCAACACCATGATACAGGCGCGAGGGGGGAGCAACTAAACAAGCTTCCCCGCGCTTAACCCTTTCATGCTGCGCATTTGTTTCCTATATCTTATAGCAAGGCCTGTTTGGGCATATGGGCGCAAGCCCGCAAAGGTATGGAGTGACTGCGACATGAGCGCCAATGGAGCCCAAAAACTTGCCTATTATCTGTTGGTTGCACTGACCCTTTACGCCACCATCGGCGCGCAAGGTATCTGAACATGGCAAAACGATACGGTTCGAAATATTCGCCCAACGGCACGTCCGACATAAACGCCACGTCAAATGCCCCCGCGGCACGCCCCTTTGATGGGAAAAAACCATCCCGTGTTGGCGCGCGGTCTAACATCCTATTTTATGCGGCCCTGCCTTTGGCAATCAAAGCATTCGGTGCGCCCCCCATCGCCATGGCGCAATATATTGTTGCACTGGGACTGTTGCTGGGCGCTGCTTGGCTCACCCGCGAGGGGTTGAAAGCCGAAGAAGCGTTTGAGGCGCGCAAAGTATCGCGCCGCCCTGCTATTCCGCGCAAGATTTTCGGCTCTATTTTGACGGGGATAGGGCTTGGCCTTGTTGGCATCGCCGGCTGGGGGGCCCTTGAAGCCGTGATTTTCGCCGTGCTTGGCGCAGGGCTGCACAGCTTTTCCTTTGGGATTGATCCGCTCAAACACAAAGGCATGGAAGGCATCGACACCTTTCAACAAGATCGCGTGGCCAAAGCTGTCAACGAGGCCGAGCGCCACCTGACATCAATGCGTGAAGCGCTGGACCGCTCTGGGGATCGCGAAGTGCAAAGCCGCCTTGATCAGTTTGCCAAAACAGCCCGCGCCATGTTTCGCACCGTCGAAGAAGATCCGCGTGATTTGACGGCCGCGCGCAAGTATCTGAGCGTTTATTTGCAAGGGGCGCGCGACGCGACGATCAAATTTGCAGACATCTGGGCGCGCAGCCGCAATGTTGAGGCGCGCACATCTTATTTGGCTCTTTTGAACGATCTTGAGAGCAATTTCACAGCGCGCAACAACGCGTTACTTTTGGACAATAAAGTCGATCTTGATATCGAGATCGATGTGCTTCGCGACCGATTGGCTCGCGAAGGTATTAAGTAAATCAAAACGTTATCTCTGGGGGACTTCATGTCAGATACCATTCGCCAAAAAGCCGAAGCCGCGTTGAAAGACGTCGAAGCCGTCACAGCCGTTGTGTTGCCTGAGCCCGCGGGCGACCTCATCGTGCTGGACGCAGCCGAGCCTGCACAGGCTGACGCGATCCGCAGCGCCATCGCAGAAATCGACATGACTGACACGAATTCTATCGTGCGGTTTGGCTCTGGTGCGCAAGCCGAGTTGCAAGAAATTTCCCAAGCGATGCTCGCCGATGTGCGCAACAAAGATGTGGGGCCTGCGGGCGATAGCTTGCGCTCTATCGTCTCGACCATTCGCGGATTTTCCATCTCTGAACTTGATGTGCGCCGTGATCGATCATGGTGGGAAAAACTGCTGGGACGTGCCGCCCCGATGGCAAAATTCGTCGCCCGTTTTGAGACAGTTCAAGGCCAGATCGACGACATCACAGACAGCCTTTTGTCGCACGAGCACACGCTGCTTAAAGACATCAAATCTTTGGACGTTTTGTACGATCGCACGCTGACATTCTATGATGAATTGGGCATCTACATCGCCGCAGGTGAAGAAAAACTCAAAGACCTTGATGGCGTGACCATCCCAGCCAAAGAAGCTGACGTTGCGAAGGCTGCGGAAGGCGATCAGATTATGGTGGCCCAAGAGCTGCGCGATTTGCGTGCGGCCCGCGATGATTTGGAACGCCGCGTCCATGATTTGAAACTCACGCGCCAAGTGACCATGCAGTCCTTGCCATCGATCCGTTTGGTACAAGAGAACGACAAATCACTCGTTACAAAAATCAACTCAACCTTGGTCAACACCGTGCCATTGTGGGAAACTCAACTGGCCCAAGCCGTGACCATTCAGCGCTCATCTGAGGCGGCCCATGCCGTACGCGACGCCAACGATTTGACCAACGAGTTGCTGACATCCAACGCTAAAAACTTGCGTCAAGCCAACAAGGTCGTGCGCGAAGAAATGGAACGTGGCGTGTTTGACATCGAGGCTGTGAAAACGGCCAATGCCGATCTGATTGCGACCATTCAAGAAAGCTTGCAAATCGCGGACGACGGCAAAGCCAAACGCGCCGCAGCAGAAGCCGACCTCAAGCAAATGGAAGCGGACCTGCGCGACACATTGGCCTCTGCCAAAGCAAAACGCACAGGTACAGGCGACAACGCAGGCACTGCTGTTCCGGGATAATATGATAAAAAGCGACACATATACAAATCTGCGCGCGGCGGGGCTAGCCCTTGCCGCAAGCGCTATTTTGACGGGCTGTGTGCAACCCGCTGTGTCACCGATTCCACAATCGCGTCCCGTTTTTGTGCCCCCTATTCAACAAAAGATACCTCAGTCCGTTGGGCCGACAGCCCAAAGCAGCGCGATGCGTGTCTATTATGCAAAAGTGCAAAATGATTTACTTTTGAATGACTTACTGCGCACAGATGGCGGCGGCGCCGACACCCCATTCACCACATATCAACTCGCCAGCAATTTCGATGCGATCGCTTTGAATGACGAATATACAAGTGTTGGTGGAACGTTCATTGCCCGCACGACCCCATCCGCGCTGCACAGATGGGTTGTGCCCGTGCGGGTCGGTTTGGAATTTGGCGCAAGCATTCCTGCCGCGCAACAAACCACAGACACGGCAACCGTCGCGGCATTAACAGACCGTTTGGCGCGCGCCACGGGGCATTCTATTTCGATGTCAGCACGGCCCAATTTTCACGTCTTGGTTTTGAATGAAGACGAACGACAGGTCATTGGACCACGCTTGGAACAGCTTATTCCGGGCATTGGCCAAGCAGCGATAAACTCAGTCGAGAACATGCCCAAATCCAGCTATTGTTTGGTGATTGCCTCTGATCCCGCCGACAATGGCGCGTATCAACAGGCGGTCGCGATCATTCGCGGTGAGCATCCTGACTTGATGCGAAAATCATGTTTCCATGAAGAAATCGCGCAAGGGCTTGGCCTTGCCAATGACACACCGCGCGCCCGCCCGTCTATTTTTAATGACGACGAAGAGTTCGCACTATTGACCCATCATGACGAATTGCTGCTGCGGATGCTCTATGATCCACGCTTGCATCCCGGCATGCCCCCAGACATTGCCCGTCCTATTTCTGCGCAAATCGCGCGGGATTTGATGCGCGACAACACTTGACCACCACAGGAGCCTCTCATGGGAATTCTCGATTTTCTAACTGGTGAATTTATCGACGTTATCGACTGGACCGATGACACCCGCGACACGATGGTGTGGCGGTTTGAACGTGAAGCTCACGAGATTAAATACGGTGCCAAATTGACCGTTCGCGAAGGCCAAGCGGCTGTTTTCGTTCACGAAGGTCAGTTGGCGGATGTGTTCACGCCCGGGCTGTACATGCTCGAGACCAACAATATGCCGATCCTGACGACGCTCAATCATTGGGATCACGGGTTCAAATCCCCGTTCAAATCCGAAGTGTACTACGTCAACACAACGCGCTTTGCCGATCTCAAATGGGGCACCAAAAACCCCATCATGTGTCGCGATCCCGAATTTGGCCCTGTGCGCATTCGCGCCTATGGCACCTACACGGTTAAAGTGTCAGATCCTGCACTGTTTTTGACCGAAATCGTCGGCACGGATGGCGAATTTACAATGGACGAAATCTCGTTCCAAATCCGCAATATCATCGTGCAAGCCTTTTCGCGCATTGTTGCCTCAAGCGGCATTCCTGTGCTGGACATGGCAGCCAATACAGACGGTTTGGGCAAACTTGTGGCAACGGAAATTTCTAAAGTTGTCGCGGACTACGGCCTCATCATTCCTGAGTTTTACATCGAGAATATCAGCCTACCCGAAGCGGTTGAGGCGGCACTCGACAAACGCACATCGATGGGCATCGTCGGCAATCTCGACAATTATATGAAATTCAATGCCGCCGAAGGCATGGGGGCAGAAAACTCTGCCATGGCGGCCTCTATGGGCGCAGGCATGGGGGCTGGCATCGGCATAAGCATGGCACAGCAAGCGGCAGGCCCATGGGGCGCTCGCCCTGCGGCTGCCGTACAAACGCCACCACCGCCCCCTGTTGAACACGTCTGGCACACGGCCGTGAACGGCGAAACCAAAGGGCCGTTTTCCAAAGCAGAGATGGGGCAAATGGCGGCCAAAGGCACGCTCACACGCACGACATTTGTCTGGACCCAAGGTCAAGACGGTTGGTTGGAAGCGGACGATGTGGTCGAGTTGTCGCAGCTGTTTTCTGTGGCCCCACCGCCTCCGCCCCCTGGTGCCTAAAGCGGCGATTGGACCCCTAATACAATGCCGCCAAAAGTCATCCGCAAAGCCGAAGGGCGCGCCCGCATTGAGGCGCGCGCCGAAGACATAGCGCTGGCGCTGATGGGCGTCGGCCCTTTGCCATCTGACATGATTGCAGACGATGCCACGTGGGAACGTGGCCAAGATGGCCCTGCCGCAGGTCGTTTGGCGATTGTCAAAGTCTTCGAAGCCCTAAAGGCGCCTGACAGTATCACCGTGGATCAGGTTGTGTCACACGGCAAGGCGGCCACGGTATCAGGGCGACTGACACGCGGCACACAGTCGCGCATTTTCTGCCATGTGATCCGTCATACCTCTGAGGCCGCAACACAGATCGCGCAAATCGTCAGCTTTGAACATACAGGTGGTCGCCATGGCGCCTAAGACCCAAAACACGTCAATTGAAACACAAACAGATCACCGGTTTCCCTGCGACACTTGTGGCGCGGATATGCATTTCGACCCAGAGAGCCATACCTTGCTCTGCCCTCATTGTGGCGCGACAAGCGATGTTGATCTCAGTGCCTCTAAACCTCTGCGAGAACATTCTTTTGATGCAAATGTTGATCCAAACCTGTGGATCGAAGACCGAGATGACCTGCAACAAGAGCGCGTGTCTCATTGCACAAGCTGTAGTGCTCAAATCGACTTTTCAGACAGTGCCCATGCCACGCAGTGCCCCTATTGTGCCTCACCTATTGTCACGGACACAGGTTCAAAACGCAGTCACAAACCCGACGGGGTGTTGCCGTTTCATTTGAAAGAACCCCAAGCCAGACAGGCCTTGGCTGAGTGGTTGGGCGCACGCTGGCTTGCCCCCAATGGCATGGCAGAATTTGCCCGAAAAGGTCGTTCAATGTCAGGGACTTACATGCCCTACTGGACCTATGATGCCCAAACAAAATCAGAGTACAGCGGCGAGCGCGGCGATTATTATTATGTGACCAAACATGTCACGATCAACGGCGAAAGCCGTACACGGCGCGAACGTAAAACACGCTGGCGCCGTGCCTCAGGCCGTGTTGCACGGTTCTTTGATGATGTGCTTGTTGCGGCCTCAACTGCGCTGCCGCAAAACCATCTGGAAGGGTTAGAACCTTGGGATTTACCCGCCACGCGTCCCTATTCACCGGACTATTTGGCCGGTTTTAATGCCGAAAGCTATACAGTCAGCCGCGAAGAGGGATTTCTTGTGGCCCAGTCGAAAATGGAACGCATCATCGAGCGCGATGTGCGGTTTGATATTGGTGGTGACAGGCAGCGCATTCACAACTTGAACACGCAAGTCTCGAACGTCACTTTTAAACACATCTTACTGCCCGTCTGGTCCGCCGCCTATAAATATCGTGGGCAAACATATCGCGTGTTGATCAATGGGCAAACAGGGCGTGTCACGGGCACCCGTCCCTATTCACGTATCAAGGTATTTTTTGCCGTGATCGGTGCATTGTTGGCGCTCGCTGTGGTGGCCTATGGTGTTTACCGCGCAGAAAACGGATGATCTTTGCAGATTTTTGACTTGCCCCGATAGCGCTAACAGACTTAAAACCGCTGCAACCAAATAAGGAAAAGACCATGATCCTCTGCGCCGGTGAAGCCCTGATCGATATGTTGCCCCGCACCTCCACGCTGGGCGAAGATGCTTATGCCCCACATGCGGGCGGCGCTGTGTTCAACACCGCGATTGCATTGGGGCGGCTTGGCGCTAAACCTGCGTTTTATTCTGGGTTATCGGATGATTTCTTTGGGGACTTGCTCAAATCGAAATTGACGCAAAGCGGCGTTGACGCGTCTTTGGTGGTCACGGCAGATCGCCCCTGCACTGTCGCGTTTGTGAAATTGGTCGATGGCCACGCGACCTATGCCTTCTATGATGAGAACACAGCGGGCCGCATGTTGACACCCGCAGATTTGCCTGTGTTGCCAGAAGCCGTGCAAGCCGTGTTCTTTGGAGGCATTTCACTGCCTGTGGAACCCTGTGGCGAAGCCTATGAAGCCCTGTGTGCGCGCGAGGCAGCAACCCGCGTGATCATGATGGACCCCAACATTCGCCCCTCGTTTATCAAAAATGAAGCCCGTTACCGTGCACGTATGGAGCACATGCTCAGCCTGTGTGACATCGTTAAAGTCTCGGATGAAGACCTTTTGTGGATCATGGGCGACGGTGATATTGAACAACATATTCAAACGCTTTTGACCAAAGGGCCCAAGCTGGTGTGCCTGACCGAAGGATCGAAAGGTGTGCGTGGGTTTACCAAAAACGGCATCGTACAAGTCACCGCCACCAAGGTGGACGTGGCCGACACAGTGGGCGCAGGCGACACATTTAACGCAGGGCTTTTGGCATCGTTGCAGCAAAGTGGCAAATTGACCAAAACAGGCATCGCCGATTTGGACGATGACACCATACGCGCAGCCCTTGCCATGGGCTCAAAAGCGGCCTCGATCACCGTATCACGCGCCGGAGCAAACCCGCCGTGGGCGCACGAGATGTAATCATGCGGGTCTTGGTTCAACGTGTTCTGGAAGCCGCAGTCAAAGTGGACGGTGAAATCGTTGGCACATGCGATCATGGTCTGATGATTTTGGTCTGCGCGATGCGCGGTGACACGGAAGCAGAGGCGCAAAAGCTGGCGACCAAACTGTCAAAGCTGCGTATTTTTAACGACGAAGCAGGCAAAATGAACCTGTCTGTGCGTGATATTGGTGGCTCTGTTTTGGTGGTGAGCCAGTTTACTTTGGCGGCCAATACCAAAGGCAATCGTCCCGGATTTTCAAACGCCGCAGACCCGCAGACCGGTAAATTGCTTTTTGATGCCTTTACCGGATATCTCGCAAAAACGGGCATACCGGTACAAACGGGGGTGTTTGGGGCGGACATGAAAGTCAGCTTGATCAATGATGGCCCTGTGACCATTTGGCTCGACACAACCGATGCCCCTAAAGCCCCGTAGAATTCTGAGGGGCTTTGAGATTCACTGTGTGGCGCGTTAAATTCTAAACAAAGGCTGCAAAAGACGCGGCACAAACGAGCTGAACTTTAACGGCGCATCCGTGGCGGCCAAGCAGATACAAGGCAGACCAGATTCTGCGATGGGCGTGTGCTCTAGATCATCATCCGCCACCTCAAGATCGCCACGACCAAAGCGCCCTGTTTCGTCGTGGAAAGCCCCTTGAAGCACCAATGTAAGCTCAAGACCGCCATGGGTGTGGTCAGGAACAGCATAGCCGGGTGCAATATGCAAAAGACGCACGGACCCTGTTTTATTGGCCTCTAAAATACATTGTTTTGCACCGGGACCAAGAGACCGCCAGCGCGGAGATTTGCCGCCCAGCGCTTCTAAAACGGGTGTCGGATAAGTGGCATCACCACGTGGGCGCACCGGTTCAGGCATACCGTCATCATCCAGCCCCGCCATGACCCGACTGCGCAAATCCCCTGAAATTGAGATGGGGTCAAAATCATCAAGCAGAGCCCCGCCAACGGCCTCATGCGCGGCCAAATTGGCACGGCACTCTTCACAAATTGACACATGAGCGGCCACGACCAAGGCAAAGGGTTGAGCCAAAGTACCTGACACATAAGAGGCCAAAAGTGCCTCTGGAATATGATGAGCGATATCAGTCATAGCTTACCGCGCGCCTTTCAATTCATGGCGCAGACGCTCTAAACCGAGACGAATGCGGGATTTAATCGTGCCAAGCGGAAGGCCTGTTTGAGCTTGGATTTCGCTATGAGTCAATTCGCCCAAATAGGCTTTTTGCACCAAATCGCGTTGTTCAGGATTGAGACGCGCTATAGCCGCGCGCAGAGTTGCCACCTCTTGCTCGATGCCCAAGACCTGTTCGCCGTCCACATCTGTGCTTTCGGGCATGGCCAAATCTTCGGGCATGGGGCGGCGATCTTTGCGGATCACATCGATTTGGCGATTGCGTGCAATTTGAAAGATCCAGCCCGACACATTGGCGCGTTCAGGATTAAACGAGGCCGCTTTGCGCCACACGGATAACATCACATCTTGGATGACATCGTCGGCTTGTGCGGCGCCAAAACCGTTTTTCATCAACATGCCCCGCAAACGCGGCGCGAAATAATCAAACAGCTTTGCAAATGCTGCACGATCACGCGCATCACGCACCATGAGCATCCATTGGGTTTGTTCAGAAATTGAGGTCGCCAAGGTCGAAGTCACTGGCATCCTTTCACGAGAAACCTTGCCGGCAGTCTGCGCCCTGTGCAAAGCGGGTGCAACGACGGCACCGTCTAAAATGTTATGTTCATCCAACAGCATACAAAGCATACGCGCGCCGTCGAGCATTGGATCACATTAAATGATCACGCATGGAACATTTTTGATCCAAACCCCGCTGGGCTGCGTAGCATCTATAACAAACACAGGATGTTCCATGTCATTTGATGTTCCCGTCAGCCCCCGCCACCGTATTGCCATCGTTGGATCAGGCATTTCAGGCCTTGCCAGCGCCTATTTGTTATCGCCACAACATGATGTGACGATTTTTGAATCTGAGCCGCGTTTGGGCGGCCATGCGCGTACTTTGATCGCTGGCAAAAATGGGGATCAACCTGTCGACACAGGGTTTATTGTGTTCAACTATGCCAACTACCCCAATCTGACCGCGATGTTTGCGGCCCTTGATGTGCCTGTGATCAAGTCAGATATGAGCTTTGGCGCAACGATCAACAACGGCGCTTTGGAATATGGGCTGCAAGGGCTGGGAGCGCTGTTTGCGCAAAAGTCAAACATGGCGCGTCCTGCGTTTTTGCGCATGATACGTGATATTTTCAAATTCAATCAACTCGCTGAGACCACCGTTCAAGATGAGACGACAACCATTGGCGAGTTGGCGCAAACCCTTGGCCTTGGGGATTGGTTTATCCAATATTATTTGATGCCGATTTGTGGCGCGATTTGGTCAACACCCCCATCCGAAATCCGCAACTATCCTGCCGCGTCCTTGTTGCGCTTTTTTCGCAATCACGCCTTGCTGTCGGCCACGGGGCAACACCAATGGTACACGGTCAAAGGGGGATCAATTGAGTATATCAAACGCCTTGAGACGCATTTGAAATTGATGGGCTGCACCATGCGCCTTGCCACGCCTGTCGCCGCAGTGACCCGCACGGCTCTGGGCGTGACGCTCAAGGCACAAAACGGTGCGCATGAGGATTTCGATCAGGTGATTTTTGCCTGTCATTCGGATCAAGCCCTACGCCTTTTGGCCAAGCCAACGCCAACTGAGCAAAAAGCCCTGTCCGATTTGCGGTATCAAGCCAATCGTGTGACCTTGCACTGCGACCCATGCCAAATGCCAAAACGTCGTGCTTGTTGGTCGTCTTGGGTGTATAAATCCGATAATGTCGGCGTCGAGCAATCCCTTGGGGTTACCTATTGGATGAACAAACTACAGGCCATTCCCGAAAATGATCCTTTGTTTGTGACGCTCAACGCCGCAACCCCCATTGATGAGGCGAAAATCTATGATGAGACCACCCTCTATCACCCTGTTTTCGACACTGCGGCTTTGACGGCACAAAAGACCATCCAAAGCATCAACGGCAACAATCGCACGTGGTTTGCAGGCGCGTATTTGCGCAATGGCTTTCACGAAGACGGGTTTCAGTCCGCCGTGCAAGTGGCTGATAGGATGTCTGAAACGCTGGACACCGTCTTGGCATGAGAAAACTGGAACACATTGCAGGCCACACCACACACGCACGACGTGGGGCGATCAAGAATGTGTTTCGCTATGGTGTAGATTTCATTTTGATAGACCCAAGCAATGAGGCCTGTGCCACTCCAATGCTGTTTTCGCGCAATCGATTCAATTTGGCCGCCCTTTATGATCGCGACCATGGCGGTCCGCTGAAAAATGGCACAGGCCTGATATGGGCGCGCGCTCACTTTGCCGAGGCAGGCGTGATTTACACCCACATAGAGCTGCTCACTCAACCGCGTTTTATGGGCTACGGATTTAACCCCGTTAGCTTTTGGTTTGCATGGCAGGGTACAAATTTAATGGGGGTGATTGCAGAAGTCTCCACCCCTTTTGCAGATCGTCATTCGTATTTATGCGTCAATACCGACCTGCGGCCCATTGCAAGAACAGATCAGATCACCACACCAAAGATGCTACACGTATCGCCCTTTCAACAGGTTGAGGGGCATTACGCATTCAATTTCGACATCACAGCGGATAAAATTGCCATCCGTATTTTTCATGGCAATGGCGATCAAGGCGTGATTGCAACGCTCTACGGCCCGCGCGCGCCCATGACCAATTTATCGTTGATACGCGCTTATATTCGCCGCCCCTTTGGCGCGCTACGCACATTAGTATTGATCCATTGGCAAGCACTGGTTCTCAAGGCGAAAGGCGTCGCCTATCATCGTCGCCCATCGCCGCCGTCACAGGACCTCACCAAACCCGGAGCGCCCAAATGACAGTTTCTTTTGCTGACCCGTTTGCAGGAAAAACATGGTGGATTGTTGGCGCCTCTGAGGGGCTTGGCAAAGCTTTGGCGAGGCAAATGGATGCTAAGGGAGCAACTCTCATTTTATCTGCACGCTCACCCGAAAAACTGTCAAACATCGCAGCCTCGTTAAACTCTGCAACAGCCCTGCCCATGGATGTCACAAACGCCAAAAGCGTGAGCACTGCCATGGCAAAGGCCCAGCATGCCGACGCTGTGCTGTATTGTGTTGGCACCTACGAGCCGATGCACGCAAAAGATTGGAACGCATCCGCCATAGAGCAAATGATCGACACCAACTTCACCGGTGCTGTGCGGATTTTGGCAGGTGTGGTGCCAAAGTTTGTGATCCGAGGTTCTGGGCATATCATGTTGATCGGATCGCTGTCTGGCTACCGTGGCTTGCCTGCCGCCATCGGCTATTCTGCCTCAAAAGCCGCGTTGATGCATTTGGCGGAAAACCTGTTGATTGACCTCAAAGGCACAGGTGTCACCGTTCAAATGGCCAACCCTGGATTTATCAAAACGCGGCTAACGGCCAAAAACGATTTTGATATGCCCCAACTTATGTCCCCTGATGCGGCAGCAACCCACGTCATGAATGCCATTAACAGTGGTCGGTTCGAAACGGCCTTTCCACGTCCCTTTGCTTGGGTGTTCAAATGGGGGCGTTATTTGCCACGCAGGCTGTTCAACCGGCTGTTTTAATCCCACATCTATCGCGCATCCCATGGACCTTTGAACGGTTTTGCCCTAAATCCGCATCAGAGAATTCCAGTCAAAGGATCAACGGCGTGGCCCCGCAGGATCGTCAAACCATTACGCTTCGCGCCTCAAATGAGGCGCAGACCGCCCGCATCGCGACCGCACTGGCCGCACATTTGCAGGCGGGCGACGTTGTTTTGTTGGATGGGTCTTTGGCTGCGGGTAAAACGTTTTTCATCCGCGCTCTTGTGGGCGCTTTGGGCAGTGACGAGGATGTCACCAGCCCGACCTACACCATTGCGAATGTCTATGAGACCCCTGTCGCGCCCGTCCTACATGTCGATGCCTATAGGCTTGAGACTGCAAAAGAATTCTACCATCTCGGATTGGATGATTATTTCGAAACGGGCATTTGTCTGATCGAATGGGGGCAACGGATTGATGGCTTTTTCGACACGCCTTTGCAAATCGATATAGGCTTTGGAGATACCGACGAGATGCGCGTGTTCCAGCTGTCATCCACAGACAAACGATGGGCGCGGGTGTTTGAAACCCTTGTGAGTGATGCGCATGACTGACCTGATTTTTTTGCTGCAAACATCGAACGGCGTCCCTGTGATGGGATTGGCATCAGGGGATCAAATCCTGTTTGACAGCGCGACAGATGAGACCCTTTTGGGCTCACGCGATTACCGTATGGTTTTGGAAACGGGGCTTAATCGCATTGGCGCAGATCTGCGCGACATCCAACAGATTTTCGTCGACATCGGCCCCGGTGGTCTTGGCGTGACGCGCACGGGTGTGGCCTTTGCCAATGCTTTGGGATTCTCGATGGGTCTACCGACCACAGGGTTGCCCGCGTTTGAAATGCTTGGCATGGAGGCTGCCGCGCAACACGGGTTACCCGTTGTGATCCTGCGAAAAGCGGCGCGGCCCTTCGTGCATTTTGGTATATTTGAGACTGGATCACTTGCACATTACGAACATTGTGAACGTCAAGTGGCGCTTGAACGGGTTAAAAAATTAGATAAATACCACCTTGTGGGCAATGTTGAGATCGAAGGTGCGATGCCGCCGCTCACCAACAAGGCCTCAATCTCCACCATGTTCAAAGTGGCGCGATCCAAACCAACACCGCAACCAAACGCCCGCGCCTACCCGATTGTTGAGATGCTTTGATGCCCCTTGATCCCCACTCATTGAACGACGCAAAGAAAACTCTGTTGGCAGGGGGCGTCGTATTATTGGCAACCGACACAGTGCTTGGTCTTGTAGCCTTGCCAGACAACAGCGATGCCGTGGACAAGGTCTACGCCCTAAAACAACGCCCGCGTGACAAAAACCTGCCGATTATGGTCGCCTCGGCGGACCAAATCACGACACTCGGCGGGCAGATGACGCCCAGCGCGCAACGCTGCCTGCGCAGTGCCTTTATGCCAGGTCCTTTGACCATTGCGGTTGCTCTAGACACGAATGCCACCCCTGAGTGGCTTGTGGATCGCACAGAATGTGCCATTCGCATTCCAGATGATGCGTTTTTGCTGTCACTTTTGACGGATTTGGGGCCGTTGGTCGTGACCTCGGCCAATCTATCCGGCCGTGACACACCGCAAACGACCACACAAGCGATGACCCAACTGAATGGCACGCCAGACTACACCGTCCATGGTTCGGCCAAGTCGCAAAGTCCGTCCACGTTGGTCAATTGTCGTGTACTGCCAGCTAAAATTGAACGTATCGGCGCAGTGTCCGAAGCCGAAATCAAGACCATTTTGGAGCACGCCGATGACTGACTATGTATTGGGCATCGAGAGCTCTTGCGATGACACCTCTGTGGCTTTGGTCGCCAAAGACGGGTCCGTCAAAGCCATCAAAACCGTCTCGCAGTATGAGATCCATCAAGCCCATGGTGGGGTCTACCCCGAACTGGCATCCCGCGCCCATTTGGAAGCGATTTTACCAACAATTCAATCTGTTATGGATGAGGCTCAGGTCACACCACAAGACCTCAAAGCCATCGGCGTCACACGCGGTCCGGGCCTCATCGGGTCACTTTTGATTGGATTGTCCACGGCTGAAGCCCTGTCGATGGGGTGGGGCGTGCCTGTGTATGGTGTCAATCATTTGCGCGGGCATATGCGCTCGGTTGACTTGGAAACCACACGCACCGAATACCCAGCCGTGGTGATGTTGGTGTCTGGCGGGCATACTTTGGTCGCCGAACTCAAAGATCCGTGGAGTTACCGTCTACTGGGCACAACGCGCGACGATTCTGTGGGGGAAAGCTATGACAAAGTGGCACGCATGTTGGGGCTTGGCATGCCCGGCGGCCCCGCGATTGATGCAGCGGCCAAACGCGGCACACCAGTGTTGCGTCTGCCCCGTCCGATGAAAAAAGAAGGCTACGAGTTTTCATTCTCCGGCCTAAAATCATCCGTGGCGCGCCATATTGAAAAACACCCCGAGGTCAGCGTCGATGACATGTCGGCGTCCTTTGTGGCCGCTTGTATGGACGTGTTGATCGCCAAAGCAGAGCGCGCTGTGATGGAATGCGCACCAAAGTCGTTGATCATTGTGGGTGGCGTCGCGGCCTCGCCGCAATTGCGCGACGGCATGTCAAAACTGGCGCAAGATCACGGGATTTCGTTGTGTTTGCCACCGATCAAATGGGCGACCGACAATGGTGCTATGATCGGCTTGGCGACATGGGATTACATTGAGAAAGGGATCAAGCCTGACCTGATCCCCAAACCAAACCTAAGCCTAGAGGCGCCTTAAGTTTCCAATTTGTAATTTGGAAGGCTGTCCAAAGCGACCTTAAGAGCCTCACCCCAACCATTTGAAATAGTTTGAAAATATGCATTTCCTGTATCGACACGCGTCTGCGATCCGATCTTAAAGCTGTCAGTCTCATAGGTTTGTACATCAAGGGGCAGCCCCACGGACAGGTTCGCTTTGATCGTGCTGTCAAAGGACACCAGCATCACTTTGATGGATTCTTCAAAGGATAACTTTGGATCATAGGCACGGACCAAAATCGGTTTGCCGTATTTGGTTTCACCAATTTGGAAAAACGGCGTGTCTGCACTGGCTTCAATAAAATTACCCTCGGGGTAGATCAAAAACAAACGCGGTGGCGCGCCTTTGATTTGACCGCCCAAAATGACGGTGGCGTTGAACCCGCTGTCAGCGCGTTGCCCTGCATCTGCATGATTTGAAATCACATCTTTGAGCGTATCTGCCACAAGCTGTGCCACTTGAAACATTGACGGGGCGGCAAAGATGGAGGGCTCACGATCTTCGGGCGCTTTGCTGCGTTCTTCAAGCAGACTGACCAAGGCTTGAGTTGTCGCAAGATTGCCCGCCGTCATCACCGTCAGAACACGTTCGTCTGGCACATCCCACGTAAACATCTTGCGAAATGTGGAAATATTATCGACACCCGCATTGGTGCGTGTGTCCGACATCATAACAAGCCCACGATCGAGCATCATGCCAATGCAATAGGTCATAATTCAGAGTTTGCCTTACTGTTGCGCGACTTCAATCTGAACGCTCAAGCGTTCACCAGAACCGCCGTATCGCGTACCAGTTACAGGAGCAGCACCCGCATAGTCCAGCCCTGTCGCAACGCGAACGTAACGGACGTCGGGTGAAATGGCGTTGGACACATCAAAGCCGACCCAACCAAGATCAGGGATATGCGCCTCGGCCCATGCATGGGTGGCTTCTTGATCAATGCGATCATCCATCATTAAATATCCAGACACATAGCGCGCGGGAAACCCCATCTCGCGCGCACATGCGAGAAAGATGTGACTGTGATCTTGGCACACGCCTTTGCCCGCATTCAGTGCATCTTCAGCCGATCCGGTGGGCAATGAACTGCCGACTTCATAAACCACATTGGCGTGAATGACTTTCGACAAAGCGTGAAGACGCTCAAGGTCCGTATCCCCCACCACCTGCTGGATCAGCGCACAGACACCCTGCCCCGCCTTGGTCAGCTCAGTGTCTTTTTCGTAAAGCCACAAAGGCGCAGGACCGCGATGTTTTCCAAGTATCCCATGAGATTCGATCATCTCGACTTCACCCTCACTGATCAAAGTCACGTCGAGGACCTCACGATCAAAAGAAATCAGGTCCACATGATTGTGATGGTGATCGTTATAGGACACCTCTTTGGCGCCGCCGATCACAGTTGTTTCCCAATTTAAAATGTGTTGAAAGGGGCTCGTTTTAGGCGTCAGGCGCACTTGCTGAAGTCCATACGTGACAGGACTACCAAAAGCATAGCGCGTGGTATGGCGGATTTTTAATTTCATGGGTTACTCATAGAACCTAAAGTCAATTTCCACCTGACGCCCCAATGCGCCAAAAGCCGTGAGAGCATTCTGGATATATTCGTGCAGGCCATCATCAAAAATGGTGTCAATATCACTTTGTGCAAAGCAATCAACCAAAGCATGGGCCAAATCCAAAGATGCAGGATGCACAGCATAACCAGATGATAGATGCTGTAGATTATCAAGCACTTTACGCGCACAGAAATTCAAACTGCGTGGCATACGTTTGTCGAGGATCAAAAACTGAGCGATATCACGTGGATTGGTGGTGTTGCCATAGACCATCCGGTAACCGCCACGCCCAGACACAGAGCGCAAAATGGTTTCCCATTGAACGTTGTCGATCGACGAGCCCACGGAATACACTGAGGGCAGTAACACATAATATTTCACGTCTAAAATACGTGCGGTGGCGTCTGCACGTTCCAAAAATGTACCTATGCGCGCAAAATTATACATATCGTTGCGCAACATCGTGCCATGGGTCGCCCCACGCACCAAAGCCGTACGTTGACGGATCTGACCCAAGGCAGCGGGCAGATCGCGCTCTGACACTTCGCCCGCAAGTGTCTTTTTTGTCGCCATATAACAGCCATTGACAGATTCCCAAACTTCGTGGGTCAAGGCGGTGCGCACCAGACGCGCATTTTGACGTGCTGTTGAAATGCCTGATAAAACAGACGATATGTTGTCATTGGCACGCAGCATCCAATCCACCGCATCGTCTTTGTTCAACGTGTCATACGTGGCAGCATATTCAACATCAACGCCTGCCGTTTTCATGACAGAGTCCCACTCTTCATCGGTGGCATCTGAGCGTGTCAAACCAATGCGTTGTCCTGTTTCAATCAAACGCGATGTGTTTTCAGCCCGTTCCAGATAACGATACATCCAGTACAGGCCATTTGCCGTTTTCCCGAGCATATCAGTCCTCCAACACCCATGTATCTTTGGTGCCGCCCCCTTGGGACGAGTTCACCACCAGCGATCCCTTTTTCAACGCCACGCGGGTCAATCCCCCCGGCGTGATGTTGATCCCTTGGGGCGAGCATTGCACATAGGGCCGCAAATCCACATGGCGTGGGGTCAAACCGGCTTTGTTGAAAATCGGTACTGTTGAAAGGCTTAAGGTGGGCTGAGCGATATAATTGCTGGGACGCGCTTTGAGTTTTCTGCGAAAGGTCTCGATATCGCGTTTGGATGCCGTTGGGCCAATAAGCATACCATACCCACCTGATCCGTGAACTTCTTTGACCACCAAATCGTGTAAGTTATCAAGAACATAGGCCAATGAATCAGCCTCAGAACACCGCCATGTCGGCACGTTTTTCAAGATTGCTTTTTCGCCGGTGTAGAACTCAACAATGTCGGGCATGTAGCTGTAGATCGCTTTGTCATCGGCAATTCCTGTGCCCGGAGCATTGGCGATGGTGATACCACCTGCGCGGTAAACATCCATGATCCCCGGCACGCCAAGCGCACTTTCAGGGTTAAAGCTCAGGGGGTCGAGGAACTCATCATCAATACGCCGGTACAAGACATCAATAGGTTGATATCCGCGCGTTGTGCGCATCGCAACACGACCATTGATGACACGCAAGTCATGCCCCTCGACCAGTTCCACACCCATTTGATCAGCCAAAAACGCATGCTCATAATAGGCCGAATTGTAAACTCCAGGCGTCAAAACCGCTACAGTTGGTGGGCCAGTACAGGCCGCAGGCGCACAAGCGGCCAAAGAGCGCCGCAAATCCGCAGGGTAGTTTTGGATCGACTTCACTTTGTTTTTTGCAAACAACTCGGGGAACATTTGCAACATCGTTTCACGATTTTCCAACATGTAGGACACCCCCGAAGGTGTGCGTGCATTGTCTTCCAACACGTAAAAATCATCGTCCCCCGTGCGCACCAAATCAACCCCAACGATATGTGTATAAATGCCACCGGGGGGCGTCATGCCAAGCATCTGAGGCAAGAAAGCTTCGTTATTCGAAATCATTTCACGTGGCACACGCCCCGCTTTGAGAATCTCTTGTCTGTTATAAATGTCATGCAAAAACGCGTTGATCGCCCGCACGCGTTGCTCGATGCCTTTGGACAGTTTTTGCCACTCACGGGCGGCAATAATACGCGGGATAATGTCAAACGGGATCAAACGTTCTTCCGCCTCGGTGCGACCGTACACGTTGAATGTTATCCCCATCAAGCGAAAGACCTCTTCGGCTTCGCGTTGCTTTGCCCGCAATCGCGCAGGGTCTTCGCCATCAAACCAGTGATTGAATTCAGCATAAGGCGCACGAAGCCGTGCGTCTTTGCCCCACATCTCATCAAATATGTTTATGTCATTCATACCTTAACGCTAGGCATGAAAATCCCGCCGCACAACAGATTACACTGGGCGAAAGCCCTCGAAACCATCTGTGATTAACTTTTAATCGGACTTCGAAATGTGTCTAAACCAACATGCCCTTAGGTCATGAGTGCTGGATCATTTGTGCCCATTAGGCTTTTTCGAACATACAAGATTTGGTGAAACGAGACTGAAGCCCACGATCTATACCGGTGTCGCCTCACCAACCCAATGGACCACCGGCATCAAAGATTCATATTCTGTATACCATTGCACACATTGACTTGCAGCCTCGTCTGATTTACCTGAATGCCAACGGCGTGGAACGGGGGACGCGGATGCCCCACGAGCCCCTCCCGCGCAGGTATTTGTCCGATCACATCGCGAAAGAGACCACAGCATGGCCAATCAGACCCCAGACATTATCTACACAATCGTTGACGAAGCACCCGAACTTGCACGTCACTCGCTTTTGCCTATCATCCAGTCGTTTGCATCCGCAGCCGACATCGATGTTGAAACACGCGACATCTCTTTGGCGGGTCGCATTTTGTCATTGTTCCCAGATCTGTTGACCGACGCGCAACGCGTCTCTGACGATCTGGCAGAACTTGGTAAATTGGTGAAAACACCAGACGCCAACGTGATCAAATTGCCAAACGTCTCCGCCTCTGTCCCCCAACTCACAGACGCGATTGCCGAATTGCAAAGCAAAGGTTTTGCGATCCCCGACTACCCACAATCCCCTGCAACAGACGCTGAAAAAGCAATCCGTGCGAAATACGACACGGTCAAAGGCTCTGCTGTGAACCCCGTTTTGCGCGAGGGCAACTCTGATCGCCGCTCAGCCAAAGCCGTCAAAGCCTACGCTATGGCAAACCCACACCGCATGGGCGACTGGTCCGCAGACAGCAAAACACATGTTGCGTCTATGTCTGGCAACGATTTCTTTGCCAATGAAAAGTCCGCAACGATTTCAGCCGCTCAAGCCGGTGCTGCCAAAATCGTCTTCACGGCCACGGACGGCACACAAACAGTGCTCAAAGACGGCCTGACATACGGTGAAGGCGAAATCGTTGACGCGACATACCTGTCTGCCTCCGCTTTGCGCGCCTTTATCAAAGACGAAATCGCATCTATGGAAGAGGGTGTTTTGTTCTCAGTTCACCTCAAAGCGACAATGATGAAGGTCTCTGATCCGATCATCTTTGGTCACTTTGTGTCGGTCTACATCGAAGACTTCTTGGCCAAACACGGCGAGACGGTCAAAGCACTCGGCTTTAACCCGAACGCAGGCCTTGGCGATCTCGAAGAGCGTATCGCAGGCAACGCAGAGCTTGAGGCAGACCTCAAAGCCGCCCTTGCAGGCAAGCCCGACATGTACATGGTCAACTCAGACAAGGGCATCACCAACTTGCACGTGTCTTCAGATGTGATCATCGATGCGTCCATGCCAGCCGTGATCAAAGCCGGTGGTATCGGTTGGGGCCCAGATGGCAACGCCGCTGACACCAAATGCTGCATCCCTGACAACTGCTACGCAGGCGTCTACGATGAGACCATAAACTACTTCAAAGAAAACGGAAAACTCGACGTCACAACATGTGGCGCGGTGTCCAACGTTGGCTTGATGGCGCAAAAAGCCGAAGAGTACGGATCACACCCAACAACATTTGAATTGCCCTCCGCAGGCACAGTCGAAATCGTTTTGGCGGACGGTGCGGTGCTTCACTCACACGCCGTTGAAGCGGGCGACATCTGGCGTTCCGCCACAGCGAAAAAAGCGCCTATCCTTGACTGGATCAAAACAGGCATCGAACGTTTCGACGCGGTTGGCACGGCTGCTTTCTGGCTCGACGCGACCCGCGCGCATGACGCAGAGTTGATTAAATACGTTGAGCCCGCGCTCAAAGCCGCAGGCAAAGACATCCCAATCATGGCCCCACGCGAAGCGACCCGTTTCTCATGGGTTGAAATGGCCAAAGGCAAAGATGTTGTGACAATTTCCGGCAACGTTTTGCGCGATTATTTGACCGATTTGTTCCCCATCTTGGAACTCGGCACATCTGCGAAAATGCTGTCTATCGTGAAACTCATGAATGGCGGCGGTTTGTTTGAAACGGGTGCTGGCGGCTCTGCGCCAAAACACGTTGAGCAACTTGTTGAGGAAAACCACCTGCGTTGGGACAGCCTTGGCGAATTCTGTGCGCTTGGCGAAAGTTTCAATTTCTTGGCAGACACCAAAGGCAAAACCAAAGCGGCCGTTTTGGGCCAAGCCGTCGAAGATGCGACCGTGAAACTTTTGCTCAACGCAAAATCACCAGAGCGCAAAGTCGGCCAAAACGACAACCGCTCGTCACACTACTGGTTCGCACGCTACTGGGCCGAAGCCTTGGCAACACAAGACGCCGATGCAGAGCTCAAAGTCCACTTCGCACCCGTGGCAGAAAAGCTTGCAGCATCTGAGGCCGCGATCTTGGCTGAGTTGAAAACAGACGAAGGCAAACCAGCGGACATGGATGGCTACTACAAATCAGACGCCACCAAAACATCCGCCATCATGCGCCCCTCTGCGACACTCAACGCCATCATTGGCTAAGCGCAGCAACGGCAAAACGAATTTAGGGGAGCCTCAGGGCTCCCCTTTTTTGTATCCCATGGAAAAGTTTTCTCATCATGCCGGTCCCACCAATGCCCTCTTCGACCAATGCCCTCTTCGCCCCATAGCATCCGATCAAATTGCTGTTAAAATAGAAAAATGACAGAGACACGACAGTATAGGTTTCGCGATACTACGATGCTTGATCTGCCCCTGCTTATGGAATGGCGATCACATTCGCACGTCCGCGAATGGTGGGGGGAAGATGAACCTTTCGATCAAGAAAAAATCAATGATGCCCGTGTCGCTAGATGGATTGTCGAGGTGGACGACAGACCCTTTGCATTCATGCAAGACTATACAGTTCACGGTTGGGACCAGCATCATTTTGCCCATCTGCCAAAGGGCTCTCGTGGTATAGATCAGTACATCGGCGAACCTGACATGATTGGCCTAGGACATGGCACAGCATTCATTTCTACAAGGGTACGATCCATGTTTGATGCAGGTGCGCCAGTGATAGCGACCGATCCACACCCAAACAACAAACGGGCGATTGCAGTCTATAAAAAGATAGGCTTTGAAGTCGCCGGAGCGCCACAAGAAACCAAGTGGGGATTGATCCTGCCCATGCACGTCAAACGGTAGATCCAACACAATCGAATGACACCAAGGTCCGTCTACCCGTAACCTCACCAAACAAAAAAGCCGAGCATTTTACTGCCCGGCTTTTCTATTCAGATCATCGCAGGCGATTTAGCCTTTGCGTTTTGGTGTCGCAGCGCCGCCCTTGGGCTTGCCGTATTTTGCAGCAGGTTTTCCACCCGCAGGTTTACCCGCGTAAGGTTTACCACCACCAGGCTTGCCGCCCGGTTTGCCAGCGCCCGCAGGTTTCTTGCTGTAAACCCGTTTTGACGTATCACTTGCGCCAGCCGCAAATGATTTTTTCTCGTATGGTTTTTTGTCACCATCTGGTTTGCTACGTGGCTTTTTCGCCTTGTCGCTCACCGCACCATCGCGTGTTGGGTCTTCGAATTTTTTCTTAAACGGCTTCTTTTCATATGGCTTTTTATCGCCATCGCCGCCTTTGCCATATGGCTTCTTGTCACCGTATTCTTTTTTCTCATACGGTTTTTTATCGCCAAAGGATTTCTTTTCGTATGGTTTTTTATCGCCATAAGATTTTTTGTCGCCGTAGGACTTTTTCTCATACGGTTTTTTGCCACCACCAGAACGATCACCGCCCAAATCAGGCATGGTCGCAAGGCGTGTGGCTTTGACGTTGTCTTCCAAGATGCCGTTGCCAAGGGATTTTTCAAACCCATCCGCAGCCGCTTCTTTCAATTCGATGTAGCTTTCGGTGTCACGAATACGGATCGCGCCGATGGACGTTTTATCGATGTTGCCAGCGCGGCACACCAGCGGCAAAAGCCAGCGCGGCTCGGCACGCTCATCACGGCCAACAGAGATCGAAAACCAAACGGATTTGCCGAAATCTTCACGTTGTGCGCGCTCAGGACGCTCACCGGGTTTGGGTGCTGGACCGAGTTCCTCAGGCGCAGACACGCCCGCGCGGTACAGACGCAAATAGGCCGCCGCGATTTTCTCTGGCGTGTGCATTTCCAGCATTTTTGTTGCGAATTCAGCTTCTTTTTCAGATGGTTCAGCCATCAAGGCCTCATCTGTAAGCAGCTTTTCTTCGTCTTTTTGCAAAATCATCTCAGCGCTTGGCGCCTCGACCCATTCCGCAGTCAATTTGGCCCACCCCAGCAAACGCGTCGCTTTGGATTTCATTTTTGGCGGAACGATCAGCGCAGAAATACCTTTGCGGCCCGCGCGACCCGTCCGGCCTGAGCGGTGCAACAAAGTTTCAGCATTGGTTGGCAATTCAGCGTGAATAACCAATTCCAAGTTTGGCAAATCGATCCCGCGGGCCGCAACATCCGTGGCCACACAAACGCGGGCACGACCATCACGCATGGCTTGCAACGCATGTGAGCGCTCAGACTGGCTCAACTCGCCAGACAGACACACAACAGAAAAACCACGGTTGGCAAAACGCGCTGTCAAACGCGCCACAGAAGCACGGGTGTTCGCGAATACGATCGCGTTTTCCGCATCGTGGTAGCGCAACATGTTGATGATGGCGTTCTCTTCGTCCCGTGGGCTCACAGACAACGCTTGGTAGGAAATGTCAGCGTGCTGTTTGGCGCCACCTGTGGTGTTCACGCGCACAGCATCGCGTTGGTATTGTTTCGCCAGTTTGGCAATCATCGCAGGAACGGTCGCTGAGAACATCAAAGTGCGACGGTCCTCAGGAGCCTCGCCCAACATGAATTCCAAATCCTCGCGAAAGCCAAGATCAAGCATCTCATCGGCTTCGTCCAAGATAATCGCGCGCAAGCCCGACATATCCAAAGATCCGCGTTGAATGTGATCGCGCAACCGACCTGGCGTGCCCACAACGATATGTGCGCCGCGTTCAAGAGTGCGACGCTCATCACGGTAATCCATACCGCCCACACAAGAGGCCAACTTGGCACCCGCTTTGGCGTAAAGCCATTCAAGCTCGCGCTTCACTTGGAACGCAAGCTCGCGTGTTGGTGCGATAACCAAAGCCATAGGCGCCTCGGCACGATCAAAACGGTCTGCATCGCCCAAAAGCGTGTGCGCAATCGCCAAACCGAAACCAACAGTTTTACCTGAGCCAGTTTGCGCAGAGACCAAAAGATCCGCATCTTGCAACGCAGGATCGTTCACCGCCTCTTGGACTGGTGTTAGGGTGTCATAGCCGCGCTCGGCAAGGGCGTCGGAAAGGGCTGTAATCATGGGAGATGCGTGTCCGTATTGGGCAATCGCCGCGTGTGCGGAAAGACCGGAGGTAAGAAAGATGTCCTGATAGGGCAAGAAAGCTGTCTTGTATAGGGGCAAAGCATGTCTTTGGGTTAACACAGCTATGCATTTGGTGTATTGGGCGGCCTCACGCGCAGCCAGTACCGCCAGCAACCTTGCGTTAAGCATGATCATCTAGACTAAAGACAGACCGCGAATGACGATGGCGGTGCTCTTTTTGATGGTCTAAATGCATGAAAGCGCGAGATGCTAAACACTCTAAAACTCATTTTTCCGGCGCTGATTCCGTCTTGGCGGTTCTTTAGCTCGGTGGCCCCCTCGCCCCGTGTCGAATATGCGCTCAGTGTAGATGCGCTGACGCCTCCAAAAGACTGGTTTGAGTTTCGCCCACGTCCTGAGCATGTGCCTTTTGTGCAGATGCTGCGACGAATGCTATGGAACCCGCAGTGGAATGAGACCCTATATTTGGTAAGCTGTTCTGAGCGGTTGATTGCGGCCCCCACGCAGCACAGCGCGCAAGAAATTCAAAAGCGTGTCGCCCGTGATGTGATGCGTGGCACCCCCCCGCCCTCGCCCGCTACAATGTTGTATTTTCGGCTCGTATTTTTGGACCGGATTGGCGCGGACATCATCAAGAGTATTGAATACGAGTCTGCTGGTATCGAGATATCAAAGGCCTATCCACATGACACTTGAAACCGCGATGCGCCTCAGCGAGGTTATAATGAGCTTAGCCTTTTTGCAGCAAAGCGCGGAACATATGATGGGGGTCCGTTTAGAGCGCATGCTGTATGGGCTGCGCATCCTATTGTGTCTGGTCCTTTTAACAGGAGCCGCCAACGCATGGGCATTATTGGCCCTTCTGTGTTTGGGATGGATCACATTGCAACAATTCCAAGGGCCTTATAATGGTGGCAGTGATCGCATGAGCCTGCTCATCTTGACCTGTCTGTGTGCCGCCAGATGGGCACCACACCCCATATTGCAAGAAACGATATATGCCTATTTAGGATTTCAACTTGTCATGTCCTATGTCATGTCAGGCTGGGTCAAACTTAAAAACCCCGAGTGGCGATCAGGTGAGGCCCTATGCGATGTTTTTCGGTTTTCCGCCTACCCCGTCAGTGAAGCTTTGCGCGATTGGGCCCGCGCCCCGCGCATTTTAACAATACTATCGTGGGGTGTAATCCTATTTGAAGTGCTATTTCCACTGGCGCTCTTTACCCACCTGACCCTTTATGGTGCCCTTGTTTTGGCTGCGGCGTTTCACTTGAGCAATGCGTGCCTATTCGGCCTCAATCGTTTTTTTTGGATTTGGCTCTCAGCCTATCCCGCAATCCTTTGGTTGCAAGATAGGGTGATGTATGGGGCAGAAATAACCTACGCTGTTTAGGATGTGGCAAAGCGCAAAGCTAACAAAGCCGATATGATCCGCCCCATCGCCCTGCAAACTCAACAAAGTCGAGCAGCACAGCTACACAACCGGTGTCCTCACAGCCATCATCACGACTATAAACAAAAAGACATCGGTCAGCTGTTACCGTGGAATTTTAAGACCAAAAGTAACGCTTACTTTGAAATATTGAAATTTATGACCAAGCCAGAGCTTACGTAAATCCCAACACTTAATTGTTGCAGCATTACGCACAGATGCATATGTTGCCCACATGGTCACAAATACACGCTTCGCAGTAGCTATACATATCTTGGTCGTTATCGCGGCTCAGGAAGGTAAACCTGTGCCGTCGGAGGTGATCGCAGATAGCGTGAATAGCCATTCTTCCGTGGTCCGGCGGATTTTAATGTTGCTCAACAAAAAAAAAATAACAGATGCCCGTTTGGGTGTCGGTGGTGGAGCGATATTGTCTAAGCCTGCAAGTAAAATCACATTGCTTGATATTCATGATGCTGTTGGTGTGACGGAACTTTTTTCGTTTCATCGCAGCGGTCCCAATACCGAATGTATGGTGGGGCGAAGCATCTTACCTGTGATTAATAAGCGTTTGGAGCCAACCATTTCAGCATTTAGGCGTGAACTGGCGGCTGTAACGCTTGACGAAATTACCTCGGATGTTCTTGAGCGCGGTAAAGTGGCTGGGGGCTTATTTAGGCACCTTTAGATTTAACTTAATATGTTGCTGTGTTGGCAACATTATAACACATGTAGATTTCTATGACTGAACCAAAAATTAGTATTGCCTACCACAGTGGCTTTGGACACACGGCCAAACAGGCCGAAGCGATTGCTAAAGGCGTGCGTAACGCTGGTGGAAAAGTGAGCATGTTTGAGGTTGATGGAGACTTCAAAGACTGGGACGCACTCAATGCTTCCGACGCAATTATTTTTGGCAGCCCAACCTATATGGGCGGTCCTTCCGCTCAATTTAAGGCATTTGCCGATGCAACGTCGCAAACGGTATTTGCCGCTGGTAGCCTATGGAAAGATAAGATTGCTGCGGGGTTTACAAACTCCGCATCGCGCGCAGGGGATAAATCAGAAACTCTGGGTCAGCTTGTTACCTTTGCTGCACAACATGGCATGCACTGGGTAAACCTTGGCCTGCCACCAGCAAACAACTCAAGCACAGGTAGCGAGCAAGATCTAAACCGTCTCGGTTTTTTCCAAGGTGCAGCGGCACAATCCAATGCGGATGAAGGCCCAGACATTGCTCCGCCAAATGCAGACCTGCGTACAGCCACACATTTGGGAGAACGTGTGACCCAAGTCGCAGCGACATTTTTGAAGGGTAATTTGTCTTAATCCACATGTGAAGCTCAAGGTCCGTGGTGCTTCATAAATGCGCCACGGGTTCTTGTGATCATGCGAAGAAAACCCCGAATAGGAAACCGCAGTGGTGGCGTATTCACGAGTGCCGAAATGCACACTCCGATCGAAGTGACGTGGTCCCACTTATTCGGGCAGGTTTGCGTCTTAGCTAAAATGTACTTTGGTTGGATTCATGTCACCTTTTGAGTTCGTTCTGTGCCGTAGAATGGGCCGCCGGGGGATCGTTTATCGAGAGCCGCGTGAGGCCGTTCAGAGTTGTAGAATCTGATCCCGTTGTCGATGACGCGTACAGCAGCGTGGAATTGCGCAGGTTGTCATCCCTAAATTCGGGACATCATTAGTCTACCAGAATATAGACCTTTACCAGCTTGAACAGATTGACACTATTTCTGAGGAGTTAGGCCAAACAATGAGCGAAAGAAACCAACCCTCAAAGACACGCTCCAAATCTCAAAAAATTATTGAGCGACCAATACGCGCGCGAGACGCATCACACTCTCACGGACGCCCCTTATCCTTTAGGCGGGAAAACTCTAAATAAACGATCTCAGGAGGAATATTAGAGTGGACAGGAAACAGAGTCATCCACCTAAGCTACTGTATTTAATTAATAATAAAAAATTAAATGGTGCTGCTGGGGAGAATCGAACTCCCGACCTCTCCCTTACCAAGGGAGTGCTCTACCTCTGAGCTACAGCAGCACTGTGGGCGGCTAATTAGACTTGAACGAAGCGCGGCGCAAGAACCTTTTCACGAAAATGGGCCCAGTTGTGCGTTTTTATCTGAAGGCATCTCATTGCGGGCTTCCAAAAGCGGTCCGAGTGTGTCGCCTGCTATCGCGAATTCCCCCTATAAAATGCAATCTACGGCACTGGACGCGATTGCGCCCATTGTCTACATGTCAGACATGGAAAACAAATCTGTCACTCCGAAGCCCGCCAAAAAACCTGTATCTGCACGCGACGCACGTCTAAAAGCGGCGCTCAAAGCAAACCTAGGGCGGCGCAAGCAATTGAGTCGCGCCAAAGCGGCAACGGATAAGACAGACGTACAGAGCGAGTGAGGCACAGGTTATGGATTCAATTTTGGTAAGAGGCGGCGGGCCGCTAAAAGGTGACATCGAAATCGCAGGCGCTAAGAATGCCTGTTTGACATTGATGCCCGCGACACTTTTGTCAGATGAGCCTTTGACACTCACCAATGCGCCACGATTGTCGGACATCAAAACGATGACCGCGTTACTGGAATCCTTGGGTGCAGAAATCAATTCCCTGCAAGAGGGCAAGGTGCAAACCATGTCCTGTCACGCAGATTTGAATCCTTTTGCAGATTACGAAATTGTCCGTAAAATGCGGGCCTCAAATTTGGTCCTTGGCCCCCTTTTGGCGCGCCTTGGTCATGCGGTTGTGTCACTGCCCGGTGGCTGTGCGATTGGCGCGCGTCCGATGGATTTGCACGTTGATGCGCTGACGGCGCTTGGCGCAGACATCGAATTGCGTGACGGATACCTGCACGCGAAAACCCAAGGCGGGTTGAAAGGTGCTGTTCATAAAATGCGCTTTGCCTCTGTTGGCGCGACCGAAAACTTTGTCATGGCGGCGACGCTGGCCAAAGGCACATCCGTATTGGAAAACGCCGCGCGCGAACCTGAGATTGTTGATTTGGTGGCTTGTTTGAAAAAAATGGGCGCGCAGATTGACGGCGAAGGCACCTCGCGAATTGAAATTCAAGGCGTAGACCGCTTGCATGGCGCCACTCACCCTGTGGTCACAGACCGTATCGAGCTGGGCACATTCATGTTGGCGCCTGCAATTTGCGGTGGCGAAGTCACCTGTTTGGGCGGCAAGATGTCGTTGGTCGAAAGCTTTGCAGAAAAATTGGATGCTGCGGGTGTTTCTGTCACTGAAAACGCGCGCGGCTTGACCGTGTCGCGCAAAGGCGACCGTGTGCAAGCTGTCGATGTTGTGACCGAACCGTTCCCTGGTTTTCCGACAGATTTGCAAGCCCAGATGATGGCGCTTTTGTGCACCGCAGAAGGCACATCACATTTGGAAGAAACTATTTTCGAAAACCGCTTTATGCACGCCCCTGAATTGATCCGCATGGGGGCAAACATCGAAGTGCATGGTGGCAAAGCCATTGTTCACGGTGTGGACCGTCTCAAGGGCGCACAAGTGATGGCCACCGATTTACGGGCCTCTGTGTCATTGATTTTGGCAGGTCTGGCCGCTGAGGGCGAAACGCTGGTGAGCCGTGTGTATCACTTGGATCGCGGTTACGAATTTGTTGAGAAAAAACTGTCCGGAATCGGCGCCCACATTGAACGGGTACAGGCATAAATCATGACCGAAGACGCACGTTTCGAAGATGGCAGCGACAAACCTTTGCACCTCAAAGCACGCGATGCTCAGGATCTGACGATCCTGTCCGCGCTGTGCCAAGACGCTGTCGTGCCTATGGGCGAAATTTCCTATGATGCAGGGCAACGCCGCTTTGCGATGTTGCTCAATCGGTTTCGCTGGGAAGATGCAGATCGGGCCGCCAAACGGTCGCGCCCTGTGGAACGTGTGCAATCTGTGTTGCTGTTTGACGACGTGATGTCAGCCAAATCATCGGGCGTCTCGGCGGCCAAAAAAGACACCATCATTTCGGTTCTGGCCATCAATTTCACGGCTGGCAAAGATGGTATGGGGGCTGTGGACATCACACTAGCGGGAGACGGAGACATTTTACTCAACGTCGAAGCCTTAGATGTCACACTCAAAGATGTCACGCGCCCCTATGTAGCCCCATCAAAAAAACAACCCGAACATTCCCTCTAACCGCTAGCCTACACATCTAAGCCATATGCGCAGCGAAATTTTTGACAATATATTTTAAGGACACGATTCAAATGAAGAAAATAACCATAGCGTTGCTCTGTGCGGCGCTGGCACTCCCACTGACAACGCTCTCCGCCACCGCTGCGTCAAAAAGCGACCCACGACCTGTGACGAAAGGTTTTGGGGGAGGTATGTTTACATGGAGCAAAGGCGACGATTTATTGTACCGCTGGGCATATTTTAACAACGACGGCATGCTTGAAATCTGTGGCCTATACTCGACCGCAGGCCGCTCCGTCGGCGCACGCCTATCGGCTAAGGCCATGCAAGAAGCCAGCATTCGCCTTGGCAATAAAACGATGATCAGAGGTCTGGCATATTTCGCGTTTCCACCGAATGAAGGGCGCGCAACCCACCATGTTGGCGAACTGGCAAATTGCAAAGTGACCAAGCACCCCTACCCTGCATCCCCAAAGGACCTTAAAATCAAGTTTCGCAAAGGCAAATATTCAGTTTCGAAATAAGCGGGCCCACTTTGGCATCGATGCGCCACCTATGCTCGCAAAACGACATCAAGCGCGGACAAATGACAGCCCGCGCTTGAGCCCCACGCGTCCTCACGCTATGTGAAGGGCAAGGAGAGCGTGATGCCACATTTTTTGAACACCCAAGACACCGATTTTGAAGACCGTTTTGTAGAGCTGCTCGCGATGAAACGCGAAGACAGCCCAGACGTGGATCATATCGTGGCAGGGATCATTGCTGATGTGCGCACACGTGGTGACGCCGCGATTTTGGACCTCACAGCCAAATTTGACCGACAGCAACTCACAGCTGGTACGTTGCGGTTCACGACTACCGAAATTGACGCCTATTGCGCCCAAGTGTCCCCCGAAGATCGCGCTGCTCTTGAACTGGCGGCAACGCGCATTCGTGACTATCACTTGCGTCAATTGCCAGACGACAAAATGTGGACCGATATGGATGGGGCCACTTTGGGCTGGCGCTGGACGCCTGTATCTGCCGCAGGTCTTTACGTGCCCGGTGGCGTTGCGACTTACCCGAGTTCCGTGTTGATGAACGCGATCCCAGCCAAGGTCGCAGGCGTCAAACGCTTGGCCATCACTGTGCCCACACCAGATGGTGCAGTGAATCCGCTTGTGTTGATGGCGGCGCGTATCGCAGGTGTCGACGAAATTTACCGTATTGGCGGCGCGCAGGCTATTGCGGCCCTCGCTTATGGAACTGAAACCATTCCGCCCGTTGATAAAATCACCGGCCCCGGCAACGCCTTTGTCGCGGCCGCAAAACGGCGCGTATTTGGCAAGGTCGGCATCGACATGATCGCAGGGCCATCAGAGATTTTGGTGATCGCCGATAAAAATAACGATCCAGATTGGATTGCCGTCGATCTGTTGTCGCAAGCCGAACACGACGAAAGCGCGCAATCCGTGTTGATCACCACCGATGTTGGTTTTGCTGATGCTGTGGCTGCTGCGGTGAGCACACGCCTAGAAACCCTCGAACGTCGCGAAATCGCGGGCAAATCATGGGCTGATTTTGGCGCAATCATCGTGGTACAAACCCTTGATGAAGCTGTTGCTTTGTCGGACCGTTTTGCACCGGAACATTTGGAACTCTGTGTGGATGAGCCAGATGAATTGTCTTTGAAAATCAGTCATGCAGGTGCAATTTTTCTAGGGGCCTACACGCCAGAGGCCATCGGTGATTACATTGGTGGTCCCAATCACGTTTTGCCCACAGCGCGCTCGGCGCGTTTTTCATCCGGCCTGTCTGTTTTGGATTTTCTAAAACGCACCACATTGGCCAAGATGACCCCATCAGCTCTTGCGGCTATCGGGCCTGCCGCCGAACGTTTGGCCAAATCCGAAAGCCTTGAGGCGCATGGCCTGTCGATCCGCGCGCGACTGGACAGGTTAAATGGTGGTGGTGATGAGTAAACTGATAGCGATTGAAATCGATGATCAAGGCTTAGCTGCTCCAACACCTGAGATCGCACAAGAACGCAAAGTGGCGATTTTTGATTTGCTGGAAGACAACAGTTTTGCCCTGCCCCAACGGGATGATCGCAAGGTTCCAAAAGGTCCATTTAAACTGCTTTTATGTATCAAAGAACGCCGACTTGTGTTCGATTTGTCCAATGACGCTGACGTCACCCAAGCCGAATTTCATCTATCACTTGGACCATTTCGCCAAGTTGTAAAAGACTATTTCCAAATTTGTGAAAGCTATTTTGATGCCGTCAAAACAATGGCCCCAGGGCAACTGGAAGCCATCGATATGGCGCGGCGGGGGATTCACAACGAAGGCGCGCGCGTGTTGCAAGAACGCCTTGAGGGCAAGGCTGATGTTGATCTGGACACTGCGCGGCGATTGTTTACACTGATCTGTGTCTTGCATTGGGGAGCATGAAATTTGGCGACAGACATGCCCAGTTCGATCCTATTTTGTTGCGATCACAACGCATTGCGGTCGCCCATGGCCGAAGCCTTGATGAAAAAACTGTATGGCACCGAAGCCTATGTGCAATCCGCAGGTGTGATGAATGATTTGGACATCGACGGGTTTGCTGTCTGCGTTTGCCAAGAAATAGGGGTTGAGTTGTCGCGCCACAAAACGCGGTCTTTTCAAGACCTACAAGAGGTTGGCGAACACATGTCGTCCTATGACTTAATCATAGCGCTCTCTCCTGCCTCGCATCACAAAGCGTGCAACCTCACCAAGCTGTTTCACATCGATGTGGAATACTGGCCGATCAACGACCCCACCGGTGTGGGCGAAAGCCGCGAAGCCAAACTCGAATCTTATCGACGGACGCGCGACCAAATCAAAACCCGTATGATCGAACGTTTCGGCCCCCCGAAAGCGTCCACAACTTAAGTTTGCCATACGGCCAAGACATAAAAGATGGCTAAATTCACATTTTTTGTGGCTGTGGCGACAGATTTTCCAAAAAACCATCCGAAAAACTGCACCCTGCCTCAAATGTCGCTTGAAAAGCGTTGGGCAAAGGCGCATTTACTGTCCGCCCGCACTATGGCGGGTGAATTTTACAGGAGTGAACATGGCCAAGGAAGAAATGCTCGAATTTCCCGGTGTCGTTAAGGAACTCTTGCCGAACGCGACATTCCTGGTCGAGCTGGAAAACGGCCATACGATCATCGCTCATACGGCAGGCAAAATGCGTAAGAACCGGATTCGTGTTCTCGCAGGTGACAAAGTTCAAGTTGAAATGACACCTTACGATCTGACCAAAGGTCGGATCAATTACCGCTTCCGTTAATCGGATTGCAGCGGTTCACATGAAACTGATCCTCGGTTCAGGCAGCCCGCGCCGGAAGGAACTTCTGGCGCAGCTCGGCCTTACCCCCGATGACATCCGGTCTCCTGACATTGATGAGACGCCCCTCAAAGGTGAATTGCCGCGCCCCTACTGCGCGCGCATAGCCCGCGAAAAGGCGCAAGCCGTGCCCCGTACAAAAGACGAAATTGTCTTATGTGCGGATACCACTGTTGCGCTTGGCCGTCGGATCATGGGCAAGCCTCGCGATGAAAAAGAAGCTGCCGAATTTTTGCTAACTATGGCGGGGCGACGTCACAAGGTGATCACGGCTGTTGCCGTGGCGCGTGGCGATTTGATCTATGAAGCCGATGTCGTGACCGTGGTGAAAATGAAGCGTTTGTCGGACGTTGAACTCAACACCTATTTGGCCTCAAATGACTGGCAAGGCAAAGCGGGCGGATACGGCATTCAAGGGCTTGCAGGCGCTTTTATCCCGTGGATTCAAGGCAGCTATTCGGCCGTGATGGGCCTGCCGGTGGCCGAAACAGCCACGCTGCTCACCGCAGCAGGCTACCCCGTATACGGAGACCCGACATGATTGGCACAGTGATTGCCCTTGGCATGCTCAAAAACCAAAAGGCCGCCGCCTTTATCAAAGATGGTCGTTTGGAAGACCTGATTGTGGATGCCACCGGCGACGACGCACCGCCCGCGATTGGCTCGATTTATCGCGCCCGTGGGGGGCGGATGCTCAAAGGCATGGGCGGCGCGATGCTGGACATGCCCAACGGTGAGAGTGCCTACCTCAAAGGCAATAAAGGCTTGAAACCGGGCGCGCCGATGTTGGTTCAGGTCACGCATATGTCTGAGGATGGCAAAGCTGTCCCAGTGACCACACGTCTGATTTTTAAATCAAAATACGCGATCATCACACCGGATGCACCGGGGCTGAACATCAGCCGCACCATCCGTGACGAAGACGAACTTTTGCGTCTGCATGATCTGGCCAACGCCGGTATGGAGGACGCGGATGAGATGCTTGGTCTCATTTTGCGCTCGGCCTGTGATGGGGCCAAGACTGAGGATATCGCCGAGGATATCGCCAATATGCGCGGGCTTGCCGAGGCTGTGATTGCTGATGTTTCAGGTGATCCAGAATTGTTGGTGGATGGCCCTGATGCGTGGGATGCGGCATGGCGTGATTGGGACAAACCTGACGTGTTTGACGACAGTGAAGACGCCTTTGACAACTACGGTGTCTACGAGCTGATCGATGATGTGATTTCCACGCGTGTATCGTTGAAAACGGGCGGTCACGCCTATATCGAACCCACGCGTGCGCTGGTTTCTGTCGATGTGAACACAGGTGGCGAATTTTCTGCCGCTGCGGGCCTCAAAGCCAACATGGCGCTGGCCCGTGATTTGCCGCGTCAGCTGCGCCTGCGTGGCCTTGCTGGGCAGATCACCGTCGATTTGGCCCCTATGCCGAAAAAAGAACACCGTGCCTTTGAACAATCGCTGCGCGCCGCGTTCAAAGCCGATGGATCAGAGGTCGTGTTGGCCGGCTTTACGCCCTTGGGTCATTATGAGGTCCAAAAGAAACGCGAGCGAGTTCCCTTAAAGGACATCCTCAAATGAGCTGTCCGATCTGTCAAAAAGAGGGCGATGTCAAATATCGCCCTTTTTGCTCAAAACGTTGTGCTGATGTCGATCTTTCACGTTGGTTAAGTGGCACCTATGCCGTGCCAAGCATGCGTGAAGAAGACGAAGAAGAGGTCGCCCGCGCCTTTGAAGAAGGGCTGCGCAATGCTCAGAATGACATGTTAGATGGGCTCACAAAAAAACCGCACTAAATGTGCACTTTAGCTCTGGACACCACCCCGAGCTAAGACTAAACAACGCGAACCCAGAACGCGCAAGTGTTCATCCGGTGCCCGGGTAGCTCAGGGGTAGAGCAGTGGATTGAAAATCCTCGTGTCGGTGGTTCGATTCCGCCCCTGGGCACCATTTTTACCTTCTTCATGTTCTCCATGCTTGCCATAATGACCTGTTTTCAATGGGTTACGCGTTTGACGTTATTTCCATGGTTTCCATCTCGTCCATGGTTATCCACACCAATGTTGGTACGAACGTTGGTATTTATCAAATCCGCCTCCTAGCTCCTTATCAGTTGGATACCAACGTACCAACAAATTGATCATAAAGGAGCAGAGATGCCACTAAGTGCTACACAGGTTAAGAATGTTAAGCCTGAAGAAAAACCAATCAAACTTTCAGATGGAGGGGGGCTATACCTTTTCGTGAATCCGAAGGGAAGCAAGTTGTGGCGGATGAACTACCGCCACCTCGGACGACAGAAAACCGCGTCGTTCGGTCCATATCCTTCTGTTTCTCTCGCCGAAGCGCGGGAACATCGTGAAGAAGCCAAACGCGTTTTGCGGTCTGGAATGGATCCTGTCGAACACGCTCAAGCGACGAAAGAAGCGGCGGCCAAAGCTCTTCGCGCTCAGGAGGATGTGACGACACCGACGTTTGAGGCATTAAGCCTATCGTTCATCGCAAAACGCACGCGTGAGAAAGCATCCCACAAGACCCTGGAAAAATACGATTGGCTTCACCGACTTACATTGCCCGAAATCGGACACCTGAATCCGATGGAGATCGAGCCCCCAGATCTTCGCGCTTTGCTTTTGCGTCTGGAAGCGGAAAACAAACTGGATACCGCCCAACGCACCCGAACATATATCGGGCAAGTGATGCGTCACGGTATTGCAGCTGGCCCTGCGTCGCGTGATCCAAGTCCAGATTTGCGAGGACTCGTCGCGTCACCAAAGACGAAGAACCACGCGGCAATTAAAGATCCGAAACTCTTCGGTGAGTTTCTGAATACTTGCGATGAATATACGGGTAATCCAGTGACCGTTTTAGCGATGCAGATTGCTCCTCTCGTCGCATTGCGCTCAGAAGAACTGAGAGGCGGCACATGGGACGAGATCGACTTCGACGCTACAATTTGGCGTGTTCCTCAATACCGCATGAAGGGTGATTGCCCAGGCGACCATCTGGTGCCCCTTTCTAAGCAAGCGCTGGCGCTCCTACGTAAGCTCCACTTGATCACAGGGCGGCGGAAAAACATGTTTGAAACGATGAACACCCCAGGAATCTCGCTGTCGGAGAACACGATTAACCAAGCGTATCGGCGGATGGGATTTCCGAAGGAAGTTGTCACCCTACACGGCGTCCGCACGACCTTTTCAACATTTGCCAATGAGCAGACTGTTGGAGAAGGTGAAGAAGAACGCCGCCGTTTCGATAAGGATTGGATCGAGCGCCAGCTATCTCACCTTGGACCTGTCGCGGATTTGTTCCGCTCCTTTGACTTGGTATTTTGCCTCAAAGGAGAAACGAAATGGCATCACCACAACGAACCCCAGAATTCCGCGCAGAAGCGGTTCGCATAGCTTTAAC
>JBLHXX010000005.1:0-88401 GCA_047630475.1 Celeribacter sp. | reverse complement strand
AAGTGTCTCAAGCAAAGCGTCAAACAGATCATTTTCACGCGATGTGATATTGACGACCTCGGCGGTTTGACCCGCAGGACTGGCAAGGGCTTGCATGGCATTGCTGCGAAAATCGGCCGCGGCCAACAAAATGGCGCGGCGCACAGATCCCGTTTTTGCACGGGACAGCGCGCGCAACGCCACGCGCGCCCCCAAAGAATGCCCGACCAAATGCACGGGTCTGTCAATGAATGTGATCAATTTTGCCGCCGCATCACCCGCCGCGCGTGCTGCATCAAAAGCTTGCCAAATGCTGCCCCGCGCGGTCCATCCCAAAGCGATGCATAGGCCTTCGTTGTCATGCCCGCGCCCAAAGCCCAAATGCCTTGGCCAACTCATGGCCTTCCAACAGGATTTCGACGGGTTGAGCGACAAAATATGTTTGTGTGGCGACAAGGTTTTGTGAAGCGGCGAAAATTTATATCCATGGATGCAGATGACGATGGGCGCGTCTTTGGGCAATATGTCCAACTGGGCCTGTAGCGCTTCATGGGCGCATCCGCCGCCGTCTAGGGCAGGGCGACCATCGACCAAATTGAGGCTCAGCAAAGGCATGGGCGCGCTCCTTGAATGGCCATCCAGCGGTTAAGCTCTGGAACGGGCGTCCAGAGGCAAATCCGCTGGGGCGTGTCATCTGTCTATTTGAGAGTGAATTGAGGATGCATCAAATGGGTGAAGGTTTCATTACAGCGGCGTTACGCATGCATATTTTATGCATTTTGGCGCAGCAGGCGCATCGCAAAGTGTAAAGGACACCGGACATATATTGACACAGGCACGGCCCCCCGATACCAAAACCACAAGCGCGTGGCGATTTGTTCACCGGATTGCGGGCCACGTTGGTGCATTTTTGAAAATGTCCCTTTAAACACACCGCTAAAGAGGTCAGGACGAGACGCAATATGCGACCCCCGCTCTTGATCACACTGGTACCTCAGTGGGTCACTACGGGGGTTTTTTGTTGAATACGAAGGAGCCGAACATGGGCAAATCAGATTGGAAAATGCGCACGAAATTGGTGCATGACGGCACGCGCCGCTCGCAGTATGGCGAAGTGTCCGAGGCCATGTTTTTGACCCAAGGCTTTGTCTACGACACAGCCGAGGCCGCCGAGCAGCGCTTTATCGAAGTGGGCTCTGACGAATTTATTTATGCGCGCTACGGCAATCCGACGACACGCATGTTTGAGGATCGCATGGCATCCATTTTGGGCTTTGAGGACGCATTTGCCTGCGCCTCTGGCATGGCGGCGGTGAACGGTGCTTTGATGTCTTTGCTCAAAGCGGGTGATCATGTTGTGTCGTCGCGCGCTTTGTTTGGGTCATGTTTGTACGTGCTCGAAGATGTTTTGGCGCGTTTTGGCGTTGAGATTACCTTGGTCGATGGCACCGACACAGCGTCTTGGGATGCGGCCATTCGCGAGGACACCAAGCTGGTGTTCTTGGAAAGCATTTCGAACCCAACGCTCGAAGTGATTGATCTGAAACATGTCTGCGATGTGGCCCATGCCAAAGGGGCGCTTGTTGTGGTGGATGACGCGATGGCGACGCCTGTGTTTTCTTATGCGCAACGCTGCGGTGCGGATGTTGCGGTCATTTCCACCACCAAACATGTTGATGGGCAGGGACGTGTTTTGGGGGGCATTATTGCCGCCTCGCGCGATTTGATCCGTGGTCCGATTGAGGCCTACCTCAAACACACCGGCGGTGCGATGAGCCCGTTTCATGCTTGGGTGCAGTTGAAATCACTGGAAACGCTGGATCTACGTGTACGCCAACAAGCATCGACAGCTTTGGCCATCGCAAATGCACTGGACGGGCACCCGAAATTGAACGCTGTGCGCTTTCCAACGCACCCTGCGCATCCGCAGTATGAGTTGGCTAAATCTCAAGGCGAAAGTGCGGGGACGGTTTTGGCGATTGATGTCAACGGCGGCAAGGATGCCTGTTTCAAGTTTCTGAACGCATTGGACATTTTCACGATTTCCAATAATTTTGCAGATGCCAAATCCATCGCCACCCATCCGGCCACCACGACCCATTCGCGTTTGCCGGATGATCAAAAAGAGATGCTGGGGATCACACCTGGCTTGGTACGTTTGTCTGCGGGGCTTGAGGATGAGGGCGATCTGATCGCTGATTTGCTCAATGCCTTGGATCAGGCATAAATAAAAACATGGCGCGTCTGATCAGGGCGCGCCATCAAAAACGAACCAAAATCATCTCGCGTACGTAGTCTTTGTATCTTGGACCAAAAAGCCTATATCAAAGACAACGCTGACGGGGGGACCCATGAATATACCGAAAAGTCATATCGATAAAAACACCAAACGTGCGGCTGCCGAGGCCGCGCTTGAGGCGTTGCGTGTTTGGGCGCGAGACGCCACGCCAACTGAGGTGGCCGAACTTGACCCTGCAATCGCGCGGCTTTTGCCCGAGGCGCAGGATTTGGCCAATTACCCCGCGCTGCGCCGTGCCTACCCCGAAGATTTCGCCGTGGACGAGGCGTACCGCGACACATTGCCGGATTTGCAAAATGGTCCTGAGAGCCTGATCAAAGGGGCCAAGCAGCACATCCAACATGTGGGGATTTCCAATTTTCGCTTGCCGATCCGGTTTCACACCCGTGAAGGCGGTGATCTGACCCTTGAGACCTCTGTCACGGGCACAGTGTCGCTTGAGGCCGAAAAAAAGGGCATCAACATGTCGCGGATCATGCGGTCCTATTACAAACACGCCGAGCGAACCTTTTCGTTTGATGTGATTGAGGCCGCACTCGACGATTATATCAGCGATCTCGACAGCTTTGATGCGCGCATTCAAATGCGGTTTTCTTTCCCGATGAAAGTGCCATCGCTGCGGTCCGGCCTTGAGGGGTATCAGTATTATGATATCGCGCTTGAACTGGTGGAACGCGGTGGTGAACGTGTCAAAATCATGCATTTGGACTATGTGTATAGCTCAACATGCCCGTGTTCTCTTGAACTTTCCGAACATGCGCGCGCCACGCGTCAACAATTGGCGACACCGCATTCGCAGCGTTCCGTTGCGCGGCTTTCAGTCGAGATTTTGCCAAATCAAAATTGTTTGTGGTTCGAGGATTTGATCGATCTGTGCCGCTCTGCTGTGTCAACCGAGACGCAAGTCATGGTCAAACGCGAGGACGAACAAGCCTTTGCCGAACTCAATGCCGCCAATCCGATTTTCGTCGAAGATGCTGCGCGTTTGTTTTGCGAAGCGTTGCAAAGCGACGAACGCATTGGCGATTTTCGCATTATAGCCTCGCATCAAGAAAGCCTGCACTCTCATGATGCCGTGTCGGTGTTGACCGAAGGCGACACCTTTGCAAGTGCCAGCCTTGATCCCAAATTGTTCAGCACGCTTATTCATGTTGGGTGAGGCGGCATAGAGCTGCTTGCGCGGGCCGCGGGTGCTATATTTTTGAGGGCAGGGCCATCTGTGAGTGTCATGCCCGCCGTCAAAGTAACGCGAAACCAGTCACATCAAACAGATGGTCGTGCATATTTGTGCGGCCTTCATGTCACTCGTGTCTTGACTTGGCCGTAATCCAAAGCCAAGCCTTTGCGAATGAACGATCTTAGACCAGTCGGATATGTTATTGGCTACCTAGTGGCCGCTTTGGGGCTGACCATGCTCATTCCCATGGGGGTAGACCTATGGGCGGGCAGTGGCGATTGGGAAGTGTTTTTTGAGGCGGGGATCATCACCTTTGTGGGCGGTGGGTCCATTGCGCTGGCCTGTTCGAACGGCCTGTCTGATCGTTTGTCCATTCAGCAAATTTTCTTATTAACCACGGTGATCTGGGTTGCGCTGCCCATGTTTGGCGGATTGCCATTCATGTTGGGCGCGACTGAGGCCTCGTTGACCGACGCGTTTTTTGAGGCCATGTCCGGCATGACCACAACAGGGGCCACGGTGTTTTCGGGTTTGGATGAGCTGCCGCCTGGCATCTTGCTGTGGCGGTCGATGCTGCAATGGTTTGGCGGGGTCGGTATCATTGTTGTTGCTATGGTATTCTTGCCCGAGTTGCGTGTCGGTGGGATGCAGGTGTTTAAATCCGAAGCCTTTGATACCGATGGCAAAGTTTTACCGCGTGCGGCCCAAATCGCCAATCGTATTTCAAGCATTTATGTCGTGCTGACGCTGTTGTGTTACCTGTGCTATATCGTTGTGGGCATGCCTGCATTTGATGCGTTGAACCATGCGTTGACCACCATGTCCACAGGCGGGTTTTCCACTCATGATGCGTCTTTTGGCGCCTTCCAAGGCCCTGCGGAATATGTGGCGTCGGTCTTTATGATCCTCGCCTCTTTGCCGTTCGTGCGCTTTGTTCAATTGCTGCAAGGCACGGCCAAGCCGCTGTGGCGGGACAGTCAAATTCACGCCTATCTAGGTGTCATTTTTACGTTTGTGGCGGTGTTCACAGCCTACCGGTTGATTGCCAATGCAGACCATCTAGAGCATTCGATCCGCGAAGGTTTGTTCAATGTCACATCGATTATATCGGGCACAGGCTATGCCTCGGTGGATTATCAGCTGTGGGGCGCGTTTCCGGCTGTGGCGTTCTTTTTCATCGGCTTGATCGGCGGCTGCGCGGGGTCCACGGCCTGTTCGGTTAAAATATTCCGCTACCAATTGTTGATCGCGTCCGTGCGGGCGCAAATTCGCAAAATTCACTCGCCGCACGGTATTTTTACCCCCCGCTACCAAGGCCGCCCTGTGTCCGAAGATGTGTTGTCCTCAGTCATGGCGTTTTTCAGCCTGTTCATCGTCACGCTTGGGGTGACATCTGTTTTGTTGGCGGCCACGGGGCTTGATTTTGTCACGGCCGTGTCAGGGGCTGCTGCGGCTTTGGCCTGCATTGGGCCAGGTCTTGGCGATATCATTGGCCCTGCTGGCAATTATGCGACGCTGAATGATCCTGCCAAATGGATTTTGGCGATTGCCATGTTGGTGGGACGCCTTGAGGTTATGTCGGTCTTTGCACTGTTCACCATTCGGTTTTGGCGCGCCTAATATCGTTTCTAAATGTGTATCAAGTAAAAGCCCCGCAAGACATATGTCTGCGGGGCTTGATGTTTATGCTTTAGATGTTGGTGAGCGCCTTTTCGATCACTTCCAACAGCTGATTAAAGTCGTGATGTTGCGACCTAGGGCGACCAATTGTGCATCAGACATATCGCTGTCGTTTTGCGGCGCTGCCACTGTCACGCCGTTGCGTGATAAAAAGCCTGCAAGTTTTTCCATATCATAGGCAAAGGCGACGTCCGTTGGCAGCGTGCGCCCAGTGTCAGTCATTGGCGCCAACATGCCAATGACACCGCCAGATGCGGCCAAAACAGGCCCGCCAACTTCGCTTGGGGATGCCGTCAATGATAGGCGCAACAGGTCGTCTTCGCCGTTCAGGCCAGCGTGCTCTGCCATGATGCCATAATTCAACGAGGCCGCGCCAAGGCGCCCCTCATACGCATATCCCGACACCGAAATTTCTGATTGCAAGCGGGGCAAACGCACATCGAAATCTGCATGTGCCAAAGGTTCAAGAGCGACCTCAGGGGCCAACAAAGCCATGCCGCCGTCAACGGCCACAACTTTGGCCGAATAGGTGTCGTCTAACGTGATGTCGGTACATTCAGAGACCAAAGCAGAGGCCGTCAAAATATGGCCTTTTGCATCGACATAAAAGCCTGACCCAATCACATCGGCGCGGCGAATGTTCAGTCCAGCCAAAAGATCGATATCTTGCGCCGCGCCGTCCCCATAGGCATCGGGCAAAACGGCATCCGTGGCAGACCAGTTGCGCATAGATGCCAGTGCCATATCGCGGCGTTGATCATCACCATTTGGCCAGATTAAGGTAAAACCTTTGACGTGGCCCGATTGCAGGCGCGCTTCTGTGGTCGAGCTTAACGTGCTGTCTGTGCCTGTCAGGGTAAAGCTTGTTTTCTTGCGCGACCTTGGCCCTTCAAGTGGCACAATATCAAGCGTTTGCATAATCTCATAAAGACCGCCAAGGGTGGCGTCATCGCCTGATTGCGAAATCAACAACACTTGGACGCCGCTGCCGTCTTTGGCTTTGTATTTGGCGAAAGGCGGCGCGTAGGAGTCGAATTCGACCAAGCCCAAAGGCAAATCGATCATCAGTCCCGCCACGGCGTCATTCACGGACACAAGCCCGAGGCTGGCCACGAAATCGCGGTAGCTGCCCACAACCTGTTCGCGTTGTGCCGTGGTCAAAACGCCTGTGGACTTATAGCCTTTATCCTCTTGCCACGCAGACATGGAACCGCGTGTGCCGCGCCCGAATGATCCGTCGATGGTGGATTTGTAAAACCCGGCAAATTTCAAAGCGACTTGCAATTCTTCGCGCTCTGAACGGTCCAAAGTGGCTTCGGAGCGGCGTGCCTCGGCCAGTGTTTCTGTACGCACAGGGTGCGGTGTCACGGCCACCGCGCGGGGGGTGGGGGTGTCTTGTGCATCAGGGGTCTGTGGTGACAAAACATCGGGTTGTGTTGGTGCAAGGGACGCCACGCCGCCGACGGGCCAAAAGGCTTGGCGGTACTCAGATCCATCTGCGACAAAGCTGTCGTTGGGGATAATTCCTTGCGCACGCAATGACAATCGTGCGGCATCGGCATCGGCATCATTTGCATAGGGGCCAAGGGCGATGGCATGCCAGCGGCCGGACAGTTTAAACCCTGCAACGTTTGGCAGCGTCCCTGAATAGCCGCGTGCCGATTGTGTTGCTGTGGTCAGCGTGGGCTGTGCCTCGATTTGAATCCAAGTGTCGGCAAGAGCTGTGCCAGAATAAAGCGAGGCAACGAGCCCCAATTGGAGAGCAACAAAATAACGTATCATATAAAACCTTGCGTCCTGTGTGAGCGTTCCGCTCTTTTTCTTCGGATAGGACAAGACGGCAGACGGCCCCTAAGGTCAACATCTTCAGCGCTGTTTTTGGTTGATCCCCCAATGCTTTCCTTAATGTGTGCTCAAAAGGCGCCCCGTTTTGGGGTGTTGGGGGGAACTATCTTGGCAATCCGTCGCTAAGGTGCGCCTGTGTGGTGGCTTTCGATTGACGCCCCCGCGTGGGGTGCCTATTTAAAACCCGCATTCCGGTATCATCGGCGCGCGCCCGTATTGGCGTTGGCCCGACCTCAGATTGGCAAGGGACATCCATGTCGCAGACACTTGATAAACCGCGCTCCTTTCAGGAGATCATCCTTAGACTTCAGGCTTATTGGGCCTCAAAAGGTTGCGCCGTTTTGCAGCCCTATGACATGGAAGTGGGCGCGGGGACGTTTCACCCTGCGACAACACTGCGCTCGTTAGGGGCGAACCCTTGGGCCGCCGCCTATGTGCAACCGTCGCGCCGCCCAACGGATGGGCGTTACGGTGAAAACCCGAACCGTTTGCAGCATTATTACCAATACCAAGTGGTGATCAAACCCAGCCCGAAAGACCTGCAAGAGCTCTACCTTGGCTCATTGAAAGCCATTGGTATTGACGCTGAGTTGCACGATATTCGCTTTGTCGAAGACGATTGGGAATCTCCTACGTTGGGCGCTTGGGGCCTTGGGTGGGAAGTCTGGTGTGACGGCATGGAAGTGTCGCAGTTCACCTATTTCCAACAGGTCGGCGGCCACGATTGTAACCCTGTGTCAGGCGAATTGACTTACGGGTTGGAACGTTTGGCGATGTACATCTTAGGGGCGGATCACGTCATGGATATGCCGTTCAACGACCCGTCGTCGCCCACGCCATTGACCTACGGCGATGTGTTCAAGCAGACCGAAGAAGAATACGCGCGTTACAACTTTGATGCGGCCAATACCGAAAAGCTGTTGAAAAACTTCGAGGAAGCCGAGGCCGAATGTCACGCGTTGCTGGCCCTGCCTGCCGAGGATCCCAAAACCGGCAAACGCATCATCATGGCGCACCCCGCCTATGATCAATGCATTAAGGCCTCGCATATTTTCAACCTCCTTGATGCGCGCGGCGTGATTTCGGTCACCGAACGCCAAGCCTACATCGGACGTGTGCGCACGCTGGCCAAAGCCTGTGCGGACGCATTTGTGCAAACCAAAGCTGGGGGCTATGTGCCCGAGGCAGCCCAATGAAGGGGTCTATCGTGGCAGGCGGCATCTTTTTGACCACGGCCGTTTTTGGTGGTTTTTTGTATTACAGCCAAGTCTACGCCTATTATGATCCGATCGACGCGGGCACACCTGCCGCCTTGGTCACGGCCACGACATTTGATGGCGCACCCGAGGATATTTTGGCCGAAAACTTTGAAGGTATCGATGCCGACACATCGCCGATCAAGTATCGGTCGTGTTTTCAAACACCTTTGTCCCAAGCGATGATGACGGAAACATTTGCGCCCTACGAGACGCCGACGCCTTTGACTGCGCCCAGCTGGTTTGACTGTTTTGACGCCAAAACGCTTGAGGCGGATATCGAAAGTGGCGCGGCCATGGCCTTTATGGGCACCGAAAACATCGCCTATGGCATCGACCGCGTTTTGGCCGTCTACGGCGATGGTCGCGCCTATGCGTGGCACCAAATTAATGTGTGTGGCTCAACCGTTTTTGACGGTGAACCCGCCCCCGAAGGCTGTCCGCCAGCCCCATCTGCATCTGCTGGCCAGTAGCCTTAAAGGATCACGATTATGCCCGATCTCTTAATTGAACTTTTCTCCGAAGAAATTCCTGCGCGCATGCAAAAACGTGCGGCGGAGGATTTGAAAAAACTGGTCACCAACGGTCTTGTTGAGGCGGGGTTGACCTATGCCTCTGCGGGCGCTTTCGCCACGCCGCGCCGCCTGACGTTGTCCATCGAAGACCTGTTGGCGCAAAGCCCGACAACTGTCGAAGAACGCAAAGGCCCGCGTGTCGATGCGCCTGAAAAAGCGCTCGCAGGGTTCTTGCGCGGCGCAGGCGTTGCCAAAGAAGACCTCACCACGGTGGAAGAGAAAAAAGGCACATTCTATGTTGCCAAAATCACCAAAGAGGGTCGTGCTGCAGCACCTATCATTGCCGAAGTGTTGGAAAAAGCGATCCGCAATTTCCCTTGGCCAAAATCCATGCGCTGGGGCACGGGCAGTTTGAAATGGGTGCGCCCTTTGCATTCCATCATCTGTATCCTGTCTGCGGAAGACGGATCTGACGTTGTGAAATTCGACATCGATGGCATCACATCAGGGCGCAGCACACGTGGGCACCGCTTTATGGCGCCTGACGCGTTTGATGTGAACAATTTCGATGATTATTCATCCAAGTTGAAATCCGCTTTCGTGATGCTGGATGCCGCCGAGCGCGCCGATCACATTTGGCATGACGCGACCAACCAAGCTTTTGCACAAGGTTTGGACGTGGTTGAAGACAAGGGTCTGTTGGCCGAAGTTGCAGGTCTGGTTGAATGGCCTGTGGTGTTGATGGGCCGTATTGGCGACGACTTTTTGGATTTGCCGCCAGAGGTGTTGCAGACCTCGATGAAAGAGCACCAAAAGTTCTTTTCCGTGCGCAATCCGAAAAACAGTCGTATCGAAAAATTCGTCACCGTGGCAAATCGCGAAACCGCCGATCAGGGCGCGACCATTTTGGCGGGCAACGAAAAGGTGCTCTCTGCACGTTTGGCCGATGCCAAGTTCTTCTGGGACAATGACATCCGCACCGTCGAGCGGATGGGCTTTGAAGCCATGGCCGCCCCACTTGCGAATGTGACGTTCCACAATAAACTTGGGTCTCAAGCCGCGCGCATCGGACGTATCGCGTCGCTTGCCAAAGCCCTCGCGCCTATCGTGGGCGCGGATGCGAACGAGGTTGAGTTGGCCGCGAAAGTGGCCAAGGCTGATTTGTCGTCTGAAATGGTCTATGAGTTCCCCGAATTGCAAGGCATCATGGGGCGCTATTATGCCAAAAAGGCAGGCCTGTCCGACGCCGTCGCCGATGCGTGCCGTGATCACTATTCTCCGCTTGGCCCCTCAGATGATGTGCCAACGGATCCTGTATCTGTGGCGGTCTCTTTGGCGGATAAACTCGATACCTTGATCGGGTTTTGGGCGATTGATGAAAAACCAACAGGATCGAAAGATCCGTTCGCTTTGCGCCGTGCGGCCTTGGGGGTGGTGCGGTTGTTGCTTACAAATGATGTACGTTTGCGACTGGATCACCACTTTGACACGCAATTGTTGTCACACCGGATTGCCGAAGGTGATGAAAATGACGGGGTCATTGATACGCTGAAAGAGATTTTGGACGAGATCGCGGATCATGGTGTGTTTGGTGCGGCCTTCGAGGCGATCACGGATAAACTTGATGATGCGCAAACCGCTGCCGCGAAAAATGCAACAGATGGCATGCCAGATACCTCTGTGGATTTGCTGTCGTTTTTCCACGACCGCCTCAAAGTGTTCCTCAAAGATGAGGGTGTGCGCCATGATGTGATCGACGCTTGCCTTGCTATGCCGGGCAATGATGACATCACTTTGCTGGTCAAACGCGCCCGTGCTTTGTCACAAACGCTCGCGACAGAAGACGGCAAGAACCTGATCCAAGGGTTCAAACGCGCCAACAATATCTTGTCGCAAGCCGAAGCCAAAGATGGCGTGGAATATTCCTACGGTCCCGACATCAAATTTGCCGAAGAAGAGGCAGAAAAAGCGTTGTTTGCGGCGCTTGATACGGCTGAAGCCGCGATCAAACCCGCGATGGCATCAGAAAATTTCGCAGGTGCTATGACGGCCATGGCCGCGATGCGCCCTGCTGTAGACGCGTTTTTTGAAGCGGTTCAGGTCAACGCGGACAACTCTGTGGTGCGCCGCAACCGCTTGAATTTGCTGGGGCGTATCCGCGAAATCTGCCTGTCGGTGGCAGATTTATCCAAACTTGACGGTTAATCGTGTAAAATCAGCGCGGGAGGCAACGTTTTCATTGCACCCCGCGCGCACAGGCGCTTAATCTGTGCACTCAAAGGGAGCGCCGCAGTGCAGCAAAACAATGACAGTCTCGGGTACACCCGCATTCGCCGTGTGGCACCAATCGCCGTTGCAACACACGGCGGGCGCGCGAAATGTTTGCAACGTCTGGTGCGGCTTGATTTGCCCGTGCCCGAAACCGTGGCGTTGTCGTTTGACGCTGTGCGCACACTGGCCGATGGTTTGCCGCTTGATATCAGTGCCTTGCTGAAAACCTTTGGCGATACGCCACTGTTGACGGTGCGGCCCTCGTCCGAGGATCCCGATTGGGGTGGCCCAGGCGCGATGCTCAATATCGGAATGAATGACGAACGACACGCCGAATTGACACAGACGCATGGCGCAGATGCCGCAGATGCGCTGTATCTTCGATTTGTGCAATCTTACGCCATTCATATTGAACGCCTTGACCCAGAAGAGTTCGAAAATGACAGCGCGGTGCCGACCAAACAGGCGCTGAAATCGGCGCTTGATGCTTATGAAAATGAAACCGATGAGCCGTTTCCGCAAGATGTTGATGTCCAATTGATCAAAGTGCTGCGCTCGATGGCGCGGGCTTGGTCCGGCACCACGGCGCGGTTGTTGCGCCAAGCCAAAGGGGCGCCTGCGGATGCCGGTTTGGGTTTGATCGTACAGGCCATGTCTTTTGGGGTTGGGCCGGGGGAAAGCGGCGCTGGCGTTATTCAACTGATTGACGAGAGCACCGGCGCGCCCTTGATCCGCGGGCGCTATAAACGCCAAGCGATTGGGCGTGGTGCGCTCAGCGATCCAAAAAATGTGATGTATTTGACTGAAGATGCGCGTGGCGCGTCGCTTGAGCTGGATTGTCCTAAGCTGTTTGAGCAATTGACGACAATATCCCAGCTGTGTCGCACCAAACTGCGCGAAGAGATGCAGGTCGAATTTATCATCGAAAACGGCAAGTTGGCAATTTTAGATGCGGTGCGCGTACAGCGTTCCACACGTGCAGCCTTGCGCACGGCTGTTCAATTGGCCGAAGATGGCATTATTCCAAAATCAGAAGCGGTTTTGCGGGTGCCACCTCGGTCCCTGACCGAACTTTTGCACCCACAGATCGATCCCACGGCCGCGCGGTCCGTGTTTGCCAAAGGCATCGCAGCCAGTCCCGGTGGCGCTGTTGGTCGCTTGGTGTTCTCGTCATCCGCCGCGCAAGCCTCTGAGGCGCGCGGCGAGGCCTGTATTTTGGTGCGCCGTGAAACTGCGCCCGAAGACATTCGCGGCATGCATTCCTCTGTCGGCGTTTTGACCGAACGCGGCGGGGTGACATCGCATGCGGCCGTGATTGCGCGGGGCATGGGGGTGCCATGTGTTGTTGGCGCGTCGATGAGCATCAATTCACGTAAAAAAACCATCACAGGCATGAATGGTCAGACCCTCAACGAAGGCGATATGATCACGCTTGATGGCTCGGCGGGTGAGGCCTTGATGGGCGAGGCCAAAATGTTGCCGCCCTCGAAAGATTATTGGTATTTGCAGTTGATGGATTGGGCTGATGCCATTCGCGATATCGATGTGCGCGCCAATGCCGACACGCCTGCGGATGCGGCGATGGCCCGTGATTTCAAGGCGCAAGGCATCGGCTTGTGTCGCACGGAACACATGTTTTTTGATGGCGATCGTTTGACTGTAATGCGCGAGATGATTTTTGCGGCCACACACGAAGACCGACAAGAAGCCATTTCGCGGCTTTTGCCCATGCAACGATCCGACTTTATCGAGCTGTTTCGCATCATGCAGGGGCAACCGGTTTGTATTCGTCTGCTTGATCCGCCGCTGCATGAGTTTTTGCCCTCAGATCGCGCAGGGGCCAAAGAATTGGCTGAGGCTTTGGATCTGCCATTGTCCGATGTGACGCGACGTATTGAGTGGCTGTCTGAATTCAACCCGATGCTTGGGATGCGTGGCGTGCGCTTGGGAATCACGTTCCCTGAAATATACGAAATGCAAGCGCGTGCGATTTTTGAAGCCACGATTGAGGCCTCTAAACTGGGCGCACCTGTGGTGCCTGAGGTGATGATTCCGTTGGTCTCTGCTATGCGTGAAGTTGAATTGGTCAAGACGCTGGTCGACGGCGTAGCAGCAGCCGTGCGCAACGAGAAAGGCGCTGATTTTACCTACCGCCTTGGCGTGATGGTTGAGACGCCACGCGCGGCGTTGCGTGCGCATGAAATTGCGCAGCATGCGGCATTTTTATCATTTGGAACCAATGATTTGACACAGATGGCCTATGGTTTGTCGCGTGATGATGCGGGTCGGTTTATGAATGCCTATGTGCAGCAGGGCGTCTTTCCCGAGGACCCGTTTCATTCTCTGGATGTGGATGGTGTGGGAGAGCTTTTGACCATCGGCGCGGCGCGGGGGCGCAAAGCGGCCCCCAATATTGTGTTATCCGTTTGTGGTGAACACGGCGGTAACCCCGAATCTATTGCCTTTTGCCGGGCCGCAGGATTCGATTATGTATCGTGTTCCCCCTTCCGTGTGCCCGTGGCGCGCCTTGCCGCAGCACAATTGGTCGCAGCTGAGGAGAAGGCGACACATGTGTCGCGTAAGTGATTGATTCCAAAGTTTTGAAGGCTGTTTCAACGCAAAATTCATGTGTCTGTTGATGGGACTTCTGCGCGCTAGGCCGCTTGCTCTGGGGCCCTTGGGTGGACCTTTGATAAAATTTAGCCTATGTCAGCCTCCGAAATACCGCGTTTTGCTGCTTTTACAAACGCAATTGGAAAGATGTAGACCTTGAAAACGATTCTCAAAGCTATCGCTGTCACTGCCCTTGTCAGCTCTTTTGCCTTGCCCTTTGCTGCGCAGGCGGACGTGACATTGAGCACATCCAATGATCCACACGCGTTTATTGGCGTGCAGGTGACCCAATTGTTGACGGATGAACGCGCCGCTATGCGTGCTCTCGAAACGGACACTGTCGCGCAGGTTTTGGCGAACTTTAAACCCATCGCCAAGCCAACGCCGCCAATGCAGATTGAATACACCCGCGATTTTCTGGCCGAGGTTCCCGCTGCAAGTGGCGGTGACAATTGGGAATGCCTGACACAAGCGTTGTACTTTGAGGCGCGTGGCGAAAGTGTCAAAGGGCAATTTGCAGTGGCTGAGGTGATCCTAAATCGGGCATCATCGTCGAAATTTCCAAATTCGGTGTGCGGTGTTATCAAACAGGGCACGGGCAAAAAGTTTCGTTGCCAGTTTACCTACACCTGTGATGGTCGCGCCGAAGTTGTGAATGAGAAAAAGGCATGGGCGCGTCTTGGAAAAATCGCACGTTTGATGCTGGATGGAGCACCGCGTCGTTTGACGGATGGAGCCACCCATTATCATACAAAGGCTGTGAACCCGCGTTGGGCGCGTGCCTTTCCGCGGACCGCGTCGATTGGGGTGCATTATTTCTACAGAATGCCCCGCGCGTAAAATTTAACGCCTTTAAGATCGTTTTGCCCCGTCTGTTATGGCGGGGTTTTGCTTTTCGGGGACAAACTGCTTTTCGCCTGCACACAAAACCGATAGCAAGACGCCACAGATCGCGCAGCCCTTTGCGCCCCAACCAGAGTGCTTTGATGTCCGATATACACCTTGCTTTCGATCACCCTGAATCTCGTGCTGCGGCTATGGGCGGGGACACACCACTTGATCGCATTTCTTTGCGTGATCATGTGGTCGAGGTCGAAATTGGCGCATTTCAGGCCGAGCGCGGTGTCGTGCAACGGATAAGTTTCAATATTGTCGTCGAATTGGCACCTGTCGCGGGTCCGATTGATGACGATGTGGATCGTATTTTATCCTACGATGCTTTGACCGAGGCCATTCAATTTGAATTGGCCGCCGAGCGTTTGAACCTGCTTGAAACACTGGCCGAACGAATTGCGACACGTATTTTAACCGAGCCGCGGGCCTTTCGGGTGTTTGTTCGGATTGAAAAACTAGACCGTGGCCCTGGAGCTTTGGGTGTGGAAATTGTGCGCTCTGAGGATCAGTCCGACAATCAGGCGACCCCGATTGACGCGCCAGTCCCCCATCCCGTGATTGTGTTTTTGACTGCCGCGGCACTGGCGTCTCCGAAATTATCTCAGTGGCTTGATGCCTGTGCTCTAGCACCTCAACCTGTGATCATTACCGTTGGTTTGCCTGATGGGGCATGGCCACAAGCCGCGACCAAAGTGACGCAGCGACGTATTGATTTATTGGCCATTGAGCAAAACGCATGGACCTTGGCCGCCCGCGATGCTCGCTGTGTGGTGCGCGCGTCACGTACTGAATTGGACTGGGCAATGAAACACGACCAACTGTCGGTTTGGGCCCCCTCGAAAATGGTTTTGGATGCCGTCGATGGTCCAAAAGGCACGGCGATTGAGATGGCCGCTTGGCTGGGTGATGAATTGAATGCGACCGAACTTTTGGCTATGGGCGGAGATTTGCCGCAGGGCTGTAACATACCAACACGTGCCCTTGACCTTAATGGCCCCGTCACTCTCTTTTGAGTGACAAAAGGAGCCATATGTCAGACTTAAACCTTTATCACCGCCCTTTGGTTCAACAGGGCGTGGACCGGCCAGCGGGCGCGATGCCTTTGGCCGCGGGCGCTTTGTGGTTCACGCATGTCGAAATCCTATCCCGCGCAGCTGAGCCGCAGATCGTCAGGGCAGATGAGGTCCCGCAAGACATTTTGCATCGTTTGACCGCACCGCGTTTTGATATTGCAGGCCTTGATATGGGGCGCGTCAATGTGATGGGCATCCTGAACGTGACACCTGATAGTTTTTCAGATGGCGGCAAGTTCGAGCGGCCTGATGTGGCGATCAAACATGCGCTGGGTATGATCGATGAGGGTGCGGATATTTTGGACATTGGCGGGGAAAGCACGCGCCCCGGTGCGGCCTATGTGCCTGCCGAGGCCGAGATCGCGCGCACGGCCCCTGTGATTGCGGCAATCCGTCAAGCCTGTGATGTGCCGATTTCGATTGATACACGCAAATCAGATGTGGCAAAGGCGGCGCTCAATGCCGGTGCGACGCTCGTCAATGATGTTTATGCCTTCACCCATGATCCTGATTTGGCGCGTGTCACAGCGGGTTTTGGCGTGCCTGTCTGTTTGATGCATGCGCAGGGCGATCCCGAGGTGATGCAAGACAATCCTGACTACGCCGATGTGCTTTTGGACGTTTATGATTTTCTGGAACAACGTATCGATGTGGCCGTGGCCGCAGGTATCGCGCGCGATCAGATCATGATCGATCCTGGTATCGGGTTTGGTAAAACCGTTGCGCATAATGTGCAGATCATGCACCGCATATCGCTGTTTCACAGCCTCGGGTGCCCCATTTTGCTGGGGGCTTCGCGCAAGCGCTTTATCGGGACCGTTGCAGGCGAACCTGAAGCGGATCAACGCCTTGGCGGTTCCATCGCTGTGGCTTTGGCAGGTGCTGCACAGGGTGTGCAAATCATTCGCGTTCATGACATAAAACAAACAAAACAAGCGCTTGCCCTGTGGCAGGCGATGAGCAGTGGAGAATATAGCGATGTCCCGTAAGTTTTTTGGCACCGATGGCGTGCGTGGTCGCGCCAATTCCAATCCAATGACCGCCGAAATGGCGTTGAAACTTGGGGCCGCAGCGGGGCGTTATTTTCGTCGTGATGGCGGGGGCGCACACCGTGTGATCATTGGCAAAGACACGCGGCTGTCGGGCTATATGTTCGAGACCGCGATGACGGCGGGCTTTACGTCCACGGGCATGAATGTGTTCTTGCTCGGCCCTGTGCCAACGCCCGCTGTTGGGATGATGACCACGTCGATGCGCGCGGATGTCGGCGTGATGATTTCCGCTTCGCACAACCCGGCAGAAGACAATGGCATCAAGTTTTTTGGCCCCGATGGGTTTAAATTGTCCGACGAGGCGGAGGCCGAGATCGAACATCTTTTGATGACCGGTGTTGAACCGGCTCAGGCGCGCAATATCGGCCGTGCCAAACGTATCGATGATGCGCGCTTTCGCTACAACGAGCGAATCAAAAGCACCTTGCCGCGCGGCATGACCTTGGCGGGGCTTAAGGTCGTGGTCGATTGTGCCAATGGGGCTGCCTATAAAACCGCGCCTGAAGTTTTGTGGGAACTGGGCGCCGACGTGATCCCCGTGGGCACCGCGCCTGATGGGCACAATATCAATGACAACTGCGGGTCCACATCGCCGCAAACCGCCGCCGAAATGGTGATTGCTCATGGCGCTGATATGGGCATTTGCCTTGATGGTGATGCGGATCGCGTGATGATTTTGGACGAGAACGGGCAGGTGGCCGATGGCGATCAATTGATGGCGCTTTTGGCCAAGCAATGGTCTGATCAAGGCAAGCTCAAGGGGGGCGCTTTGGTCGCGACCGTGATGTCCAATCTGGGGTTGGAGCGGTATCTGGATGCGCAAGGTTTGCGGTTGGAGCGTACAAATGTGGGCGATCGCTATGTGGTGGAACGCATGCGTCAAGGCGGGTTTAATCTTGGCGGCGAACAATCTGGTCACATCGTGATGACCGATTATGCCACCACGGGCGACGGATTGCTGGCGGGATTGCAATTTTTGGCCGCGATGATCGAGACCGGTAAAAAGGCGTCTGAGCTGTCCAAAACCTTCGAAACCGTGCCACAGCTGTTGAAAAATGTGCGCTACGCCACGGGGCAAACGCCGCTCGACAATGACGCTGTGAAACGTGCGATTGCAGATGCGGAAATGAAACTCAGTGGCAACGGGCGTTTGTTGATCCGTAAATCAGGTACTGAGCCGTTGATCCGTGTCATGGCCGAAAGCGTGTCCGAGGCGACGTTGAACGCCGCGGTCGACAGTGTTGTGGCGGCTGTTGAAAGTGCGACACGCTAAATCGATAATACACTGAAACCAAAGGCTCTTGGGGATCACTCCGCGCGCCTTTGGTGTGTCTACTGCCCTGCGGAAAACGGCGAGACGGCCATGACGGACACGGCGTTGAGCAATGTCCATATCACCGCAGTGATTTTAAGACCCATGCCACTGTTGCCCTTGGGCTTGGCCAACCAAACGGCGCGCGCGACAGCCAATAGATACAGCCCGAACATCACAAAAGCAGGGGCGATGAGACCATAAAGCACAGGCACAAACAAAAGCACGATCACGAGGGGCAAAAACAACAGCCCCGCCAAATAGTTGCCAGCCCAAAACGTATCCCCCAAGCCTTCGCGTCCTTGCAAAAGGCTTTTCCAAAACGTGGCCGTGAACATGCGGGCGCGATCTGCGTTGATTTGGTCTAATTCGCTTTGGTTTGGATTGGTCATCGGGCTTTCCTTTGCATCTGATCGCAGTTTGCACAGGTCCACACCTGAGAGGCAAGCCAGATCACGGCACGTGTTGTCGCGGCGTAGGGGCTACGTTTCAGCCGCCCAGTTGAGTGCGCATCGCTTGGTAAATCACGGCGGTGGCGGTGTTGGCCAAGTTGAGCGAGCGCACGACAGGGTTGCGCATGGGCAGATTGAATGTACGATCTTCCATGCTGTCGAGTATTGTCTGAGGTAGGCCTTTGGATTCACAGCCGAACACCAGATAGGCATCCTCTTGATACTCAGGCTCGTAAAAGCTTTTCGCGCCGTGCTCTTCAAAGAAATGCAAATCCTCGCGCGCGGGTTTGCGGTCGTCGAGAAAGCTTTGCCAGTCGTCGTATTCCGTCAGTTGCACATGCTGCCAATAAGTGGTGCCAGAGCGCCGCACGGCTTTTTCATCTAATGAAAACCCCAAAGGCTTGATCAAAATCAACTCCAATCCCAACGCCACGCAAGTCCGTCCAATGGCGCCGGTGTTGTAAGGGATTTCAGGGGTCACAATGACCACTTTCATTTGCGGATCAGACATGGGGTGCGGGCTTTCTGTGGGGCTGGGCGTGGATTGGCCCGTTGTTCGCCCCTGTTAGCCTAAAAGGAGGGGCTAATACAACGCAAGCTGTTGAGTAATGTGCATAGCTTTTTGTTCGTTGGACGTTAGCTATGTGGGAGTTATCTACACCTAATACTCAGGCGTTTGCCTCTACTTTTAAGGCTCAGACCATACAAATGGATCGTCGGAAATTCCTTGAACGACGGCCAGCAGTCGAGTTCGAGTTTGAATGTCAATCTTTTTTGGGCCGATCCCCATATACTGCGACTCGATGAAGAAAAGATAGTCAATAACTTCGGCAAAGGTGCCATTATTTCGCAACATTCCCGCGACCTTAGATAAATAAGTGTCATACTCATCTTCAAAAGGTTGGCCCTTCCAGCTACCCATTGTTTGGTTCAAGCCGATTGGGTCCCGTAGAGACCAACCGATCTCTCTAAGCCTGCCAATGTTGATCCTTGGGTGAACCGTTTTCATGGTCAAAGATTGCTTTTTTTGCTGCATAAATGTCAATTGAAAAGCGTTCAATGTTCTAGAGGCAAGGGGCTAATATCCGCCATCCTAAAACAAAAAAGGCCCCGCAATCCTGCGAGGCCTTTCGAATGTCCTAGGTCGTAAAAGCTTAGTTGCGCTCTTTGTCGACCATTTTGCCGGCTGAAATCCAAGGCATCATGCCGCGGAGTTTCGCGCCTGTTTCTTCCAAAAGGTGCTCGTCGTTTGCACGACGGGATGCTTTCAAAGTTGGCTGGCCAACTGCGTTTTCCAACATGAAGTCACGAACGAATTTACCAGATTGGATGTCTTCGAGGACGCGTTTCATTTCAGCTTTTGTGCGATCGTATGGGATCACGCGTGGGCCAGTGACGTATTGACCGTACTCAGCTGTGTTTGAGATGGAGTAGTCCATGTTCGCGATGCCACCTTCGTAGATCAGGTCCACGATAAGTTTCACTTCGTGCAGACACTCAAAGTAGGCCATCTCAGGCGCGTAGCCCGCTTCAACAAGTGTTTCAAAACCACAACGGATGAGGTCAACAACACCACCACACAGAACAGCTTGCTCACCGAACAGGTCAGTTTCGCACTCTTCGCGGAAGTTTGTCTCGATGATGCCGGAGCGACCGCCGCCGATAGCGGAACAGTAGGACAAGCCAACTTCGAGCGCTTTGCCGGATGCGTTTGTGTCAACCGCAACAAGACAAGGCACGCCGCCGCCTTTTTGGTATTCGCCGCGCACTGTGTGACCTGGGCCTTTTGGCGCCATCATGATCACGTCAACGCCTTCTTTTGGCTCGATGAGACCAAAGTGAACGTTCAAACCGTGCGCAAATGCGATGGCTGCACCTGGTTTGATGTTGTCGTGGACGTATTTTTTGTATGTTTCTGCCTGAAGCTCATCTGGCATGGTGAACATGATCACGTCACACCAAGCAGCCGCTTCTGCGATGCCCATAACTTTCAGGCCTTCAGCTTCACATTTTTTAGCAGAAGAAGAGCCTTCGCGCAGAGCGACGACAACGTTTTTTGCACCAGAGTCGCGCAGGTTCAACGCGTGGGCGTGACCTTGTGAACCGTAACCCAAGATGGCTACTTTTGCTTCTTTGATGAGATTTACATCGCAATCGCGATCGTAATAAACGCGCATATCGGCGCTCCTTATATTGGTTTTAAGTGTCTTGAATCGTCTGAGGGCGACAATACTAAAAATTATGCCAAGTGCGAGTTCAAAATTTGACTGATTTGATGTATTTGTGTTAAATTCATTCTTGAAAACATAATTATGTGACATAATCATGCCAATAGACGACACCGACCGCAGGATTCTACGCCAACTGCAAGCCGACCCAGAGCAAGCCGTGGCCATTTTGGCGGCACGCGCGGGCGTCACTGGCCCCACATTTGCGCGCCGCGTGGATAAAATGCGCGAGGCGGGGGTGATCCGTGCCATTCGCGATGAAATCAACTGGCTTGCGCTTGGCTACACCGTCGAAGTGTCGCTGCGGTTTACCTTGGACAAAACCGAGCCGCGTGCGTTTGATGAATTTATCGCCGCCGCGCGCACCGTGCCCGAGGTCATCTCAATCGGTACGTTTTTGGGGCAGGTGGATGTCCGTCTGTTGGTGATCGCGCGTGATATGCCCGATTACCAACGTATTTACAGGACGCATATTCTAACGCTGCCGCATATTTCCGACATCGAGGCCTTGATGCATGTTGCCGCCATCAAAGAACGCCAAGAGGTGCCACTATGAGCGCGATTGAGTTGGACGACATCGATCGTGCTTTGGCGCGGGCGTTGTGTGAGGACGCCACGCAATCCGCAGGCGCGTTGGGGCGTGATCATGGTCTCAGCCAGCCAGCCACATGGCGACGGATCAAACGTTTGCGCGAAGCGGGTCTATTTGGTCCGCGCCGTGTGGATTTGAATTTGGAACAACTGGGGTTTGGCGTGACCGTATTTTTGGGCATCCGTTTGGCCACCAAAGGTCGTGTCTCTTTGGAAGATTTTGAGCGCGCGGTCTCGGCGATCCCCGAAGTGCAAACGGTGCAACATGTTTTGGGTTTGTATGATTATCGCCTGCGGGTGGTGGCGCAAGATTTGCCAGACTTTGAACGGGTGCTGCGACGGCGGATTATGACATTGCCCGGTGTGGGAAATGTCGAGGCCAATGTTTTGCTTTCTGAGGAGCGTTGTGTGGGGCCTATTTGATGTGTGGGGCCTATTTGATAAAAACGACAATGCTTCGCGACGGAAAACTTTTAATGGCCCGTTAGAGATATATAAATAGCAACTTAAAGGGTAGCCGAGATATGCCACATGACCACAGGCACACGGATGGGCAGGTTCACGATCACGATCACGATTTGGGGTTTGCGCATGATTTGCCGCGCATGATTGGGCGGCGCAAAGTGTTGACGCTTTTGGTGGGCGCGGGCGTTGCGGCTGTCTCGGGCGCGCCGGCCTTTGCACTTGAGCACTGCGTTGGCTTGCCATGGGAAACGGCTGGCCCGTACCCTGCGGATGGGTCGAATGTGAAAGATGGTCAAACCGTGAATGCACTGACCCAAGAGGGCGTGATCCGCGAAGATTTACGCACATCCTTTGGTGGGATGACACCGACAGCCGAGGGGCTTGAGTTGACGCTTGAGCTCGATTTGGTCAATGCAGATGGCTGTACGCCGCTGGTGGGGGCTGCGATCTATTTATGGCACTGCGACACCACGGGGCTGTATTCGCTCTACGACACCACAGACCGTAATTATTTGCGGGGTGTTGGCGTCTCGGATGCTGATGGTAAGGTGCGCTTCACCACGATTTATCCCGGCTGTTACGATGGGCGCTGGCCCCATATTCACTTTGAGATTTTCGACAGTGTCGATGCGGCTGTTGCTGGCGAAGCCTCTGTCCTAACAGCGCAAATCGCGATGCCAGAGACGGAAAGTGCCGCGCTTTATCAAAGCAATCCGTTGTATTCCAATGGCACGGCAAACCTCAACCGGATCACCATTGCCTCTGACAATGTGTTTTCGGACAACAGCGCTGATGAAATCACTCAGCAAACCATGGTGATCACCGGCGATGTGAATACCGCGTTGCATGGCACCGTGACCATTGCGGTGGATTACACAGCCGAGCGCAGCACATCTATGGCACCACCCCCCGGTGGATTTGGCGGGCCTGATGGGCAACGTCCGCCCATGCCGCCCAAGGGCTGATCCGTCAGGGTCATACAATTGCAAAGGGCGCCCCAATGGAGCGCCCTTTTTCACAAGCGGCTTGATCAGCCTAAAGTGTGATTTGTATTTTAATATCTGTTGGACGGGCTTCCACCGCGCGATCAAAGGCCGCGATCGCATCGTCAAAGGTATAGGTTTTTGAGATCAAAGGTTTGAGATCCACTTTGCCCGAGGCAATCAATTCCACCGAGCGGTCATACATATTGGCATAGCGAAACACGGTCGACATGTTCAGCTCTTTGGCCTGTGCTGCCACCATGTCAAAGGCGATGGGCTCAACTGGCATGCCGACAAATACGACCGTGCCGCCAGGGCGCGGCGTGTCGAAAAGCGTTTTGAATACAGATGGATGACCCGCACATTCAAACACAACATCCGCGCCCCAGCCCGCCGTGGCCTCGGCCACTTGTTCGGCCACGGGGCGTGTGGGATCAAGCGCATCAATGCCGTCATATTGCGCTGCTGTTTGCAGTTTGTCTGCCATCACATCATAGATCATCACCCGCGCGCAGCCCCCCGCAAGAGCGGCCAAAGCCGTCATCACGCCAATGGGGCCCGCGCCAATCACCAGCCCCACATCGCCCGGTTTGATCTGGGCTTTGGTCGCGGCTTGCATGCCAATCGCAAAGGGTTCCACCATCGCGCCTTCGGCAAAGCTGACTGTGTCGGGCAATCTGTATGTGAACGCGGCAGGGTGTACGACACTGGGCGTCAGGCAGCCGTGAATGGGCGGTGTGGCCCAAAAGGTCACAGCAGGATCCACATTGTACAGGCCCATCTTGGACGCCCGCGAAGTCGGGTTGGGAATACCCGGTTCCATACAGACCCGATCCCCAACCGTCAGGTGGGTCACATGAGCGCCAATTTCGGTGACCGTGCCCGCCGCCTCATGCCCCAAAACCATAGGTGCATTGACCACAAAAGGTCCGATCCGACCATGGGTGTAGTAATGCACGTCAGAGCCGCACACCCCCACCGTATGGATCGCGACGCGCACCTCATCTGGCCCAACCGTGTCAGGCAAATCAATGTCGCGAAGAGCCAACTTGCCCCGTTGTTCAAGCACCAATGCCCGTTGCAATGTCATGTGATTAGGCCCCCAATATCCGTGTAACCATTTCTGTGGTGTCGCCGCTCAACCCTTTGGTCGCCAAAATGCGTCTCAGCTGCGTTTGCATCATGTCGCCGCGGTCTGCACCATAGCGTGGCCATGTTTCAAACGCGCCGCACATGCGGGCTGTGGTTTGGGGGTTGAGGGGATCAAGTTTGATCAACCAATCTGCCAGCAATTTGTATGCCGCACCATCAGGGGCGTGAAATCCGCCATGATTGCCCGCGAGCGCGCCAAAAACTGCCCGAAATCGGTTCGGGTTTTTCATATCGAAATCAGCATGTTCCGTGAGCTCTTTGGCAATTCTAGCGGCATCCAATGGGGCTGCCACTGCGACTTGCATCATAAACCACTTGTCCATCACCAGACGATCATGGAACCATTGGGCATAAAAACTGGCCAGTTCTTCTTGGCCTTTGCCCGCAGACAAAAGGGCCATCAAAGCACCGGCTTGTTCGGTCATATTGTCCGCTGTCTCAAACAAGGATTGCGCGGCTTGCCCCTCATCATTGAGTGTTAAAAGCGCCAAAACCGACATGCGCAAAGATCGCTTGCCCGATCCATCGGCATCCGGTTTGAACGCGCCCGCGTTATTGGCCTCATACAGCCCCGCAAGGATGTCTTTGAATTCGGTCGCCAAAGTATGGCGCAGCTCTTCGCGTTGCTCGTAAATGGCCATGGGGTCGGGGATGATGCCCGCGTCATGCAAGGTTTGCGCCAAATCGTCTTGCGACGGCAAGGCCAAGCACAGCGCACGGAACGCAGGGTCTTTGCTTGTGTCAGACAGCATAGATTTGAGCGCATCCAGATAGTCGCGTGCGGGTGGGGTGCCATCGACAATCATCGCCACCAATGTGTCCTTTGCCAGCATCCGCCCCATTTCCCATGTGTTGAACGGGTCTGTGTCATGGGCCAATAAAAACGCGCGGGTTTGAGCGTCCATATCGCGTTTCAAAATCACTGGCGCAGAAAAATCACGCAAGATGGATGCGACAGGGCGTTCGGATAGATTTTCGAAGGTAAAGCTTTGGGTGCTTTGGGTCATTTCCAAAACAGTGCTGGGCACAACCTCGTCGCCGTTTGGCGCAATAAGACCAACCACGATGGGCAAAACTTGGGGGCTTTTCACATCTTGGTCTGGTGTTTTTGGGGTGCTTTGAGTGAAGGTCAGTGTCAATGTCCCATCAGACCAGCTCTCAGACACAGAGAGGCGCGGGGTGCCTGCTTGGGAATACCATTGTTTGAAATGTGCAAGATCGCGGCCGGTGACCTCTTCGAAGACTTTGATCCAATCTTCAATCGTGACAGCCTCGCCGTCATGGCGATCAAAGTACAAGTTGCAGCCTTTGTAATAGGCGTCATCGCCGATCAAACGGCGCAGCATGCCGATGATTTCAGCCCCTTTTTCATAAACGGTCGCTGTGTAGAAATTGTTGATTTCAACAAAGCTTTCGGGCCGAACATTATGGGCAAGAGGCCCGTTGTCTTCGCGGAACTGACGGGCGCGCAATTGCAGAACTTCTTCAATCCTTTTAACAGCATGGCTGCGCATATCGCCTGAGAACATCTGATCGCGGTAAACGGTCAGACCCTCTTTGAGGCACAGTTGAAACCAATCGCGACACGTGATGCGATTGCCCGTCCAGTTGTGGAAATACTCATGGGCGATGATGCCCTCAACACGTTCGAACGTGGCATCGGTCGAGGTCTCGGGCGAGGCCAAAACACATGAGCTGTTAAAGATGTTCAATCCCTTGTTTTCCATAGCACCCATGTTGAAATCGTCCACGGCGACAATGTTGAAAATGTCCAAGTCGTATTCACGCCCGTAGACTTTTTCATCCCAGACCATGGAATCGATCAAGGCCTGCATGCCAAAGGCGCATTTGTCTTCATCGCCTTTGCGCACATAGATGTTCAGATCGACGTCTTTGCCGGACATGGTGGTGAATGTGCCCGCGTGTGCCAGTAAATCCCCCGCGACAAGCGCGAACAAATAGGCGGGTTTGGGCCACGGGTCATGCCATTCGGCCCAGCCGTCACCCAAAGCTTGCGGATTGCCGTTGGACAGCATCACGGGCATGTCGGATTCAACGCGCACGGTGAAGACGCCCATCACGTCGGGGCGGTCTGGGTAATAGGTGATTTTGCGAAAGCCCTCGGCCTCGCATTGGGTACAATACATGCCAGAGGACATATATAGCCCCTCAAGCGCTGTGTTGGTTTCGGGTGAGATTTCGACCTCGGCTTCAAATGTGAACGGTACAGTTGGCACATCGGCTTGTTTGATCGTTAGATGGGTGTCTGTGATGTCATAGGGCACAGCAGCGCCATTGATCTGAACTGACACAAGGCGCAGCTGTTCACCGTTTAAGATCAAATCGCCCATATTTTTGGCATTCGGATTGAAAACGATCTTTGAGACAACCCGTGTTGTGCGTGGTGTCAATTTGAATGTCAGATGTACTGTTTCAACCCAGTGATGGGGCTCAGTGTAATCTTTGAGAAAAATAGTCTGGGGCGCATGGGCGGTCATATATAAGCTTTCACTTTACGGCATGTGATTTGTGCTGACGTTAGTGCGCGGGCCGTGGGGCTGCAAGCGACAGATGCTTTGATTGATTTTGGTAAAAAAATATGACCACCCTTGCTGATCCTGAAAATCCTGCCTACGGTTCCCATAAGATTGATACCAAACCCGAGAGGATGATTCCGTGACCGCACGCACCGAAATTTCAGGCCTAAACATTGCGACCGATTTGGTGCGCTTCATTGAAGACGAGGTCCTAACAGGGCTTGAGGTTGCACCGGACACTGTGTGGGCCGGCTTTGCGGATATCGTGAATGAGCTTGGCCCTAAAAATCGCGCGCTGTTAGACAAACGGGAAAGCATCCAAGCGCAAATCGATGCGTGGCACATCGCCCGCAAGGGGCAGCCCCATGATGCCGCCGCCTATGAGGCCTTTTTGCGTGACATCGATTATATCGTGCCTGAGGGCGCTGATTTTGAAATTGAAACTCAAAATGTCGATCCTGAGATCGCGCATTTGCCTGGTCCTCAACTTGTGGTGCCCATCACCAATGCGCGCTACGCGTTGAATGCGGCCAATGCGCGCTGGGGGTCGTTGTATGATGCGCTCTACGGCACGGATGCGCTGGGCGATGTGGCCACGGGCAAAGGCTATGATGCGGCGCGCGGCGCGCGGGTGATTGCATGGGCCAAGGCGCATTTGGACGCGGTTGCGCCGCTTGCGGGCGGGTCATGGGCGGATGTCACGTCACTGGCTGTCACCGATGGCATGATGATCGTGGACGGCAAAATGGGCCAAACAGGCCTGTCCAATCCTGCGCAATTGGCGGGATCGAAACAGGGTCATGTGTTGTTGCGCGCCCATGGATTGTTGATCGATATCGTGATCGACCCAAACACGCCTGTGGGCGGGCAAGATGCGGCGGGCATTTCGGACATTCGTTTGGAAAGCGCCATGTCTGCGATTATGGACTGTGAAGATTCCGTGGCCGCTGTGGACGCTGAGGAAAAAATCGGGGCCTACCGCAATTGGTTGGGTCTGATGACAGGTGATTTGACTGAACAGGTGGCCAAGGGCGGCAAGACATTCACCCGTGCGCTGAATGCGGACGACAGCTTTACCGCGCCAGATGGATCGGATGTTGCCGTGAAAGCGCGCGCTTTGATGTTGATCCGCAATGTCGGCCATTTGATGACCAATCCCGCTGTGTTGGACCGTGAGGGCCGTGAAGTGGGCGAGGGTTTGATGGATGCGCTGATCACCACCTTGATCGCGATGCATGATTTGACCAAAACCGGCGGCACACGCAATTCTGTTGCTGGCTCTGTCTATGTGGTGAAACCCAAAATGCACGGACCAGATGAGGTCGCCTTTGCCGATGAGATTTTCACAAAAGTGGAAACCATTCTGGGCCTGCCACACAACACCGTGAAACTTGGTATCATGGACGAAGAGCGCCGCACATCTGTGAACCTCAAAGAATGTATTCGTGCCGCCAAATCACGCGTCGCCTTTATCAACACAGGGTTCTTGGATCGCACGGGGGATGAAATTCACACCTCGATGGAAGCGGGGCCAATGGTGCGCAAAGGCGATATGAAAAACGCCGCTTGGATTGCCTCTTATGAGGATCGTAATGTCGACATTGGTCTGGTTTGCGGACTGAAAGGCAAGGCGCAGATCGGCAAGGGCATGTGGGCCATGCCCGATTTGATGGCCGATATGCTGGTGGCCAAAATCGGTCACCCCAAAGCGGGCGCGACCTGTGCTTGGGTGCCGTCGCCCACCGCCGCCACATTGCACGCGACCCATTACCACAAGGTCGATGTGCTGGGCGTGCAAGATCAGATCAAAGCGGGCGGTGCGCGTGGATCGCTCAGCGACTTGATCACCATTCCAGTGGCCAACGGGGTGAATTGGTCGGATGAAGAGATTGCCTCAGAAATTGAAAACAACGCCCAAGGCATTTTGGGCTATGTGGTGCGCTGGATCGATCAAGGCGTGGGCTGTTCCAAAGTGCCAGACATCCATGATGTGGGCCTGATGGAAGACCGCGCGACCTGCCGCATTTCATCGCAAGCCTTGGCCAACTGGTTGCACCATGGCGTTGTGTCCGAGGCGCAAGTCATGGCCGCGATGCAAAAAATGGCCGCTGTCGTGGACCGTCAAAACGAAGGGGATGCGCTGTACACACCAATGGATCCAACTTTTGATGGAATCGCGTTCCAAGCGGCCTGTGATCTGGTGTTCAAAGGGCGCGTTCAGCCCTCTGGCTACACCGAACCTGTGCTGCACGCACGGCGTCTACAATTGAAAGCTCAAGGATAGACTATGACCTTTATTACTCTCGAAGCGGCGCAACACATGATCGAGGGCACTGTCGCCCACGGTGCGGCCAAAGGCTATGCGCCTTTGTCGGTGATCGTGTTGGATGCCGGGGGGCACCCGATTGCTTTTGCTCGTGCCAATGATGCGGCCCCTGGGCGGTTCGCTATTGCGCATGGCAAAGCTTACGGCGCTGTGATGCTTGGCATGTCGGGGACGACCCTGAACGGGATCGCCAAAGCGCGCCCTGAATTTATGACCTCGCTCAACACCGCGCTGGGCGGCACAGTGGTGCCCGTGCAAGGTGGTGTTTTGGTCAAAGGCGCCGATGGAAAGGTGATCGGGGCCGTGGGTGTCACGGGCGATACCTCTGACAATGATGCGGATGCAGGGCAGGCGGGCGTGATTGCCGCCGGGTTTGCTGCTGAAATTTAGGGCGACCATCACTAAAAAAACAATCATTTCAGGCGCGCAGAGTGATCTGTGCGCCTGTGCTATATCCCTTGCGCGTAGGTCTTGCTTTTCATCTTTTCTAACCTGCTTATGTTAAGCTTAGAGGTGCGACGCATCGCGATAAAACAAGGATATCTTATGACACGGCCCATCGTTGGAATCATTGGCAACGCCGATTTTTTGCACGGGGATTACCCTGTGTTCACCTCTGGCCGCACAAATGTCGAGGCCGTGGCCAATGTGTCGGACTGTGTGCCGCTGATTGTGCCAGCCGATCCCAGTATGGTGACTGTCGCTGATCTTATGGCGGCCTGTGACGGATTTGTGTTCACAGGCGGGCGCCCCAATGTGCACCCATCTGAATATGGCGAGGACGAAACCGAGGCTCACGGCACTTTTGATCGCTGCCGTGATGAGATCACCCTGCCGTTGGTGCGGGCCTGTGTCGAACGCGGTCAGCCGTTTTTCGGTATTTGTCGTGGGTTTCAAGAGGTCAACGTGGCGATGGGCGGGACGCTTTATCCTGAAATTCGTGATCTGGCTGGGCGTGACAATCACCGCATGCCTCCCGATGGCACTCAGGATGAAAAATTTGCCCTGCGCCATGATGTGACCTTTTCGGAAGGCGGCGTGTTTCACAAAATTTTGGGCGCATCAAACGTCATGACCAACACATTGCACGGGCAGGGTATCAAAGATGCCGGTCCGCGGGTGGTCATTGATGGCTATGCGCCAGATGGCACGCCTGAGGCGATCTATATCAAAGGCGCATCTGGATTTACCCTGTCGGTGCAGTGGCATCCTGAATGGAATGCGGCTCTTGATCCTGTCTCAAAGGCGTTGTTTGGCGCTTTTGGGGATGCCGCGCGGGCCTTTGCCAAAAGCAGGCATACCGTTGCAATCGACGCCTAAAGGCTTTTTTCCATTCGGAAATTATCAATCCCAACACCATTTCGGATCACAACTTGGCGGGCTGTGACATGCCAGCCGTGTTTTTCAAAAAAACGTTTGGCCAAATGCGAGGCTTCTGTGTCCATAACGCTGAGGCCCCATGCGCGCGCTTTGGCTTCGCAGCTTTCATACAGGCGCTGGGCGGTGCCTTTGCCCATGTCTTGTGGGGCGACATAGGCGAAATCTATGTGTCCATCATATCCCATGGTGAAGAATCCCGTGATCCGCCCCCAGCGCGTGGCGCACACGGCGTGGCCTTCGGTTAGGCGGTTTGACCAATCTTTTGATGCCTCCGCGTGAGGAGAGGCCCAAGCATCACGTTGCTCTTGGGTGTAGAATGCCGCTGCCCCTTCTTGCACGGCACGTACAAAAAGGGCGTGACAGGCTGTCGTGTCTTTGGGGGTCAGGGGGCGAATTTTCATTGCACCACCCTACAGCGGATCTGTGTGGAGCGGAATAAAATGATTGGCGTCATAGGCTGTTTTGAAAATCAAAACTGATATGTTAGATTAACTTTCCCTTCTTGGAACTTTGTTCTAGGGTGTGGCGAAATGGTCCACCCGCCATGGGTTTGGCGGGATATGATGCGATATGAAACGCGTATTACTGCCTGAATTCGATGAAGGTTGTCATAAACGTAGATTAAGGATGTCGTCTGAGACATATCATTGTTCTAAAGCTTGAATGTTAGCGCAATAATCTTGCGCTTGGTTTTTGTTCTGGCTAGGACTCACGCGACGTCAAAATTTTGACTGGGGAAAATGAGGAAAATTTCGTGAAGATCGGTGTTCCTAAGGAATTATTTGAAGGTGAAGCGCGGGTTGCGTTGACACCTGACAGTGCCAAGCAGCTGCAAAAGCTTGGCTATGACTGTGTAATTGAAACTGGCGCAGGTGCGCTGGCAGGCTTTGCTGACAAAGATTATAAAGAGGCTGGTGTTGAGGTGGTGAAAACCGCAGCAGCATTGTGGAAAGCCGCTGAAATCGTTGCCAAAGTGCGCCAGCCAAATGACGCAGAACTCAAACGTTTGACCAAAGGCCAAACCTTGATTTCCTTCTTCAACCCTGCGGCAAATGACGCAGGCATGGAAGCGGCGAAAGACAAAGGTGCCAATGTGATCGCGATGGAAATGGTGCCTCGCATCAGTCGCGCACAAAAAATGGATGCTTTGTCTTCCATGGCCAACATCGCGGGCTACCGCGCTGTGATCGAGGCGTCCAACAACTTTGGTCGTTTCTTTACAGGTCAAATCACAGCGGCCGGTAAAGTGCCGCCAGCGAAAGTTTTGGTCGTTGGGGCAGGGGTTGCGGGTCTCGCGGCCATCGGCACATCCACCTCTTTGGGGGCCATCACATATGCATTTGATGTGCGTCCAGAAGTGGCCGAACAAGTCGAATCTATGGGCGCTGAATTTGTGTACCTCGACTTTGAGGAAGAGCAAGCAGACGGCGCGGCCACCGGTGGTTACGCTGCTGTGTCCAGCCCTGAGTTCCGCGACGCCCAGCTTGCAAAATTCCTAGAATTGGCCCCTGAGGTTGATATCGTCATCACCACGGCGCTTATTCCCAACCGCGAAGCGCCCGAACTTTGGACCGCTGAAATGGTTGCGGCGATGAAGCCGGGCTCTGTGATTGTCGATTTGGCGGCAGAAAAAGGCGGCAACTGTAAGTTGACCGTGATGGACGAAAAAATCGTGACAGACAACGGTGTGACCATCGTCGGCTACACCGATTTCCCATCGCGCATGGCGTCCCAAGCGTCCACGCTATACGCCACCAACATCCGTCACATGTTGACAGATTTGACGCCAGACAAAGACGGCCAAATCAACCACAACATGGAAGATGACGTGATTCGCGGCGCGACCGTGACGTTTGAGGGTGACATCACCTTCCCGCCACCCCCGCCAAAAATCAAAGCGATCGCAGCCAAGCCCAAAGAAGTTGTGCCTGAGCTGACGGCCGAAGAAAAACGCGCGGCTGAAAAAGCAGCGTTCAAAGCGCAAACCAAACAACAGGTCACGCTTTTGGCTGTTGGTGGGGCTTTGCTTTTGGCTGTTGGTCTTGTGGCCCCTGCCAGCTTTATGCAGCACTTTATCGTGTTCGTTTTGTCCGTTTTCATCGGCTTCCAAGTGATTTGGAACGTGGCGCATTCACTGCACACGCCGTTGATGGCTGTGACCAACGCGATCTCGTCCATCATCATCTTGGGCGCTCTGATGCAAATCGGTTCTGGATCTTTCTTGGTGATCCTGCTCGCGTCGCTGTCGGTCTTTATGGCTGGCATCAACATCTTTGGTGGCTTCCTCGTGACACGGCGCATGCTCGCCATGTTCCAGAAATCTTAAGGAGTATAGGATTATGGAATTCGGATTTACGACAGCGGCCTATGTGGTCGCAGCGGTTCTTTTCATCCTGTCTTTGGGCGGTTTGTCAGGCCAAGAAAGCGCGAAACGCGCTGTATGGTACGGTATCGTCGGCATGGCTTTGGCCGTGGCGGCAACACTTGTGGGACCGGGTGCTGGGCTTTGGCTCTTGTCGCTCATCTTGATCGCAGCCGGTGGCGCGATTGGTTACATGGTGGCCACACGCGTGCAAATGACTGAGATGCCACAACTTGTTGCGGCGATGCACTCATTGGTTGGCTTGGCGGCTGTGTTTGTGGGCTTGATTGCGCACATCGAACTGGGCCGTGTCTTGGGCATGGACGCGGCAACGCGCGCCACGCTTGACGGCTTTGCCGGTCTTTTGGCGCATAAATCAGGTGTTGAGATCAACATCCTGCGCGTTGAGTTGTTCTTGGGCGTCTTCATCGGTGCCGTGACCTTTACCGGCTCTATTGTAGCGTATGGCAAACTTGCGGGTAAATTGTCGTCTACAGCGACCAAGCTTCCAGGCGGTCATATATTGAATGCCTCTGCGGCGGCTCTCTCCGTGATCTGCTTGATCTGGTACTGCAACACAGGTGGTTTCTTGCCTTTGTTCTTGATGACTTTGGCAGCCCTGTTTATCGGCTACCATTTGATCATGGGCATTGGCGGCGCGGATATGCCGGTGGTTGTGTCTATGCTCAACTCCTACTCAGGCTGGGCGGCTGCGGCGATTGGTTTCTCTCTCGGGAACGACCTTTTGATCGTTGTTGGCGCGCTTGTGGGCTCGTCCGGTGCGATCTTGTCCTACATCATGTGTAAGGCGATGAACCGCTCTTTTGTCTCTGTGATCTTGGGCGGCTTTGGCGGCACTACGGGGCCTGCGATGGAAGTTGAAGGTGAACAAGTTGCCATCGATGCAGACGGTGTTGCGACGGCCTTGAATGAAGCGGACAGTGTTGTCATCGTGCCGGGCTACGGCATGGCGGTTGCACAAGCCCAAGCGGCGGTGTCTGAATTGACAACCAAGTTGCGCGCAAAGGGCAAAAACGTACGTTTTGCGATCCACCCTGTTGCCGGTCGTTTGCCGGGCCACATGAACGTGCTCTTGGCGGAAGCCAAAGTGCCCTATGACATCGTTATGGAAATGGACGAAATCAACGATGATTTCCCAGAGACCGACGTTGTCATCGTGATCGGGTCCAACGACATCGTGAACCCTGCGGCACAAGAGGATCCAAACTCACCCATCGCGGGCATGCCCGTTTTGGAAGTGTGGAAAGCCAAGCAAGTGTTCGTGTCCAAACGCGGTCAGGGCACAGGGTATTCAGGCATTGAAAACCCACTGTTCTACAAAGAAAACACACGTATGTTCTACGGCGATGCCAAAGACTCTGTGAACGCGTTGTTGCCGAAAATCGACTAAGGTTTGACGACATCAAGATAGAAAAGGGCGGTCCTCACGGGGCGCCCTTTTTGGTTTTCTCTAGGCGAATATCGTGAGAAAAAGTTTCATAAACAGACTATTAGCCCCTTTATTTTTGTGTGTATTCCCTTAGGTAATGGGGCGTTAACTATCAAACGCACTTACCTTTAGGGAAAAAAATGAAAAAATCATTGTCTCTTTTCACCGCGGCCTCTGCCGCAGCCATCGCGCTCACAAGCGCTTCATTTGCCGCATCCGAGGGCCAAGGTCCCGTGGCTGATGATGTTATTCTTGCACAGCGCGCCGCACTTGCCGCGTCCACCGATGGCGCAGGTTTTGGCCCGCAATCGCCGCGCGATATAGACGCTGCGGCTGGTACCAATGCGCGCAGCTTTCAAGACGCGCCTGCCTTTGGTGAAATGAACCTGTGTAACATTCACTTTCACGAAAATGCAGAACACAAAGGTGGTCAATTCACCACGTTTGCAGGCAATGGTGACGGCAAGGGCTATGGCACCGGCTACAAATACGATGGTGAGCTGACTGAGGCAGAATTGGCCCCGATCGATGCCCCAATTGGTGTCACCGATCACGGCGATCTTGTGCCTGGTGATACCATCGAAGTGCATTACGTGTTTTCATCCGCGCAAGTGACGCCTGGCCCAACTTTGGGCGCGTGTTTGAGCGAAGCGATCATGAATCCACAATTGCGTGTTGAAGCGCAAGTGTTCGTATTGGTCAACGATGATGCGGCCCATGATTTCGTAGAACTTGCCAAAGTTGGCACTGTGGATGGCCTGAACCAAGCGCTCAACCTTCCGTCAGACACCGGCACGCCCGTTGTGTACGATGGCTCGACAACAGGCCCAAGCTACAACGAGGCAGGCTCGCCTTTGCAAGTGACATGGAGTGTGCGTCCTGACGTGGCGAAAGTGAACATCGCCTCCGTGGGCGCATGGTTTGCAGACAACGTGTTTGACGAAGATCACGCCCATGGTGTGCGCAACTTGGTGATGAACCCTGCGCTTTTGTCGCCCATTCAATAAGGCCTCTGTGCGGCTTTAAGTCGTCGGTACGAAATATGATGAAGGGCGGCCTATTAGGCCCGCCCTTTTTTGGTGTTTAGATCAGTCAAGTAGGGTCAAGATCCGTGCCCCATATTGGCGTGCGCTTTCTAGATCGCCTGTGGCTGGCCCTTGCTCTGGTGAGCTATCTGAGGGGGAGGTCGCGAGCGGTCCAAACGATCCACCGGCCCAGTTTGTATCCTTTGGCCCATTGGCAAGAGCGTTTGCTGGCAATTGACCAAGGCTGGCCCAAAGCCCCCCGTGCTGCGCGGCAAGTGTTGCCAGATAGAGCATGGTGATGCCTTTGTCGCCGTTGGTTGACGCGGAGTTGGTAAAGCCGCCCATGAGCTTGTTAGACCAGCTTTGGGTCATCCAACGCTTTGAGGACGCATCGGCAAAGCGTTTGAACTGCCATGCTGGCCCACCCATATAGGTTGGGCTTCCGAATAGAATTGCATCGGCGGCATCCAATGCATCCCATGCGTGCTCGGGCAATACGCCATCTTCGGGGATCTGCCAAAGGCGTGCGGCATCTCCTGCGCCCTCAGCCAAAGCTTCGGCTTGTTTTGACGTGTGCCCGTAGCCAGAAAAGTAAACGATTTCAATCTTTGCCATCTCTTTAATCCTTATAAAGCTGAGATATAGGGTGACAATACCGCCTTTACTTTTCATTCGTAAGTAGGTACCTTTTGGTAACTAAAGGGATTCCATAAATTTTTCTTCGATAAATTTTCGAGGTCACATTTTAAAATTGAAAGGCCTTTTGATCATGACCAAGTCTCAATCTGCGACCTCAAAATGTCCTGTCGAACCTGTGTTGCGACTTTTGTCGGGGCGTTGGACGTTGACGATTATGTGGCGTTTGCACACAGAAGGGCCGCAGCGCTTTGGCGCTTTGGGCAAACTCATCCCCGGTGTGTCTGCCAAGGTGCTGACCGAACGGTTACGATTGCTTGAGGACGCTGGGCTGGTGCATCGCCATATGAAACCAACAATCCCGCCTGAGGTGACGTATAGTTTGACCCAGCACGGGGATGAGTTGCGCGCCTCTTTGTCCGAGATCGAAAGGGTCGCGTACAATTGGCAATCGCAAGGCTGGGGGCCTGCTGTCGAGGCCTGACAGTCCACATGTTTCACCCCCCTGACAGGGACGTGAGAGCGCGTCAGTGTTTTGTTGGCTGACAAAGACCGTGCCGTTGTCCATGCTTTCCCTTATGGAATTACTCTTTGCATATGCTGCGGGCCTTTTGACGCTGATCAACCCTTGTGTGCTGCCCATCTTGCCGATTGTTCTGGTGGGGGCGCTACAGGCGGGTCGGGGCGGGCCGTTTTATATGGCTGTCGGGATGAGCCTGTCTTTCGTGATCTTTGGCATGTTGGTCGCCACGGTGGGCTATTCCATCGGTTTGGATGAGCAGCGCATCGGCCAAATCGGCGCCGTGATGATGTTGGTTTTTGGCGTGATCCTATTGGTGCCACGACTGTCGCGCCAATTCTCTAACCTCACATCGCGACTTGCCAGTTCTGCCGATGCGCAAATCGATACATTACAACGCAGCAGTGCGTTGGGGCAGCTTGGCACGGGCGCTTTGCTTGGCGTGGTGTGGAGCCCGTGTATCGGGCCAACGCTGGGCGGCGCGATTGCTTTGGCCAGTCAGGGCGAAAGCCTTGGACGGGCCGCTATGATCATGGTGTTTTTCGCCCTTGGCGTCTCGACACTTGTTCTGGCGCTTGGCTATGGCGCACGGTCTTGGGTCTTGGCACGCCAAAACCTGATGCAGTCCATCGCCGAAAAATCCCGCCCTCTCTTGGGGGCTGTGTTCGTTCTGGTCGGTCTTGGACTTTTGTTCAAAATCCATCACGTGATCGAAGCTTGGGCCGTGCAACATATGCCGGTTTGGCTGATTGATCTGTCTGTCTCACTTTAATCTCTTATAAGGAGCCCCCTATGAAACGTCGTGACTTTATACGCTCTGCTGCCGCGCTTGCTGTTGTGCCTTTGACCCTGACATCTGCTCAGGCCTCAACGATGTATACCCTTGGCTTGGTGGACCAAGAATTGGCCGCAGGCAAAACGGTGTTCCTCGATTTCAAAGCCACTTGGTGTTCGACCTGTGCGGCTCAGGAACGCGTTTTGGATAAACTCAAAGGTGAAAATCCAGACTATGAGGCATCAGTGACCTTTATCGATGTGGATTGGGATGATTTTGGGCGCTCTGAGTTGGTTAAACGGCTTAAGGTGCCCCGCCGCTCGACGTTGATTGTTCTCAAAGGCGATGCAGAATTGGGACGTATCGTTGCTGGCACTGCCGAGGCGGATATTAAAGCGTTGATGGATATAGCCTTGATGGCGTCCAAGGCCTAGAGCGACCTTAGTATACCTCGGTATTCCGATAAGTCTTTGATATGCGACGATTTATACTCTATCCAGTTGCGGGTTAGGGGGCTAGTGTGGTGAAAACAAAATAGCACGAGACCCCAAATGGCCCCATTGATTGATCACCCTCGCCGCTATGAGTTGGCGAATGAATTGCACGCGCGACCTTTTCCACGCCTGAGTGCGCCATCACGGGCGGCCTATTTGGCCATTCGATCTGCGGGGGACGCCGCGCGACGGGATCGTGATTTGGACCGGACGCATTTGATCGCATTGCTGGACCGCTTTGGGGCTGCGCATCCCGCGCCTGATGCGACGCATTACATGGGCGATATTGGCAAATATCATCTAAAATGGGAAAGCCACACTGAATTTGTGACCTATACGCTGTTCTGTGATGGTGTGTCTGGGGCTCAGTTTGATGATGGCACCTTTGAGCTGTTCCCTCAAGACTGGCTTGAGGCAGCTCCCGGCCAACGGATCACGTCTATCTTATTGCGGGTCGAGCAAATGGAAGACGAGCTTTGGGCACACAAACGGTTGGACGGCTGGTTCGAGCGTGAAAGTTTGGCTGTGGCGCATGTGCTTGACGGTGAAATGACTGTGGCATCAGATTTTCGGATCGACACAGATGGCCACGTGCGCGTTGCCATGTTCGCGCATGCCGACTGCGGTGCGCAGCGCATTGGGCGGGTGTTGCAACGCCTGTGCGAGATCGAAACCTATAAAACCATGTCGATGTTGGGCCTTGTCCAAGCGCGGCGTGTCACGCGCGATATGGCGTCGATTGAATTGGAATTGGCCGCATTGATGGACCAAATGGCGCTTAAAAATGCAGGGCCGTCAGACGCAATGCTTGAGGATATTTTGCGCCTCTCAACCCGTATTGAGCGGCTGGTGGCGCAAACAAATTTTCGTTTTGGCGCCACGGGTGCGTATTCTGCGATCGTGTTACAACGCATAGAGGTGCTGCGTGAAGAACGGTTCATGGGGCGTCAGCTGTTTTCAGAATTTATGATGCGCCGCTTTGATCCGGCGATGCGCACGGTCAGTGCCGCCAAGCGTCAGTTGGAAAACCTCGCGGGGCGTGCTGAACGCGCTGCCAATTTGTTGCGCACCAAAGTCGATGTGGACCGCCAAGTGCAAAACCAAACCTTACTGGAGTCCATGGACCGGCGCGCAGATCTGCAATTGCAGTTGCAAGAAACGGTCGAAGGCCTGTCTGTGGTTGCCATCAGCTACTATGCTGTCGGTCTTGCAGGCTATGCGATCTATCCGTTTCTTGCGCCTTTGGGGCTGAGCAAGGGACTAGCCCTTGCAGGGATCACGCCGCTGGTGCTGGGGCTTGTGTGGTTTGGCTTGCGCCGGTTGAAGGCACTCCATCACGCAAAAGCCGCGCAGTAACCGCCCCGCCTGCCGCGATGGAACCAACCGCCAAAATGGCCGCAATCGACAGGGTTGGAATGCCCGACAGACCTGCACCCATGGTGCAACCGCCGGCCAAAACGCCGCCGATGCCCATTAGGACAGCTCCCGCCAAATAGCGACCTGTTTGGCGCGGAGTTTCAAAGCTTTGCCATTGAAAACGACCAAAGATCAGCGACAACACCAAAGCGCCCGCAATCACGCCGCCAAGCAAGCCAACGCCAAAGCCCGCAGGAACGGCCGAGGATGCGACCCCCCAAAACAATGTTTCCGCTGCTGGCGATGTGAACGACAGGCTTTCCAACGCGATGGGATCAAATTCGTCGAACAAAACATAGCCCGTGCCAACCCAAGCCGCAGGCACCAAAGCACCAATCAAGGCCCCCAACAGCATATCACGTTTGCTGGCACCTGAGCGTAGCGCGATGGCAAGGGCTGCAATGATGATCAGTGCGCTCCAGATGATGGGGCTTCCTGGCAAGGCCGCAGTTTCAAGCGGCACAGTCACAGCGCCCAAGGTGACGCGCAATGGGGCCAAAACGCCTTTGAGCGTGGCGTGGGCGACAAAGGCAAAGACCAGTAAAACGATCCCTGCACGTAGATTGCCTGTGCCCGATAGCACCGTCAAACGTGAGACACAGCCTCGTGTCAAAACCATGCCAGCGCCAAAGGCCAAACCACCTAGAATGATCGCGAGCCATGGCAAATCAGCCGCGAAAAAACGATGCGCCTCAAAGGAAATAACGCCTTGGGCGATGGCCACTTGGGTGCCGATCACGGCCACGGCCAAACCCGCAAACCAAACGCCCGCAGCCGAACGACGCTCGCCAATTGGGCCTGCGACCATGCGACGAAAACAAAACCGTGACACTTCGGCCAAGGCGCCAAAAAGCAGACCGATCAATAGGCCAAGCCCAATCGCGGCTTGGCGTGGCTCTAGGTCTAATCCGAGCTGTTCGTACATGATGATGTCCTTTGGGGTGTGCGTAAAGATTCGGTCCCTTTTCGGGATTTATGCCTCTTTGGCAGATAGATCGCGATCTGTGAATATGGCGAAGTATGGACGTTGTTTTGCCATTCGGGCAGGGCAAGTACGTTTGTTCTGTGAAACCGGTGTTGCTGCGGACAGCGCCAAGCGATGCTATGGGTGCATGAGGGGTGTCGTCCTTAAATTCACAACTGCGTATATATTGATCAAATGGTCGAAGGACTGCGAGGGCGCTCTTGCGCTTTGGGGGCAAAAACGTATTGCTTGGATAAACACATCAACCGGAGCCCATCATGCCTGTCAAAAATCGCCTTGCGGATATGCAGCCACAAATCGCTGAATGGCGCAGGGACATTCATGCGCATCCTGAGTTGATGTTCGAGGTGCACCGCACCGCGCAAAAAGTTGTAGATTTGCTGCGTGAGTTTGGCTGTGATGAGGTTGTGACGGGCATTGGGCGCACCGGCGTTGTGGGCGTGATCAAGGGGCGGCACTCTGCCTCTGGGCGCACGGTGGGCCTGCGCGCGGATATGGATGCCTTGCCGATTTTGGAAGAAACAGGTGTTGAATACGCATCCAAAAATGCAGGCGTTATGCATGCCTGTGGTCATGATGGGCATACCTCGATGTTGCTGGGGGCCGCGCAATATCTGTGTGAGACCCGCAATTTTGATGGCACCTGCGTGGTGATTTTCCAACCCGCAGAAGAGGGCGGCGGTGGCGGGCGCGAAATGTGCGAAGACGGTATGATGACGCGGTGGAACATCGACGAAGTGTACGGCATGCACAATTGGCCGGGGCAACCCTTGGGACAATTCGCCATTCGCACGGGGCCTTTCTTTGCCGCCACGGATGAATTCAATATCACGGTGATGGGCAAAGGCGGACATGCCGCCAAACCCCACGAGGCCATCGACAGCACCGTGACGGCGTCGCATTTGGTGATTGCGTTGCAAACCATCGCATCGCGCAATGTGGATCCGACCGAACAGGTTGTGGTCTCAGTCACCGCATTTGAAACCTCATCCAAGGCGCATAACGTTCTGCCTCAATCAGTTGAATTGCGCGGCACTGTGCGCAGTTTGAACAAAGAGGTGCGTTTACAGGCCGAAGAGCGTGTCAAAGCCATCGCAGCAGGCATCGGCGCCACCTTTGGGGCTGAGATCGAGGTGACTTACAAGCTTGGTTATCCTGTGATGGTCAACCACGATCGCGAAACGCAATTCGCGATAGACGCGGCCACCAAGGTCGCCGGCAGTTGTGATCTGGCCCCGCTGGTGATGGGGGGTGAAGATTTCGCCTACATGCTCGAAGAGCGCCCCGGGGCCTATATTTTGGTGGGCAATGGCGCGTCTGCCCCGGTGCATCATCCTAAATTCAACTTCAACGACGAGATCTTGCCCGTGGGGGCCTCGTGGTATGCTGAAATGGTCGAAAGCCGCCTGCCTGTTGCGTAGCTGCGCAGCCTAAAAGGCATCCACTTCTGGCACTTTGCCATGGCGCGCCAAAAACGTCGGCAGGCTCACTTCGCCCGAATTTGGATCCTCAACCACCATATAGGCATCTGCACCGATACAGTTTTCAGATCGGCATTCCCGCTCTGCACGTTCTTCGGCGGCCGCGGCTGTTGAGTATTCGATCTGTTTGCCAATTTGCAAACTGCCCTGTGCGCTGCCGGTTTTTTGCTCAAAATAGGTCTGACAAATGTAATGCGTTTTTTCTGCGGTTTCATTTGAGTGTGGCATGGCTGTGTCCCTAAATATACCTAAGAACAAAATAGGAACAAATTTAAGGTTTGGCAAGATATTTTACAACGTTAGCTCGCATGCATGTCGTGAAAATGACCTATTTATCCACCTGTGTGCGACATGTGGCGGGTCATTTTTCCGTCTTCTTTTTGCCGTGAATAATCAAAGTCATGGCCCTTGGGTTTGCGGGCAATCGCGTTTTCAATCGCGGTGATCAGCGGCGCGTCACTGTCAGGCGATCCGCGCATGATATCGCGCAAGCTCGCGTTGTCTTCTTGCCCCAAACACATAAACAATTCGCCCGTGCAGGTCATGCGCACGCGATTGCAGCTTTCGCAAAAGTTATGGGTCAGTGGCGTGATAAACCCGATCTTTTGCCCCGTCTCTTCCAAGCGCTCATAGCGGGCAGGGCCGCCTGTGCGTTCGCTCAATTCGGTCAGGGTAAAACGCGTGGCCAAATGCCCGCGCAGTTCTTTGAGTGACCAATATTGACCCACGCGATCTTCGCCGCCAAGATCGCCCATGGGCATCACTTCGATGAACGTCAGATCCATGTCTTCACGGGCGCACCACGCGGCCAAATCGAACACTTCGTCCTCGTTAAAGCCTTTGAGCGCCACAGTGTTTATCTTAACCCGCAGCCCGGCTTTGCGCGCAGCGTCAATCCCGCGCAGCACTTGATCCAACTTGCCCCAACGGGTGACGCGCGCGAACTTATCACTGTCCAGCGTGTCCAACGACACGTTGATCCGCCGCACACCTGCCGCATATAAATCATCGGCAAAGCGTTCCAATTGCGACCCATTCGTGGTCAGGGTCAGCTCTTGCAGCGCGCCACTGTCAAGATGACGCGACATGCCATCGAAAAATCCCATGATCCCACGCCGCACCAAAGGTTCGCCTCCCGTGATGCGCAATTTATTGACGCCAAGCCCGATAAAGGTCGAACACATACGGTCCAACTCTTCGAGGGTCAGCAATTCTTTTTTGGGCAAAAACGTCATGTTTTCAGCCATGCAATACACACAGCGAAAATCGCAACGATCCGTCACAGACACGCGTAGATAATTAATCTCGCGGGCAAATGGATCAATCAAGCGAGGGCCCTGTGTCAGGGGGGCGGCCTGTGCGATAATGGATGTGTCTTGGGTCATGGGCAAACACTAAGGCGCTCAGCCCTAAGAGCCAAGCGCCTTTGATCACTCTCGCGCAATCGTGCGCTTATTCGTCGTTGTCTTGGGCGATGATGTCGTCATCGGTGTCCAAATCGCCCTCATCCGCGTCGTCTTGTGGCCCACGATAAATCGCGCGGGCGCGTTTATAGTCATGTTTTGCCAAGCTGCGCAGCCAAGACTGCGCCGTGCGGTGCACATCTTTGCTTTCATCTGCCAAAGCGTCGGGCAACCAATCGCAAATCCGGTCCAACGCGATTTGTTCACGCTCGGACGGGTTTGTTGATTTGGCCAAAAACTCAGTGATTCCCAAAGCGGCACGACGTTGAAGCGACGACTCGTGGCGCATCAATTTGTAGACCTTGTTCATCCGAGATGTATCCGCCGCCAAACGGCGCTGACAGGCCGCACAAAGCGCGTCAATTTCGGCCCAATTGCCAGCCTGCGCCAGCCAATCGGTCAAATGCGCCCAAACCTCTTGGTCGTCTTTGATGCGCGCTTGTGTCAGCAATTTTGCCGCCATAAGGCGCGCATCGTGAATGCCCGAGGTCCACAAATATGTAGCCAATTCAAGACGTTCAGGGAAGGCCACCTCTTTGCGCCATGCGCGGGCCATCTCTTCGAGACGACCAGGTGCAATACCGATATAATCCCCTGACGCGCCAAAATGCGCTTTGAGTTTCGTGACGCGGGCCTCGTCGGCCTCGGCGTGGAGCGCAGCTAGCGCGTTTTCAGGGGTCATGTGTTCATCTTTCCTAACAGTCCCGCTTTGATCGCGGGCCATTCAGCTGCCGTGATCGAATACACGGCTGTATCACGGATCGTACCATTTGCCACCACCATATGTGACCGTAAAATCCCGTCAAGCTGCGCGCCAAGCCGTTCAATGGCGCGGCGGCTTTGCGTGTTCAGTCTGTGGGTGCGAAATTCAACTGCAATACAGTCCAAAACCTCGAACGCATGGGTGAGCAACAGCAGTTTGGCTTCCGTGTTCAGGCCCGATTTTTGCACGGATTGCGAAATCCACGTTGATCCAATTTCAACCCGTTTGTTGACCGCATCGACATTCATATAGGTGGTCATGCCAACAGGTGTGCCATCAGCGGTACAGATCGCAAAAGCGGTCATCTCACCCTTGGATTGTAGATCCAAGCGGCGCGCGATTTCTGCTTGCATCCCATCGGGGGAGGGCACCGTTGTGTACCAGAGCTTATCCAGATCGCCCACAGAGGCCGCGAGCGCATCCGCTTGCGATGCCGCAAGTGGAACAAGGTGCACATGTGTGCCTTTTAACGATATTGGAGCAGGCCAAGTCATCCACATATCATCCTATTCAACAGTGACGGATTTTGCGAGATTGCGCGGCTGATCGACGTCGGTGCCTTTGGCCACGGCGGTGTGGTAGGCTAACAATTGCGCAGGCACAGCATACAAGATTGGCGCCAAAGCATCGGGAACTGTGGGCATTTGAATGCTCTGCCAAACACCGTCTCCGGCCTCGCGCAATCCCTGTTCATCCGAGATCAAAAGCACCTTACCGCCGCGCGCCATGACCTCTTGCATGTTGGACACTGTTTTCTCGAATAGCTTGTCGCGTGGGGCCAAAACGATAATGGGCGTGTGTTGGTCGACAAGCGCAATAGGCCCGTGTTTCAATTCGCCTGACGCATAACCTTCGGCATGTATATAGCTGATTTCTTTGAGTTTTAGGGCGCCTTCAAGGGCGAGGGGGTACATCGCGCCGCGCCCCAAAAATAGCACATCACTGGCTTCAGCCAGCAACGCAGACACGTCGGAAATCGCCGACGATTGATCCAGCGCAAGGTTCAAAAGCCCCGGCAAACTGCGCAATGCGGACAGATGCGCAGCGATGGCATCCACGTCCAAAACGCCGCGGTCTTGGGCGGCTTTGAGCGCCAAAAGATGCAGCACCGTCAACTGGCATGAGAACGCTTTCGTCGAGGCAACGCCGACTTCGACACCTGCCAAAATAGGCAGTGACATGTCGCTTTCGCGTGCCATTGAACTCTCGGAAGAATTGGTCACCGTGATGATGGTTTCTGCCTTGCCTGCCGTATAGCGCAGCGCGGCCAAGGTATCGGCTGTCTCGCCGGATTGGCTGACGTAAATCGCCAAAGTGCGCGGGCTGATCGGCGCTTCACGGTAGCGGAACTCGGACGCGATATCGACCTCAACAGGGACTTTTGCGATCTGTTCAAACCAATATTTCGCGGTGAAACAGGCGAAAAACGCCGTGCCACAGGCGACCATGACAATGCGGTCATATTGGGTGAAATCGATGTCCGGTTCCGGCAAAACAATCGATGCCCCATCGGCGGACATATAGTAATTGATCGCCTCGGAAATCACCGTGGGTTGTTCGGCGATCTCTTTGGACATGAAATGTTTGTGACCCGCTTTCTCAATCCGCGTGGCATCGATTTTGATCTCGCGCCGCGTGCGTTGGACTTGGGTGCCGCTCTCGTCGAAAATTTCAAGCGAAGTGCGGGTGATTATCGCGCGGTCGCCTTCCTCTAGGTAGGTCACTTGGTCGGTCATCGGCGCCAAAGCGATGGCATCAGAGCCGACAAACATTTCACCGTTCCCATGCCCGATTGCCAAAGGCGATCCTTTGCGTGCGGCGATCAACAGGTCATCGTGCCCGTCGAACAAGAAACACAGAGCAAACGCGCCTGTGAGTGCATCAATTGTGGCATTGGCGGCCTCAACAGGGGATTTGCTCGCATCGACAAAGCTTTGCGCCAAAAGAGCGACAGTTTCTGTGTCGGTTTCTGTGACAAATTTATAGCCTTTGGTGGCCAGCATTTCGCGCAGCTCGCGAAAGTTTTCAACGATGCCATTGTGCACGACAGCGACAGGCCCAGCCTTGTGTGGGTGGGCGTTGGTCACGCTCGGCGCGCCGTGGGTGGCCCAACGGGTGTGGCCGATGCCAGACTTGCCCGCGAGCGGATTATGGACCAATTCGTCGGACAGATTGACCAGTTTGCCCACTGCGCGGCGACGATCCAAAACACCGTTGTTCACTGTCGCGATGCCTGCGCTGTCATAGCCGCGATACTCAAGCCGTTTGAGCGCTTCAACCAAAATGGGCGCGACTTCGTGCGTGCCCAAAACCCCTACAATACCACACATGTTATTGACCTTTCGCGGCTTTTTTCGCCTTACGGGCGCGTAGTTTTAAAAACAGTTTGACCGCCAACATAGGCTTATTTTCTTGCTTGGTCCGCCCAATCGCGAGCGCGCCGTTGGGCACGTCCGAGGTGATCACAGATCCGCTGGCGGTCATCGCCTCGATCCCCACGTTCACAGGCGCGACCAGCATGGTGTTGGACCCGATAAAGGCGTCGCGCCCCACCGTGGTGCGGTGTTTGAACACGCCGTCATAGTTGCAGGTGATCGTGCCCGCGCCGATGTTTGCGCCATCGCCGATATCCGCATCGCCAATATACGTGAGGTGGCCCACTTTGGTGCCTTCACCGATTTGCGCGTTTTTAATTTCAACAAAGTTGCCAACATGGGCGTCATTGCCCAGCTCGGCCCCAGGACGCAAGCGGGCAAAGGGGCCAGCATCGGCACCCGTAGAGACATGACAGCCCTCAAGATGGCTGAACGATTTGATCCGCGCGCCGCTTTCAATCGTCACGCCGGGGCCAAAGACCACGTTCGGGTCAATGATGGCATCGCGGCCAATATAGGTGTCGAGCGAGAAAAACACGGTTTCTGGCGCCACAAGCGTCACACCGTTCTCGAGCATCTCGGCACGTTTGGCATTTTGGAACAGGGCCTCGGCACGGGCCAATTCTGTGCGGGTGTTGACGCCCAGCGTCTCAGACTCGTCGCAAGTGACAGAGGTCGCAGAGAGACCCGCATCCCACGCAAGGGCCACCACATCCGGCAAATAGTACTCGCCCGCCGCATTGTCGTTGCCAACCTGTGACAACAGATCGAACAGGGTTTTCGCATCGGCGCAGAGCACACCTGAATTGCACAGGGTAATATCGCGCTCATCGTCAGTGGCATCTTTGAATTCAACAATGCGCGACAGTTTATCACCATCCATCACCAAGCGCCCGTAACGTCCCGCGTCAGCCGCCTCAAACCCAAGCACCACAACATCATGGTGGGCGCGGGCCGTTTGCATGGCGTCCAACGTTTCAGCCGAAATAAACGGGGTATCGCCGTAGAGCACAAAGGCATCGCCATCGAAATCGTGCAGCGCCTCTTGGGCTTGTCGCACAGCATGGGCGGTGCCCAGCTGTTCGGTTTGGCGCGCGATCACGATGTCTTGGTCGATTTTGAGCGCCGCGTCCGCAACAGCGTCACCACCGTGCCCCACAACAACCACAGTCCGCTCTGGTTCAAGGGATCCCCCAGTATGCAATCCGTGCGCAAACAGGGGCGCATTGCCGATGTGGTGCAGCACCTTTGGCACCTCTGAATTCATACGAGACCCTTGCCCCGCGGCAAGAAGTATAAGGGCTGTGGCCATGTGTTCGTCCCAATCTGCTCTTTTCTTTATCTTTACGCCGTTTTACCCATGTGTAACAGCGCCGCAAGGGGCGGCGCTTCACATATTTTGACCATTGGTTACATATATCGGCATCCCTTCGCCGATGGACGCCTGTTTGAGCAGGCTCGGTCTCTGAAAAGGATTTATCATGCGCTGCGTTATTTTTGACCTCGATGGCACTTTGGCGGACACCTCATTGGATCTGATCGCGTCAGCCAACCATTGCTTTAACGCCTTGGGATACGGGGATGTTTTGGACCCCGCGGCGGATGCGTCAACGGCCTTTCATGGCGGACGGGCAATGTTGAATTTGGGCTTTGGCCGGATCAAACCGGACTATGATCAAAACGATATCGACGGACAGTATCCTGTGTTGTTGCAAGCCTACGGTGACGCGATAGATGTGCACACAAAACTCTATGACGGGGCGGTTGAGGCCATCGAGGGATTGAAATCAGCGGGCTATGCGGTGGGGGTTTGCACGAACAAACCAAGCGGTTTGGCGGAAAACCTGCTGCAAAAGCTTGGCGTGCGCGATTTATTTGCCTCTATGATTGGCGCCGATACGCTGCCTGTGCGCAAACCTGATCCGGCACCTTATGCGGCGGCGGTTGAGCAGGCTGGCGGTCATTTGGCACAAAGCTATTTGATCGGCGACACTATAACGGACCGCAAAACGGCCGAGGCGGCGGGCGTGCCTTGCGCGCTGGTGACATTCGGCCCAGACGGGCAGGCGGTGCGGGCGCTTAAACCCGAGGCGTTGCTGCACTCTTATGATGACCTGCTGGGTGTAACCAAGGAGTTGATCGGATGAGCCAAGATCATACAGGGATGTTCAAAGGCAATTTCACCCAACAAGAACCGATCCCTGAAGAGGCGATTGAGGCAGCTGTTGCCGTGATGCGCTCTGGCCGGTTGCATCGCTATAACACGTTGCCGGATGAGGCGGGCGAAGTGGCGCTGCTTGAGCAAGAGTTCGCAGCGCTGACAGGTGCTAAATATTGCTTGGCGGTGGCCTCTGGTGGCTATGCTTTGGGCTGTGCTTTGCGCGCTGTCGGGGTGGCGCAGGGGGATGCCGTTTTGACCAATGCCTTTACGTTGGCACCTGTGCCCGGTGCGATTGCTGCCGTGGGTGGCAAGCCGGTGTTTGTCGGCGTCACCGAGGGCTTGGTGATTGATCTCGATGATCTGCAAGTCAAGATCGCCGAGAGCGGCGCACAGGTTTTGATGTTGTCTCATATGCGCGGGCATATCGTTGATATGGATGCGCTGATGTATATCTGTAATGGCGCGGGCGTGATTGTGATTGAAGACTGCGCGCACACGATGGGGGCCACCTGGGACGGGGTGCCGTCGGGGCGGCACGGCGCGGTTGGTTGCTATTCAACCCAGACCTATAAACATATCAATTCTGGTGAAGGCGGATTGCTGATCACGGACGATGATGAGATCGCCGCGAAAGCGATCCTCTTATCGGGTTCTTACATGTTATATGGCAAGCACACCGCTGGTCCGCCTGCTGAAGTGTTCGAAAAGGTCAAGTATGACACGCCAAACGTTTCTGGCCGTATGGATCATTTGCGGGCTGCGATCTTGCGGGTGCAGTTGAAAAAGCTGCCGGAACAGGTTGAGCATTGGAACGCGCGGTATCGCACTTTTGAGGCGGGGCTGCGCGATGTGGACGAGCTGACGTTGATACAGCGTCCGCAAGCCGAGGGCTTTGTGGGGTCGTCGTTTCAGTTTTTGCTGCTTGATTGGGGCACCGTCAAGATCGAAGACTTTCTTGCCCGCTGTTTGAGGCGCGGTGTCGAATTAAAATGGTTCGGGGCACCTGAGCCTGTCGCCTTTACATCGCGCTACGACAGTTGGCGTTATGTCGACGCGCAGCCTTTGCCCGACAGTGACCGCGTGCTGAATGCCATCATAGACATGCGCCTGCCGCTGACCTTTAGCATTGAGGACTGCGCCCTGTTGGCGCGGATTGTGAAGGATGAGGTTGCCAAAACCTAGATGCTGTCAAGGGCGTCCATGGTGTGCTGGGGGCGGGGGCAGCTCTGTTTGTCTTGGGCGCTTGAGCTGGGTTTGTGGTGCTGCGGTTTTGGAGCCCGCTGAAGCGGGTTGAGGGGCAGAACATCCTGTCTGCCTCAACCGACACGCCAAACGGCTCTCAAATCGAAGTAAATCAGACTAAAAAAATCAGGTATTGACTCCGAATCAAGTGCATCGATTAAGGGTTAATGATCTGTGCGCAAAAGTGGAAAAAAACTTTGTAGTTCCCTTGAAACAAAGGGTTTCGAGGCAGCTGCGCTTGTTGACGCTGCCCGCACAGAGGTCTAAACCACAGGAAGCTTTAGCACACGCGCGCCCGCTATCTCGCGGGCCCATCATCAAGGAGCCGCTCGTGGAAGACCTGCTTAGGGATTTTATCCCCGTTATCATTTTTCTGGGCCTCGCCATCGCGCTTGGTCTTGTCTTCATCTTCGCAGCATTGATCATTGCCGTGCGCAATCCTGACCCTGAAAAAGTGTCAGCCTACGAATGTGGTTTCAACGCATTCGATGACGCGCGGATGAAATTCGATGTGCGTTTCTATCTGGTGTCGATCCTCTTTATCATTTTCGATTTGGAAATCGCTTTCTTGTTCCCTTGGGCCGTCGCGTTCAAGGATGTCGGGCTTGTCGGATTTTGGTCGATGATGGTGTTCTTGGGCGTTCTCACAGTGGGCTTTGCCTATGAGTGGAAAAAAGGAGCCTTGGAATGGGCGTGATCACTTCTGCCAACACAGCTGGCGCGGATAAAGAAGTCGCGACGCAGGCGTTGAACACCGAATTGCAGGACAAGGGCTTTTTGCTCACCTCGACAGAAGACATCATCAACTGGGCCCGCACAGGGTCGTTGCACTGGATGACCTTTGGTCTGGCGTGCTGCGCTGTTGAAATGATGCACACCTCTATGCCGCGCTACGATCTTGAGCGGTTCGGCACAGCGCCACGCGCCTCCCCACGTCAATCTGATTTGATGATCGTTGCGGGAACACTGACCAATAAAATGGCACCTGCTTTGCGCAAGGTCTACGACCAAATGCCAGAGCCACGCTACGTGATCTCAATGGGGTCTTGCGCGAACGGTGGCGGATACTACCACTACTCATACTCTGTTGTGCGTGGCTGTGACCGGATCGTTCCTGTCGATATCTATGTGCCTGGGTGCCCGCCAACGGCTGAGGCCCTGCTGTACGGTATCATGCAACTGCAACGCAAAATGCGCCGCACTGGCACGATTGCCCGCTAAGGAGACGGACCTATGAGCGAAGCTCTTGAAATTCTTGCGGCTCACCTTGAGCTCAAGCGCCCTGATGATGTGATCTCACACGAAGTCACGTTTGGCGAATTGACGGTCACCGTTGCCCCTGCTGGTATCGTGGATTTTGTTGATTTCTTGAAATCCGATGCGACCTGCAAATTCTCAAGCTTGGTGGACATCACTGCAATCGATCACCCCACGCGTGGGGCGCGGTTTGATGTCGTGTATCATTTCTTGTCCATGTACCAAAACCACCGCATCCGCATCAAAACGGCTGTGCGTGAGGATGAAATGGTTGCCTCTATCGTTGACATTCACCCCTCGGCCAATTGGTTCGAGCGTGAAGTGTTTGACATGTTCGGGATTATTTTCTCAGGTCACCCAGATCTGCGTCGCTTGCTAACAGACTACGGGTTCCGTGGCTTTCCGTTGCGCAAAGATTTCCCGACAACAGGTTATACCGAAGTGCGCTATGATGACGAACTCAAGCGCGTTGTCTATGAACCTGTGTCCTTGACGCAAGAGTACCGCCAGTTCGACAATCTCTCTCCATGGGAAGGGGCGAAATACATCCTTCCTGGTGACGAGAAGCAGGAGGCCTGACGTTTGACGCAGCCGACTCTCATGTTTTGTGTTGGAGCAACCAAGGCGGGAACGTCTTGGCTGTACAGCTATTTGCATGGGCATGAGGACTGCGTTTTACAAAGCGTGAAAGAATCCCATTTTTTCGACACGATTTCCAAGCCACGATTAAAGCCGCAAATTGATGCTTGGAAAGCGCAGCGCGATATGTTGGTTGAGCGTCGGATGAACGCGATTGCTGTTGACGACCAGATGCGTGCCACGCGGTTGAAAACTCAAATCGATGATCTTGCGACGCTGATCAAAGCTGTGCGTCAACGTGATGAGGGCATTCAGGCGTATCATGACTACCTCTTTGCCGGTGCGCAGGACGCTAAACTCGTTGGGGACCACACACCGGCCTATGCGCTGTTGGACGAAGAGCGTCTGGCACAAATGTTGGCGATGTCCGAGAATGTGAAATTCGTGTTCTTAATGCGTGATCCGATTGATCGATTGTGGTCCCATGTGCGGATGATCGCCAAGCGGACCACGGATACGTCTGACGGGTTCGAGGCCAAATCGCGTGCTGTGCTGAAATCTGTGACATGCGAGGGCGGTGAAGCGCATCTTTCAAAACGTGGGGATTACCCTGCGATTGTCGCAAAACTTAAAAATGCGGTGCCAAAAGACAAGTTGTATTTCGAATACTTCGAACGTCTTTTAACCGATGATGGCATCCGCGACCTATGTGATTTCCTTGGCATTTCTTATGTGCCTGCGAATACTGACAAGAAAGTCCATGAGGGCAAAAGCCTAAAAATGGACGATGAAATGCGAGGCTGGGCGGCGAAGTTTACTGCGCCGCATTACGCCTTTGTGAAAGAAACCTTCGGTGCGCTACCTGAGCGGTGGCAAACCAATATGGCGAGGGTCAATTAGATGGATGGTAACGTGAGCGACGGTCTGACGGGCGAACAAAAGATCCGCAATTTTAACATCAACTTTGGGCCTCAACACCCTGCGGCGCACGGCGTTTTGCGTATGGTGTTGGAACTCGATGGCGAGATCGTAGAGCGGGCTGACCCGCACATCGGTCTGCTGCATCGTGGCACCGAAAAATTGATGGAAAGCCGCACCTACCTGCAAAACTTGCCGTACTTGGATCGCCTTGATTACGTGGCACCAATGAACCAAGAACATGCATGGTGTTTGGCGATTGAACGTCTCGCGGGCGTTGACGTGCCGCGTCGCGCGTCGCTTATTCGTGTGCTGTTTTCTGAAATTGGCCGCGTGTTGAACCACCTGTTGAACGTCACCACACAGGCGATGGACGTGGGCGCGCTCACGCCGCCGCTGTGGGGCTTTGAAGAGCGTGAAAAGCTGATGATTTTCTACGAGCGCGCCTCTGGTGCCCGCTTGCATGCCGCCTATTTCCGCCCCGGTGGTGTACACCAAGACCTGACGCCAAAATTGATCGACGACATCGAGCAATGGGCGATTGAATTTCCGAAAATGATCGCGGACATTCACACGCTGTTGACCGAAAACCGGATTTTCAAACAGCGTAACGCCGACATCGGCATCATTTCTGAGCAAGAGATCCTCGATTGGGGCTACTCTGGTGTGATGGTGCGCGGCTCTGGTCTTGCGTGGGATTTGCGTCGCTCGCAGCCTTACGAACTTTACGACGAATTTGAGTTCAAAATCCCAGTGGGCAAGAACGGCGATTGCTATGATCGCTACCTGTGCCGCATGGCGGAAATGGAAGAATCCACCAAGATCATCTTGCAAGCGATTGAAAAACTCCGTGCGCCCGAGGGCCAAGGGGACATTCTTGCGCGCGGTAAACTCACACCGCCCAAACGGGGTGATATGAAAACCTCGATGGAAGCTTTGATCCACCACTTTAAGCTCTACACAGAGGGCTTTAAATTGCCCGAGGGCGAAGTTTACGCCGCTGTGGAAGCGCCAAAAGGCGAGTTCGGTGTTTACATGGTGTCCGACGGCACCAACAAACCTTACCGTGCAAAACTCCGCGCTCCGGGGTTCTTGCATCTTCAATCGATGGATCACGTCGCGAAAGGCCACCAGTTGGCTGACGTGGCCGCACTCATCGGCACTATGGATATCGTATTTGGGGAGGTGGACCGCTAATGCTACGCCGTCTGCACGCTGAACAACCCGCATCTTTTGAATTCACCCCCGCCAATCAGGCGTGGGCCGAAGCTCAGATCACGAAATACCCCGAAGGGCGTCAACAATCTGCGGTGATCCCACTGTTGTGGCGCGCCCAAGAGCAGGAAAGCTGGCTGACCAAGCCCGCGATCGAACACATCGGCGACATGTTGGGCATGCCCTACATTCGCGTGCTCGAAGTGGCGACGTTCTATTTTATGTTCCAACTTCAGCCTGTGGGCACCGTGGCGCACATTCAAATCTGTGGCACGCTGTCTTGCATGATTTGTGGCGCCGAAGATTTGATGGCTGTTGCCAAAGAAAAAATCTCGCCAACACCGCACACTGTGTCGGCGGATGGCAAATTTTCTTGGGAAGAAGTCGAATGTTTGGGGGCCTGTTCCAACGCACCCATGGCGCAGATCGGCAAAGATTACTATGAGGATCTGTCCACTGAAAACTTCGCCAAGCTGATCGACGACATGGCCGCTGGCAATGTGCCGTTGCCTGGTCCGCAAAATGGGCGTTTCGCGGCTGAGCCTTTGTCTGGCCTGACCTCTTTGACTGGTGGCGATACGGACAAAAACCAATACAACGCGTCTGTGACCTTGGCCTCGGACATTGGTGATACACTTAAACGTATCGACGGCACCGAAGTCCCCCTTTTGACACCTTGGCTCAAAGGCGGAAAACGCACTGGCGCAAAGCCACCAAAGCCAGCCGCCCCAGCCAAATCAGCTGTTCAACAAGCCGCATCAGCCAAAGCCAAACCAGCAGCAAAAACCGCCGCAAAAGCAAAGCCTGCGCCTAAAGCTGCATCAAAACCAGCGGCTGTCGCAGACATTCCTGCGGGCGCACAGAAAAAGCCACGCACCATGAAGGCACCGCGTAAAGCAGGGGCCGATGATTTGAAAATGATCAAAGGTGTTGGACCAAAACTTGAGCAAACGCTCAATGAATTGGGCTTTTGGCACTTCGATCAGGTGTCAAAATGGACAGCGGAAGAAATCGCTTGGGTGGATGACAACCTGAAATTCAAAGGTCGCATCCTACGTGATGGCTGGATTGATCAAGCCACAGCGCTGGCCGCAGGCGAAGAAACCGAATTCTCTAAACGCGCGAAATACTGACTTTCTAAGACCACGTGGGCATAAGGCCATAAGAGCCACGCCTGAGTTCAACAGGGATAGTTAAGGAGTACGGCAATGAGTGAGACGACATCGGGAAAAACCCAAAAGATATGGCTGATTTCGGCCATAGCTGGGATTGTTGCGTTTTTGGCGCTGATATATGTCGCTGAATATTCGACAGCGGCTTCACTTATTGTGGGTGTTCTTGTTGCTCTGTTGGTTGGTATTTTGCTTTGGATCGGATGGTATGAAGATCCTGAAGCAGAAATAAAATCAGTTGAGCGTGATGTGGCACAAAAAGCGGCTGTCGCTGCGGCGTCTGATGCCACGGCTGCCGATATTGCCGCGACGTCTGCCAAAGCTCGCACTTCTGTTGGGGATGAAATGGCTTCAACGGTTACGACGCCAAGTGCAGCTCTTGACATGAACGCGGCGGCCACGACCTCGGCACCCGTTGCTGAGGCGGCACCTGTGGTAAAAACCGCGGCTCCCAAAACAGCTGCCAAAAAGGTCACAGCTAAAACAACAACAGCCAAGACTGCCACGACCAAGACTGCTGCAGTCAAGAAAACAGTCGCGCCAAAAGCAACAGCCAAGCCTGCTGCGAAAAAGGCTGAGGCGAAACCTGTTGCGGCAAAGGTTGTCGCAAGGCCTGCGGCAAAGAAAACGACGGCAAAATCTGCTGACGCGACAAAAGACACAGCCGTAAAATCCAAAGCAGCAACCAAAGCCCCGGCCAAGGCAGCGGTCGCCAAAAAGGCGCCTGTTGCCAAAGACGGTAAGCCACCAGTTTTGACAGCCGCGCGCGGCGGCGTCGCAGACGATTTGAAACTGCTCAAAGGCGTTGGACCAAAGCTAGAGCAGACGCTCAACACTCTTGGGTTTTACCACTTTGATCAGGTCGCAGGCTGGCGCAAAAAAGAAATCGAATGGGTGGACAGCAACCTAAGATTTAAAGGCCGCATTGAACGTGACGGCTGGGTTGCCCAAGCCAAAACACTTGCCAAAGGCGGCGAAACAGAATTTTCAAAACGCTCTAAAAAAAGCGCGTCTTGATAGGATTGAAACATGGCTCCTGATAAAGACACATTTCTGGCAAAAAAAGCGCGGCTTGTCTCGCTGGTGATTGCTGGTGCAATGGGTCTTTGGATTGGAGCTCAGTGGATTGGCAGCAAATTGGGTATCGACACGCGATACGCAGTGCTGCTGGACCTCTTGGCGCTCGCCGCGTTTGTGTGGGCGTTTATCGTGATTTATCAGATCTGGCGCGCGCGCCAGCAAGGCTGAAGGAATATAGCAATGCTCAAAGATCAAGATCGGATCTTTACCAATATCTACGGGATGCATGATCGCAGCCTCAAAGGCGCTTTGTCGCGTGGGCATTGGGACGGCACCGCCGGCATCATCAAAAAAGGTCGTGAGTGGATCATCGACCAGATGAAGGCCTCTGGCCTACGGGGCCGTGGCGGCGCTGGCTTTCCGACAGGTTTGAAATGGTCCTTTATGCCAAAAGAATCTGATGGTCGTCCATCTTACTTGGTCATCAATGCCGATGAATCTGAGCCGGGCACCTGTAAAGACCGCGAAATCATGCGTCACGATCCGCATACGTTGATTGAGGGGGCCTTGATCGCGTCCTTCGCTATGAATGCCAACGCGTGTTACATCTATTTGCGCGGCGAATACATTCGCGAACGCGAAGCGCTGCAAATGGCGATTGATGAATGCTATGACGCCGGCCTTGTCGGTAAAAATGCGTCCAAATCCGGTTGGGATTTCGACATCTACCTGCACCACGGGGCAGGGGCGTATATTTGCGGCGAAGAAACCGCCTTGCTTGAATCTCTCGAAGGCAAAAAAGGCATGCCTCGGATGAAGCCACCGTTCCCAGCGGGCGCGGGCTTGTATGGTTGCCCGACCACTGTGAACAACGTGGAATCCATTGCCGTGGCGCCGACCATCTTGCGTCGCGGCCCTGAATGGTTCGCGGGCTTTGGTCGCCCAAACAACGCAGGCACGAAATTGTTTGCGATCTCTGGCCACGTCAACAATCCGTGCGTTGTTGAAGAAGCCATGTCGATCTCGTTCGAAGAATTGATTGAAACCCACTGCGGCGGTATTCGCGGCGGTTGGGACAATCTTTTGGCTGTGATCCCCGGCGGATCATCCGTGCCATTGGTCCGCGGCGAGCAGATGAAAGATGCGATCATGGACTTTGACTACCTGCGCGGTGAACTGGGCTCCGGCCTTGGCACGGCGGCGGTTATCGTCATGGACAAATCCACTGACATCATCAAAGCCATTCACCGCCTGTCGATGTTCTACAAACACGAGTCTTGTGGTCAATGTACGCCGTGCCGCGAAGGCACAGGCTGGATGATGCGCGTGATGGATCGTTTGGTGAAAGGCGAAGCCGAGCTGGAAGAAATCGACATGCTTTGGGATGTGACCAAACAGGTTGAGGGCCACACAATCTGTGCGCTCGGCGATGCGGCGGCTTGGCCGATCCAAGGTCTGATCCGCAACTTCCGCGAAGAAATGGAAGACCGTATCAAAGCACAAAAATCGGGCCGGATGGGCGCGATGGCAGCGGAGTAAAACAAACCATGCAGCCCAACGGCACACATATCGCGGAACTCAACATCGGACGGCTCATTGCGCCGACTGATGATCCGCGCGTGGCCGATTTTATGGGCGCGCTGGATATGGTCAACGGCCTTGGCAAACGCATGCCGGGGTTTGTTTGGATGATGGAAGGTTCGGGGGAACCGGGCACCGGGAACACTGAAAATTCTATTGGCGATGATCCGCAATTTGTTGCCAATATGACCGTGTGGGAAGACGTGAAAAGCCTTGAGCATTTCGTTTTCAACACGGTGCACAAAAAATTCTACGACCGTCGCGAAGAGTGGTTCCAAATCTTGGGTGGCCAGCACTTTGTGATGTGGTACGTAGAGCAAGGGCACAAGCCCACCTTGGACGAGGCGCTCGAACGCCTTGCCACACGCGAAAAACATGGGGACAGCGATCACGCCTTTGGCTGGTCGTATCTAAAAGAGGCGCAGTTGCATGTCACAAAATCATGCGCGCCAACTGGTATGGAGTCCCAGCATGTATAAGCTTAAAACCACATTGATCGCCGCATTGTTGATCACCCCTCTTGTGGGGATCAGTACTGCATCTGCGAAAAACCTGCGCGACGAGCCAACCATAGATGGTCCCATGCTCAAAGTGGCGATTGCGATTGAAATTTCTGACAAATGTTCAAGCATTGATGCGCGCAATCTCAAAGGTCTCAACTATCTTTGGGGGCTAAAAACAGCCGCTAAGAAACTTGGATATTCCGACGATGAAATTAAAGAATATGTGGACAGCTCAGCTGAAAAATCCCGTATTCGTGCCTTGGGCGAAGCTTATGTGCGCGCAGCGGGATTGAACCCGACCAGCAACGCAGATTTGTGTACCTTGGGCGAGGCAGAAATTGCAGCAAACAGCCTGATTGGGTCGTTGCTGCGCAAGAGATAACAAAGGCCTCGGCTTTTGACATTAAGTTTCCCACGGGGATTTTCGTGGGTGAGATTAAATGAGCGCTGTGATAGGCGCTTTGAAATACCGAAAGTGCGGCGCATGTCGCGGCGCACTTTCATGAAACACAGGTGACGTGATATGGCTGATACGCGCAAACTTATCATTGACGGAAATGAAGTCGAGGTCGATCCGGCCATGACGATCTTGCAGGCTTGTGAAGTCGCAGGGATCGAAGTGCCGCGCTTTTGCTACCATGAGCGTCTTTCAATTGCGGGCAACTGCCGCATGTGTCTGGTCGAGGTCGTCGGCGGCCCGCCCAAACCTGCGGCGTCTTGTGCGATGCAAGTCAAAGATTTGCGTCCCGGTCCAGAAGGCCAGCCACCTGTGGTGAAAACCAATTCGCCTATGGTGAAAAAGGCGCGCGAAGGGGTGATGGAATTTTTGCTCATCAACCACCCTCTGGACTGCCCAATCTGTGACCAAGGCGGCGAATGCGATTTGCAAGACCAAGCCATGGCCTACGGTGTAGATTTCTCGCGCTTCCGCGAACCAAAACGCGCGACAGAAGATCTCGATCTTGGTCCATTGGTCGCCACAACCATGACCCGCTGTATTTCGTGCACTCGCTGTGTGCGCTTCACGACCGAGGTCGCAGGCATCACGCAAATGGGCCAAACGGGGCGCGGCGAAGATTCCGAGATCACCAGCTATTTGAACGAGACACTCGTGTCGAACTTACAGGGCAACATCATCGATTTGTGCCCTGTCGGGGCGCTGACATCCAAACCCTACGCCTTTACAGCGCGTCCTTGGGAATTGACCAAAACCGAAACCATTGACGTGATGGACGCGCTTGGCTCTAACATTCGCGTGGACACCAAAGGTCGTGAAGTGATGCGCATTTTGCCGCGCAACCACGATGGCGTGAACGAAGAGTGGATTTCAGACAAAACCCGTTTCGTTTGGGACGGTTTGCGTCGCCAGCGTTTGGACACGCCCTACATTCGTGAAAACGGCAAGCTGCGCAAAGCAACTTGGACCGAAGCGCTTTCTGCTGCGGCCGCTGCGATGAAGGGCAAAAAAATTGCCGGTCTTGTGGGCGATTTGGTGTCTGTTGAGGCGGCTTTCGCGCTCAAACAATTGGTGACAAGTCTGGGCGGCACCATTGAATCGCGTGTTGATGGTGCGAAATTGCCGATGGGCAATCGGTCCGCCTATGTTGGCACCGCCACAATCGCAGACATCGATTCCGCAGATATGATCCAATTGATCGGCACCAACCCACGCGAAGAAGCACCTGTTTTGAATGCGCGTATTCGGGCCGCTTGGGCGCGTGGTGCAGATATTGGCTTGATCGGTGAACCTGTTGATCTCACATATGAATATGCGCACATCGGTACAGATCGTGCCGCATTGGTTGAATTGGCAGAACGTGAAATTTCTGCTGAGACACGCGATGAGAAAAACACTCTTGTCATCGTTGGTATGGGCGCTTTGCAAGAGGCCGATGGCGAAGCTGTTTTGTCTCAAGCGATGAAATTGGCTGAAAACACCGGCTCTAAATTGATGATTTTGCACACGGCCGCATCACGCGTTGGGGCCATGGACATCGATGCCGTCACTGAGGGCGGTTTGGATGCAGCACTTGATGGGGCAGAGGTGATCTACAACCTCGGCGCCGACGAAGTGGAAATCTCTGGGGATGCTTTCGTGATCTACCAAGGCTCCCACGGGGACCGCGGCGCGCACAAAGCGGACGTGATTTTTCCAGGGGCTGCCTACACCGAAGAATCCGGGTTGTTCGTCAACACAGAAGGCCGCCCGCAATTGGCGATCCGCGCCTCTTTCCCTCCCGGGGATGCCAAAGAAAACTGGGCAATCTTGCGTGCCTTGTCTGCTGAATTGGATGCCACTTTGGCCTATTCCACATTGGCGGGTCTGCGGTCTGAATTGGTTGAGGCCGCACCACATTTTGCAGATTTGGATGTCGTGGCTGACAATGCATGGAAACGTGTTCCATTGCGCAAACCGGCAAAAGCCTCTGTGCGTTATGCGGTCAAAGATTTCTACCTGACAAACCCGATTGCACGTGCATCGGCGTTGATGGCGGAACTGTCTGCGGCTGCAAAAGCACGCAGCCAAGACGCATTGGCAGCAGAATAAGAATGAGCGTTTTGCACACATATAAAGGCGTATCACAAAGCGCTGCAAAATTCGCCCTTGGGTGTGTTTTGTCGGTCACTGTGATGGGCTGTGTGCAAGCCGCCCCCGAGGTTGGTCGCGCCCAAAACGTGCCAACCTATTTGGGCGTGGAAACACGTCTTTTGGACAGGGATTTGGTGAATTTCATCGTGTCAATGACAGATGCGGCGACTGAGAACGACGTGGCGGCCTATTCTGAATGTGCCGCTGCACAATACGCGTTGATCCGCGGTTTCGGATTTGCGCGTCACTTGCGAACAAATGTCTCACAAGAGGCTGGAATTTGGCGTGCGGATGCTGTTTACACCATCTCATCAGCGCTCCCCGATGGTTTGCGAACGATTGACGCTGAGGTCATCGTTTCGAATTGCCGCGAATTTAGAATACCGACGGTGTGAAGGACTACGAAATGGTCGAATTTTTCACGACAACAAATTTGGGCATAGCGCTCTTGATCCTCGGACAATGTCTGCTGGTTCTTTTGCCTTTGTTCGTTGCGCTTGCATTTTTGATGTATGGCGATCGCAAAATCTGGGCGGCTGTCCAGATGCGCAAAGGGCCCAACGTTGTTGGCGTCTTTGGCTTGCTGCAATCTTTTGCAGACTTGCTGAAATATGTGGTCAAAGAGGTGGTTGTACCTGCGGGGGCTGACAAATTTGTCTTCTACCTCGCGCCAATGATCACCTTTGTGATGGCAACCATCGCTTGGGTGGCGATCCCTTGGAATGATGGTTGGGTGATCTCTGATCTCAACGTTGCGATCTTGTACATCTTTGCGATTTCTTCGCTCGAAGTGTACGGCGTGATCATGGGCGGCTGGGCTTCGAACTCCAAATACCCATTCCTTGGCGCACTCCGCTCTGCGGCGCAGATGATTTCCTATGAGGTCTCAATCGGCCTTATCATCATCGGTGTGATCATCTCATCAGGGTCGATGAACTTTGGCGACATCGTTGCAGCCCAAGATGGCCGCTTTGGATTGTTCTCTTGGTACTGGGTGCCGCATTTCCCGATGGTTGTGTTGTTCTTTGTCTCTGCTTTGGCGGAAACAAACCGTCCCCCATTCGATTTGCCAGAAGCTGAATCCGAATTGGTCGCTGGCTACCAGGTAGAGTATTCCTCAACCCCGTTCCTTTTGTTCATGATGGGCGAATTGATGGCGGTGGTTTTGATGTGTGCGCTGATCTCGTTGATGTTCTTTGGCGGATGGTTGTCCCCAGTGCCTGGCCTGCCTGATGGTATCGTTTGGTTGATCGGCAAGATGTTGTTCTTCTTCTTTATCTTCTCAATGGTCAAAGCGATCACGCCACGCTACCGCTACGACCAATTGATGCGCATCGGTTGGAAAGTGTTCTTGCCGCTGTCGCTCGGTTGGGTCGTTCTCGTGGCATTTTTCGCTCAATTTGGTGCGTTCGGCGGGGCCTATGCTCGCTGGGCAATTGGAGGCTAAATCATGGCTCAGGCAAAATCAGACTTCGACTACACCCGCGCTGTGAAATACTTCTTGATGACTGATGTCATCGCCGGTTTTCGGATCGGTCTGCGGTATTTTTTTAGCCCCAAAGCAACCATCAACTACCCGCATGAAAAGGGGCCTTTGTCCCCGCGTTTTCGCGGTGAGCATGCGTTGCGTCGCTATCCAAATGGCGAAGAACGTTGCATCGCGTGTAAATTGTGCGAGGCTGTGTGCCCCGCGCAAGCGATCACTATTGACGCGGAACCCCGCGATGACGGATCTCGTCGCACAACGCGTTACGACATCGATATGACGAAATGCATCTACTGCGGGTTCTGCCAAGAAGCTTGCCCTGTGGATGCGATTGTCGAGGGGCCAAACTTTGAATTCGCAACAGAAACCCGTGAAGAGCTGTTCTACGACAAGGACAAGCTTTTGGACAATGGTGCCCGTTGGGAAGCAGAGATCGCTCGCAATCTTGAATTGGATGCACCTTACAGATGAATGATTTTAAAAAGCTTTTCGAAGAGATGACTGCACAGGGCCAGAAAATGGCCGAAGCGTTCAATCCTGCGCTCAAAGACTTTGAGATGCCGAACCTCGATAAGCTTTTTCCAACCTTGTCTGCAGAACAATTGGAAATGCTTTGGGGGACGAAAATGAACCCCGAAGGATTGGATGCCAAAACGCGTCTTCTGGTGGTTCTGGCTGGCCAAACAGTTTTGGGTGCACAGGCCGAAGCCCCGTTTAAAGCGACAGTGCGCAATGCTCTGAGCGCTGGGGCCACGAAACAACAGATCGGTGAAACGATCTATCAAATGTCGATGCTGGGCGGTTTGCCCGCAATGTCAAAGGCGCTCGGGCTCGTTACAGAAGTCTTCGCCGAACAGCAGGAGGACAGTGCATGACTGTCGCGGATTACGCATTTTATCTTTTCGCCATTCTATTGGTGGCGTCGGGTCTGTTCACAGTGGTGGCACGCAACCCCGTCCACTCTGTGCTCTGGCTCATTTTGACGTTTTTATCCGCATCGGGCCTTTTCGTGCTTTTGGGCGCGGAATTCGTCGCGATGCTGTTGATCATCGTTTATGTGGGCGCCGTGATGGTGCTCTTCCTCTTTGTGGTGATGATGCTGGATGTCGATTTCGCGGAGTTACGCGGTGGCATGGCCAAGTTCTTGCCCTTTGCGTTGCTCATCGGCGTTGTCGTCTTGATGCAAATGGGCCTCGCTTTTGGCGATTGGCATGTGGCCGAAGGGTCTGATGCCCTGCGTGCGGCTGTCACGCCCGATGTGAAAGAAATCCACAACACCGCTGCTTTGGGACAGTTGATGTATGATGACTTCTTGTTGTTGTTCCAACTCGCCGGCTTGATTTTGCTCACAGCAATGATCGGCGCGATCGTTTTGACATTGCGTCACAACCCCAACGTTAAACGCCAAAACGTCATTGCCCAGATGCACCGCGATCCTGCGAAGGCCATGGAATTGAAAGACGTCAAATCAGGGCAGGGGCTTTAAGCGCCTGTCCATAAGACGAATGCCGACGGGCGGCTTGCTGCCCTGAATTGAAAAAAGCCGCCAAAAAGGCGCGAGACAAAGAACTGAGGGACGACATGGTCGGACTTGAACATTACCTAACAGTTGCAGGAGCGCTGTTTGTCATCGGGATTTTCGGTCTCTTTTTGAACCGAAAGAACGTGATCATCATTTTGATGTCCGTTGAATTGATCCTTTTGTCGGTCAACATCAATCTCGTGGCCTTTTCGTCCTTTGCGGGCGATTTGGTTGGTCAGATTTTCACCATGCTGGTTCTCACAGTCGCAGCCGCCGAGGCCGCGATTGGTCTGGCGATTTTGGTCGGCTTCTTCCGCAACCGTGGCACGATTGATGTTGAAGACATCAACGTGATGAAAGGGTAAGCTCACATGGCACAGATTATTCTCTTTGCTCCGTTGCTGGGCGCGCTTTTGGCCGGTTTCGGTTGGCGCATCATCGGCGAACGCAACGCGCAATACCTGACCACAGGGTTGCTGATGTTGGCGGCTTTGCTGTCTTGGGTTGTTTTCTTGTCTTTTGACGGTCACGTGCAGCACATCACTTTGTTCCGTTGGATCGAAAGTGGCGAATTGTCCACCTCTTGGGGCATTCGTCTGGACCGTCTAACCGCGATTATGTTTATCGTAATCAACACGGTATCGGCTTTGGTTCATCTCTACTCATTCGGCTATATGGCGCATGATGAGAACTTCTCTGACAGCGAGCCTTACCGCGCACGGTTCTTTGCCTACTTGTCTTTCTTTACCTTCTCCATGCTGATGCTGGTGACCTCTGACAACTTGGTTCAGATGTTCTTTGGTTGGGAAGGCGTGGGCGTTGCATCCTATTTGTTGATCGGGTTCTACTTTAAGAAACCATCCGCAGGTGCCGCCGCGATGAAGGCGTTTATCGTCAACCGCGTTGGCGACTTTGGTTTCGCGCTTGGTATCTTTGGCTTGTTCTACTTGACGGGCTCTATCGATCTTGATGTGGTGTTTGCGAAAGCGCCAGAATTGGCCAACACGCAGTTGCATTTCTTGTGGACGGAGTGGAACGCCGCGAACTTGTTGGCATTCCTCTTGTTTGTCGGCGCTATGGGCAAATCAGCGCAGTTGTTCTTGCACACGTGGTTGCCAGACGCGATGGAAGGTCCGACACCAGTGTCGGCCTTGATCCACGCCGCGACCATGGTGACGGCGGGTGTGTTTTTGGTGGCACGCATGTCGCCTTTGTTCGAATATGCCCCGCAAGCACAGACATTCATCATCTACATCGGCGCATCGACAGCGTTCTTTGCGGCGACCGTCGGCTTGGTGCAAAACGACATCAAACGCGTTATCGCATACTCAACTTGTTCGCAGCTCGGCTACATGTTTGTGGCTGTGGGGGTTGGCGCATACGGTCCGGCGATGTTCCACCTTTTGACGCACGCCTTCTTTAAAGCGATGTTGTTCTTGGGCGCAGGCTCGGTGATCCACGCGATGCACCACGAGCAAGACATGCGCAACTACGGTGGTCTGCGTAAAAAAATCCCAGCCACATATTGGGCCATGATGATTGGCACGTTGGCAATCACCGGTGTCGGTATCCCGTTCACGCACCTTGGGTTTGCAGGCTTCTTTTCCAAAGATGCGATCATTGAAAGCGCTTATGCCTCTGGTGTTGGATATGCGTTTTGGATGCTGGTTATCGCGGCCTTGTTCACGTCTTTCTATTCATGGCGCTTGATTTTCTTGACCTTCTACGGCCAAGCGCGCGGTGACAAACATACGCATGACCACGCGCATGAAAGCCCGAAAGTGATGTTGATCCCACTTGGTGTTCTGGCACTTGGGGCTGTGTTCTCGGGCATGATTTGGTACGGATCTTTCTTTGGCGATCACGACAAACACAATGAATTCTTTGGCATTCCGGCGCATCACGCAGCTGCTGAAGGGGACCACGAAGCTGTGGATACGCATGGCGAGGCACCTGCTGTAGACGATCACGCTGCTGTGGAGACACATGCAACCGAGATGGTTTCAGATGATCATGGTGGTGAAACCCATGGTGCGGCAGCGGACCACGGTGTCGACATGATGGTCTTGGAAGCGCCACAAGGTGCGATCTTTGTCGCCGCAGACAACACCATCTTGGACGACGCGCATCACGTGCCGGCTTGGGTGAAACTGTCGCCGTTCATTGCGATGTTGATCGGCTTTGTCACAGCTTGGGTGTTCTACATTCGCAAGCCTGATTTGCCACGCCGTTTGGCCGAAGATCAGCAGCCTTTGTACCAGTTCTTGTTGAACAAATGGTACTTTGACGAGCTGTACAACGCGATCTTTATCAAACCAGCTTTGGGTTTGGGGCGGTTCTTGTGGAAACGCGGTGATGTGAAAATCATCGACGGGTCCATCAATGGTCTTGCTCTTGGCATCGTGCCCTTCTTTACGCGTCTCGCGGGTCGTTTGCAGTCTGGCTTTATCTTTACTTATGCATTCGCGATGGTGCTGGGGGTCGTTCTCTTGATCACCTGGATGTCGATCGGCGGAGGGGCTCACTAATGGAAAACGTCTTGTCCTTTATCATCTTCCTTCCGGCTGTTGCGGCTTTGGTTCTGGCGCTGTTCTTGCGCGGGGATGACGCGGTGGCACAGCTTAACGCAAAACGTCTGGCACTTTTTGCGACAGTGATCACCTTTTTGATCTCTCTCTTTGTGATCGCACAGTTTGACCCAAGCAACACGGGCTTCCAAATGGTTGAGCAGGCCGAATGGATTATGGGTCTGCAATACAAAATGGGCGTTGACGGGATTTCGGTTCTGTTCGTGATGCTCACAACCTTCCTCATGCCACTGGTGATCTGGTCGACATGGGACATGAAGGTGCGCGTCAAAGAATACATGATCGCGTTCTTGCTGTTGGAAACGCTGATGCTCGGCGTGTTCTGTGCGCTTGACTTGATGCTGTTCTACGTCTTCTTTGAGGCGGGTTTGATCCCGATGTTCTTGATCATTGGCATCTGGGGCGGGGCGAACCGCATCTATGCATCGTTCAAATTCTTCCTCTACACCTTCCTCGGATCCGTTCTCATGTTGGTCGCCATGATCGCCATGTATATGGACGCAGGCACCACAGACATCGTCGCCTTGATGGCGCATGAGTTCTCGACGGACACGTTCTCTGTGTTGGGCGTACAAGTGGTTGGCGGCATGCAGATGCTCGCGTTCTTGGCCTTCTTTGCGTCTTTCGCGGTGAAAATGCCGATGTGGCCTGTGCACACTTGGTTGCCTGACGCGCACGTTCAAGCGCCAACAGCAGGCTCAGTTGTTTTGGCTGCGATCTTGCTGAAAATGGGGGGCTACGGGTTCTTGCGGTTCTCGATCCCGATGTTCCCTGTGGCCTCTCACATGATGGCGGATATCGTTTTGTGGATGTCCGCGATCGCGATTGTTTACACGTCTTTGGTCGCGCTCGTGCAAAGCGATATGAAAAAGCTCATCGCTTATTCATCTGTCGCGCACATGGGCTATGTGACGGCTGGTATTTTCTCGCTCAACCAACAAGGTGTTGATGGCGCGATTTTCCAGATGATCTCTCACGGGTTTATTTCTGGTGCGTTGTTCTTGAGCGTTGGCGTGATTTACGACCGTATGCACACACGTGAAATTGACGCCTACGGTGGTCTTGTGAACCGGATGCCGGCCTATGCGCTTGTGTTTATGTTCTTCACCATGGCCAACGTTGGTTTGCCGGGCACCTCTGGGTTCGTTGGCGAATTCTTGACGCTGATGGGCATGTTCCAAGCCAACACTTGGGTCGCCATGATCGCCACAACTGGCGTGATCTTGTCTGCCGCTTACGCTTTGTGGCTGTACCGCCGCGTTGTCATGGGCGAGCTGATCAAAGAAAGCCTCAAGACCATCAAAGACCTCACGCCGCGTGAGAAATGGATCATTGCACCGCTTGTGGCGATGACATTGCTTTTGGGTATCTACCCGTCTTTGGTCACAGATATCATCGGGCCCTCAGTCGAGGCGCTCTTGCACAACTATAACGCTGCTTTGCCGACAGAAACTGTCGCCGCAGCCGTAACACACTAAGGAGCCGCGATCATGACTTCAGCTGATTTTCAGATCGTCCTTCCAGAGTTCCTTCTGGCCGTCTATAGCCTCGCCGCATTGTTGTTTGCGGTCTACACGGGCAAGGATAAAACGGCGCGCCTGATCACTTGGACCACCGCGGCCGCGTTTGTATTGGCTGCCGTGATCATCGCCTCACGTGCGTCGGGGGCCAATGTGGCGTTCAACGGCATGTTTGTGGATGACGCCTTTGCCCGCTTTGCCAAGGTCGGTATTTTGCTGGCTGGGGCCACCGTTTTGGTGATGTCACAAGACTACATGAAAAAACACGACATGCTCAAATTTGAGTTTCCGATCATCGTCGCGCTGTCCACCATCGGTATGATGGTGATGGTCTCTGCCGGTGATTTGATGGCGCTCTACATGGGCTTGGAATTGATGTCGCTGGCACTCTACGTCATCGCATCTTTCCGCCGCGACTCTGTACGCTCATCTGAGGCGGGGCTCAAATATTTCGTGCTTGGCTCTTTGTCGTCGGGTTTGCTGCTCTACGGTGCGTCTTTGACATACGGTTTTGCTGGCACAACTAACTTTGCGGGCATCTTGTCCGTTGTGCAAAATGATGCGCCGCTTGGTGTTCTCTTTGGTCTCGTGTTCATGATCACGGGCATGGCGTTCAAAGTCTCAGCTGTACCGTTTCACATGTGGACACCGGACGTCTATGAAGGTGCGCCAACACCTGTCACAGCATTCTTTGCGACAGCCCCTAAATTGGCGGCGATGGCATTGTTCGCCCGCGTGTTGCACGATGCGTTCGGCGGGATATCTACTGAATGGTCGCAAATTGTATCACTCATCGCGGTGGCTTCTATGTTCCTTGGCGCGGTCGCAGGGATCGGCCAAACAGACATCAAACGCCTTATGGCGTATTCATCGATCTCACACATGGGCTTTGCCTTGATCGGTGTCGCCTCTGGAACTGTTGTCGGCGTTCAAGCTGCGTTGATCTACATGGCTATTTACGTTGTGATGAATATCGGTACTTTTGCGTTTATCATGACCATGGAACGCGATGGTCAACCTGTGACTGAAATCAAGGCGCTCAATCGTTACTGGCAGGTCAGCCCGACCAAAGCCTTGGCCGTTTTGTTCTTGATGTTCTCTCTTGCAGGTGTGCCGCCGATGGTTGGCTTCTTTGGCAAACTTGCTGTCTTGCAAGCCGCCGTTGCCGCCGACATGACATGGCTCGCATTTGCGGGGGTGATCGCGTCGGTTATCGGTGCTTTCTACTACCTGCGCATCGTGTACTACATGTTCTTTGGCAGTGACGTTGAGCCATTGGACAACCCCAAAGGTGGTGTGGCCAATGTGGCCGTTTTGGTGGTCGGCGTTGTGATGCTGGTTGGCATCATCAACCTGTTTGGTGTGGACACAATGGCGATGACAGCGGCTGAGGCTCTTGTCCGCTAAGTCGCATATCTGGCCGGCTGGGGTAGGGCGCATCGTTCTGCCTCAAACGGACAGCACTATGAAGGAGGCCGCGCGCGTTGCGGCCTCCTCATCATTTGCACAATGGATTTTAACGCTGGACCAAACCGCAGGCCACGGTAGGCGTGGGCGAGCTTGGGCCATGCCACGCGGCAACTTTGCAGCCACGCTTTTGATGTTTCCAAACGAGCCCCCGCAACAGATTGCGTTACGCTCTTTTGTGGCGGCCCTTGCGCTGTTTGACACCGTAGCCGATGTCACGGGGCGTGCGGATGCACTGGCCTTGAAATGGCCCAATGATGTGTTGCTCAATGGCGGTAAATTCGCAGGTATCTTGCTGGAGCGCGGCGCACACCACCTGTCTATCGGTATCGGGGCCAATCTTGCGGCCGCGCCACAGACATCAGATGTCGAGCCCAGCCCCTTTGCGCCTGTGTCTTTAGCCGGTGAGACCAATATGCAGGTCACGCCCGAAGATTTCCTTGATATCCTCGCGCCCAACTATGCCAAATGGGAAGCGCAGTTCATCACATATGGGTTCGAACCGATCCGCACAGCATGGCTTGCACGTGCGGCCAAATTGGGCGAACCTATTCGGGCGCGCACGACAAATGACGAACATCACGGCACGTTTGAAGATGTCGATAGCATGGGCAACCTTGTGCTGCGTCAATCAAACGGCACCCTGTCTATTCCCGCAGCTGAGGTCTTTTTCTAATGCTTCTTTGTATTGATACTGGCAACACCAACACCGTGTTTTCCATTTGGGACGGAGCCGAATTTATCGCCACGTGGCGGACTTCGACCGAAACCCAACGCACGGCCGATCAGTATTACGTTTGGCTGTCGACCTTAATGAATTTTCAAAAAATTGACGCTGATATCACCGAGGTGATCATCTCGTCCACCGTGCCGCGTGTGGTGTTCAATCTGCGGGTCTTCGCCAATCGTTACTTTGATTGCAGGCCATTGGTGGTCGGAAAACCCGAATGTCTTTTGCCTATTGATGCGCGCGTGGATGCGGGCACAACCGTTGGCCCTGATCGTTTGGTCAATTCGGCTGCAGCCTTTGACAAATTCGGTGGCGATTTGATCGTGGTGGATTTCGGCACTGCGACCACGTTCGATGTTGTCGCGCATGATGGGGCTTATGTAGGGGGGGTGATTTCCCCCGGTGTGAACACATCGCTTGAAAGCTTGCACCTCAAAGCCGCCGCATTGCCGCATGTCGATGTCACCATGCCGGACAAAGTCATCGGCACAAACACCGTGGCCTGTATGCAGTCCGGCGTGTTTTGGGGCTATGTTGGCTTGATCCGTGAGACCTGCAATCGCATCAAAGACGAATATGGCCGCCCAATGCGGGTGATTGCCACTGGCGGGCTTGCGCCGCTGTTCAATCAGGGCCACAAGCTCTTTGACGAATTTGACGAATTCCTAACAATTCATGGCCTCGTGGTCATCCACACTTATAATAAGGACCAAGGCACCCTATGAGCACCAATCGTCTTTTGTACCTGCCACTTGGTGGCGCTGGCGAAATCGGCATGAACTGCTATGTCTACGGCTACGGCCCAGTGGGCAAAGAGCGCTACATCGTTGTCGATCTTGGCGTGACATTCCCCGATATGGACGGCACCCCTGGCGTCGATCTGATTTTTGCTGACGTCGCATGGCTGGAAGAGCGCAAAGAGCGCATCGATGGCATCTATATCACCCACGCTCACGAAGATCACGTGGGGGCCGTTGGCCACCTTTGGCCACGCCTTGGCGCGCCGATCTATGCGCGTAAATTCACGGCTCATTTGGCCCGCCTCAAATTCGAAGAGCACGGCCATGACGAGCTGCAAATCAAAACTGTTGGCGCTTGGCCCGAGCAGACCCAAACCGGTCCGTTTAATGTTGGGTTCTTGCCTGTATCGCACTCGATCCCTGAAAGCTCTGCTTTGGTCATCGACACGCCAGAAGGCCGGATCATTCACACAGGTGATTTCAAAGTTGATCGCACCCCGCTTGTGGGCGAAGCCTTTGACGACGATCTGTGGGCGGATGTGTCCAAAGATGGCGTGATCGCACTTGTGTGTGATTCCACCAACGTGTTCAGCCCCAATGCAGGCCGTTCAGAGATCGAAGTTGTCGAGCCGCTCACACAGTTGATGAAAGACCTTCCCGGTCTTGTCGCCGCGACCACTTTCGCATCAAACGTTGCCCGTGTGAAAACACTGGCGGACGCGGGCACCAAGGCAGGGCGCTCTGTGGTGCTCATGGGGCGCGCGATGCGCCGTATGATCACAGCTGGCATTGAGACCGGCATCATCACGGATTTCCCGCCAACTTTGTCGCCTGACAAAGCCTTTGAAGTGCCGCGCGAAAACCTGTTGCTGTTGACCACAGGATCCCAAGGCGAACGTCGCGCCGCCACGGCACAGCTGTCACGCGGTAAATATCTTGGCATGAAATTGGCCGAGGGCGACACGGTTATCTTTTCGTCCAAAACCATTCCCGGCAACGAGAATTCTGTCAGCCGTATCGTCAACGCATTCTCTGAAATGGGCGTGGATGTGGTTACGGATTCCGATGGCTTGTACCACGTGTCGGGTCACGCGAACCGGCCCGATATTGCCCATGTGCATAAGGTCGTGAAGCCGAACTTGGTTATCCCGATGCACGGCGAACACCGTCACTTGCGCGCTCATGCCAAATTGGCCGAAGAGAACGGTTATAAGTCGATCATCGCGCCAAACGGCACGGGTGTGAACCTTGCCGGCGGCAAAGTGAAAGTGGTCGAATTCGTTGAAACTGGCCGCACCTATTTGGATGGCTCTGTTCAAATTGGCGCTATGGACGGCGTTGTGCGTGACCGTATTCGTATGGCATTGAACGGCATGGTCGTGTCGACTGTGATCATCGAAGACAATGCGCCTTTGGGCGAATGTTGGTGCGAAATCAAAGGTCTGCCCGAAACTGGCCGTTCGAAAGCTTCGCTTGTGGATGTGCTCGAAGAGGATCTGAACCAGTTCCTTATGCGCGCCAGCAAGAAAACTCTGTCTGATGATGACAAGCTCGAAGAAGAAATGCGCCGCATCATCCGTCGCTCAACACAGCAAGAAATCGGCAAAAAGCCCGAGGTCCAAGTGGTGATTTCGCGCCTGTCGAACTGATTTCGATCACGTCATAGCGAAAAGAACACTCAAGGGCTGACAGAGACATCTGTCAGCCCTTTTCCATGTTCGGGATTTTACCTTGATCCTGTTTTGGGGACCAAAAGAAAACCCCGCGCCAAAAGCACGGGGTTTATCAGTTCGAATTTTGGTGGCCAGCTTAACTGGTGAAACGATCTTCAAAGCTCAACGCGATAAAGGTTGGCAAGTGATCGCCAAGACCAACAATCGTGTTCTTCTCTTCACGACCATAGCGCCCACGACCGCGGCTATTGCCCCGATTGTTGTCACGATCGTTTGAGCGATCATTGTTGGTATTGCGATCGTTGTTGGTGCGGTCATTTGAACGACCACCGCGATTGCCATGAGCTGTGTTGTTAGTAGACCGATCTTGCGTCTCGGTTGACGCTGCTACCACTGGGGCAGGGGCCGCAGCGACAGCATCAGGTGTCGTTGTTGCTGCTTCAGGTGTTTCAACAGCAGCCGTTTCAACAGCAGCTTTATCCGCAGCAGGCTTGCGGCGAGACCGCGTGCGTGTGCGTTTCGGTTTATCGACTGGCGCATCATCTGTTGCTGCCTCAGAGGCTTTCGGGGCCTCATCCGCTTTCACATCCTTGGGTTTTACAGGCGCGTCGCTGGCAGGTTTAGCCTCATCGGCGACAGGGTTGCCAAAAGGATTGTCGAGACGCGGGATCGCATTGCCCAAAAGGCGTTCAACATCTTCAAAGTTTTTCTCATCACGCGGCTCACACAACATGATCGCTTTGCCGTCACGGCCCGCACGACCTGTGCGCCCAATACGGTGCACGTAATCTTCTGGGTGGCCCGGAACGTCAAAGTTAAACACATGCGTCACGGATGGCACATCAAGTCCGCGCGCGGCCACATCTGAGGCCACAAGGATTTTGATCTCGCCATTGCGGAACCGCTCAAGCGTGGCATTGCGTTGCGATTGATCCAAATCACCGTGAATAGGCGCAGTGTCAAAGCCGTATTTTTTCAAAGACTTGGCAACGATATCAACATCGGTTTTGCGGTTGCAAAAGATGATCGCGTTATCAAGTGTTTCGCCCTCTTGTTCGATCAAGGCGCGAAGCAGTTTGCGTTTCTCTGTGGCCGTACGATCACGGCGCGATCCTTTGATCATCACAACGTGCTGTTCAATGCGCTCAGACGCTGACGCCTGACGCGCGATTTCGATGCGCGCTGGGGCAGACAGGAATGTGTTGGTGATCCGCTCGATTTCAGGCGCCATCGTGGCCGAGAAAAACAACGTTTGGCGCGTGAATGGCGTCAATCCAAAGATGCGTTCGATGTCTGGGATAAACCCCATGTCGAGCATCCGGTCCGCTTCGTCCACAACCATGATTTTAACATCGGTCAAAATCAGTTTGCCACGTTCAAAATGGTCGAGCAAACGGCCTGGTGTGGCAATCAAAACATCGACGCCTTTGTCGATCAAACGGTCTTGTTCTTTGAACGACACGCCACCGATCAACAAGGCTTTGGTCAGCTTGTGATACTTGGTGTAGGTGTCAAAATTTTCAGCAACCTGAGCGGCCAATTCGCGTGTGGGGCACAGCACCAAAGAGCGGGGCATACGCGCCCGCGCGCGTCCTCGTGCAAGGCGTGTGATCATCGGCAATGTGAACGAGGCGGTTTTGCCCGTGCCGGTTTGCGCGATTCCCAAAACGTCTTTGCCCTCAAGGGCGGGGGGAATCGCCCCTGCCTGAATCGGTGTGGGTTCTGTGTAGCCAGCATCGTCGATGGCCTTAAGAACCTTTTTATCAAGGTTTAGATCAGTGAATTTTATCATGTATATCCGTGTTCTCACGGACATATCAAAGCCCGCGGCGTCAATCGAGGTCACCGGCCATGTGGCCACCCCGCGCTTCGGGGTCCCTAATGGAGCCAGTGCATACTCTGATATGGCGTAAAGGTCAATTCAACACTGGTGAGCGGTGTAAACGTGGCGCTGCGCGTTGCAGGTCAGTGCCGCACCTCAAGGCCTTGACCGCTTATAGATCAACCAAGATGGCATTTTCCAAGACAGCACTTTGCCATGTGGTTGTGTCGCGTACAGCCGTAAGAGCGCCTTTCAGCGTGATGCGTGCGCCGTCTTCAAAGTCGCTCAACGGCTCGGCCAATGTGACTTTCAATGATGTGCCGTGGTCGCCACTGCCGCAAAACGGGCAGGTGCCCATGTCAGAGACCAAAAGCAGTTCGCGAATGACTGATCCTGGCGTCAAAGGCATCGCATAACCCGTGATTGTGAGCTCTTGAATGCCGTCATCAAGTTGCTTTGGAAAGGTCTTTTTGACCTCATAGCTTGTGTCGGTGACGATCTCGTCGATTTCCACTTCGCCCAGCAAAGCCCAGACGTCAGTCTGTGCCAATGTCGGCAAGGCCATAGTGGTTGTCGCGCCAAAAACAGCAGAGAAAACAGACAGAGGAACAAGACGCATCGAGAGACCTTTCACAATGGTTTCATAGATTTTCGCTATTTGAATCGCAAATTTGTGTATGGGTCTAGTGTAAAAAGACCCGCGGCAAAATATGCGCGGGTCTTTGCCCGATTCCGGGCCAAGTGGCCAGATTTACACCATCAATTCACGTGTCGATGACAGGGTCAAATCGGGGTGGTCGCGTTCAATCCGATCGATGTCCCATTGCAGGCGTGTCATGTAGACAATGTCGCCGTTGTGATCATACGAAATATGTTGTTGGTTCTGGCTGACAAAGGCGTCCACTTTGTCTTTGGGGCCTGTGACCCAGCGCGCGGATGTGAACTGCGATTGGTCAAACCGTACCGGCAGCCCGTATTCCATTTCGATGCGCGAGGCCAAAACCTCGAACTGCAATGCGCCCACGACGCCCACGATAAAGCCAGAGCCAATTGAGGGTTTGAACACTTTGGCAGCACCTTCTTCGGCGAACTGCATCAATGCTTTTTCCAAGTGTTTGGATTTCATCGGATCGCCCGCGCGCACCGATTGCAACAACTCTGGGGCAAAAGACGGGATGCCAGTGACGCGGATGTCTTCGCCCTCGGTCAAGGTGTCGCCGATGCGCAGCTGGCCGTGGTTCGGAATGCCGATGATATCGCCGGCCCAGGCTTCTTCGGCCAATTCTCGATCCGAGGCCAAAAACAGCACGGGGTTCGAAATCGCCATCGGTTTTTTCGACCGCACATGGGTCAACTTCATGCCGCGTTTGAAGTGCCCCGAGGCCAAGCGCACAAAGGCCACGCGGTCGCGGTGTTTGGGGTCCATGTTGGCTTGTACTTTGAACACAAATCCCATGACTTTTTTCTCGTCGGGGGAAATGGAACGGGGCTGCGCCGTTTGCACTTGGGGCACAGGGCCGTAGTTGCCCATGCCGTCCATCAATTCTTTGACGCCAAAGGAATTGATCGCCGAGCCAAACCAGATCGGGGTCATTGAGCCTTCTAAAAAGGCGTCGCGGTCAAAGGTGGGCAAAAGTTCGCGCGCCATCTCCAATTCTTCTTTGAGCTGCTCCAACAAGTCCGAAGGCACATGTTCGGCCAATTTGGGATCATCCAGCCCATCGATTTGAACGCTCTCGGCGATCTTGTTTCGATCCGCGCGATCCATCAATTCTAGGCGATCATTCAAGATGTCATAACAGCCAACAAAATCGCGCCCCACGCCAATGGGCCAAGAGGCTGGCGTCACATCAATCGCCAAGTTTTCTTGTATTTCGTCAATAATTTCAAATGTATCGCGGCTTTCACGGTCCATCTTGTTACAGAATGTCAAAATCGGAAGATCGCGCATTCGGCAGACTTCGAACAGCTTTTGCGTTTGGCTTTCAACACCTTTGGCACCATCGATCACCATGATCGCGGCATCCACCGCGGTCAGTGTGCGGTACGTGTCTTCGGAAAAATCCGAGTGACCGGGGGTATCGACCAAATTGAAGCGGTACTGGCCAAAATCAAACGACATGGCCGAGGCCGAAACAGAAATGCCGCGGTCTTTTTCCATCTGCATAAAGTCAGAGCGCGTGCGGCGTGCTTCGCCTTTGGCGCGCACTTGACCCGCCATCTGAATCGCCCCGCCATACAGCAGGAATTTCTCAGTCAGCGTGGTTTTACCCGCATCGGGGTGCGAAATGATCGCAAAAGTGCGCCGACGAGCAATTTCATCGGGCAGATCAAGGGCGGTATGTGTGGCGTTTGACATGGGCTGTCTATAGCGCTGCACGGGCAGGCGGGCAACTGCGAAGACGCTCTTACAACATTTGCTCTCTCACGTCGTTATACCACATGGTACTTTACTGTGTTTCTAGGGGCGCTGTTCGTGGATTCAACAATCAAAACGCATGGATCAAGGAGCGATTAAACAGGGCCAACTTGTAACGTTGGCGGTATGTCAGTTGCCGCGTTTATGACGCAGAGGCTGCCCGCAACAGGTTGGCGGCATCTTCGGGTGCAAGAGAGCCATCAGCAATTTCATAGGCGCGGTTTTGTTCATGAAAATCAGTGACATTTGACATGCGTTCTTGGACATCGGCAGGCAAATAGGGCTTGATCTGCATGTCAACAAACATGCTTTCAGCTGCGATGCCTTCGGCGTAAATGATCTCGTGATTGTCGAACAAAAGTTGGTAATATTCAACAAACCCACCACCAGATTGCACAACAGTGACGTCGTTGACCAACAGCTTGGCCTTGACCAGTACCTCTGCGCGTCCCGCATGCACACGGTCTTTGCGTTGGTAGATAAAAATGCGGTGATTGGGGCTAACGGTCAGGTCGTTTTCGTTGTTCAGCACACCTTTTTTGATGATGATGGGGGCGAAGGATCCTGTGGCGCGCACCGTTTGATGACCAATCCAGCGAATTTCACGTGGACCATTGTCACGGGTCAAAATGCGATCGCCAATCGATAAGTTTTCGATCGGTTCTTGCATGCCATTCGCTAGGGTGATGCGGGTGCTGCGGGTGAAGGAAACACAAGCCATTTCGGCCAAACGGGTCCGCGCATTTTCACGGTCCAGCGTCACGGCGGCGTAGTCTTGTTTTTCATACAATGCCGCCAACGGCAGCATATACATGTCTTCGATCAGCCCGGCGTCATCAAGTTCGATGAGGATCAAAACCTCGACGATTGATCCATCAGGGGCCATCAATGTCACGACGCAATCAAGGTGAACTGCCGCACCGATTTTGCCCCACTCAGAACCGTCTGCAATGGTGATGGCGTTGTCATGGGTCGCCACGGCCAAATGTGCACGTTCAGCCCCAGTTTCAAGTTGGTAAATATCTGCCAGTTCAATGTCATCAGCATAAGAAATGGGATCGCCAAAGTTCGCACCGTTGGACACACGAAATGAACCTGCGCGATATGCGGGCAGAATTTGAGTTGGCACTGCCCCTGTGCTGAGGCTGATTTGAGATGGCGTATTGGACATGGTTTTGATCATTCTTTTGCAGCTTGTGTGCTTAAGCAACTATTTTGCATGTTTGTGATCCCTTTTCGCCAAAAAGAATCGCAATCATTGGTAAAACTTGCGGTCACATATTTTTATATATGCCAGAATTTTATATATGCCAGAAAAAGGTGCGTTTGTATACAGTTACACAACAGTTCATAATGAGACCTTTACCAACGATCGTTCCCGTTCAGCTTGGGCAGTGACAATGGCGGGAGTTTGGCGAGATGGGGGACAATTTCGGTGTTTTGATTGAATTTACTGCCTTGATTGCGAACCGCTCAATAATCGTTTTGCCCTTAATTATGCTTATACGGCACCTGTATGAGTGCTGTGCTCAGGTGCTTGGCTTGCCAAATAGGGCGCGCTGTAGACCTTGGGGCATCAGAGTTTTGCGCACAGAGCACTTGCGCGTTTCTGGCAATGACGTCACCTTTCACGCGCAATACATGTGGGCATCGGAAAATGTTCGATTCAGCAGGAGGATACGTGATGGATCTCGGGATTAGTGGAAAACGTGCTTTGGTATGCGCGTCCTCAAAAGGGTTGGGGCGTGGCTGTGCCATGGCTTTGGCTGAGGCTGGTGTGAATTTGGTGCTGAACGCGCGTGGCGCTGAGGCGCTTGAGGCGACAGCTGCCGAAATTCGCGCCAAGTATAAGGTTAACGTCGAAACGATTGCTGCGGATGTCACCTCTGAGGCTGGGCGCACAAAGGTTCTTGAGGGCGCTGGTCAAATTGACATTCTTGTGACCAACGCAGGCGGGCCGCCCCCCGGCTTGTGGACCGACTGGGATCGTGACGATTTTATCGCAGCACTTGACGCCAATATGTTGACCCCGATTGCCTTGATCAAAGCCTTGGTGCCGTCGATGATGGACCGTGGGTGGGGGCGCGTGGTGAACATCACCTCTGTGTCCGTGAAATCCCCCATTCCTGTTTTGGGTCTGTCCAATGCGGCGCGCACAGGGTTGACGGGCTATGTGGCTGGCACCTCGCGTCAAGTGGCGGGCAGCGGCGTGACCATCAACAACCTGTTGCCGGGTCTGCATGACACAGACCGGATGATTTCGCTCGACACCACTGCGTCCCAGACAACGGGCAAAAGCTTTGATGATATTCGCGCGGAAAAATGCGCCTCTATTCCTGCTGGCCGCTATGGCACGGCTGCCGAATTCGGTGCGATGTGCGCCTTTATGTGTTCACAGCATGCCGGGTTTATGGTTGGGCAAAACGTGTTGCTGGATGGCGGCGCGACGGTTTCGACGATGTAGCTCAATAGAGCGGGGCGGATCACGCGCCCCTGTCCTTTGGTCAAATCTGCGTGAGGCAACAGTCCCTTAGGGCGGCGTGCCTTGCGCTTTTGCGTGCAGATCGCGACAGTCGGTGGACCCCTCAATTCATAGGAGTGCGCGATGAGCCACGCAGATGTGCAAGACTATTACGGCAAGACCCTCACCGGCAGTGCTGATTTGCAAACCAACGCCTGTTGTACCCCCGATGAGATGCCCGATCACGTCAAAGCGGTGTTGTCGCGCCTCCATGACGAGGTGCTTATGCGCTACTATGGTTGCGGTTTGATCGCGCCGCTTGCGCTGACTGGGATGCGCATTTTGGATCTTGGCAGTGGCGCAGGGCGTGATGTTTATGCCCTGTCGCAAATGGTGGGCGAGACCGGTTTGGTCGTGGGCGTTGATATGACTGAGGAACAGCTCGAGGTGGCGCGTGCGCATCAAGAGTATCACGCGAAAGAGTTCGGTTTTACCCAGTCCAATGTCGAATTCCATCACGGATTTATCGAAGAGTTGGACAAGCTGCCATTTGAAGACGGCTCTTTTGACATCATCGTGTCCAATTGTGTTTTGAACCTCGCGATGGATAAAGACGCCGTGTTGCGCCAAGCGCACCGGCTATTGAAAACTGGTGGCGAGATGTATTTCTCTGACGTTTATGCGGATCGTCGTGTACCGGATGTACTGCGTGCCGATCCAGTGCTCTACGGCGAATGTCTGTCTGGGGCGCTGTATTGGAACGACTTTGAATATATGGCGCGCGGGGCTGGGTTTGGGGATCCGCGTTTGGTCAATCATCGTCCTTTGACGATTGAAAACAAAGCCTTGGAAGATAAAATTTCTCCTATCAACTTCACCTCTGCCACATATCGGTTGTTCAAACTTGATCTGGACCCCGCGTGCGAAGACTACGGCCAAGCGGTGATTTACAAAGGCACAGTGCCGCACGCCCCTCATGTTTTCGTGCTTGATGGCGGGCATGAAATAAACACGGGCAAAGTGTTCCCCGTCTGCGGCAACACATGGAAAATGCTGCATGACACACGGTTTGCGCCGCATTTCGATTTCATCGGCTCTTTTGAAACCCATTACGGCATTTTTGCAGGCTGCGATGGCACAAGCCCGTTCACAGACGCAAATGGTGACGTGATGCCGTGCTGCTAACTGTCAAACAGTTGCTAAGGCGGGCGCGGACTGTTAGGACGAGCCAGCCTTAGAGTTTTTGTCGGATACATCCTGTGAACGCCCAATCCCCTACACACACATCCACCGTGCATCCGCGCCTTGAAATTCGCAATTTGCGCCGCACATTTCAAGGCCGCGAAGTGGTCAGTGATGTGTCGCTCAAAGTGATGCCGGGGCAGGTGACTTGCCTTTTGGGTCCGTCTGGGTGCGGAAAATCCACAACGCTGCGGATGATTGCGGGCGTCGATATGCAGGATTCAGGCGAGATTTACGTCGATGGGGCGTTGGTCTGTGACACGCTGCACCGTGTGCCGCCCGAAGGCCGCTCAATCGGGCTGATGTTCCAAGATTTTGCACTGTTTCCGCATTTGTCGGTGGCGGCCAATGTGGCCTTTGGCCTCAAGGGCAGCAAGGCTGAAAAACGTGCCCGTGTCGCGGAACTGCTGGAAAAGGTTGGGTTGTTGAGCGCGCTCAAAAAGTTTCCGCATGAACTTTCGGGCGGCGAACAGCAACGCGTGGCGCTGGCCCGCGCCCTTGCGCCGCGCCCGTCTGTGATGTTGATGGATGAGCCATTCTCGGGTCTTGATGAGCGCCTCAAAGACGAAATTCGCGACAGCACTTTAGAAGTGCTCAAAGCCGAAGGCACCGCCGTGCTTTTGGTGACCCACGAACCCGACGAAGCCATGCGCATGGCTGATGAAATTGCGTTGATGCGCGACGGCAAGATCGTTCAACAAGGCGCGCCCTACAATATTTACAACGCACCTGTCGATAAAAAATCCGCTGCCTTTTTTAGTGATATCAATGTGATAGGGGGAAAGGTTAAAGGCGCTTTGGTGTCCACCGCTTTTGGTGAGTTCCTGTGCCCCGGGCATGCTGACGGCACGCCCGTTGAAATTGTGATCCGGCCTCAACATTTGCGTATTGATTTTGATCGCGCCGGACGCGGCCCCAATCCGACCCCCCAAGACGGCACGCCTGCGCGCGGCATCGTGGAGCGCGCCCGGTTTATGGGGCGTGAAAGTTTGGTCGAATTTCGCATGGATTTTGACGGATCGATTTTGCGTGCCACAGTGCCATCTGTGTTCTTGCCAAAAGTTGGCACGCCTCTGTGGTTGATGCTGCGCCGTGAACGGTGTTTTGTGTTTCCTGTGACCTAAACGTCGGTTTTAGGTTTTTCAGTCGCCAGCTGTGCCAGATAATCGGACAAGGTCTTGCCGACCTCATCTTTGAAACGCGCACCTGTGTCGATCAAGCTTTCAATCCGGTCCACCCGAAACACCCGAAAATCCCCGCGCAGCTCACACCATGCGGTCATCGTCCAAACGCGCCCCCAATATTCGAGTTGCAGCGGACGGATCATGCGGGTGCTCAGTTGCTCATCCAATGACAAATAGGTCATGCGGATCAGCTTTTTCTCACGCACAGCATCGCGCAACAGCGGCATGTGTTTGAACCCAGCGGCCGCATCGGCAAAGGGATAGACGGCAAAGCCCCATCCTGTGCTCGGTGGGCCAGCGTTTTCAGGCAGCACAGCATCGATTTTTGCGGCTAGGCTTTGTGCCGATTTCGATAACTCTGGATCCGTGGCCTCGCCCAAAATGGCAACCGCCAAATGCAGGGCTTCCAACTCATTCATGGTCAGGTTCATCGGGGGCAGGGTGATTGGGGCTGTGACCATGTACCCCACACCGCGCTCGCCCTCAACGGGCACACCAGAGGCGCGCAACGTGGCCATATCGCGCCAAATCGTGCGTTCTGAGACCTCTAAATGATCGGCCAAATCACGCGCTGTGTGCAGTGCACCATCGCGCATGATTTGAATGATATCAAACAGGCGGTCACTGCGCCGTATTCCGGTTTGTTTGCGACCGCCTGCCATAGATTATCCCGCCTGCTGGCGCATCAAAGTGTCATGGCGCATGGTCACGGTTTGCATATCGATCAAGGACATGAACGCCCCCGCTTCGGGTGCGGACATAATCGCTTGGCTTGCGGCCTGTGCGCTGTCCATGTCGGCCCAATGCACGTGGTCAAGCCAGATGCCATCCGCGCCAAGAGATAGGCGCCGCGAGATAAACCCTTTTTGGCGTGCCAAAAAGGGCATGAGGCCGTCGGATGCGGTGGTAATCGCTTTTGGGGTGCTGTCTGTGTTGGCGCGAAAGGTAACAGTTTCAATTATTTGAATGTTTTTCATCGTGGTCTCCGATTCGATGTTAGACCTGATTTCTGCGCCTTTCCAACTGACATAAACCTGTCAGTAGAGAAAATCTAGGCTACGCTGACGCGCCAATGTTGTGCATTGGGCTGTTTTTGCAAATTTGGTGCTTTTCCTCGCCAAAATCTTCGCTAATCCTAAGGGAGATGAATTTTTAGGCGGGCAGTTACAGTCCGCGAACAGGAGAAACACTATGCTTAACAATATCGGTATTCCGGGCCTTTTGCTGATCGCTGTCGTGGTTTTGGTTCTTTTCGGACGTGGCAAAGTTTCTGGCCTGATGGGCGAAGTGGGCAAGGGCATCACGGCGTTCAAAAAAGGCGTGTCTGACGGCACCAAAGAGATCGAAGACGACGCCGCAGAGGTTGCCAAAGACGTCACAGAAGACACTGAAAAAGACAAAGTCTAAACCCATTCGGGCTGGATTTAAGGGCGAAACTGGTTTGCCAGATCGCCCCACCTGTTTCGTGACGCATTGAAAGGCGGCTCCACATGTTTGACATCGGTATGTCCGAACTCCTGATCATCGGGATCGTGGCTCTTATTGTTGTGGGGCCAAAAGATCTGCCGGGGATGTTTCGCACCCTTGGTCGGTTCACCGCCAAAATCAAAGCCATGGGGCGCGAATTTTCGCGTGCGATGGACAATGCCGCCGATGAGGTGGGCATGAATGACATCAAAAACAGTCTAAATGCCGCCGCAAACCCCAAGAAATTTGGCTTGGACACGTTGAAAGACGCGGCCACGGATTTCGAAAATTGGGATCCGATGAAAACGGACAACACAAAAACGCCGCCCACAGCCGAGATGACCGAAGATCGCGTGGCTTTGGCCCAAAAAATCAATGACGCGGCAGCGGCAAAAGCAACCCAACGCAAGACGGCTGAGGCGAATGTTGAGGCGGCAAGTGACATGGTCAAACCTGTCGCCAAACCTGCCGTTAAAAAAACCACCACCAAAAAAGCGACTGCTAAAAAGCCTGCTGCCAAGAAACCTGCCGCTAAAAAGCCCGCGGCGAAAACGACAGCCAAGACGACAGCACGAAAACCCGCTGTGAAAAAGCCAGCAGCCCCCAAAACACCCCCTGCAAAGACATCGGCACCGAAGACTAAGAAAGAAGGCGACGCATGAGCCAAACAGACACGCCCCTCGATGACGTCGAAGAAAGCTCTGCGCCGTTGATTGAACATTTGGCAGAACTGCGCACGCGGCTTATTCGTGCCGTTTTGGCCTTTTTTGTCGGCATGGTGATTTGCTTTGCTTTTGGCGGCATGATTTTGGATTTCTTGCTCATGCCGATCGAGAAAACCATGCGCTCTTTGGGCAATCCAAACCCTGTGATGCAATACACTGCGCCGCAAGAATATTTCTTTACTCTGATCCGTATTTCTATGGTGGGCGGGTTGATGTTGTCCTTCCCCGTGATTGGGCATCAGCTGTGGCGCTTTATAGCGCCTGGTCTGTACCGTAATGAAAAGAATGCTTTTTTGCCGTTTTTGATCGCCTCACCTGCGTTGTTTTTGCTGGGCGCTGCCTTCGCGCATTACATCGTTGTGCCGCTGGCTATGGCGTTTTTCCTTGGCTTTGCGGATTTGCCTTCATTTATGGCCGCGCTCGTGGCCTCTGGCGGGGATGCGGCTGTGGCCGCAAACGACTCTGGCATCGATATCGTGTTCAACGGCAAGGTGAACGAGACCTTAGATATCACGTTGAAAATGATCGTGGCCTTTGGTCTGTGTTTCCAATTGCCTGTGCTTTTGACCCTGATGGGCAAAGCGGGATTGGCCACGGCGCACGGGTTGCGCTCCACCCGTAAATACGCCGTTGTGGGCATTTTGCTGGTCGCCGCTTTGGTGACGCCGCCAGATGTGACCACGCAGTTGATTTTGTTTGTGGTCGTCTATGGTCTGTATGAAATTTCGATTTTCCTCGTCGCCCAGGTCGAGAAAAAACGCACAGAAGAATTACGTGCCGCAGGTATCTTGGACGACGACGAAGAGCTGTACGGCGACTTCGATGATGACGATAAGTAAGGGTTGGATATGGCCAGTAAGACATTGAAACGTATCGCGGACGCCTTGGAACGCATGGCGCCCGCACCGCAAGTTGCCCCTGATTTCAACGCGGCTGATGCTTTCGTATGGCACACGGGGCCGGACCGGTTGGAACCTGTCATGCGGGTGTCGCGTGTGGATCTGTCCCTGTTGGTTGGCATCAATCGGTCGCGCGATACCTTGCAAGCCAACACGTTGCAATTTGCCCGTGGGTTGCCCGCCAACAATGCGCTTTTGTGGGGCGCGCGTGGGATGGGTAAATCATCTTTGGTAAAAGCCGTGCATGCCGCGGTATGTGCCGAGGGGCATGCGTTGAAAGTGGTTGAATTGCAACGCGAAGACCTGCCAACGGTCAGCCGCTTACTCGATCACTTGCGGACGTCTCAGCACCGCTTTGTGCTGTTCTGCGATGATCTGTCTTTTGGCCATGATGATGAACATTACAAATCGCTCAAGGCGGTTTTGGATGGTGGGATCGAGGGGCGGCCCGAAAACGTGTTGTTCTATGCCACCTCTAATCGCCGTCATTTGATGCCCCGCGATATGATTGAAAATGAGCGCTCGTCGGGCATCAACCCGTCTGAGGCGGTTGAGGAAAAAGTGTCTCTGTCTGATCGTTTTGGTCTGTGGCTTGGGTTCCACCCCTGCAGTCAAGACGACTATTTGGAAATGATCCGCGGCTATTGCACCGCGCACTCTGTTGAGATTGACGACGACACCCTGCGAGCCGAGGGGATCGAATGGCAAGCCACGCGAGGATCACGCTCTGGCCGTGTGGCATGGCAGTATTTTGTTGATCTGGCGGGACGCAGAGGTGTGGCGTTGTCTTGATCCATAAGGCTGAGTTGCGAAAAAAAAGCCGCCCCATTGGAGCGGCTTTTTATGTGCGTATATTCAGCGTCAGTTCAAGTAAGGTGACGGATCAACCGTTTGCGTGCCTTTGAAGACCATGAACTGCAAGGCGTTGAATTCATTGGCTGTCACCTTGGCGATGCTTTGACCTTTTGAAACCTTATCGCCTTTTTTCACCGATAAAGAATTGATAAAACTATAGGCCGTTTGCAATCCGTTTCCGTGGTCGATGACCATGATCTGCACGCCATCTGCATTGGTGGAGACCAGTTTCACCGTGCCTGCTTTGGCCGCTTTTACGGTTGTGCCAGACGGGGCTGAAAACAAGACGAACTTTGATTTCGTTTTGTCATAATCGCGAATGATAGGACCGGACACAGGTTTGACCATCTCAGAGCTGGATGTTTGTGTAGACCCTAGGTTGGGCGCGGGCGTGCTGGGTTTGACCGGCTCGGCGGGGGCCTCTTTGGGGTCGGGCAGTGGATTGGCTGCCGACGGTGGTGTCGGTGTTGCGGTACCTACACCGGGCGCAGGCGTGCTTGCCACAGGCTCTGACGCGGGTGTTTGCGACGTCTTGACCGGGATCAACACATAGCGGCCTTCTTGCACGGCCAAATCAGATCCAAGCCCGTTCCAATCAGACAGGGCGCGCACTGACACTCCGTATTTGCGCGCGATGGAATAGGCTGTTTCGCCGCGTTGTACTTGGTGGCGCACAGGTTCGGTGGATATGCTTGGGCTGCTAGGTTTTGGTGTGGTGGTCGTCGTCGCAGGCGCATCGAGCGGCGTCTCGGACAGCACTTCGTTGGCCAAAGAACTCACATCAATGCGTTCACCTGAGGCAATCGTGCCTGTTGGTGTTGTGACTGCTGTGGATGTACCGATGCGGCGGGGCAGGGCGATGACTTCGCCGCTGCGCAACTCAACGCCGTCAGGGATGCCGTTGTATTTTGCAAGCTCGGCTGGCGACAATCCAATACGATTGGCCAGCGTGTCGATGGTGTCGCCTTTGCGTGCCACAGCAACTTGGTAATTCGGATAAGAAATGACGCCATTGTCATCGGGTTTTGGTTTGGCCGCTGTTTTGGCCTCAAGGGCTGCGGGCGCGGTTGAAAACCCATCCGTCAATCCACGCAAATCAAAGTCCAACGGTTTGTCGCAGGCCGTGAGAGCAAGTGCCGCACAGCCACACATCACCAAACGGTGCAGTCGGGGGCGGGCAGGTGCCAAAGGGATAAATGTCATAGCTCGATCCTCAAATTTTCGGGTCATTGCCCGGTGGGGGGCGACCCCCGAAAATTGGCCCAACATGGGCGGTTACTCTTGACCTATGCCCTCAAGAAGGGGCACGAAACGCACGGCGCGCAGTTCTTCGTAATCAAAACCTTTGTCCAGACGCGTGACTTTGATCAGGCTTTGCACTGTGTCCGACTGGCCCACAGGCACGACCATGATACCGCCAACACGCAGCTGCGCCAAGAGGGGGCCCGGCGGGTCTTCGGCGGCGGCAGTCACGATGATGCGATCAAAGGGGGCTTGGTCTGGCAAACCGTGGCTTCCGTCGGCGGAAAACGTCGTGATATTGACGATGCCAAGCGTATCGAACACCTCTTGGGCCTCACGCACCAAACGCGAAAAGCGATCGACGGAATAGACACGCCGCGCCAACTGGCTGAGCACGGCGGCTTGATAGCCAGAACCCGTGCCCACCTCCAAAACTTTGTCGCGTGGTTGCACGTTCAACGCTTGGGTCATCAAGCCCACAACGGAGGGCTGCGAAATGGTCTGACCACAGGCAATCGGTAAAGGCATGTCTTCATAAGCGCGCTCGGCAAACAACCCGCGCACAAAGGCCCCGCGGTCGATTTTTTCCATCGCAGACAAAGTCCGACTGTCCGTGACGCCTTTGGACCGCAGCGTGTAGAGAAATTGCATTTTGCGTTCAGCGGTGTTGGTCATTTAAGAGCCGCCTCGATGTAGGCCAATGTGTCATGGGCCGTCAAATCCGCGCGCATGGGCGTGACCGAAATGCCCCCCGCCAAGTTGGCCGAAACATCTGTGCCTGCGCCTGTATCCACGTTTTGTTTTGATCCCGTGACCCATAAAAAACGCCGCCCTGATGGGGAAATTTGAGATTCCACCGCGAAACCAGATCCTTGGCGGCGGCCTTGGCGCGTCACCGCGATGTCACCCGTTTCATCCGCCGAAATCGGTGGGAAATTGACGTTGTAAAACAGGTTATACTCTTCGCCACCCCATGGCGCTTTGTCCAAAAGCGTGCGCACCACGGCGGTACCATGCGTTGCCGCGCTTTCAAACGGGTCGTCCAAATCTTTGTTGCCAGCGCCGAAAAACTGGCTCATGGCGATGGCTTTGACACCTTGTAATGCGGCTTCCATCGCGCCGCCAATGGTGCCCGAATACATTGCATTTTCACCCGCGTTGTTGCCACGGTTTACACCGGACAGCACCAAGTCAGGACGCTCGGGCATCACGTCATGCAGCGCGGCCAACACGCAGTCGGCGGGCGATCCTTCGGCGGCCCAACGGCGTGGGGACAGCTCGGAAATCATCGTGGGATGGGCATAAGAAATGCAGTGAGCAACACCTGATTGTTCAAACGCAGGGGCCACGACCCAGACCTCACCATCAGGGCCCGCGACGTCGCGGGCGATGGCTTCCAACGTCACAAGTCCCGGCGCGTTGATGCCGTCGTCATTGGTGATGAGAATACGCATAAATCCGCTGCCTTTTGCCCGTCTGTTGCCTCTTCCATAAAGCAGGTCGCGAATCACGGCAAGGTGGGCTTGCGTGCTTTGGACGATTGCGGGCATTCTGGTGCCGAAAATGGAGAAAATTATGCCAAAACCAATTCTAGATGCCGTGGCTGTCAGTGCGGAAAACATGGATCGCGCCAAAGCGTTCTACACTTTGCTGGGCTTTGAATTTGACGGTGGCTTTGAAAGCGATGATCATGTCGAGCCGGTGCGCCGTGCGGGCGAGCCGCGTTTGATGATCGACAGTGCGGCTTTGATGAAAAAGCTCACAGGCGAAGCGCCGCGGGCGCCGAACCATTCTATTTTTGCGATGCTCTGTGACAGCCCCGCCGAGGTGGATGCCTATGCGGCCCAAATAGGTGCGGCGGGGTTTGCGGTTTTGACCGCGCCTTGGGATGCCTTTTGGGGTCAGCGCTATGCCACTGTGGCCGATGCCGATGGGTACCGGATCGATCTGTTCGCGCCATTAGACGTGTGACAAGGCGCGCTTGGCTTTATATTTTGAGGTTTTGACCACGTGTATTTAAGATTTATTTATGCGCGCGCCGTTGAGGGGCTGCAATCGCGCGAAGGCATTTTTCAAGCGGCGACATCTTTGGCGTGGGATCCTGAAACTGATACCTATTCTTATGAGCGCGTACAGAACTTGCGGCTGTGGTTTGGCGATAAGCTTGAGGTGGACCTGTCCCGCTATCGTGCCGCTCCGATTACTCATTTATGCGGCCTTTCGTTCGAAAGCCAAGGGACTTTTCCAGCCGAGTGCTGAGTGTTTTCTGCGGGCGTTATAGAAGCCATTTATGTAG